>CAVRQA010000019.1:0-127500 GCA_963723255.1 uncultured Actinomycetota bacterium
GTCACGTCGTGCGCGAGGCGAGCGACCGCGTCCGCGACCTGCGGTCCGAACATGACCTCGTCGTTGTGGTCGGCTCCAGGGATCACCACGCGCTCCGCCAGGGACGGCGCTCGGTCGGCCACCCGCGCGCTCAGCTCACTCGGGATGACGGAGTCCCGGTCCCCGTAGATGACCGTCACCGGCACCGAGCTCTCCGAGAGGGACCGGCTGGTCGGGAACTCGTCCTTCAGCAACAGGCGCACGGGGAGCCACGGATAGTGGTGTGCCCCCACGTCGGCGAGCTCGGGGAACGGCGAGCGCAGCACCACGCCCGCCGGCGGACGTCGCGCCTGCAACGCCGCAACCACGCCGGTGCCCAGCGACTCACCGAAGTAGATCGTCCGCTCGGCCGGGTAGCCCAGCTCCTCGAGCGCCTGTGCGGCCGCCATGGCGTCCCTGGCCAGCCCGTCCTCGCTCGGGTCGCCGGGGTTCCCGCCATAGCCGCGATAGTCCATCAGGAGCACGGCGAACCCGCGCCGGCTCAGCTCAGTCGCGAGCCCCACCCGACCCAGGCGGTTCCCACCGTTGCCCGGCGCGACGAGCACAGCCATGCGCAGGTCCGACGCGGAGCTCGCGGGCACGAACCACGCGCCCAGCGCCAGTCCGTCCGACGTGCGCAGGGTGACGTCGCGGCCGCCCTCGATGACCTCGCCGGCTCGCGGGACCGGTGTCGAGTCAGGGAAGTAGATCAGCTGCCGCTGGAACGCGGCCAGGATGCCCATCGTCAACCCTACGACGACGAGCAGGACCACGACCGCGCGCGCGAGCCGACTCCGGAAGCGCCTGGGCGTGGACATTCCTCATGGTGTTCCCGATGCATCGGCCCTGCCAACCGGAGACCCCGTTGGTCAGCCGGGCTCCGGCGGCGGCCACGTCCACGCGTAGCGGGCGATGGCGGCGAGAAGCACCACTTCGACGGCACTTCCGAGGATGTAGTAGACCCACTCCTCGCTGATCGCCGACGCGATGATGCTGATCATGTAGAGCAGGCTGACGACGATGTTGGTGATCCGGTTCGCTCGCGGCCTGAGGACGAGCGACAGGACCACCATCAGGATCGGCACCGTGACGTAGACCAGGGTGATGGTCAGGAACGTCTGGTCGACCGTGAAGGTCGTGGTCGCCACCTTGCCCTCGAGGGCGGCCTCCAGGACATCAGTGCGGAAGAACCCGAAGATGTCGACGTAGGCGAACACGAACAGCATCGCGATCCACAGCGCGCTCAGCACGAGCTTCACATCGACTCGGGTGTCTCGGTACTGCCTGGTCGTTGTCGTGCTCACGGGACCCAGCTCCTCTCCTCCTTGGTGAAGCTGCTGAGATCCAGTGTGATCGCATCGGGCACGCGGCCGCCTCCCGAACCGATCAGGAATCGAGAAGCACCACGGAGTGGTCGCGTTCTAGCCTTTGAGCAAGGCCGGCGACATGCCGAGCCCCGAGCCTCGAAAGGAAGCCCGACGATGCCTGCGAAGAGTGCCAAGACCGAGTCCGGCGGATTCAGCGCAGAGGAGCGCGCCGCGATGAAGGAGCGCGCAGCTGAGCTGCGAGCCGAGGGAAAGAAGGGCGGCAAGAAGGCTGACGGTCTGGACGCAGTCCTCGACAGCATCGCGAAGATGGCACCGGAGGATCGGGTGCTCGCCGAGCGCGTGCACGTGACCGTGACCGGAACCGCCCCCGAGCTGATGCCGAAGACGTGGTACGGGATGCCCGCGTATGCGAACGCTGAAGGCAAGGTCGTCGTGTTCTTCCAGGACGCGGGCAAGTTCAAGTACCGGTACGCGACGCTGGGCTTCCAGGATTCGGCGAACCTCGACGACGGCGACGTGTGGCCGGTGGCCTACGCACTCCAACAGTGGAGCCCCGCGGTGGAGGAACGTGTTGTCGAGCTGGTGAAGGCCGCGATCTCCTGAGCGACCGGGAGCGAGCCTGGTCTCGACAGGCTCAACCAGCGGTGGTCCGGGGCTAGAGCTGTTCCCAGCCTCGGGTGAGGACGTCGCGGAGGATCTGTTCCATCTCGTCGAAGTGGGACTGGTCGCAGACGAGCGGGGGAGCGAGCTGTACGACGGGGTCGCCGCGGTCGTCGGCGCGGCAGTAGAGGCCGGCCTCGAAGAGGGCGCCGGAGAGGAAGCCGCGCAGGAGGCGCTCGGACTCGGCGTCGTCGAAGGTCTCCTTGGTCGCCTTGTCCTTGACCAGCTCGATCCCGTAGAAGTACCCGTCGCCGCGCACGTCCCCCACGATGGGCAGGTCGTTCAGCTTCTCCAGGGTGGCGCGGAAGTCGTCCTCGGTCGCCCGCACGTGCTCGTTGAGCTGCTCGCGCTCGAAGATGTCGAGGTTGGCCATCGCGACGGCCGTCGACACGGGATGGCCTCCGAACGTGTAGCCGTGGGCGAAGGACGTCTCGCCCTTGCCGAACGGCTCGAAGAGCCGGTCCGTGGCGATCATCGCGCCGAGCGGGGAGTATCCCGAGGTCAGCCCCTTCGCGCAGGTGATGATGTCCGGCTGGTAGCCGTAGCGGTCGGCGGCGAACATGTGGCCGAGCCGGCCGAAGGCGCAGATGACCTCGTCGGAGACCAGCAGCACGTCGTACTCGTCGCAGATCTCGCGTACCCGCTCGAAGTAGCCGGGAGGCGGCGGGAAGCACCCGCCCGAGTTCTGCACCGGCTCGAGGAACACCGCGGCCACCGTGTCGGGCCCCTCGAACTCGATCGCCTCCGCGATCCGGTTGGCCGCCCACTGGCCGAAGGCGTGCAGGTCGCCGCCCCCCTCCGAGTGGAAGGTGTCCGGTGCCCGGTAGAAGTTCGTGTTCGGCACCCGGAACGTGGAGGGCACCAGCGGCTCGAAGGGCGCCTTCATGCCGGGCAGCCCGGTGATCGAGAGGGCCCCCTGCGGGGTGCCGTGGTAGGCGATGGCGCGGCTGATCACCTTGTGCTTGGTGGGCTTGCCGGTCAGCTTGAAGTACTGCTTGGCCAGCTTCCAGGCGCTCTCGACTGCCTCGCCGCCACCGGTCGTGAAGAAGACACGGTTCAGCTCGCCGGGTGCCGCGTCGGCGAGACGCGTCGCCAGGTCGATCGCGCCGGGGTGGGCGTAGGACCAGAGCGGGAAGAAGGCCAGCTCGGCGGCCTGCTTCGCTGCGGCCTCGGCGAGCTCGGTACGACCGTGCCCGACCTGTACGACGAACAGTCCGGCCAGCCCGTCGAGGTAACGCTTGCCCTGCGAGTCGTAGATGTAGGCGCCGTCCCCCCGCACGATGGTCGGCACCTCGTGGGTGTCGTAGGTGGAGTGCCGGGTGAAGTGCATCCAGAGGTGGTCGCGCGCCTGCCGCTGCTGCTCGTCGTGGGCGTTCATGTGTGTGTGCGTGCTCCATCGCGTCCGTCGTGGCCGCGGGGCGGCCTCGGCCCCGCCGTGACCCATCGTGCCTGCGTCGCCCACCTCCTTCAAGGGATTTCGTCGGCAAGACACGATTTGGCGACTAAATCCATAGCACTCTGGCCGCTCGGGAGGCGTAACTGGTAGGAAGGCGCCATGACTCGGTACGGCGCCCGTGACGGCCCGCCGCTCCCGGGACGAAACTCGGGACCGCACTCGGGCGAATTCCGCCGCGCACGCGGGAAATGAGGCAGGAATCCATCGTGCCGCCGGGACGACCCCTACCGATTCCGTTGTCTTGTGACCTAGGCTGCCGCGCAACGGCTCCGCAGGGCGCACCGGGGCCGCACCGGGGTGGTGGCACACAGATGGGGAGACGTGATGACTGACAAGGCGTTCCGCAACGTCGTCAACGGCGAGCTGGTGGACGCGGTCTCCGGTGAGACCTACGACGTGATCGACCCGACCACCGGCGAGGTCTACGCGACCGCGCCGATGTCGGGGCCCGAGGACATCGACCGCGCCTACAACGCCGCATCGGAAGGCCTTCGAGGGCTGGCGCGACACCACCCCGGCCGAACGCCAGCTCGCGATGCTCAAGATCGCCGATGCCCTGGAGTCGCGGGCCCGGGAGTTCGTGGACGTCGAGTCCCGCGACACCGGGAAGCCCATCGGCTTCACGGTCAGCGAGGAGCTGCCGCCGGCGATCGACCAGCTCCGCTTCTTCGCGGGCGCCGCCCGGGTGCTGGAGGGCCGGGCGGCCGGGGAGTACCTCAAGGACCACACCTCGTGGATACGTCGCGAGCCGATCGGGGTGGTCGGTCAGGTGACTCCCTGGAACTACCCGCTGATGATGATGGTCTGGAAGATCGCGCCCGCCCTCGCCGCCGGCAACTGCATCGTCCTCAAGCCGAGCGACACCACGCCCGCGTCCACGACCCTCTTCGCGGAGATGGCCCAGGAGTTCCTGCCGCCAGGGGTCTTCAACGTGGTGACCGGGGACCGCGACACCGGTCGGGCCCTGGTCGACCACCCAACCCCGCAGCTGGTCGCGATCACCGGCTCGGTGCGCGCGGGCATGGAGGTCGCCACCAGCGCGGCCAAGCAGCTCAAGCGCGTCCACCTCGAGCTCGGTGGCAAGGCGCCGGTGATCGTGTTCGACGACGCCGACGTCGCCGCAGCGGCCGAGGGCATCGCCGGGGCCGGATACTTCAACGCGGGCCAGGACTGCACGGCGGCGACTCGCGTCCTCGCCGGCCCGGGGGTGCACGACGACTTCCTCTCGGCACTCGTCGAGCAGGCGAGGTCGACGAAGACCGGCCTGCCCGACGACGAGGACATCCTCTACGGCCCGCTGAACAACGCCGACCAGCTCGACCGGGTCAGCACGATGGTGGACAGGCTGCCCGACCACGCGAGCGTCGCGGCTGGCGGACACCGCCAGGGTGACCGTGGCTACTTCTACGAGCCGACGGTGCTGTCGGGCCTCCACCAGGACGACGAGCAGATCCAGAACGAGATCTTCGGCCCCGTGATCACCGTGCAGCAGTTCAGCGACGAGGCCCAGGCGCTGGAGTGGGCCAACGGCGTCGAGTACGGTCTGGCGTCCAGCGTCTGGACCAAGGACCACGGCCGCGCCATGCGGATGTCGCGCAAGCTCGACTTCGGTGCGGTGTGGATCAACACCCACATCCCGATCGTCGCGGAGATGCCGCACGGTGGCTTCAAGCACTCCGGCTACGGCAAGGACCTGTCGATGTACGGCCTGGAGGACTACACCCGGGTCAAGCACGTGATGTCCTACATCGGGGACGGCGGATGACGTCGTCGCCCGCAGTTCCTCACCCGAGGGAGGACACGGTGGCCGGGTCCGAGCGCACCCAGGCCGGGTCGAGCGCGCCCGCGATCGAGCTGGTCGGCGTGGCCAAGCAGTTCGCCGCGGAGGACGGCAACGTGCAGGCGGTGGAGCGCGTCGACCTCGCCATCGAGTCCGGTGAGTTCTTCTCGCTGCTGGGGCCGTCCGGCTGCGGCAAGACCACGACGTTGCGGATGATCGCCGGCTTCGAGGAGCCGACCGAGGGCCAGGTGCTGCTGTACGGCGAGAACATGGTGGGCGTCCCGCCGAACAAGCGGGACATGAACATGGTCTTCCAGAGCTATGCGCTCTTCCCGCACATGACCGTCTTCGAGAACGTCGCCTTCGGCCTGAAGCGCAAGAGCGTGCCGGCCAAGGACATCACCGACCGGGTCGGATCGATGCTGGAGCTGGTGGACCTGGCCGGCCGGGAGCGTCGGCGTCCGCGGGAGATGTCGGGCGGCCAGCAGCAGCGCGTGGCCCTCGCCCGAGCCCTCGTCAACCACCCCAGGGCGCTCCTGCTCGACGAGCCGCTGGGGGCCCTCGACCTCAAGCTGCGCCAGGCGATGCAGTCGGAGCTCAAGCGGATCCAGCGCGAGGTGGGCATCACCTTCGTCTACGTCACCCACGACCAGGGCGAGGCGCTGACGATGTCCGACCGGATCGCGGTGATGAACGCCGGCCGGGTCGAGCAGCTCGGCACCCCCCGCGAGGTCTACGAGCAGCCCCGCACCCGCTTCGTGGGCGACTTCATCGGGACCTCCAACATCCTCACGGCGCGCGCCGACCGGACGGTGGACGGTGACGCGGTGGTCGAGCTGGGAGACGGTCAGCGGCTCGTCGTACCCCTGAGGGGGACGCGGCCGGCGGGCACGCTCGAGGTGACCGTGCGCCCCGAGAAGATCCGGATCGGCACCGAGGCATCGCCCGATGCCGACTGCCGGCTGCGAGGACGGCTCGACGAGGTCGTCTACCAGGGCACCTTCACCGCGTACGCCGTCACCACCGAGGCCACCCATGACCACGTGCTCGTGCACTGGCAGAACGCGGCCGGCTCCCGCGACGTCGCGGCCGTCGGCGACGAGGTCTGGCTGTCCTGGGCCAAGGACCACTCCTACCTGATCGACCCCACCCCGGCAATGGAGGCCCAGTCATGACCGAGTCCCGCAACCCCCTCGACCCCACCCTGCTGCGTGGACTGACGCAGCGCCGGCTGGGGCGTCGCGACATGTTCCGCATCATGGCGGGCGTCGGCGGCGCTGCCGCCCTGAGCGCCTGCGGAGGGATCGAGGCGGAGGGCGAGAAGGCCGACACCAGCGAGGACGCGGTGACGAAGTACTGGAAGGACAAGAAGGACACCGGCAAGCTCAACTGGGCCAACTGGGACCTCTACCTCGACAAGGAGGGCAAGCGGTACCCGACGCTCGAGCAGTTCGAGAAGGAGAACAGCATCGACGTGAAGTACGTCGAGGCGATCCTCGACAACGGGCCGTTCTTCGCCAAGGTCCAGCCCACGCTCTCCAGCGGGCAGTACTCCGGCTACGACCTCGCGGTGATCACCAGCGGCATCTACTTCAACAAGTTCCGCGACCTCGGCTACCTGGTGCCGCTCGACCCCGAGCGCCTGCCCAACTTCGAGGAGCACGCCGCCGACAAGTACAAGGACCCGGCATACGACCCGGGCAACAAGCTGTCGATCCCCTACCAGGCCGGCTTCACCGGTATCGGCTACAACCCGGAGAAGACCGGGCGCGACATCTCCAGCTGGGAGGACCTCGCCGACCCGAAGTTCAAGGACCACGTGGGGATGATGGCCAACAACGAGGACCTGCCCAACATCGCGCTGCAGGCCGTGGGGGTGGACCCGCTGAAGTCGACGCACGCGGACTGGGAGAAGGCGCGCGCCTGGCTGGACAAGGTCAAGCCGAACGTGCGCAGCTTCTACTCCCAGGGATACATCGACGCGCTGGCCCGCGGGGACATCTGGATCACGATGGCGTGGTCCGGCGACGTCTTCCAGCAGAACCTCTCGGGTGGCGCTGGCGCCAAGCTGAAGTTCGTCATCCCCGACGAGGGAGGCCTGATCTGGACCGACAACTTCGTGATCCTCAAGGGCGCCCAGAACCCGGTGAGTGCCATGAAGCTGATGGACTTCTACCAGGAGCCGACGATCGCGGCCGCAGTGGCCGAGTGGAACAACTACATCTCGCCGATCCCGGCCGCCCAGGACATCGTGAAGTCCGACGCCGCGGAGGCGAAGGGGGAGGACAAGGCCTATCTCGAGGCGGTCGCGACGAGCTACGCCACGTTCCCGGAGGCCGACACCTACGAGCAGGTGAGCGCCTACATGACTCCGGAGGCCGGCGCCGAGCTGGACAAGTGGAACAGCATCTTCCAGCCGGTGTACCAGACATGAGGGCGGGGGATGCGTAAGCGCCTCGCGCCGTACCTCCTGGTCCTGCCCGGAGGCATGTGGCTGGCGGTCTTCTTCCTGGTGCCGATGCTCGCGATGGTGAGCGTGTCGCTGCAGACCGGCTCGCTGGAGACGGGGTTCCAGCAGACCTTCAACTTCGCGACGTACGCCGACATGATCAGCACCTACAACGTGCAGCTGATCCGCTCGCTGGTCTACGGGCTGATCACCACGGTGGTCACGATCCTGCTGGCCTATCCGATGGCGTACTGGATCGCCTTCTACGGTGGCCGACACAAGTCGACGTACCTGTTCCTGATCCTGCTGCCGTTCTTCGTCACGTTCGTGATCCGCACGATCTCCTGGCAGTTTCTTCTGGCGGACGACGGCATCGTCCTCGGCAACCTCAAGGACTGGGGACTGCTGCCGGAGACCTTCCACATCCTCGCGACACCGACGGCGGTCATCGGCGGGTTGGTCTACAACTTCCTGCCGTTCATGGTGCTGCCCATCTACGTCGCGCTCGAGCGCATCGACCGGGTGCTCCTCGAGGCGGCCTCAGACCTCTACGCGACCCGCCGCGAGGTGTTCCGTCGCGTCGTGCTCCCGCTGTCGGTGCCCGGTGTCTTCGCCGGAGTGATCCTGACTTTCGTGCCGGCCGCGGCCGACTACGTGAACGCGGCGATCCTCGGCGGCACCGGGCAGGTGATGATCGGCAACATCATCGAGACGCTCTACATCACCAACTCGCAGTACCCCCAGGCCGCGGCGCTCAGCTCGATCCTGCTCGGAGTCCTGCTGATCGGGATCTTCGTCTACGCACGGGCGCTCGGCACCCGTGACGTGCTCGATGCGAGTGCCGGATGAGCACGGTCACCGAGCCCACGCCCACGGGTCCGACGGCAACCCCAGCCGGCGGTGGGTCGAGTCCACGCCGATCCGGGAGACGCTCGGGTGCACCTGGCCTGCGGGCGTTCACCTACCTGATGATCGGGTGGCTCTCGCTGCCGATCCTGGTGATGGTCCTGTTCGGCTTCAACGACACCAGCGGCAAGTTCAACTTCGTCTGGCAGGGCTTCACGTTGAAGTGGTACCGCGACCTGTTCGACATCCCCGACCTGACCACGGCGTTGTGGAACTCGATCACGATCGCGGTCATCGTCACGATCTTCGCCGTCGTGATGGGGACGCTCATCGGCTACGCCATGGGCAGGTACCGCTTTCGCGGTCGGGGCGCGCTCACGATCGTCTTGTTCGCCAACGTCGCCGCTCCCGAGATCGCGATGGGCACCGGCCTGCTGTCCCTGTTCCTGACCCTCGGCGTCCCGCGTGGCTACTGGACCGTGGTGATCGCGCACATCATGTTCGACATCGTCTACGTGGCGATCACGGTCCAGGCCCGGATGGCGGCCTACGACCGCTCACTGGAGGAGGCGGCCAAGGACCTCGGCGCGTCGCCGTTCACGACGTTCCGCCTGGTCACCCTGCCGATCCTGATGCCTGGTGTGATCGCGGGAGCCTTGCTCGCCTTCGCCCTGAGCATCGACGACTTCATCATCACCGAGTTCAACGCAGGCAGCATGCAGACGTTCCCGATCTGGGTCTACGGCAGCTCCCGAGTCGGGACGCCGCCGCAGGTCAACGTGATGGGCACGCTCATCTTCGCGTTCGGCATCCTGCTCGTCCTGGTCAACGTCGCGATGCTGCGCCGCCAGCGTCGTCAGACCGCCTCCAAGTGATCGAACCTTTCGAACGGAGCCCTGCATGCGCATCCTCCTCGTCGGCGCCGGCGGCGTCGGCTCGGCCTTCACTGCCATCGCCGCGCGACGCGACTTCTTCGAACGCTGCGTGGTGGCCGACTACGACGAGGCCCGGTCGCAGCGTGCCGTGAGTGCGCTCGACGACGACCGGTTCGTCGCCGCCACCGTCGACGCGTCCGACGCCGCCTCCGTCGAGGCACTCGTGAGGGAGCACGACATCACCCACGTGATGAACGCGGTCGACCCGAGGTTCGTGATGCCGGTCTTCGAGGGCGCGTACGCCGGCGGCGCCGACTACCTCGACATGGCGATGAGCCTGTCCTACCCGCACCCGGAGGAGCCCTACTCCAGGACGGGCATCAAGCTCGGCGACGAGCAGTTCGCCGTGGCGGACGCGTGGGAGCGGAGCGGCCGGCTGGCGTTGGTCGGGATGGGCGTGGAGCCCGGGCTCTCCGACGTCTTCGCGCGCTACGCCGCCGACCACCTGTTCTCCGAGATCGACGAGCTGGGCACACGTGACGGCGCCAACCTCGAGGTGGCCGGCTACGACTTCGCGCCGTCCTTCTCGATCTGGACGACCATCGAGGAGTGCCTCAACCCGCCGGTGGTCTGGGAGAAAGAGCGTGGCTGGTTCACCACGCCGCCGTTCAGCGAGCCGGAGGTCTTCGACTTCCCGGAGGGCATCGGTCCGGTGGAGTGCGTCAACGTCGAGCACGAGGAAGTCCTGCTGATGCCGCGGTGGGTGGACTGCAAGCGGGCGACCTTCAAGTACGGGCTGGGCAACGAGTTCATCGAGGTGCTCAAGACGCTCCACAAGATCGGTCTCGACCGGACCGACAAGGTGAAGGTGCCCGGTGGCGAGGTGAGCCCGCGCGACGTGGTCGCGGCCTGCCTCCCCGACCCGGCAACCCTCGGCGACAAGATGACCGGCAAGACGTGTGCCGGTCTCTACGTCACCGGCAAGGGCAAGGACGGCCAGCCGAAGGCGACGTACCTCTATCACGTGGTCGACAACGAGTGGTCGATGAAGGAGTACGGCCACCAGTGCGTGGTCTGGCAGACGGCGATCAACCCGGTCGTCGCCCTCGAGCTGCTCGCGACGGGCGTGTGGCAGGGGTCCGGTGTCCTCGGCCCCGAGGCGTTCGACGCCGTGCCGTTCCTCGAGCTGCTGACGGCCTACGGCAGCCCGTGGGGGCAGCGGGAGGACGCCTGACCCGTCACCTGTGTCAGACCAGCACCAGGTCGAGCAGCAGCGCCGTCGCGGCGCCGATGCCGACAGCAAGGCCAAGGCTGCCGGTCAACCGCACCGCGATCCCGGCGAGCAGGACCGACCCGATCAGCAGCGCTGCTCGCGGGGTGTCCAGGCCGTTGACCGCGCCGGCGACCTCGACGGTGACCAGCGCAGCGAGTACGGCAGGCGCGAGGTGCGTCAGAGCGTCGCGCAGTGCCTGCGGCAGGCGTTCGGCCGGGATCATCACGATGAACAGGGCCCGCATCAGCCAGCTGGCGAACGCGAGGCCGGCCATCGCGACCAGGGCGGTGGTCATGACGACAACTCCTTCGGCCCGGGACGCACGAGGGACGCCGCCGCCACACCTGCGACCGCGCCGACCAGGATCGCGGCCTGGGGTGCGACCTGCGCGACGAGCAGCGCCGTGACGGTCGCCGTGAGGGCGGCCACGCAGTTCGGCAGCGTCACCAGCCGTGGCACCAGCATCGCCACGAACAACCCCGTCCCGACCAGGATGAGGTGCGGCATGTCGGGAACCAGCGGACCCAGGGCGATCCCCGTCCCGACGGCCGCCGTCCACACGACGAGCAGCGAAAGGGCCAGCCACAGCCAGTAGCGGCGGAACTGCGCGTCGTCATCGCGGTACGCCGGCCGCCCGACCGTCGCCAGGTACGTCTGGTCGAGGACGAACTGCGGACCGATGAGCCGGAACCAGCGCGGCTGCGTTCGGAACCACGGCTCGAGGGCGGCTCCGTAGAGCATGATCCGCGCGTTGACGACCACGCCGGCGATCACGGCGCCGAGCAGGCTCGCGCCCAGGTGCAGAACGCTGATCGTCGCGAGCTGCCCGCTGCCGCCGTACACGAACGCTGCGCCGAAGAGGCCTGCGAACGCACCGGTTCCGGTGACGGTGACGGTGACGCCGAGGAAGATGCCGAACGGAACGACGCCGGGGGACACGGCCCGCAGGTCGCGCAGTGCGTCACGACGGGGGTCGAGGGTGTCGGCACGGGTGTCGACACGGGTATCGACGGGGCCGGCCGCGGTCTGGGTACTCATGGTGGAAACCCTCACCCGCGGCGGCTCACGAGCCTTGGGGACGAGGTGCCGATCAGGTGGAGAAAGCGTGCGCGCGCAAGGCGCCGTCGGCCGAGGACGGGAGCTCGGTCAGCTCGACCTCGGCGGAGGCGAGCAGGACGCCCGCCGTACGGCTGACGAGGAGCTCTCCCAGGCCCGCCTCGAGCCCGAGACGTACCGCCTCCTCGACCGCCGGCCCCGACACCGGCCCCCCGTCCACGGCCACCTCGGCGATGGAGAGCCCGGCGGCAGCCTCGGGCGCCGCACGCAGCGCCGAGTGCACGGCGCGCACCCCGGTCGCGGGCCCGTCGAACAGGACCACCACCTCACCCCGGGCGGCGTAGCTCCGGCGTCCGCCCGCTGCGACGAGCGCCTCGAGCAGCCTCCGCAGCGCAACGTCCGCTCACGTGGACCACGGCAGCCAGGGCCATGTGGTGCGGCGGCTTGGGCGTGCTGGTGATGAACGGCTCGATCGCGTCGAGGATCTGGTCGGGGTTGCCGGACACGAAGTGGTCGGCGCCCTCGAGCTCGATCATGGTGGCGCCAGCGATCTGGCCGGCCATCCAGCGGCTCCCGTCAACCGGGCACACCCGGTCGCCGGTGCGGTGCAGCAGCAGGGTCGGGAGGGTCAGGCTCGGCAGCAGGGCGCGCACGTCGACCAGTGAGTTCATGTCCATCAACGCGCGCACAGTCGCTGGTGTCGCGGACGCGCGCATGCGGTGTGTCCACCACTCCTGCATGGCCTTGTCGCCGGAGGGACAGCGATAGCGCAGGTCAGCCTCCCAGTCCCACTGCTGCAGCAGGATGTCCGTGTACGCCGATCGTTCCTCCTCGGTCTGGGCCCACGGGTAGTCCTCGGACCAGACCCGTTTGGCGTAGCAGCCGTAGAGGACCAGCGACTGCACCCGCTCGGGGTGCATCGCCGCCATCATCACCGCCATCGGCCCACCCTCGGAGTAGCCGACACAGGACCGCGTGCTCGGAACCGACGGCGTCCATCACCGCCAGCACGTCGTGCATCCGGGTCTCCAGGTCGGGTACGCCGGGCGGCCGGTCGGACATGCCCGGTCCCGCGCTTGTCGAAACGGATCAGCCGACCCATCGTGCCCAACCGATCGAGGAAGTGCGCATGCCTCGGGTCGTCCCAGTCGAGGTCCAGGTGGGAGACGAAGCCGGAGATCAGCACGATGTCGATGTCCCCGCCACCGGTGACCTGGTAGGCGATGTGCAGGTCGTCGCTCTTGGTGTAGCGGATCGGAGCCTGTGCATCGGTGGACTGTCGCGGTCGGGGAACCTCGGTGCTGCGGGAGTCGGCCGCGGCGCCGTCCTTCTCGACGACGTCGGCGACGAACCGGTAGCCGCGTCCGTGCAGGGTCCGGATGATCCGCTGCGCGTTGCCGTCGTCCCCGACGGCGCGGCGGACCTGCTTGATCCGGCTGGTCACGGCGGTCTCGCTGACGAAGCGACCGCCCCAGATCGAGTCCATCAGCTCTTCCTTGGGCACGACGCGGTCGCGGTGCCGCACGAGGTAGACCAGGACGTCGAAGGCCTGCGGCTCGAGGGAGACGACGGCTCCGTCGCGGCGTACCTCGAAGAGCTGTTCGTCCAGCTCGATGGTGCCGTCCAGAAGCAGGACCATGGCTCTCATGCTCGCACGCGGCCGACCCGGGCGGGACCCTGTCGGTTCCCTCCGGGCCGGCCCTTCTCGCGATGTCGGGTCAGGCGGTGGCGACGTCGATCGAGACGGGTACGCCGTGGGTCAGCACGTCGAACACCGCGGAGCGTCCACGGGCCTGGTCGACCAGCCGAGCCAGCTGCTCGGCCTCGGCCGCGCCGCTGACGTGGAAGGTGACCCGGATGTCCTCGAACCCGTTGCGGACGCCGTCGTCGATGCCGAGGATCCCGCGCAGGTCGATGTCGCCCTCGACGCGAGCCGTGACCTCGCCGAGCTCGATGCCGCGGGCAGCCGCGATGTTGGCGAGCCCGCTGGTCAGGCAGGCGCCCAGGGCCTGGAGCAGGTGCTCGGCCGGCGTGGGGGCGTTGTCCTGGCCGACGAGCACGGCCGGGTGGTCGGCGTCGGCGGTGTAAGCCTGCTTGTGCTCGTGCTCGCCGCCGGCGCCGTGGAAGCCACCGAAGGTGGTGCGGTTGTGGGTGCCGCGGAGGTACTCGGTCGTCGTACGGAACTGGAAGCGAGCCAGCTCGGGCTGGTCGCGGACGACGCCGATGGTCGCGAACAGCGTCTCGGTGTCGACGCCGTTGAGCGGACGGGCGGGTGTGGTGGTCATGATCGTTCCTCTTCTCGGGTGGTGCTGCTCACGCGGTCAGCACCGCGGAACCGGCGGGCGCCGGGAGTGAGGCGAGCAGCTGGGCCTCACGATCGAGGGCCTCGCTGAGCTCGACCTGGAGCTCGACGAAGCGGGTCGGGTCGGGAAAGCGGGCGAGGGCGCGCGTCAGCGCGAACACGTCGGCGAGCGCGTCGTCGCGCCGTCGCTGGTAGCGCCGGAGCGCTGCCTCCTCGCAACCCGGGTCCACCAGTGCGACGTGCAGGGCGTCGGCGAGGAGCTCGGCGTCGCGGAAGGCGTCGGTGATCCCGTGCCCGGTCATCGGGTCGCGGTGGTAGCCGGCGTCGCCGACCAGCGCCCAGCCGGCGCCGTAGGCCTGGCGCACGTGGTTGGGCGGATCCACGATGCCGCGCACGCGGGACACCACCCGTCCCGACCGGAGCCGCTGTCCCAGGGCTGGTGCGGTCGCGGCGACGGCGTCCACCAGAGCCTCAGCGCGGTGGCGCCCCGGCTTCGGCGACGTCGCTCGACAGGGCCGTGGGCCGGCACAGCCAGACGGCCGCCTGCCCGTCGTGCGTGGGGAACACCCCGGCGTAGGCACCGGCGGCGACGTGCAGCTCGTAGCCGCGCCAGGGCACCTGGTCGACATAGGTGTAGAAGGTCGTCACGTCCGCGTCGGAAGGACTGCTGCACGCGGGCGCCGAGGTGGTCCGGCCATCGTGGAGCGCAGGCCGTCTGCCCCGACGACGCCAGCGGCCGAGCAGGGTGATGTCGTCGCCCGCCGCCGTGCGGGCCACGACGCCGGACGACCCGGCCGCGGGCGTCGCGCAGCGACCTCGCGCACGGTCGTGCCGGTGCGGATCGTGGCCCCGGCGTCGACCGCGGCCCGCGCCAGGATCCGGTCGAGGTGCGTACGACGCGGGGCCACGAGCAGGTCGACGCCGGAGCGGTCCTTCACCGGACGCGTGCTCTCGCGTCCCTCGACTCCGAAGGTCACCTCGCGGGAGGCCGGCGCTCCCGAGGCGAGTACCTCGTCGAGCAGCCCCCACCGCGCGAGCTGGACGACGCCACCCCGGGCGAGGCCGTGCGTCGACAACGGGTCGCCCGCGAGGTCGCTGCGCTCGACGACGACAACGTCGTGACCACGCGCTGCGAGCAGCCGGGCCGTTGCGGTGCCGGCACACCGGCCGCCGACGATGACGACGTCGTGGTGGGAGATGTCGCGCTCGGCCATCGTGTGCTCCTGTGCTGCTGACAACGGGCTCGTTGTCCTGGGAGCGCCCACGTTGCCGGCAGATACGCGTGCTACTTGACGATGCCGTGGAGGAGGCTGGAGGTGCGGTGTCGGGGTGCGGACCTTTCGGTCACGCCGGGTCGATCCAGGTCAGGCGGCGGCCGCGACCGCGTCGCTGCTCGCTCGCCTTGCGGCCGGTCAGCATGAGCTGCTCGGCGCCGCACCAGCACGTGAAGCGGACCACGATGCCGTGGTCGGTGTTGTGCACGGCCTTGAACTGGCTGGCGAACACGAGCTGACGGCGCTCGCAGGCGGAGCAGGTGTGGGCGAACATCGTGGAACCTCCCTGGCTGGGTGTCGGTGGTGGTGACACGTCCATGATGCCGTTCGGTAAGGCATAGCGGTAGCCTTGCTTTCCTTGGGTTAATACAGGCATTTCCTATGATGCGTCTCGACCTGCCCATTCGAGCCGGGAGGGGAGTGGCGATGCTCACGCTGCAACAGCTGCGGTGCTTCATCGCGACGTACGAAGAGGGCTCGCTGACGGCGGCCGCGGAGCGCCTCGGCTACGCACAGCCGTCGGTCTCCGAGCAGATCCGCAACCTCGAGCGCACGCTCGGGGCGCCGTTGTTCCGGCGGGTTGGTCGTGGCGTCGTGGCCACGACCATCGCGGACGACTTCCGAGCCCATGCCGAGCGCACGCTGGCCGCGGCGGAGGCAGCGCGGGCAGCGGTGGCCAGCCAGGTGCGGCTCGAGTCCGGCACCGTCCGGTTCGGGATGTTCGGGATCTCGCGGCTGTACGCCGGTGCGGAGCTGATCGCCGACGTCCTCGCTCGCCACCCGGGCCTCCGGGTGGAGCTCATCGGCACGAACAGCACCGAGGTGCAGGAGGAGCTGCGTCGCGGCCGGCTGGAGGCAGCGATGATCGCGGTGCCGCAGCTGCAGAGCGAGGGTCTCGCGATCACCCCGGTCGCCCGGGACGAGCTCGTCTACATCAGCAGCGACTCGGCCCGGCTCGACACGCCGGTCTCGGCCTCCCGGCTCGCGCGGGCGACGCTGGTGATGCCGGAGACCACGTTTCGCGACGTCGACTCGGTGCGCATCATGCTGCGGCAGCTCCTGCACGAGACGGGTCGCAACCCGCAGACCCGGATCGAGGTCGAGGACGTCGAGACCGCGGTGGAGCTCGTGGGCATGGGCATGGCGGACTCGGTGATCACCAAGGGCGCGGCCGTGCAGCTGCTGCCCCGGCTGGCACCGGACGCCGGGTGGGTCTCGCTCCGGCCCCGCCAGTACGACACCCTGGCGATCGTGCACCGTCGGGACGCGATCCTCTCGCCGGCCGCCCGGCTCATGATCGAGCTCGCCACGGCGCGCATCCAGGCCGTGGCCGAGCCGATCGGCCCGCGGTGACCTGCGCGGTGAGGGTGTGAGACCAGTCGCCGTCAGACGAGGCCGAGCGCGACCTCCTCGATGACGTCGAGCGCCTCGTCGAGCAGGTGGTCGGGCATCACCAGCGGCGGCAGGAACCGCAGCACGTTGCCGTAGGTGCCGCAGGTGAGGGTGAGCACCCCCGCCTGGTGGCAGCCGGCGCTGATCCTGCCGGCGAGCGCTGGGTCAGGGTCGATGGTGCCGGGCTCGACGAGCTCGATGGCCAGCATCGCCCCGCGTCCGCGGACGTCGCCGATCGCGGGCACCTTCTCCGCGAGCGCACGCAGCCGGTCGGTCATCGTCTGCTCGATGCGTCTGGCGGCGGAGCTGAGGTCGAGCTCTTCCATCGTCGCGATGGCGCCGAGTGCCGCGGCGCAGGCGACCGGGTTGCCGCCGTACGTCCCGCCGAGGCCGCCCGCGTGGGGGGCATCCATCATCTCGGCGCGGCCGACGACACCGGCGAGCGGCAAGCCTCCCGCCATGCCCTTGGCGACGGTCACCAGGTCGGGGACGACGCCCTCGTGCTCGCAGGCGAACCAGGCGCCGGTGCGACACATGCCCGACTGGATCTCGTCCGCGACGAAGACGACGTCGTTGCTCGCGCACCACTCCGCGACCGCGGGGAGGAAGCCCGGGGCCGGCACGACGAACCCGCCCTCGCCGAGCACCGGCTCGATCACCACGCAGGCGAGGTTGCCGGCCCCGACCTGCTTCTCGATCACGTCGATCGCTCGTGCGGCAGCCTGCTCGCCGCTGATGTCGGTCGGCTCGCGGAACGGGTAGGAGACGGGCGCCCGGTAGACCTCGCCGGCGAACGGCCCGAAGCCGTGCTTGTAGGGCATGTTCTTGGCGGTCATCGCCATCGTCAGGTTGGTCCGGCCGTGGTAGGCGTGGTCGAAGACCGCCACCGCGTCGCGTCCGGTGTGCGCGCGTGCGATCTTCACGGCGTTCTCCACGGCCTCGGCGCCGGAGTTGAAGAGCGCGGCCTTCTTGGCGTGGTCGCCCGGGGTCAGCCGGGCAAGCGCCTCGCAGACCTCCACGTAACCCTCGTAGGGGGCGACCATGAAGCAGGTGTGGGTGTACGCCGCCACCTGGTCCCGCACCCTCTGCACGACCTGTGGAGCACTGTTGCCGACGCTGGTGACGGCGATCCCGCTGGCGAGGTCGATCAGGGAGTTCCCGTCGACGTCGACGACCACCCCGCCCCCCGCTGCGGCGACATACACCGGCAGCACGCTGCCCACCCCGGAAGCCACCGCTGCGCCACGCCGCTCGTGCAGCGCGCGCGACCTCGGTCCCGGGATCTCGGTGACGATCCGGCGCTCCTGGGGCAGATCGGGTCCACCAGCGGCCTTTTCAGTGGTCATGTGCCCCTCCAACGACGGGATCAGTGGTCGGTACGCAGTTTCCGACCAAGTATCCGTCGTGCGTCGAGGGACGGCAACGGGCGTCAGAGCAACGGGCGCAGCGGCTTGAGGATCATCTCGGTGAAGCGGCTGTAGACGTCCCGCGCCTCCCACTCCGCGAGGCTGAGCGGGAGGGCGTTGGTCAGGTCGGTCTCGAAGATGCGCTCCATCTCCTGCGCCAGCGAGGCGTCGATGATCTCGACGTTGATCTCGTAGTTGCCGCTCATGCTGAGCCGGTCGACGTTGGCGGTGCCGATCGTGCTCCAGTTGCCGTCGATGGTGGCGGTCTTGGCGTGCACCATCGCGTCGCGGAAGCGGTGGATCGCGATGCCGGCGTCGAGCATGCGGCGGAAGTAGCCGCGCGAGATCCAGTCGGCCACGATGTGGTTGGACTTCGCCGGCAGCAGGAGGCGTACGTCGGACCCGCGGTCCGCGGCCTCGACCAGCGCGTCGACGAAGCCCTCGTCGGGGATGAAGTAGGCGTGCGTCATCCAGATGTTGCGCTGCGACCTGTTGATCGCCTCGATGTACATCGACCGGATCGGGAACATCCACAGCCTCGGGACGTTGCGGTGCACGCGGATGCGCGGCTCCCAGGTCGAGGTCGTGGTCATCAGCATCGGCGGCTCGCTGCGACGGAACCGCTTGTCGCGGTGCAGGTTCCAGAAGTCCGCGAAGGCCCGCGCGAGGTCCCACACACCGGGGCCGGTGATGCGGCAGTGGGTGTCGCGCCACTCGGTGGCGTACGGCGCGCCGAGGTTGTAGCCGCCCACGAAGCCGACCGTGTCGTCGACCACGAGGATCTTGCGGTGGTCGCGGCCGTAGCGACGGAGGTCGTAGAACCGCCAGCCTGCGGCGTAGACGGGGTACGCGAGGACCCTCACGTTGGGCGGGAAGCGCTTGAACGGCGGCCGCACCACGATGTTGGCGAACTGGTCGTAGATGACGCGCACCTCGACACCCCGGTCGGCCGCGTCGATGAGCGCCTGCTTGAACCGCTGCCCGACCGCGTCGCTCTTCCAGATGTAGGTCTCGAGCAGGACCTGCTTCTTCGCCCCCTCGATGGCGGTGAGCATGTCGTCGTACAGGTCCTGGCCGAAGGTGTACGTCGTGACGGCGCCATCGCCGACCGGCGTCTCCTGCGCCGCTCGCGTCGGGAAGGGCTTGGGCTTCTTGCCGCGGCGCCGGTAGGAGTCCACCAGGCTCATCGCGATGGCCACGATCAACGGGATCCCGAACATCACGAACAGCGCCCGCTTCGCCACCATCGCCACCGGGTGGCTGTAGTTGATGAGCGGATGCCGGGGTGTCACGCGGCCATCCAACCAGAGCGGCGTATCGATCCGGTGGTTAAGGACCGAGCCCTGTTTCGCTGGTCGAGGAGCGAGCCTTGTTTCGCTGGTTGAGGAGCGAGCGTCAGCGAGCGTCTCGAAACCAGTGGATCTCTGGTTGCGGCCGACTTCCGTCTCACCGGGTTTCGAGACGCGTCGCTCGGCCCCTCCTTCGTCGGGTCCGAGCCGACGCTCCTCAACCTCCTCGCACGGCGACAGCCTCGCGAGCTCGGCTGTCGGTGCTCGGACGTACGCTCGATCACATGCGTCCAGTGACCGATCTCGAGCGCCGGGTGGCGCCCTTCGACGTGCAGTCGGACTTCGTCCCCTCGGGCGACCAGCCTGCGGCGATCGCGGAGATCGCCAGGAGGATCGAGGCGGGGGAGAAGGACGTCGTGCTGCTCGGTGCGACCGGCACCGGCAAGACCGCGACCGTCGCCTGGGTGGCCGAGCAGCTGCAGCGGCCGATCCTGGTGATGCAGCCCAACAAGACGCTCGCGGCCCAGTTCGCCAACGAGCTGAGGCAGCTGTTCCCCGACAACGCGGTCGAGTACTTCGTCTCCTACTACGACTACTACCAACCCGAGGCCTACGTCCCCCAGACCGACACCTACATCGAGAAGGACTCCTCGATCAACGAGGAGGTCGAGCGGCTGCGCCACTCGGCGACCAACTCCCTGCTGACCCGGCGCGACGTCATCGTGGTCTCGACGGTCTCGTGCATCTACGGCCTCGGGACCCCGCAGGAGTACGTCGACCGGATGCTCCGGCTCAAGGTCGGCAACGAGATGGACCGTGACGACGTGCTGCGCCGCCTGGTCGAGATCCAGTACACGCGCAACGACCTCTCGTTCACGCGCGGCACCTTCCGGGTCCGCGGCGACACCCTCGAGATCTTCCCGGTCTACGAGGAGCACGCCGTCCGGGTGGAGTTCTTCGGCGACGAGATCGAGCGGCTGATGACGCTCCACCCCGTCACCGGCGAGGTGATCACCGACGACGAGGAGCTCTACGTCTTCCCGGCCACCCACTACGTCGCCGGCCCGGCCCGGATGGAGCGGGCGATCGCCGGCATCGAGGCCGAGCTCGAGGAGCAGGTCGCCTCGTTCGAGAAGCAGGGCAAGCTCCTCGAGGCGCAGCGGCTTGCGGATGCGCACGACCTACGACGTGGAGATGATGCGCCAGGTCGGGTCCTGCTCGGGCATCGAGAACTACTCGATGCACATCGACGGTCGCTCCCGCGGCAGCGCCCCCAACTGCCTGCTCGACTACTTCCCCGAGGACTTCCTGCTCGTCATCGACGAGTCCCACGTGGCGGTGCCGCAGATCGGCGGCATGTACGAGGGCGACATGTCCCGCAAGCGCAACCTGGTCGACCACGGCTTCCGGCTGCCGAGCGCGATGGACAACCGCCCGCTGCGCTGGGAGGAGTTCCTCGACCGGATCGGCCAGACGATCTACCTGTCGGCGACCCCGGGCGACTACGAGATCAGCCGCGGCGGTGGCATCGACAACGTCGTCGAGCAGATCATCCGGCCCACGGGTCTCGTGGACCCGGAGGTGATCGTGAAGCCGACCAGGGGCCAGATCGACGACCTGATGGGCGAGATCCACGCACGCGTGGAGCGCAACGAGCGGGTCCTCGTCACCACCCTGACCAAGAAGATGTCGGAGGACCTGACCGACTACCTGCTCGAGAACGGCATCCGGACGCGCTACCTCCACTCCGAGGTCGACACGCTCAAGCGCATCGAGCTCCTGCGCGACCTGCGGCTGGGGGAGTACGACGTCCTCGTCGGCATCAACCTGCTCCGCGAGGGGCTCGACCTCCCGGAGGTGTCGCTGGTCGCGATCCTGGACGCCGACAAGGAAGGGTTCCTGCGTTCGGACAAGTCGCTGATCCAGACGATCGGGCGTGCCGCCCGCAACGTCTCCGGCCAGGTGATGATGTACGCCGACCGGATGACTCCCTCGATGGAGATGGCCATCGACGAGACCAACCGGCGCCGCGCCAAGCAGGTCGCCTACAACCGGGCCAACGGTGTCGACCCGCAGCCGCTGCGCAAGAAGATCGCCGACATCACCGACATGCTCGCCCGCGAGGACGAGACCACCCAGGAGCTCCTGCAGACCTGGCAGGGCACCGGTGCACGCGGCGACCGGAGCAAGAAGGCTCCCGTGCCAGGCCTCTCGAAGATGCACGAGCGGCTGCCCGACACCGCCGGCATCCCCTCGAGCGACCTGGCCGAGCTCGTCCAGCAGCTCTCCGAGCAGATGCACGCCGCCGCCGCGGAGCTGCAGTTCGAGCTGGCTGCCCGCCTCCGGGACGAGATCTCCGACCTCAAGAAGGAGCTCCGCCAGATGATGGAGGCCACGAAATGAGCACGATCCGCGAGGTCCAGGTGACCTTCGACTGCGCCGACCCGGCCGGCCTGTGCGGGTTCTGGGCCGAGGTCCTCGGCTACCAGCTGCAGCCACCACCGCCAGGCTTCGATGACTGGGACGCGTTTCTCGACAGCGTCGGAGTCCCCGAGGACCAGCGCAACTCGCGCTCGGCGGCTGTCCCCGTCGTCGAGGGCACCGGCCCGCGTCTCTTCTTCCAGCGAGTGCCCGAGGGCAAGACGGCGAAGAACCGCGTGCACCTCGACGTACGAGCCGCTCCCGGGCTCGAGGGAGACGAGCGGATGGCTGCGCTCGAGGCCGAGGCCGAGCGGCTGGTCGCGCTCGGCGCCACCCGCCTGCGTCGCTTCGAGCCCGGCACCGAGCTCAGCGCCGGGTTCATCGTGATGCAGGACCCCGAGGGCAACGAGTTCTGCCTCGACTGAGACGACTAAGTCCAGGGAGAGACCATGACCGAGGCCACACGTCGGTTGGTCAGGGGAGCACCGCGTCCCGCGTAGAATTGCGACAGTGACAGCGCCCACCCGGTCCTCGCTCCGCGACGCCTGGGTCGTCTGGACCGTCGGTCTGCTGATCTACGTCCTGGCCGTCTTCCACCGCGCCTCGCTCGGCGTCGCCGGACTCGACGCCACCGAGCGCTTCGACATCTCCGCGACTCAGCTCGCCAGCTTCACCATGCTGCAGCTGCTGGTGTACGCCGGCATGCAGGTCCCCGTCGGCCTGCTCATCGACCGCCTCGGGTCGCGCAGCGTGCTCCTCGGGGGCCTGGTCCTGATGACCCTCGCGCAGGCGTCGTTCGCCTTCGCCGACAGCTTCGTCGTGGCCCTGCTCGCGCGGGCCGTCGTGGGCATCGGGGACGCGATGACGTTCATCTGCGTGCTCCGGCTGGTCAGCAGCTGGTTCCCGGCCCGGCGAATCCCGCTGGTCACCCAGCTCACCGGAACCCTGGGCCAGCTCGGGGCCGTGATCGCGGCAGTGCCGATGACCTGGGCGCTCAGCCGGTTCGGCTGGACCACGGCCTATCTCGCGGCCGCAGCCGTCGGGGTGGTCCTCGTCGTCGCGTTGTTGTTCCTGCTCGACGACGCGCCCGGCCGCCGTCACGTACGCGGGCCCCAGCTGTCACTGCACACCGTGCGACAGAACCTGACGGACTCCTGGGCCCACCCGGGAACCCGGCTCGGGTTCTGGATGCACTTCACCTCACAGTTCAGCGCCACCACGATGGGCCTGCTGTGGGGCTACCCGTTCTTCGTCCGCGGCGAGGGGCGTTCCCCGGCCACGGCGAGTCTCCTGCTGACCCTGATCGTCGTGGCGATCATGGCGGCGGGACCCGTCCTCGGGTGGTTCGTCGGCGCGCACCCGTGGCACCGCTCGACGATGGTGCTGACGATCGTCGGCGCCCTGGTGGCCGTGTGGACGGTCGTTCTGGTCTGGCCGGGCAACGCCCCCCTCGCACTCCTGCTGCTGCTGGTGGTGGTCGCCGGGCTCGGCGGACCCGCCTCGATGATCGGGTTCGACCTCGGCCGTACCTCCAACCCGGCCCACCGGCTGGGCGCTGCCACCGGGATCATCAACCAGGGCGGGTTCTACGCCAGCCTGTTCCTGGTGGTGGCCATCGGCCTGGTGCTCGACTGGCGCACGCCAGGCGGTGGGACCGCCTACTCGGCCTCGGCCTTCCGTTGGGCGATGAGCGTGCAGTACCTGCTCTGGGGCATCGGCGTGGTCCAGATCTGGAGGTACCGCCGCCGCACCCGGGCGCTGATCATCCGGCAGCGCGCCGAGGCCGACGAGCTGGGCCTGGCCCGTGATCCGTTGAGGGCCGCCGAGTAGACCCTGCGCCAGGCTCAGGTACGACGGTGGACGGTGAGGGCCACCAGTCGCGAGATGACCATCGCGACGTACAGCACCCCGGCGACCTGCTCCAGGATCACGAACGACCGGGCATGGCTGCCCGTCGGCAGGATGTCCGAGAGTCCGACGCTGGTCAGGTTGGTGAAGGAGAAGAACAGCAGGTCGAAGAAGCGCGCGGTGCCGTCGCTCAGCGGCTCGATGGATCCGGGTGCCAGGATCGACACGGCCAGGAACACGTAGGCGAATCCCCAGGCCACCACCGTGAAAGCGGCCCCGATCGCGAACAGCTCGTCGGTCGTCACGCGGTCGTCGTCGAACAGGTACCTGATGGTGCTGTAGGCGACGTAGAAGTAGAACGGCGCGTGCAGCAGGGCGCTGCTGAGGGTGACCCAGTCCTCGCCGGGCACTGCCGCCTCGACCATGGTCATCACGACGGCCGGGATGCCGATGGCCAGCGCCACCACCGACAGTGCCGGGGTGCTGCGGACCACCCACAGGGCCAGGGCGACGGCCACCATGGACAGCACTCCGAGGACCGCCGAGCCGACCCGGGAACCGTCCAGGAACGGGTAGGCGACGATCGCCAGGAGCTGGGCCGCGAGGAGCAGCGCGGACGGGTGCCGGACTGCGGCGTGCCACCTGTTGGTCAATCCCCCTGATTCGCTCACCCGCCGGAGTCTAGAGCCGTACCGTGAGGACGCTCGGGAGCGTGACTTTCGCACCGGGAAATCGTTGATCTGTCCCGTAAGCGTGAGTCACGTGTTTGCACAAAACGAGAACACGTTCTAAATTTGGGCGGCCGTGGGGTGGACCGCCAGGGGGCTGCCCGGCCAGGGAGGTTGTCGATGGGCTTGAGTGCTGCGTCGATAGTCCGCGGGCCGGGGGAGATCGCCGCGATGGTCGTCGATGTGACCAAGGGCGTGTTCACCAGCAAGTTCCAGGGCCGGGAGTTCATCGAGCAGGCGTGGTTCATCACCAGCGTCACCCTGATGCCCACCATCCTGGTCTCGATCCCGTTCGGCGCTGTCATCTCGCTCCAGGTCGGGAACCTCACCGGCCAGCTCGGGGCCCAGTCGTTCGCCGGAGCCAGTGCGGTGCTCGCGGTGGTCCGCGAGGCGGCACCGATCGCTGCCGCCATGATCATCGCCGGGGCCGCGGGGTCCGCGATCTGCTCCGACATGGGCGCGCGCAAGATCCGCGAGGAGATCGACGCCATGGAGGTGCTCGGCATCGATCCGGTGGAGAGACTCGTGGTGCCCCGCGTGCTGGCCACGGTCTTCGTCGCGCTGATGATCAACGGGATCGTGATCGCCACCGGCATCGGCGGCGGCTACTTCTTCACCGTGATCATCCAGGGGGGCAACGCAGGCGCGTTCCTCTCCAGCTTCACGGCCCTGGCCAGCCTGCCCGACCTCTACATCTCGATGATCAAGGCCGTGCTGTTCGGCTACATGGCCGCCATCGTCGGTGCCTACAAGGGGCTCAACGCCGGCGGCGGACCGAGCGGTGTGGGCCGAGCCGTCAACGAGGCCGTGATCATCGCCTTCATGGTCCTGTTCGCGCTCAACTCGATCATCACGGCCATCTACTTCCAAGTCGTCCCGCAGAACGGCTTGTAGTCGTGGCGAACATCACGGAGATCGGTCGAGCAGCTCGGCCGGGAGCAGCGCCTCAAGGTGGAGGAGCGCGGCGACCAGCTGCTCTTCTACATCAAGGCCCTGGCATGGACTCCGCGCGCGATCAGGCGCTACAAGCGCGAGATCTCCAACACCCTCGCCGAGGTCGCGTTCGGTGTCGGGGGCCTCTCGGTGATCGCCGGCACGGTCGGCGTGATCGCGTTCATGGCGTTCTTCGCGGGCACCGAGGTCGGCATCCAGGGCTACGCGTCGCTGAGCCAGATCGGGGTCGCCAAGTTCACCGCGTTCATCTCGGCGTACTTCAACACCCGCGAGGTGGCGCCGCTCGTCGCCTCGATCGCGCTCGCCGCGACGGTGGGCTGCGGCTACACGGCACGGCTGGGGGCGATGCGCATCTCCGAGGAGATCGACGCCCTCGAGGTGATGGCCGTGCCGTCGCTGCCGTTCCTGGTGACCACCCGGATGATCGCCGCCTTCATCGCCGTCATCCCGCTCTACATCGTCGCGCTGGCCGCGTCCTACCTCTCACCCCGCCTGATCACCACGTTGATCTACGGGCAGTCGGCCGGCACCTACGACCACTACTTCCTGCAGTTCCTGCCCCCGATCGACATGCTCTACTCGTTCCTCAAGCTGATGTTCCTCGCGGTCGCGGTCATCCTGATCCACTGCTACTACGGCTACACCGCTTCCGGCGGCCCGGCCGGCGTGGGGATGGCGGTGGGCCGCGCGATCCGCAGCTCGATCGTCACCATCGTCGTGGCCGACTTCTTCCTCAGCTTCGCCATCTGGGGCTCCACGACCACCGTCCGGATCACGGGGTAGACGGCGATGCTGGTCAACATCACCCACGACACCAGGGGCGAGCACGCTCGGCTCCTGGGTGCGGGCGTCGCCATGATGACCGTCGTCGCGCTTCTCATCGGACTGTCGATCGCCATCTACAACAAGGCCTTCTCCAACCCCACGATGGTCACGATCAAGGCCGAGAACGCCGGCCTCCAGCTGGCCAAGTTCGGCGACGTACGACGACATGGCGCCCTGGTCGGACACGTGCGTGAGATCACCAACGACGGCAAGCAAGCGGTCATCAAGGTCGCCCTGGTGCCCGCCTCCGCCAAGAACATCCCCTCGAACATCGACGTCGAGATCCTGCCCACGACGCTGTTCGGGCAGAAGTACATCTCCATCGTCGACCCGGACCAGCCCTCCGGGGAGTCGCTGAGCAACGGGGACGTGATCCCGGCCTCGCGGGTGCACACGAACGTCGAGCTGCAGAAGATCCTGGCCGACCTGTTCCCCCTGCTGCGCTCGATCCGACCCGCTGACCTGAGCTCGACCCTCTACGCCCTGGCCACGGCGCTGCGTGGTCGCGGCAACGAGCTCGGCGAGACGATGGAGAAGCTCGACTCCTACCTGACCACGATGAACGTCCACCTGCCGACGCTCCAGAAGGACCTCGTGCTGCTCGCCCGCGTCAGCCGGTCCTACGCCCTGGCCGCCCCTGACCTGGTCCGCATGCTGCGCAACGCCACCACCACGGCGCACACCCTGACCGCCAAGGAGTCGCAGCTCGGGACCTTCATCGACGACATGACCGGCCTCGGCAAGACGTCGACACGCGTGCTGACGAGGAACGAGGCCAACATCGTCCGCTCGGCCGAGGTCGCCAGGCCGCTCCTGCGCCTGCTGGACACCTACTCCCCGGAGTTCCCCTGTCTGATCAAGGGCGCGGCGCGCTACGCCGGACGGCTCAACCAGATCTTCCGGGACGGCAAGGTGTGGCAGAGCATGCACCTGGCAGCCAACCAGCGGCGGCCCTACGACCAGAGGGATCGTCCTGTCTACGGTGAGAAGGGCCACGGTCCGGAGTGCTACGGGCTGCCGTACCCCGAGCAGCCGCTCACGCCGCCCGTCAACTTCAAGAACGGCACCGAGCTCGACTCGACGAGCGGGGGCAACCCCCAGTGAGCACCCGGAACACCACGACCACCCTGGCCGCGATCAAGCTCGGCATCTTCGTCCTGGTCAGCATCATCGTCACCGGCACGCTGACCGCGATCATGGGCTCGTTCGCCTTCGGCAGCGAGACCGAGTACAAGGCCGAGTTCACCTCGGCCAGCCTGATCCAGAAGGGTGACGACGTCCGGATCGCCGGAGTCACCGTCGGCTCGGTCAAGGGCGTTGAGCTCAAGGACCGCGACGCGGCCGAGATCACCTTCACGGTCAAGGACGACGTCCCCCTCACCAGGGCGACCCAGGCCTCGATCCGGTTCCTCAACCTGGTCGGCGACCGCTACATGGCGCTGCAGGAGGGCGCGCCGGGCGCGCCTCGGCTCCCCGACGGAGGCACCATCCCGGCCTCGCGCACGACCCCGGCGCTGAACCTCACCGAGCTGTTCAACGGCTTCCAGCCGCTGTTCCAGGCGCTGACTCCGAGCGAGGTCAACCAGCTCTCCCTCAACCTCGTCAAGGTCCTCCAGGGCGAGGGCGGCACCATCGGCAGCCTGATGAGCCACACGGCCTCGCTCACCAACTCGCTCGCCGACCGTGACCAGCTCATCGGGCGGGTCATCGACAACCTGTCGGCGATGCTCAAGACCGTCGACGACCGGCACCAACAGCTCACGACGCTGGTCGTCGAGCTGAAGAACTGGATGACCAACCTCGCCAGTGACCGCAAGGCGATCGGTGCATCGGTCTCCAACCTCTCCACCCTCACCGCCGAGGTGGCCCGCCTGCTCACGCTGGGCAGGCCCTACCTCAAGGCCGACATCGCCCAGCTGGGGCGGGTGATGAAGCGCCTCAACAAGCCGAACAACCAGGCCGCGCTGGACGAGGTGCTCAACCGACTGCCCGTGATGCTCAAGCGCCAGACGCGAACAGGGACCTACGGCTCCTGGTACCAGTACTACCTGTGCGACTTCGGCGGCACGATCATCCTGCCCGACATGGGGTCGGAGGAGCTCAACGAGCTCGTCAAGCCGATCCAGGACAAGCTCAGGAACATCTCCTTCTACAGCACTGCCGAGAGGTGCAAGTCCTGATGGCGCGGCACACGGATGGATCGATCCTGCGGCTGGGCACGATCAGCCTCGTCGTGCTCCTGGTGGTGATGGCCGCGTCCTTCAACCTCCAGAAGTTCCCCGGCTTCAAGGGCACCGACTACCACGTGCAGCTCACCGACGCGAGCGGCCTGCACAAGGGCAACATGGTGCAGATCGCCGGCATCCGGGTCGGGCGGGTCGACGGGATCCACATCGGTGGCGACCACGTCACCGTCGATGTCAACGTCAAGGACGCCACCTTGGGCGACAAGACCCAGGCATCGGTGCAGGTGCTGAACCTGCTGGGCGAGAAGTACCTCGAGCTGACGCCCAAGGGCAGCGGTGAGATGGAGGGCGGTGACACCATCCCGGTCAGCCGCACCAACGGCAGCTACGACATCGTCGCGACCCTCAGCGAGCTGACCACCACGACCGAGGCCATCGACGTCCCCCGGCTGTCGCAGGCCCTGACCACGCTCGGCGACACGGTCAACGCCGCGAGCCCGCACATCAGGTCGACCTTCAGCGGTCTCTCGCGCATCTCCCGCGCGATCGCCACCCGCGACGAGTCGATCGAGCAGCTGCTGGGGCGGGCCGATCGAGTCACCAAGCTGCTGTCGCAGCGCAGGGGCGACCTCGTCGCGTTGATGAAGCAGGGCGAGCTGGTCTTCCAGGAGCTGATCGCGCGCCGTGAGGCCATCCACTCACTGCTGGTGAACTCCGAGAGGTTGGCGGTCCAGCTGCGCGGTCTCGCGACCGACAACCAGGCCCAGATCGGCGACGCGCTCAAGCAGCTCCACACCGCCCTGAGGTTCCTCCGGGCCCGCGAGAAGCAGATCGACGACACGCTGACGAACCTGGGGCCCTACGCGTCGATCCTGATCAACATCATCGGCACCGGCCCCTGGTTCGACGCCTTCGTCCCCAACTTCGCCAGCACCGCGAGCGGGGAGTTCCAGCCCGGGAAGAGGCCAGAATGATGCGCCATCTCTCCGGAAGAGTGCTCGCCATTGCGGTGGCAGTCCTCCTGCTCGCCGCAACCTTCGTGGTCCTCCAGGGCGGCGACGACACGCGCCGCGTCACGGCGTACTTCGACCGCACGGTCAGCCTCTACAAGAACTCCGAGGTGCGGGTGATGGGCGTCAACATCGGCACCGTCACGGCCGTGGTGCCCGAGGGGGACCGCGTCCGGGTGTCGATGGAGTACGACGCCGAGTACAAGCTGCCGGCCACCGCCAGGGCGGCGATCGTCACGCCTACGCTCACCGCGGACCGCTTCGTGCAGATCGCGCCGGCGTACACCGGAGGCCCGGTCATGGCCGACAACGCCAAGATCGACCTGCCGAAGACCGGCACGCCGGTGGAGCTCGACCGGATCTACAAGAGCCTCTCCGACCTGACCCAGGCGCTCGGTCCCAACGGTGCCAACAAGGACGGCTCCCTCAACACCCTGCTCTCAGCGAGCGCGACGGCGCTGCGGGGCAACGGTCAGCTCGGCAACCAGACGCTGCTCAACATGTCGGAAGCCGTGCAGACCTTCGGTGACAACAGCGGTCCGCTGTTCAGCTCGGTGCAGAACATGTCGCAGCTGACAGACACGCTGGCTGCCAACGACCGGTTCGTGGACGGGTTCATGTCCGACCTCACCTCGGTCTCCAGCCAGCTGGAAGCCGACCGAGGCAACCTGGCGAAGGCGCTCGCCGCGCTGGCTCGCGCGGTCGGCACGGTCCGCACCTTCGTCCACGACAACAAGGGCATGGTGCAGAAGGACGTGCGCGAGCTGACCAGGCTCCTCGGCGTGATGGCCCGCCACAAGGACGACCTCAACACCCTGGCCCGGATCGGTGCCCTCGGTCTGGACAACCTCACCATCGGCTTCGACAACAAGACCAACACCCAGGGTGCGCGCGTGCAGGCGACTCCCAACGGCGCCAACCTCGGCAACATGCTGTGCGACATCGTCTACAACTCCGGAGAGTTCCTCGGCGAAGCGGGCGACCAGACCTGCGAGCTGCTCAGGACCATCGTCGGGCCGTTCTCTGACCAGCTCGGCGCCGACCCCTCACAGAACAACAACCAGCCGGCGCAGCTGAAGCTCGGCGGCTCGGCCCCCATCACGTCCTTGGAAGGCCTCCTCAACTCCTTGAAGGCGGGGAACTGATGATGAGCCAACCTCCGCTGCGTCGATCCCGGCGCCCGTCCCTGAGAGGGGCAGCATCCCGGCCGTTGGCCGCGGTGGTGCTTCTGCTGGTCACAGTCCTGCTCACGGCGGGCTGCAAGTTCGACGGCGCCTACGACCTGCCCCTACCGGGCAACAAGGTCGACGCGGACGACGCCTTCGAGGTCAAGGCCGACTTCGCCGACGCGCTCAACGTGGTGCCGCGCACGGCCGTCTTCGCGAACGACGTGGTGGTCGGACACGTCACCGAGGTCGAGCGGGTCGGTTGGCACGCCCGGGTCACGTTCCTCGTGCGCAAGGACATCGAGCTGCCCCAGAACATCCAGGTCGACGTACGCCAGACCAGCCTGCTGGGAGAGAAGTACATCGCCCTGGTCAAGCCTGCACCCGGCACGGAGAGCTCCGAACAGCTGTCCAGCGGTGACTTCATCCCGCTCTCCCGCACCAGCCGTAACCCGGAGGTGGAGGAGGTCCTCGGCGCCCTGTCGATGCTGCTGTCCGGCGGAGGAGTCGGTCAGCTCAAGACCATCAGCCACGAGCTGAACGAGATGATGAACGGTCGTCAGGACTCCGCCCGGCACCTGCTGGGCAACCTCGACCGGATGGTCGGCGGGCTCGACGAGCAGAAGGACGACATCATCGCCGCGATGGAGTCGATCGACCGGCTGTCGTCGACCCTGGTCACGGAGAAGGACGTCATCGGCGAGGCCATCGACAGCATGGGGCCCGCACTGAAGGTGCTCAACCGGCAGCACGAGGGCCTCATGACGATGCTTCGTCAGCTGGACAAGCTCGGCGTCGTGGGCACGCGAGTGCTCAACGCCAGCACCGACAACATCGTGGCGTCGCTTCGCCATCTGCAGCCCACGCTCACCAAGCTGGGTGACGCCGGCGACTCATTGGCGGACGGCCTGTCGACGCTGGCCAGCTTCCCCTTCCCGAAGGAGGCAGCCAACATCGTTCAGGGCGACTACGCCAACGCGCTGTTCTACATGGACATCAACCTCAACAGGATCATCAGGTCGCCCGGCGAGGAGATACCGAACCTCATCGACCTCTGCGGCGCGCTTCCCGTCGCACCGGCGTGCGAGGCGCTCTCGCCGGCTCTCAAGGCGACGGTGTGCGCCGTTGCTCCCCCGGATGTCGTCGCCGTCCTCTGTCCTCCCGGGAGCCCAGCCGCCAACCAGAACCCGTCCCCGCTGCCCGACCTCGGCAACCCGCCGGGCGGCGGGGGCTCCCCGGGTGGCGGCGGACTCGGCGGCCTCCTCGGCGGGGGAGGTGGCTGAGATGACTCGCGGCGTCAAGATCCGGCTGATCGCGTTCCTCGTGCTCAGCGCGGTCGGCATCGTCTACGTGGCGGGCAGCTTCCTCGGGATCACCGACCGGTTGCTCGGCCGTGGGCTCAGCATCAAGGCCACCCTGCCCTCCTCCGGTGGACTGTTCACCGGCAGCGAGGTCACCTACCGCGGCGTCAAGGTCGGCAAGGTCTCTGCGATGGACGTCACCCCCGACGGGCTCATGGTCCACCTTGCGCTCGAGGACGGCACCAAGATCCCGCTCGACTCGAAGATGCACGTGCACAACCTCTCGGCGGTCGGCGAGCAGTACCTCGACTTCGAGCCGCCCGACAACGACCCGCCCTACGCCAAGGCGGGAGACGTCATCAAGGGCGACGAGTCCAGTCTGCCGACGAGCGAGGAGCTGCTGCTCACGCAGATGAACTCGCTGGTCGAGTCGGTCGACGGCGCCGAGCTGTCCACGGTGATCGGCGAGGCGGGCACGATGTTCCGTGGTACGGCGAACTCACTCCAGCGCATGGTCGACTCGGGTTCACAGTTCGTCGACGCGGCGGCTGCGAACTCCGAGGAAACCATCACGCTGCTCGAGACCGGCCAAACGGTGCTGCAGACGCAGGCTGACCACGAGACGGACATCCGCACCTTCGCCCGCGACCTGGCCGACCTCACCGGCACGGTGCGAACCTCCGACAAGAACATCCGCACGATCCTCCAGGGCGGCCCACCGGCGCTCCGCGAGGTCAACTCCCTGCTCAAGGGACTCGAGCCCACCCTGCCGGTCTTCCTGTCCAACCTGGTGACCACCAACCAGGTGCTGACCGCCAACATCCCCGCGCTCGAGCAGATGCTGGTCGTGTTCCCGCACGTGATCGCTGCCGGCTTCACCGGCACGCCGGGTGACGGTTATGGCTACATCAACCTGCAGTTCAACAACAACGTCCCCGCTTGCACAAAGGGCTACAAGCCGCCGTCACAGTGGCGCCCGGCCACCGACACCAGCGACGGGCCGATCTATCCGGCCAAGTGCAAGTCCGGGCCTCCCCTGAACATGCGCGGCTACAACTACGCCCCGAAGTCGGGTTCCGCTGCGTCACCCGGCCGGGCGTATCGGGTCGCGTCGTACGATGCGAGGACGGGAGAGGTCGACACCGGGACAGGAGAGAGCCTGGTCGTCGGCACCGGAGGAGGACTGCACACGGTGTTCGGGGACGACGCTTGGAAATGGATGCTGACGGGACCGGTGACGGCCGATGACTGATCCTGCCACCAGCCCTTCGGCAGGCTCAGGAGGAGCCAGCAGGACCAGCAGATGCGTCGTGGCGAGTCGCCAACATCGTGCTGATGCTGGTCGCCCTGCTGCTGATCGTGACCTCGGTCGTGCTCTTCACCAAGGGCGCCGCAGCCACGCCCGGCGACAGTCGCGCGGAGGCCCTCTCGCGCCAGTACGACGAGGTCACCAAGGCCGCGCGTGCGGAGACCGCTGGCGTTCCTGACCGTCGACTACAGGAACATGGATCCCCTCATCGACAAGGTCCTCGCCGGTGCGACCGGCCAGTTCAAGGAGCAGTACGAGCGCGCCCAGGTCACCCTCAAGACCACGGCCCAGCAGGCCCAGTCGGTGGCTACCGGCAAGGTGAGGGAGGTCGGCATCGGTGACATCGACGCCGACACCGCGGTCGTGTTCGTGGCCGCCGACGGCTCGGTGACCAACAAGTCCACGAAGGGCAAGGCAGAGCCGCGTACCTACCGGTTCAAGCTGACCATGGTCCGCAAGGGCGACAAGTGGCTCACCTCCGACCTGCAGATCCTGGGCTGACATGAGCGCGCTGAAGTCCGACGAGAAGGTCTGCCCCTACTGCGCGGAGGTCATCAAGGCCGCCGCCGTGAAGTGCCGCTACTGCCAGAGCGACCTCAGCGACGCGCCACCTGCCCCTCGTCCGGTGGGCGAGCCGGCCCGGGCGGCCGAGCGGACCAGACCCGCCATGGTGTCCCGGTCGAAGGGCGAGGGGATCGACGACGACGCCCCGCCGCCCGCAGACCCGGATCACGAGACGGGCGCCGGGCGGGTGCCGTTCCTCGCGAGCTTCCGGTTGCTCATCGCTCTCGTGATCGTCTGCCTGCTGCTGTCCGGTCTGGCCGCCTACGCCTGGTGGCGCAGCGAGCACCCTGATCAGGGAGCCGCTCCCGACGGGGCGATCACCTCCTCGCAGGCTCGGGACGCCGGCATGCAGACCGCGGCACGGCTGACCCAGAAGGTGCTGTCCTACGACTGGAAGACGCTGGACGCCGACATCAAGGCCAACCAGGCCGTGCTCGCGCCGAGCTTCCGCAGCGAGTACGAGAAGACCATGGCGGGAGTGAAGGACCAGACGATCAAGAACCAGGTGAAGCTGACCGCCGACGCTGCCGCCACCTCGATCGTCTCGGCCACCGAGTCGAAGGTCGTCGCGCTGGTGTTCGTCAACCAGGTCACCACCGCCAAGGGCACCCAGAACCAGCGTGTCGACAGCAGCCGGGTGTTGGTCACGCTGACGCGCGGTGATGGAGACTGGCGGATATCGAAGTTGAAGCCCTTCTGATAAATTAGAACACGTTCCAGTTCTGTCGAGCGAGAGGGTGAGCGTTGAGCGAAGCGTCCCCGTCCGAACTGGAGACCGACCTGCTCATCGTGGGTGCCGGCCCGGCCGGGCTCTTCGGTGCCTACTACGCCGGGTTCCGCGGCCTGAGCGTTGCCGTGGTCGACTCCCTCCCCGAGCTGGGCGGGCAGGTCTCTGCCCTCTATCCGGAGAAGCTCATCCTCGACGTCGCGGGGTTCCCCAGCATCAAGGGGCGCGAGCTGGTCGAGCAGCTGGTCGAGCAGGCCGCGAGTGCGAAGCCGACGTACCTGCTCGATCGCACCGCCAACGGCCTGAAGTCCCACGACGAGGGCGTCCGGATGGATCTCGACGACGGCACCGTGGTGAACGCGAAGGTCGTGATCATCACCGCGGGGATCGGCAAGTTCACTCCGCGCCCGCTCCCCGCCGGTGACGGCTGGGAGGACCGCGGCCTGGTCTTCTTCGTGCCGTCCTTCGCGGAGTACGCCGGCCGCGACGTCGTCATCGTCGGAGGTGGCGACAGCGCCTTCGACTGGGCGCACAGCCTGGAGCCGATCGCGAAGTCGGTCACCCTGGTGCACCGCCGCGACAAGTTCAGGGCCCACCAGGCGACCGTCGACGCGGTGCTCGAGGGTGACACCGAGGTGATCACCAAGGCGCAGGTGACCGCGCTCCAGGGGAACCACCACGTGGAGAGCGTCGAGATCACCACCAACGACGGCGAGGTCCTGACTCGCCCGGCCCAGGCCGTGGTCGCAGCGCTCGGGTTCGTCGCCGACCTCAGCGCGATGGAGGAGTGGGGCCTGGACTTCGAGAAGCGGCACATCAAGGTGGACCTGGCGATGCGGACCAACGTGCCGCGGATCTTCGCCGCCGGCGACATCACCGAGTACGACGGCAAGGTGCGTCTGATTGCTGTCGGGTTCGGCGAGGTCGCCACCGCGGTGAACAACGCTGCCGTCATCGTCGACCCCGACGCGCACGTGTTCCCCGGCCACTCGAGCGACGGGTCGTGACCAATGGCGTCCGGGCGCAATGCGGTGCAGATGAGCGAGCAGGAGATCGAGCAGTTCCTGCTCGACAACATGAAGGTGCAGATCGCGACCATCGGTCCCGACGGCACCCCGCACCTCACCACGCTCTACTACGTCCTCGAGGACGGCATGCTGGCCTTCTGGACCTACGGCCGCTCCCAGAAGGTCGTCAACCTCCGTCGCGATCCGCGGATCACCTGCCTCGTCGAGGCCGGCGATGACTACTTCGAGCTGCGCGGCGTGAGCATCCAGGGCAAGGCCCGGCTGATCGAGGACTACGAGGAGATCCGCGCCCTCGGGGCCCGGGTCGCCCGGCGGATGGCCGGTGCCGGGGCCGATGAACAGAGTGACCTCGGTGACTTCGGCGAGCGAGATCGTCGACAAGCAGGCACGCAAGCGGGTCGGCATCGTGGTGGAACCGGTCAAGGTCGCCAGCTGGGACCACCACAAGATGGCCGGGCCCTCCCGGAACGCCGGAGCCTGTCGAAACCCAGACGGAGGAAGCATGAAGAAGATCAAGGTCGACTTCGACCTGTGTGAGTCCAACGCGATGTGCGAGGCCCTCGCACCCGACCACTTCCAGGTCGACGACGACGACTTCCTGCAGATCATCGACGAGAAGGTCACCGACGAGGACCAGGCCCTGATCGAGCAGGCCGTCGCCTCGTGCCCGAAGTCGGCGATCAGCATCGTCGACGAGTGAGCTGACCCAGACCACCGCACCGGTACCCACCGACACCGCAAGGAGCCCGGCCACCCATGCCCGAACAACCTGATCCGACCACGTCCCTGGAAGGTCGCGTCGCCGTCGTCACCGGTGCCGGGGCCGGGCTCGGCCGCGCCGAGGCGCTCGCGCTCGCCGGCGCCGGAGCCAACGTGGTGCTCAACGACCTCCCGGGAGCCGCCGAGGACGCGGCCGAGGAGGTCCGCTCGCACGGCGTCGAGGCCATCGTGGTGCCGGGGGACGTGGGGGAGCGCGCCACCGCCGACGCCATGCTCCTGGCAGCCACCGAGAAGCTCGGTCGTCTCGACGTCGTGGTGAACAACGCCGGGATCACCCGCGACAAGATGCTCTTCAACATGTCGGACGAGGACTTCGACCTCGTCCTGAGGGTCCACCTCCGCGGCCACTTCCTGCTCTCGCGCAACGCGGCGGCGTACTGGCGGGGGCGGCACAAGGAGACCGGCGATCCCGTCGACGGTGCGGTCGTCAACACCGCGTCCGAGGCTTTCCTCGGCGGATCGCCCGGGCAGGCGAACTACGCGGCGGCCAAGGGCGGCATCACCGCGCTCACGCTGTCCACGGCCCGTGGGCTCTCCCGGATCGGCGTACGCGCCAACGCGATCTGCCCGCGCGCCCGGACCGCCATGACCGCCGACGTCTTCGGTGAGGACGAGTCGGGCCAGGCGGTCGACCCCTACTCACCGGACCACGTGGCACCACTGGTCGCCTACCTGGCGTCACCGGCAGCCGCGCGCATCACCGGCCAGGTGTTCGTGGTGTACGGCGGGATGGTGGCCCTGCTCGCCGCACCCGTGGTCGAGAAGCGCTTCGACACCACCGACGACGTGTGGAACCTCGATGCGCTCGACCGGGACCTCGGTTCCTACTTCGCCGACCGCGACCCCGCGGTCGGGTTCGCCGCGGACGCGGTGATGCAGCTCCAGCCCCAGGGCCCCACCCACTCCGAGGACCAGTCATGAACCGACTCGCAGGCAAGCGCGCCATCATCACCGGGGCCGCCCAGGGACAGGGTGCCGCGATCGCGCGCGCGTTCGTCGCCGAGGGTGCCCAGGTCGTCATCGCCGACATCGCGGAGGAGGCCGGCAAGGCACTGGCCGACGAGCTGAACGCCAAGCGGCCGGGGGCGACGTACTTCCGCCGGCACGACGTCAGCGACGAGGCCTCCTGGAAGGCCCTGGTCGAGGACGCCAACGACCGCTTCGGGCCGGTCAACGTGCTGGTCAACAACGCCGGCATCCTGCGCTTCGGCGAGGTCGAGAAGATGGAGGTCGAGGAGTTCGAGCTGCTCTTCCGGATCAACCAGCTCGGCTGCTTCCTCGGGATGAAGTCGGTGGCCCGCACGATGCGCAAGAACGGCGGCGGCTCGATCGTGAACGCCTCGTCGATCGAGGGGCTCGGCGGGATGGCCTTCTGCACGGGATATGCCGCCACGAAGTTCGCCATCCGCGGCATGACCAAGTCCGCCGCGATGGAGCTCGGCCCCAAGGGCATCCGGGTGAACTCGGTGCACCCCGGCATGATCGACACCCCGATGACCCGCATCCACGGCGGTGACGAGGCGATGGCGTACGGCGCCAAGAAGGTCGCCCTCAAGCGGGTGGGTCACCCGATCGACGTCGCGCCGGCGTACGTCTACCTCGCCAGCGACGAGTCCAGCTTCGTCACCGGAGCCGAGCTAGCCATCGACGGCGGAGCCACCGCAACTCACGCCTTCGGTGGGTGACCCAAGCCCGGCCGAAGGCCGCGAGCCGAAGGCGAGAAAGCCGACCGGGCAGAAATGGTTGGAGCGAGCCCTGGCGAGCGCCAACCATTTGTGCCCTGTCGGCGCAACTACAAGCGACCGTGAGCCGAGAAGCAGCCAGGGATCAGCGGAAGCAGGATCAGCGGAAGCAGGATCAGCGGAAGGAAGATCAGCGGAGGATCAGGCGGACTGCGGTCGAGAGGTGCTCGGAGACCTCTTCGGCGCGGAGGCGGCCGGTGACCCAGGAGACGAGGGCTGCCAGCCAGACGTCGCTGATCACCCGCGCTACCGCGATCTCGGCGTCGGTGGGCACGGCGCCCTCGACGTACTGGTCGCCCTGCAGGGCGCGGTTGAGCATCGAGGTGAGCTTCAGGCCGACGACGTGGATCTCGTTGGTCACCGAGGCGTCGGCGAACATGAACGCCCGGGTGAGGGCCTCGGTGAGCTGCGGCTCGCGCTGCAGGCCGCGGGTGGCGCGGGTGAGGACGTACTCGACCCGGTCCGCGGGGGTCTCGCCCGGGATCACGCGGCGGCCGAGGGTGGCCTCGGTCTCCTCGAACTGTCGCGCGAGGGCGGAGACGAGCAGATGGATCTTGGAGGGGAAGTAGCGGTAGAGAGTCCCGAGGGCGACGTCGGCCTGCTCGGCCACGGCGCGCATCTGGACGGCATCGAAGCCGCCCTTCGAGGCGAGGGCGACGGTGGCGTCGAGGATGCGCCGACGCCGGTCACGCTGGGCGACCGAGCCGAGGTCTTCATGAGTCAAGGAGCTCACGGTGGCCAAGATCTCAACCTCCCGGACGTGATTTCTTCGCTGCCTCCCCCGCACACTTGTGTCTGCGGACCCATCCAGAGGTTACAGGCACGTCCGGCATAATAGAAACACGTTCCAGTTATAGATGGCGGTCCCACACCGGGCAATCCGGACGGGGGGTCCCGGGAAGGCGCCACTTGCGCATCGCACTGTTGTCCTACCGCAGCAAGCCACATTGTGGCGGCCAGGGCGTCTACATCCGTCATCTCAGTCGTGAACTGGTCGCCCTCGGACACTCGGTCGAGGTGTTCTCCGGACAGCCGTACCCAGAGCTGGACGAGGGCGTCACCCTGACCAAGGTCCCGAGCCTCGACCTCTATCGCGAACCCGACCCGTTCCGTACGCCGAAGCTCTCGGAGATCCGCGACCTCATCGACGTCGAGGAGGTCCTGACGATGTGGACGGCCGGGTTCCCCGAGCCGAAGACCTTCTCCAAGCGAGTGGCCCGGCTGCTGCGCGATCGCCGCGACGAGTTCGACGTCGTGCACGACAACCAGGTGCTCGGATACGGGATGCTCGACATCGCCGAGATGGGCCTCCCGCTGATCACGTGCATCCACCACCCGATCACCTTCGACCGGCGCATCGACATCGAGGCCGCGACCACGTGGCGCAAGAAGCTGACCCTGCGCCGCTGGTACGGGTTCCTGCGGATGCAGGGGAAGGTCGCGCGCCGCGTCGGCCAGATCCTCACGGTCTCCGAGTCGAGCCGGCGCGACATCGCCAAGGACTTCGGCGTGGACGACTCGAAGATCCAGGTCATCCCGCTCGGGGTCGTCGATGCGTTCGGCCCTCCGACCAAGCCCCGCGTGCCGGGCCGCATCGTCGCGATGGCGAGCGCGGACGCGCCGATGAAGGGCATCGGCACCCTGCTCGAGGCGTTCGCCAAGCTGCGCACCGAGCGCGACGTGGAGCTGCTGCTGGTCACCAGGCCGACGCCCGGCGGGCGCACCGAGCGGATGATCGACGACCTCGGCATCGCCGAGCACGTCAGCTTCGTCAGCGGCATCAGCGACGAGGAGCTCGTCGAGGTGATGGGCTCGGCCGAGGTGGCCTGCGTGCCCTCCCTCTACGAGGGCTTCTCGCTGCCGACCGCCGAGCTGATGGCGTGCGAGACCCCGCTGGTCGTCAGCCGGGCTGGAGCGATCCCCGAGGTGGTGGGTCCGGACGGCGAGTGCGCCGACCTGGTGACGCCGGGCGACGTCGGTGAGCTCGAGCGGGCCCTGGCCGCCCAGCTCGACGACCCGGAGCGTCGTGAGCGGATGGGCAAGGCCGGGCGTGCCCGCGTGCTGGAGCGGTTCAGCTGGCACGCGGTCGCCGTGGCCACCGCCGAGGCCTACGAGCGAGTGGTTTCGACAAGCTCAACCCGACGGACCGAGGCGAAGGAGACTGCCCGTGCTGACCGTTGACTTCGAGCGGCTGGGGCTGCGCCCCGGCGACCGCGTCATCGACATGGGCTGCGGTGCCGGACGACACGCGTTCGAGATGTACCGCCTCGGCGCTCGCGTGATCGCGTTCGACCAGGACGCCGACGAGCTCGCGAACGTGCTCGAGCTCTTCGGTGCGATGAAGGAGGCCGGCGAGGTCCCCGAGGGCGCGGAGGCCGACATCAAGGAGGGGGACGCCCTGGCCCTCCCCTTCGCTGACGGCGAGTTCGACCACGTGGTCGCCTCCGAGGTGCTCGAGCACATTCCCGCAGACATCCAGGCCATCCAGGAGCTGGTGCGAGTCCTGCGACCCGGCGGGACGATGGCGGTCACCGTGCCTCGCTGGCTGCCGGAGCTGGTCTGCTGGAAGCTCTCCGACGACTACCACAACGTCCCTGGCGGCCACATCCGGATCTACTCCGACAAGGAGCTGATCACCAAGCTGGTGAACGCCGGGATGGTGTTCGAGGGGCAGGACCACGCGCACGGCCTGCACTCGCCGTACTGGTGGCTCAAGTGCGCCGTCGGCGTCGACAACGACCAGAACCCCCTGGTGAAGGCCTACCACCAGGTGCTGGTGTGGGACATCATGCGAACGCGCGGTTGGAGCACCCTCACCCGGGCTGCGGAGAAGATGCTCAACCCGCTGATCGGCAAGAGCATGGTGCTCTACCTCCGCAAGCCGGAGACGCCCGACCTGTGAACGAGACGGTGACCCGCTCCCATCCGATCCCGTCCGTGGGCGGGGTGCTCTCCAGCGCGCAGGTGGCGCAGACCGCTGCGTCGATCGCCTCGATGCAGGAGGCCGACGGGGCGGTGCCGTGGACGGTCGGGGAGCACGTGGACGTGTGGAACCACGTCGAGGCGTCGATGGCGATGATGGTCGCCGGGCAGGTCGAGGCCGCCGAGAAGGCCTACGAGTGGTGCCGGCGCCAGCAGCGGCACGACGGCTCGTGGCCGATGAAGACCGTCGCGGGTGAGGTCGAGGACGCCAGCGGTGAGACGAACATGTCGGCCTACCTGGCAGTGGGCGTGTGGCACCACTGGATGCTGCGGCGTGACCTGGCCTTCGTGGAACGGATGTGGCCCGTCGTACGCCGCGGGCTCGACTTCGTCGTCGCGATGCAGCTGCCGTTCGGTGGCATCGCCTGGTCGCAGGAGTGGGACGACCACGGCCCTGCTCGGGTCAACCGCGACGCGCTGCTCGCCGGCTCGTCGAGCATCTACCAGTCGCTGCGGGCAGGCGTCGCGCTGGCCGACCTGATGGACCAGCCGCAGCCCGAGTGGGAGCTCGCCGGCGGCCGCCTCGGTCACGCGTTGCGAGAGCACCGCGACCTGTTCCTGGACAAGTCGACGTTCTCGATGGACTGGTACTACCCGGTGCTCGGCGGCGCCGTGCGCGGCCGAGCCGGTCAGGACCTGATCGAATCGCGGTGGGACGACTTCGTCGTGCGGGGACTCGGCATCCGCTGCGTCGACACCAACCCGTGGGTGACCGGAGCGGAGACCTGCGAGCTGGTGATGGCGCTGGACTGCCTCGACGACCACGACCGCGCCGTCCGGCTGTACGCCGACATGCAGCACCTTCGCCACGATGACGGCAGCTACTGGACGGGTTGGGTCTTTCCCGAGGACGTGTACTGGCCGGCGGAGCAGACGACCTACACCGCCGCGGCCGTGGTCCTGGCCGCCGACGAGCTGTCCCGCACCTCTCCGGCGTCGGGGATCATGCGCGGTGAGACGTTGTCCGCGCACTTCCGCGAGATCGCCTTGGAGTGCGGATGCCCGGACGACGCGTCAGCCGACCTCTTCGCCGGCCGTTCCTGAGGACCGGGTCAGCACGCGCATCGACCCGACTGTCCCGGCCGGGGTGAACGCACCGCTCGCGACCGCCCGCTCCCAGACGTGGAAGGGCGCCTGCCCCCCATCCTCGGGTCGCTCGAAGACGTCGTGGATGACCAGCGCGCCGCCGGGCTGGACCCATCGAGCGAAGCCGGTGTAGTCGTTCTGGGCGTGCACCTCCGCGTGTCCGCCGTCGATGAACAGCAGCGCGAGCGGCGTACGCCAGTGGGTGGCCACGGTGGTCGAGCGGCCGACGATCGCGACCACCTCGTCCTCGAGTCCCGCACGCGCGATCGTGCGCCGGAACGCCGGCAACGTGTCCATCAGGCCGAACTCCGCGTCGACGAGGTCGGGGTCGTGGTGCTCCCACCCGGCCTGGTTCTCCTCGGAACCGCGGTGGTGGTCGAGCGTGAACACGGTGCTCCGGGTCGTGCGTGCGGCCGCCCCGAGCCAGATCGCGGACTTCCCGCAGTAGCTGCCGATCTCCAGGGCCGGCCCGTCAGCGAGGCGGGCCAGCGCGGTCGCGTGCAGGAACGCCCCCTCGTCCTCGGGCATGAACCCCTTGGCGGCGCGGGCATGCTCGAGCAGGTCGGCAGGAATCCCGGCGGGTGTCTCGGTCACGGCCGCAGCCTAGATGGGTAGGTCCAAGCGGGTGCAGCGGCAGCTAGGACGTCAGGGCCTGACGAGGCCGGACTCGTACGCCGCGATGACGGCCTGCACGCGGTCGCGGACACCGAGCTTTGCGAGGACCGTGGACACGTGGGTCTTGACTGTGCCGGGGGCGACCATCAACGCCCTGGCGATCTCGGCGTTGCTGAGTCCGTGCGCGAGATGGGTGAGGACCTCACGTTCCCGGCCGGTGAGGTCGTCCACCTTCGAGCGCGCAGACGTCGCCGGGCTCTGCGCATGGTCGCGAAAGTGCGCCACCACGGCCGAGGTGACCGTGGGGTCGAGCCGACCCTCGCCACGGGCCACGGCAGCCACTGCTTCGAGCAGGGCCTCGGCACGGACGTCCTTGAGGAGGAAGCCACTCGCGCCGGCGGCCAGCGCGCGGAAGACGAAGTCGTCGGTGCCGAAGGTCGTCAGGACCAGCACCCGCGTGCCCGGCAGCTCCCGCGTGATCTGTCTGGTCGCCTCGATCCCGTCGAGCGTGGGCATCCTGATGTCCACCAGCGCGACGTCGGGCCGGGTTCGCCTCGCCTCGCGCACCGCACGTTCGCCGTCGTCCGCCTGCGCCACGACCTCGAAGTCCTCGCCGACCCCGAGCATCGTCACGATCCCGTCGCGGACGAGCTGCTGGTCCTCTGCCACGAGGACCCGGATCCGGGCGCTCATCGGACCTCCTGTGCCGGCTTCAGGGGCAGCACGGCCGAGACCGTGAAACCACCATCGGGCTGTGTCCCCGACTCGAACATCCCGCCCAGAGCCTCTGCGCGTTGCCTCATGCCGACCAGGCCGCGTCCGCCACGTCCCGCCACGACCGAGCCCGAGACCGAGGGCGGCGCCTCGTTGTGCACCACGACGGTGAGGCCGGCCGCCGAGCGCGTCAGGCAGACGCGAGCCGGAGCCGATCCGGCGTGGCGGATCACGTTGGTCAGCGCCTCCTGGACGATGCGGTAGGCCGCGAGCCCGACGGCGCCACCCGACACTTCGTCGTGCTCGAGCAGGTCGGGTGGGGTGCAGACCAGGGCGGTCGGCACCCCGGTCGAGTTGAGCCGCTCGACGAGGTCCGGGATCTCGGCGACTCCGGGGATCGGTGCCAGGGACTCCGCCGAGCCGTCCCGCATCACGCCCAACATGGAGCGCAGCTCGGCCAGGGCCGTTCGTCCGGACTCCTCGATGGACTCCAGGGCCTTGCCGGTCCGGCCGGCGTCATGCCCGAGGCGGAGCCGCTCCGCCCCCGCCTGCACGACCATCACGGAGACCGCGTGGGCCACCACGTCGTGGAGCTCCCGGGCGATCCGGTCGCGCTCGGCCTCCGCGCTGGCCAGGGCCGTCGTACCTGCCTCGATCTCCAGCCGGGCAGCCCTGGCAGCGTGCCGGGCAGCCACGTCACCGCGACGACGCACGAACGTCCCGCTGACCCACGCGCCTGCCCAGAGCATCCACGGCCAGAAGTCGTCACTGGCACCCTCCGCAGTGGCCAGCCAGGCCGCCACCGTGAGTCCGAGCGTGGCGGCACCGACGGCGAGGGCGGCACGCCCACGGGTGCGGCTGGCGGCGGAGTACAACGCGACCAGGACCGGCAGGATGGCGAGCTGGGGTGCGAACGGACCCGTCGACACTGCGGAGGAGACCAGCAGTCCGACGCACACGGTGATCGCGACCCAGCCCGGCCGGGACGATCGCCACGCCAGTGGCACTGTCATGACCACGCTCAGGGCGAGCAGCGGGACGTGTGGGGTCATCTCGGGGTTGGGCACGATCTCGGAGACGAGCAGTCCCAGGAACACCGCGGCGATCGCGACGTCCAGCACCGTCCAGCCGGCGGGAGGTCGGGCTCGTGTCCAGGAGGAGGCCTGGGCCTCGGCGGCCTCGGTCACGTGCCGAATCTAGTCGGCGCCGCGTTCCCTGCGCATCGGCCGAGCGGCATAGCGCAGCGGCGCGTCTGCGCCGTTCGGCACAGGACAGTCGAGGTCGGTCGGGCGATGTGCGGGCCCGCTTGTCAGACCTAGCGTCCAGACATGGACACAGTGCGAAAGATCTTCCTCGGCGCAGCGATCACCTGCGGCGCCGCATGGCTCGTCAAGGTCGGCCTCATCGGCCCGCTCGGTGGCGCCGAGGCCGACTACGGAAGTGGTGCCGGCGTCATCGCCTTCCTGTGGGCCCTGGGCCTGCTCGGGCTCCTGGTCGCAGCGGGGACCGGGACCGTCTTGCTCGCCGCTCGTGCGCCGGTCTGGGTGCGCATCCTGCTCGGCCTGCTGGCCGTGCCGGTGGCGTTCGCGGCCATGAGCTTCGTCGACACGATCGTCAAGGGCGTCTACGGAGCCGACGGCTGGTTCCGTGACGAGGTCAGTCTGGTGCTCATCGCCGGCGCCATGGTGGTCACGGCGACGTGGCTGCGCTCGCGGACTCGGCAAGTGGACGCCTGACTCCGGCGTGGCCCGCCGGAGGCGAGCTGTGGCAATATTGGAACACGTTCTAGTAATTGCGGCGGCCCGCCAGGAGGAACCCAGTGCCGATCGGGATCAGCGACGACCACGTCGAGCTGGCGGACGCCTTCGGCAAGTGGGCGGCCTCGCTCGGCGGGATCGACGCGGCCCGGCAGGCCGAGGACGATCCCCTGGCGGCGTACGCCGAGCAGTCGAAGGCCGTCGCGGACATGGGCTTGGGTGGGATCGCCGTACCCGCGGAGCACGGGGGCGCCGGTGGCTCGCTGATGGACCTCGCCGTGGCGCTGGAGGCAGCGGCGGGCGCGCTGGTGCCGGGCCCGTTGCTCGGCACGGCCGTGGCATCCGTGGTGCTCGGCGAGCTGGCCGGTCCGGTGGCGGCGGGGGAGATGCGCGTCGCGCTGGCCCTGGGTGGCGACGTGGTCCATGACGCGCCGGGCGCCACGCACGCACTGGTCGTGCGCGGTGACGAGGTCGTGCTCGTGCCGCTCGACACAGTGGACCTCACACCCGGAGCGTCCCCTGACCTGACCCGGCGCACCTGCGTCGCTGACCTGACCGGCCTCGACGGCACCACGGTCCCCGGGCTCGAGCCCGCGCGGCTGCGGTCCGTCGTGGTGACGCTGGCCGCGGCGGAGGCGTCGGGAGTGGCCCGCTGGTGCCTGGACACGGCAGTGGAGTACGCCGGGGTGCGCGAGCAGTTCGGGAAGAAGATCGGCGGCTTCCAGGCGATCAAGCACCTCTGCGCCGAGATGCTGGAGACCAGCGAGTCCGTCACGGCAGCAGCCTGGGACGCGGCGAGGGCGGTCACCGACGACCCTGAGCAGCACGAGTTCGCGGCGCTCGTTGCCGGCGCGATCTGTTTCGACGGTGCCGTCTCGGTCGCCAAGGACTGCATCCAGGTGCTCGGTGGGATCGGGTTCACCTTCGAGCACGAGGCCCACTTCTACCTGCGTCGCGCGATTGCGCTGCGTGCCCTGGTCGGACCGCCCAGCTCGTACGCCGCACGGCTGGCAGACCTCGCCGCCCGCGACGTCCGTCGTCACCTGCAGGTCGACCTCGACGAGGTCGACGACGCGCGACGTGGCGAGGTCCGGGAAGAGGCCGAGCGGATCGCCGCGCTCGGCCGACGACCAACGCCGGGCCGCGCTCGCCGAGACCGGCTACCTGACGCCGCACTGGCCCGCGCCGCACGGCCTGGGTGCCGACCCCGTGCTGCAGCTGCTCATCGACGAGGAGCTCGACCGGGCCGGCGTACGTCGACCCGACCTCAAGATCGGGGCCTGGGCGGCGCCGACGATCATCGCCCACGGCAGCGACGAACAGCGTGACCGGTTCATCGGCCCGACGTTGCGCGGCGAGATCGAGTGGTGCCAGCTGTTCAGCGAGCCGGGAGCAGGCTCCGACCTGGCCTCGCTGCGGACGAAGGCGGTCAGGGTTTCGACAGGCTCAACCACCGGGCCGGGCTGGCGGCTGTCCGGTCAGAAGGTCTGGACCTCGCTCGCGCACGAGGCCGACTGGGGCATCTGCCTGGCCCGCACGAACCCCGACGTGAAGCAGCACGCGGGCATCACCTACTTCCTGGTCGACATGAGCAGCGAGGGGATCGAGATCCGGCCCCTGCGCGAGCTCACCGGCGAGGCGATGTTCAACGAGGTGTTCCTCGACGACGTGTTCGTGCCCGACGACTGCGTCGTCGGCGAGGTGGACGGTGGCTGGAAGCTGGCGCGCACCACGCTGGCGAACGAGCGGGTGGCGATGGCGGGCTCGCACCTCGGCGACTCTCCCGAGCGCGCCGTGCGGCTGCTCGCGTCCGGTGAGTCCGACGCGCGTACCGACGTCGGGCGGGCGGTCGCGTGGGCGACCGTGGTGTCCCTCCTGGCGACGCGATCCACGCTGCGCTCGCTGGAGGGACAGGGTCCGGGACCTGAGTCCAGCGTGGCCAAGCTGGTCGGCGTACGCAGCCGGCAGGACTCGGCCGAGCTCGTGGTCAACCTGCTCGGTGACCGGCTGTTCCGCGGCGACGACCTGGCCCGCGATGCGCTCCACGAACAGCTGATGACCCGCTGCCTGTCGATCGCGGGCGGCACCACCCAGGTGCTGCGCAACGTCGCGGGCGAACGGATCCTGGGGCTACCCCGCGGCTGAGCTCTCCTCGGTCCCGGCTCCGTCGGCGGACAGGAAACGGGCTCGATGGTGGAGCAGCCAGCGCTCGACTGCCTTGATGACGTGGTGGCTGCGGATCGACCCGAACACCTCGAAGGCGTGCTGGGTGCCGGGGAACTCCGCGTAGGTCACCGTCGCCTTCGACTCCTCCTCCAACGCGTTGACGAACTCGCGCGCCTGGCTGACCTTGACCAGGGAGTCGTTGGCGCCGTGGAGCACGAAGAAGTCCGGTGCGTCGGGGGAGACGTGCGTCAGCGGTGAGGCCTTCACGAAGGCGTCGAGGTGGGTGCGCGGGTCCATGCGGAACACGCGCGGCCCGAGGAAGTAGTCGCGCATCCCGACCGCGTGCTTGTCGCCGGAGAGCCCGGCCAGGTCGTAGACGCCGTAGAACGGCACGCACCCGGCCACGCTGGTGTCGGCGCTCTCGAAACCTGGCTGGTACTCGGGGTCGCCCGGGGTCAGCGCCGCGAGCGCGGACAGGTGGCCTCCGGCCGACCCGCCGGTGATCACGAGGTACGACGGGTCGCCGCCGTAGGAGGCGATGTTCTCGCGGGTCCAGGCGATCGCCTTCTTCACGTCGATGATCTGTGCCGGGAACGGGTGCTTGGGCGCCAGCCGGTAGTTCATCGCCACACAGACCCAGCCGCGCTCGGCCATCCGGTTCATCAGCAGCAGTCCCTGCTGCTCCTTGGCACCGATCGTCCAGCCACCGCCGTGCACCTGCACCAGCACCGGCGCGTTCTCCAGGTCGGCGTCCCTGGGTCGGTAGATGTCGAGGCGGGCGCGCCTGCCGCCGACGGTGTAGTTGATGTCGCGGATCACCTCGACCTCCGGCCTGGCCATCTTGAAGGGGCGGGCCAGCTCGCGCAGCGGCGTCTTGAGGTCCTCCACGCTGGGGGGTTCCTCGAGCGCCTCGAGGTAGTCCTCGCCGAGGCCGTCCCGCAGCGTGGTCTCGACGTGGGTGGCCGAGCGGCTGGCGTTGACGATCAGGTAGCCGAGGCCGGCGGTGGAGGCGGCGGCGAGCGCCAGGCCCAGCCTCCCGTCGAGGGTCTCGAGCTTCGGCCGGCCCGAGCGCCTGCGGCGTACGGACAGCTCGGCGGCCGTGTCCACGGCGCTGGCCACGAGCAGCTGCGGGGCCAGCTCGCTCGCCAGCCAGCCGGCGAAGAAGGCAGGGATCGAGGCGTAGCGCCCCCCGAGCGGGTGCAGGGCGTTGGCCGTCAAGGCGGCGGTCACGAGCTGGCGGCGCAGATATCCCATGGGCCGAGGTTACGGAACCGAACGGCCTGGGTCCGTGTGAGAAGCGCGACCTCGAGAAAACTAGAACGTGTTTCAAGGCGCAGTCTAGAATCCGCCCATGGACCGCCTCAGTGGGCTCGACGCGAGCTTCCTCTACCTCGAGACCTCGTCTCAGCTGCTGCACGTGTGCGGCATCATCGTGCTCGACCCGGCGACCAGCCCGGGCGGCTACGACTTCGCGAAGTTCAAGGGCGAGCTCGGGCGCCGCATCGCGGACGTGCCCATGTTCCACCGCAAGCTCAAGCAGGTGCCGCTCGGGATCGACCACCCGGTCTGGGTCAACGACGAGGACTTCGACCTCGACCGCCACGTGCACCGGATGGCGTTGCCGTCACCGGGCGGAGAGCGCGAGCTCGCCGACCTCTGTGGGCACATGGCCGGGATCCCGCTGGACCGGTCCCGACCCCTGTGGGAGTTCGTGGTCATCGAGGGCCTCGAGTCCGGCAAGGTGGCCATCTTCACCAAGATGCATCACTGCACCGTCGACGGCGTCTCCGGGGCCAACGCGATCTCCTTCCTGTGCAGCCTGGAGCCGGACGCGCCGCCCCTGGAGACCGCACCCCAGGGCGGTCTGGACGCGCGTACGCCGAGCGATGCCGAGCTGCTCGCGCGGGGGGTCGTGTCCACCCTGTCGAAGCCGGTGGAGCTGGCGAAGCTGGTCGCGCCCACCGCGGACGTCCTGACCAAGACGATCGGCCGCGCCCGCAGCGGTACGGCGATGGCGGCCCCGCTGCGAGCCCCGCGCACCTCGTTCAACGGCACCATCACCGGGCATCGATCCGTTGCCGTGCAGGACATGTCGCTGGACAAGATCAAGGAGATCAAGAACGCGGTCGACGGTGCCACCGTCAACGACGTCGTGATCGCCGTGAGCGGTGGGGCGTTGCGTCGCTACCTCGAGGAGCGGGGCGAGCTGCCGTCCAGCTCGCTGGTGGCGTCCGTGCCGGTCTCCGTGCGCGGGGAGTCGAAGAAGCAGAGCGGCAGCAACAAGGTCTCGACGATCTTCTCGCGGCTCGGTACCGACATCGAGGACCCGCTGGACCGCCTGGGCGCGGTCTCCGAGGGCAACACCAACGCCAAGGACCACCACAAGGCCATCCCGGCCGACACCCTTCAGGACTGGGCCGAGTTCGCCGCCCCGCGCACCTTCGGCCTGGCGGTGCGGATGGTGTCCTCCCTGCGGCTGGCCGACTCCGGACCCGTGATCCACAACCTGGTGATCTCCAACGTCCCCGGTCCGCCGGTGCCGCTGTACTTCATCGGCGCGAAGATCGAGGGCCTCTACCCGCTCGGTCCGGTCTTCCACGGGGCCGGCCTCAACATCACCGTGATGTCGAGCGACGGCAAGGTGCACGTCGGCGCGATCGCCTGCCGCGAGCTCGTCCCGCAGCCGTGGAAGCTCACCGAGAAGTTCGCCGAGGAGCTCGACGCCCTGCACGCCGAGGCGCTCAGCGGTCGCAAGCCCCGGAAGAAGGCCGACCAAGAAGGCGGCCAAGAAGGCGGCCAAGAAGGCGGCCTCGAAGAAGACCGCCAAGAAGGCCGGCCAAGAAGACCGCGAAGAAGACTGCCGCGAAGAACCACCCTAGCGGAACGATCAGCAGTCGACGGCACCTACAGCAAGCAACTGTCCAGAACTGCAAATAGCCGGCCACGGCATCCTCCGGAGCGGCTTTTCGTTCTGGACTACCCGGAATCACGCATCCAGCCGCTGCCGCGACGCCTTCTGGCGCACCATCGAGAAGGTGGACGTCCAGTCGGCGGAGGCGACGCCCGGCAGCGACTTCGTGCAGGTGACGCTCGTTTACCACAGCAGCGACGGACAGAGGAGCACCGAGCGCAAGGTCGAGGGTCTGATCGACTCGGGCGACGGCGGCTACCTCATCGACTCCGACGAGCCGGCCGGCTGAGACTCACGCCCGTGGCGCTTTGCTCGCCTGGCTGTCCCGGATCCGGGCCGCCGTGACGTGCACGGCCTCCAGGAAGGTCGGGATGAAGCGCTCGGACTGTACGACGCACCCGGCGTGGCCGCACGGGGCCTCGTGCACCGTCGCGCCGGGGATCCGGGCAGCGAGGCGGCGTTGTCGCGCCGGCGGGATGGCCCGGTCCTTGCTCGGGATCACCACAGCGGTCGGCACGTCGATCCGGGAGAGCCAAGGCGTCGAGTGGTGCCGGCCCAGCGCCGCGACGGCCTGACCGACCGCCCAGGGGCTGGTGCTGCGCCACTCCTCGAGGGCCCACTGGGCGAGGTCGATCTCGGGGACGTTGAGTGCTTCGGCCGTCGACCGGGTGGCGCGGCGTACGGAGCGCGACATCGAGAGCGTCCGCAGCGCACCCATGCTGATCTCCATGCCGGCGTGGAACAGGCGTTCGCTGCCGTTGGTCCGGAAGTGGTCGGTCGTGGCCCCGAGGACGAGGCCGCCGACGAGGTCGGGGTGTTGACGCCAGGTGCGCTGCGCGATCACCGAGCCCATCGAGTAGCCCGCGACGATGGGATCGTCGAGCCCCAGCTCGGTGATCACCGCGGCCACGTCGTCGGCGCAGTCGTAGAGCGAGAAGTTCTCCGAGATGATGCCGCGCCCGTGCCAGCGCTGGTCGAAGACGACGACGCGGTAGCGCTCGGCGAGCTGGTGCACCACCGGGAACCAGGTGAGCATCCCGGTGCAGCCGACCGCGTGCAGCAGCACGATCGAGGGGGCACCGGGTGGGCCGGGCAGCTCGGTGACCCAGGTGCGGCCGCGGCGGGGCAGCTGCAGCCACCGCCCGTCGGGGATCTCGACGTTGGGCAGGGCGACGTGCCGGTCCAGCTGCGAGCGCACGGCTCGCCCGAGACAGCTCCCGAGCTTGGACATCACACGGCCTTCCGGTTGCGGTTGTCGGGCGGACCCCTAGACTAGAACAGGTTACAGTTTTCCCGAGCGAAGGGGCCTGCATGAGCGACGACGCGCCCGCCGGCGACGGCGAGGTCCCCACCGAGCTGCACCGTGAGATCCGCTCGGTGCTCTCCGACGTCCTCGACAAGGGCCCCGAGGAGGTCGAGGCCAGCTGGCTCGCCTGCGCCGAGGCCGGGCTGCTGGGGCTCGCCGCTCCGCAGGCGTACGGCGGCGAGGGGTTCGGCCTCGCGGAGGTCGGTGTGCTCGTGCGGGAGCTGGGCTGCCGAGCCGGTGAGCTGCCCTTCGTCGAGACGCTGGTCCAGGGACTGCTCACCCTCCGGCACAGCGGTACGCCGGACCAGCAGGAGACCTTCATCCCGCAGATCTCCGCCGGCAAGCTGCTCGTCGCGCCGGCACTGAACGAGCCCGGGCGGGCCCTGCCGGAACGACCCACGACCCGGCTGGAGGACGACCGCCTGACCGGACGCAAGATCGCCGTACCCACGTTCGAGGAGCTCTCCGGACTCGACACGGTCCTGCTCGTCTCGGCCTCCGACGCGGCCGGCGGCGCGGTCGCCGTACTCGTGGACCCGCACAGCGACGGCGTCACCCGCACGACCACGCCGAGCTCGCGGGGGAGCAGTGCCGAGGCGACCTACGAGTTCGACGGCGCACCTGTCCTCGGCGTGCTCCGCGAAGGGTCAGCCGACGTGCTGCGTGAGCACGCGGTCGCCGGTCTCCTGCTCCGGGGTGACGGACTGCTCGCCGGAGCACGCGACCTCACGGCCGGCTACATCAAGGAGCGCACCCAGTTCGGGCGGCGACTGGCGGAGTTCCAGGGCGTGGCGATCCAGATGGCCGAGGTCTACGTCGCCTCCCGGATGGTCACCCTGGCCGCCGAGGAAGCCGCACGGCGGGTGGCCACAAGCGAGCCGGCAGCCGACGACCTGGCCGTGGGGGCGTTCTGGTTCTGCGACCGGGCACCCTCCGCCCTGCAGACCTGTCACCACCTCCACGGCGGGATGGGCGTCGACGAGACCTACCCCATGCACCGCTACTTCGCCGGCGTCAAGGACGTGGCCCGGCTCCTCGGTGGCCTCGAGGCGACGCTCGCCGCCGTCCCGGCGCGGGAGTCCGAGGAGGCGAAGAACCTCGAGCTCACCGATGAGCAGCGGGCCTTCAAGGACGAGGTGCGCAGCTACTTCTCCGGCCTGGTGTCGCCCGAGGACCGGCTGGAGATGATGAGCGACCGGCACGGTGAGGCCTACCACCGCACGATCAGGCAGATGGGCGACGACAGCTGGATGGGAGTCGGCTGGCCGAAGGAGTACGGCGGCAAGGGGCTCGGCGGGATCGAGCAGCAGATCTTCGCCAACGAGGCCGCCCGTGGCGACGTACACCTCCCCGCGGTGACGCTCCAGACCGTCGGCCCGACGCTGCAGGCCTACGGCACCGAGAAGCAGAAGGACATGTTCCTGGGCAGGATCCTCGCCGGTGACGTGCACTTCGCGATCGGTTACTCCGAGCCGGATGCGGGGACCGATCTCGCGGCGCTGCGGACCACCGCCACGCGAGACGGCGACCACTACGTCGTGAACGGCCAGAAGATGTGGACCACCGGTGGCCACGCCGCCGACTACGTCTGGCTGGCCGTGCGCACCGACCCCGACGCCCCCAAGCACAAGGGCATCTCGGTGCTGATCGTGGACACCAAGGACCCCGGGTACTCCTGGACGCCGATCATCACCTCCGACGGCTCGCACCACGTCAACGCGACGTACTACAACGACGTGCGCGTGCCCGTCGACATGCTCGTCGGGGAGGAGAACGAGGGCTGGCGACTCATCACCACCCAGCTCAACCACGAGCGGGTCATGCTCGGGCCGGCCGGCCGCCTCGAAGGCCTGCGCGACCTCGTCGCCGAGTGGGCAGAGGGCCGCGCCGACGCCGACGGCACCCCGCTGCTCGAGATCGGCTGGGTCCGCGACACCCTCGCGCGGGCGACGGCGGCCTTCCGGGTCAACGAGCTGCTCAACTGGCAGGTGGCGGGGGCCGGCGCGACGGGCCGCGAGGCCGTTGCGGACGCCTCGGCGTCGAAGGTCTTCGCCTCCGACGAGGTCCAGGTCCTCGGGCTGGCGCTGGAGCGCGTGGTCACGTCGTACGGCGACCCGGCGGATCCGGCGACCTCGCTGCTGATGCACTACCTCGATGCGACGTCCAAGCGGAACCTCGTGCTCACGTTCGGCGGAGGTGTCAACGAGGTGCAGAGCGAGCTGATCTCGATGTTCGGGCTGGGCCTGCCCAAGGTGCCCCGGTGAGTGGGACGGAGACTGCCGTGAGCCGAACCGAGGCCGAGATCCGCGACCACGACTGGATCATGCGCGAGACCGAGCGGATCAAGGCGCTCGGCGAGACCCGGCCCCGGCTGGCGCGCGATCCCGTCAGCCAGCCGATCATCAACGCCTGGCTGGACGCGATCGAGGAGACCGACCCACGGTTCACGCAGGGGGTGGCGCCGCCTGCCATGGCACAGGTGTGGACGATGCCGGGTCTCCGGGGCACTCGCGGGGCCGACGACCCGCTGTCGCAGGCGATGCAGATGCTCGACGACGCCGGCTTCACCTCGGTCCTCGGCACCAACTGCGACCAGACCTACGAGCGCTACCTGTGCGTCGGTGAGCAGGTCTCGGTGACGACCCGGCTCGAGGACGTCGCGGGTCCGAAGCAGACCGGTGTCGGGGAGGGGTACTTCGTCACCACCCGCAACGTCTGGCGCGTCGGCGACGAGGTGGTCGCCTCGATGCTGTTCCGGGTGCTCAAGTTCAAGCCGCGAGCTCGGACGGCCGACTCCGGTGGTCCCGACCGGTCGAAGATCATCCGGCCGGTGCGCAACCAGGACACCGACTTCTTCTGGGCGGGCACCCAGCAGGGCGAGCTGCGCATCCAGAAGTGCAACTCCTGCGGCGAGCTGCGCCACCCGCCCGGGCCGGTCTGCCCGGCGTGCCATGCGATGGACCGGGGCTACGTCGTCGCGAGCGGTCGCGGCACGATCTTCAGCTTCCTCGTGCACCACGCCCCGCAGATGCCGGGCCGCGAGCTGCCGTTGACGATCGCGCTCGTGGAGCTCGAGGAAGGGGTGCGGTTCGTGGCCGACGTACGCAGCAATCCGGAGGACCTCGCGATCGGCGACGCCGTCGTGGTGGCCTGGGACCGGGTCGACGACGAGCTGACCCTGCCGATCTGGGAGCTGGCCCGGTGAACGCTCCGACGAAGGGGACGTCGTTGCCCGCGTGGGAGCTGCCGGTCACGCCGACGCTCGTCGTCTCGACGGCGATCGCGACGCGGGACTACCAGGACGTGCACCATGACCGCGACCTCGCGCAGGGCCACGGGTCCAGGGACATCTTCGTCAACATCCTCACCACGACGGGGCTGGTGCAGAAGTACGTCGGCGACTGGGCTCGCGACGCGGTCGGGCCGGAGTTCGTCGTACGCTCCTGTGCGCTTCGGCTGGGCGCCCCGGCCCACCCCTACGACACGTTGACCTTCTCCGGAGACATCACCGACGACACCGACGGCGTGCTCACGATCGACGTGGTCGGGCGGGTGGCCTCGACAGGCCCGACCGACGGACTGGACCACGTGACCGCCAAGGTGGAGGTCAAGCGATGAGCCTCAGCGGCCAGGCGGCGATCGCCGGGATCGGTGCCACCGAGTTCTCCAAGGAGTCGGGCCGGTCCGAGCTCCAGCTCTCGGCCGAGGCCACCCTGGCGGCGCTCGCCGACTCGGGACTGACTCCGGCCGACGTCGACGGCCTCGTGACGTTCACGATGGACAACAGCTCGGAGATCGCGCTGGCCCGCGAGCTGGGCATGGGAGACCTGCGGTTCTTCAGCCGCATCAACTTCGGCGGCGGGGCGGCGTGCGCCACCGTCCAGCAGGCCGCGATGGCCGTGGCGACGGGGGTGGCCGAGGTCGTGGTCTGCTACCGCGGCTTCAACGAGCGCTCGGGCCAGCGGTTCGGCCAGGTCTCCAACTGGGCCGCGGCGCAGGTCAACACCAACGGGCTCGACAACGCCTGGACCTACCCCCACGGACTGTCCACGCCCGCCGCGACCGTGGCGATGCAGGCGCGGCGCTACATGCACGAGTACGGCGCCACCTCGGCCGACTTCGGCGCCGTTGCGGTGGCGGACCGGAAGCACGCGGCGAACAACCCGGACGCGTTCTTCCACGGCAAGCCGATCACGATCGAGGACCACCAGGCCTCGCGGATGATCGCCGACCCGCTCCGGCTCCTCGACTGCTGCCAGGAGAGCGACGGAGCCGTGGCGATCGTGGTGACGACGCCTTCCCGGGCCGCGTCGCTGAAGCAGCCGGCCGTCTCGATCACCGCGGCGGCACAGGGGAGTGCTGCGGACCAGTTCGTGATGACGTCGTACTACCGCGACGACATCGGCGTCCCCGAGATGGGAGTCGTCGGGCGCGAGCTGTGGCGCCAGTCGGGTCTGTCGCAGGATGACATCGCGACTGCGGTGCTCTACGACCACTTCACGCCGTACGTCTTGATGCAGCTCGAGGAGCTCGGCTTCTGCGGCCGCGGCGAGGCCCCCGCCTTCATCGCCGACGGTGCCATCGAGGTCGGCGGTCGGCTGCCCCTGAACACCCACGGCGGCCAGCTCGGCGAGGCCTACATCCACGGCATGAACGGCATCGCCGAGGCCGTCCGCCAGGTCCGCGGCACCTCCGTCAACCAGGTCCCCGACGCCCACCACGTCCTCGTCACCGCCGGCACCGGCGTCCCCACCTCCGGCCTCATCCTCTCCCGCCCCTAGCCCCGCCGACCGGGCAGTTCTGGTTGGCCGGAGTGCGCCGACCGGGCAGTTCTGGTTGGCTGGAGTACGCCGACCGGGCAGTTCTGGTTGGCCGGAGGCGCTGAGTAGTGACCTGCCTGGTCAGAGCTGGAGGCGTACGTCGAAACGGGAGTCGATCTCGTCCTTGAGACGAGCGAAGAGCTCCCGACCCCGTGCGGCGTGATCAGCACCCCACCCTTTGGCAGCGGCTTCACCGGGACGGTGTCGTCGGATACAGCGGCGCTGTTCACGTCGTCCCACTCGGCCTGCCATGTCGGCGAGCTCGTCGATGAGCCTGGTCGACAACCCGAGCTCGCGTTCGAGGAGGGCGCGATCCTCGACGGGACCGCCGTCGTCCCACAGCGGGATGTCGAGGGCGTACTCAGGCATCATCAGGAGGCGCGTCCCCTCGATCGTCCGCTGCCCGGCGGCGTCAGCGCTCCCGCCGAAGTCCGCCGGCCGCGCCGCGTCCACTCCATGTCGGACAGTGAACCAACGTCGGCGTACTCCGGCCAACCAGAATCCCCTCTCGGCGGCGTACGGCCAACCAGAAGTGCCCTCTCGGCGACGTACAGCCAACCATAACTGCCCGGTCGGCGGAATTAGCGGCGGACCTGCGTGCGGCTAGACTCGGCGGCTGCGGCCGGACCGGCTGCCTCCCACGAACTCCCCGACTGTGAAGGCGCGAACAGACGCATGGCTACGACGAACGACCTGAAGAACGGCATGGTGCTCAACCTCGACGGGCAGCTCTGGCAGGTCATCTGGTTCCAGCACCACAAGCCCGGCAAGGGCGGGGCGGTCGTGCGGTCCAAGCTCAAGAACATCGAGTCGGGCAAGACCGTCGACAAGACCTTCAACGCCGACGTCAAGGTCGACGTGGCCAACGTCGACAAGCGGACGATGCAGTACCTCTACAACGACGGCACCTCCTACGTGTTCATGGACACCGGCACCTACGACCAGATCGAGGTCACGCCCGAGATCGTCGGCGACGCCAAGAACTTCATGCTCGAGAACCAGGAGGCGATCGTCGCCACCAACGACGGCCGCGTCCTCTACATCGAGCTGCCGGCGTCGGTCGAGCTCGAGGTCACCTACACCGAGCCGGGCCTGCAGGGTGACCGCTCGACCGGTGGCACCAAGCCGGCCACTGTCGAGACCGGTGCCACGGTCTCGGTGCCGCTGTTCATCACCACCGGCGAGAAGATCAAGGTCGACACCCGGGACTCCTCCTACCTCGGACGCGTCTCGAATTGACCACCCCACCACGCCGCTCGCTCCGCTCCCGGCGCGTCGGGGACCCCGGATGAGTGCTCGCTCCAAGGCCCGCAAGCGGGCCCTCGACCTGATCTACGCCTCCGAGATGCGTCACCGATCCCCGGTGGAGGCGCTGGAGGAGCTGGCCGAGGGCGGTCCGGTCAACGACTACACCGTCGAGCTGGTCCGCGGCGTGACCGAGCACCGCGCCCGGATCGACGAGGTCATCTCGAGCTACGTCCAGGGCTGGACGCTGGACCGGATGCCCGCCGTCGACCGCAACGTGCTGCGGCTGGCCACCTACGAGGTGCTGTACGTCGACGACGTGCCCGACGCCGTCGCCGTCTCCGAGGCGCTCAACCTGGTCGGCGACCTGTCGACCGACGAGTCACCCGCCTTCGTCAACGGCGTGCTCGGCAACATCGTCCGCGACCGGGACTCGTTGCCGCACTGACCCGCCGAGTCGGGCAGGATAGGCGGGTGGATTCCCGAGTCGACGAGCCCAGTCCGATCCCTCTCCCCACGGGGCTCCCACCGTCGTGGACCGTCCGGACTCCCGCCCTCGACGACCTGCCCGTCCTCGTCGAGCTGCGCGGCACCGACCGGGTCGACTACACGGGTTCGTCCTCGGTCGACCGTGAGCAGATCGAGTCCGAGGTCGCCGGCCCCGCGTCGTGGACACGGCGACAGCTGGTCGCCGTCGATCCCGACGGGACGCCACGTGCGTGGATCATCGTGCACGACCGGGCGGCGGGCCGCACGATGGTGATGCTGTACGTCGACCGGTCGGTCGACGAGGCCGCCCTGATCGCCAGCGAGTTCTACGCGTGGGCCGAGGAGGTCGCCCGCCAGATCTGCGAGCTGCGCGAGATCACCGAGACCACGCTGGACGCCAGCCCCTTCGCCGGGGACACCGTGCAGAAGCAGTGGCTGGTCGACGCCGGCTACACGAAGCGGCGTACGTTCCCGCAGATGACGCGGCCCGTGACACCCGACGAGGCGACCTCGCTCCCGGGCCCCCGCGAGGGTGTGACGATCCGTCGCGTCGAGACCCACGACAACGGGCTGCCCGTCGCCGGTGACCTCCACCTCGTGCACGAGATGCTCGAGTCGTCCTTCGAGGACCACTTCAACTCCTACCGCGAGAGCTTCCCTGAGTTCGTGCAGCGTCTGCGGGAGGACCCGGGGCACCGGTGGGACCACTGGTGGCTCGCGTTCGTCGAGGGCGACGAGGGCCAGCCGCTGGCCGCCGGCGCGGTCGTGAGCACGGTCCTGCCGGAGAACGCAGAGGGACACGAGGGCAGCTACATCGACTACATCGGCGTGCACCGGCACGCTCGGGGGCGCGGGATCGCGAAGGCGCTGCTGCGCACGGTGATCGCGGATGCCGCGCAGCGAGGTCGTGACCGGGTGGGTCTCGAGGTCGACGCGGACTCCCCGACCGGTGCCGACGGCCTCTACCGCTCGATGGGTTGGCAGACCGACTACGTGCTGGAGACCTGGTTCAAGGAGCTCGACTTCAGCGACTGAGCACGGTCCGGCTCGGGTTGATGGCAGAGTCGCGTCCGTGAACGATCCCGAGGTGATGGGCCGGCAGGCCGAGCAGAGCGATGCGCTGGACCACGCGGCCCGGATCGGACTCGTCGCGTACGGCGCGGTGTACCTGCTGATCGGCTGGCTCGCCATCCAGCTCGCGCTGGGTGACCACAGCGAGGAGGCCAGCCCCCAGGGCGCCCTGGCCGAGCTCGCCCAGCAGCCCTTCGGCAAGGTGCTGGTCTGGGCGGTCGCGATCGGTCTGAGCCTGCTGGTGGTCTGGCGCGTGATCGAGGCGGCGTTCGGCCACCGCGAGGAGGAAGGCGCCACCCGGCTGCGCAAGCGCCTCCTCTCCGGCGGCAAGGCGATCATCTATGCCGTCCTCGCCTTCACGGCGTTCCGGGTCGCGCTCGGGTCCGGGAGCTCCGGAGACAGCTCGAGTGGGTCCAAGACGCTGACCGCGAAGCTGATGGACCTGCCGGCCGGACAGTGGATCGTCGTCGCGGTCGGGCTCGGGGTCATCGGGTACGCCGTCACTGTCGCCTGGCAGGGGTGGACGGAGAAGTTCGCCGAGAACCTCCACACCGAGGGCAAGCTCGGCTACTCCGGGGCCGGCTACCTGATCCTCGGGAAGGTCGGCCACATCGCCAAGGGCATCGCCTTCTTCCTCGTCGGGGCGCTGTTCGTGTACGCCGGCGTCACCCACGAGCCCGGCAAGTCGGGTGGCCTCGACGAGGCACTGCAGAAGCTGCTCGAGCAGCCGTTCGGCCCCTACCTGCTGTTCGCCGTGGCCGCCGGGATCATCTGCTACGGGCTGTTCTGCTTCGCCTGGGCGCGCCACCTCGACCGCTGAGCCGCTCCAAGCACGCCGAGTCCCGGTTTGTCACGTAACCGCGCACAGCGGTCTAGTCCGGGAAACGCCAAATCAGGCTAAGTCATCTTTTGTCCGGCATATCGTTGTATCAAATGAGTCCACACCGCCTCGGGGGTGGTGTTGCCCGGACGGGTGTCTGGAAATGGATGGGGGACCAGATGGCACGACTGCGATCGGTGCGCAGGGCAGTGGCTGCCCTGAGTGTCGCGGCCTTCGCCGCCGCCGGGATGCCGGCGGCGCCCGCCCAGGCGGGGCTGCTCGACCCGATCCTCGACCCGGTCCTCGGCACCGTGGACGGGATTCTCGGGGAACTCGTGCCGACACAGTGGCGCTACGACGGCACCGCGACCTCCATGAGGGAAGTCCGGACGGCCATCGGCGCCGAGACCCTGTGGGACCGTGGCGCCACTGGTCAGGGCGTCGGGGTCGCTCTCGTCGACACCGGCGTCGTGCCGGTCCCGGGCCTGACCTCGGGCAACGTCACCAACGGTGCCGATCTCTCCTTCGAGAGCCAGTCCCCGGAGCTCCGGCACCTCGACACCTTCGGCCACGGCACCCACATGGCCGGCATCATCGCCGGCAGGACACCAGGTGGGTTGCTCGACCTGAACAAGTTCCAGGGTGTCGCTCCGGATGCCCACCTGACCAGCCTGAAGGTGGCGACCAGCGACGGGGCAGTGGACGTCTCCCAGGTCGTCGCGGCCGTCGACTGGGTCGTTGAGCACCGCGACGACGACCCGGACCACCCGATCCGCGTGCTCAACCTCTCCTACGGCACGGATGGGATCCAGGACTACGAGGTGGACCCGCTCACCCACGCGGTGGAGAACGCCTGGCGAGCCGGCATCGTCGTGGTGGTCGCCGGGGGCAACTCCGGCTTCGGGGCCAGCAAGCTCAACAACCCGGCCTACGACCCCTACGTCATCGCGGTCGGGGCGGCCGACACCCGGGACACCGCGAAGACGGGCGACGACGTGGTTCCGGGTTTCTCCAGCAGGGGTGACGCCAGCCGCCGTGTCGACGTGGTTGCACCGGGCCGCTCCGTCGTGTCCTTGCGCAACCCTGGGTCCTACCTCGACCTCGCCTACCCCGAGGCCCGCGCTGGGACCGAGCGGTTCAAGGGCAGCGGCACCTCGCAGTCGGCTGCTGTGGTGTCGGGCGCCGTGGCGCTCCTGCTCGAGCGCCGGCCGGACCTCACCCCGGACCAGGTCAAGACCCTCCTGCGTAGCACTGCCTCGCCGATGCCGCTGGCGGACGTCGCCGGCCGTGGCGCCGGCGAGATCAACCTCGTCGCGGCGGACAACGCCGCCGTGCCGACGACCGGCCAGGGGTTCACTCCCTCGAGCGGGACCGGTTCGCTCGAGGCCGCGCGAGGTAGCGCGCACGTGGCGGACGGAGACGTCGAGCTCACCGGCGAGCAGGACATTTTCGGTCCGTGGAACGCAGCCCAGTGGGCAGCTGACAGCAGTGCCGGAACGTCATGGGTCGGCGGGACCTGGAACGGCAACGACTGGACCGGCGGGTGCTGGTGTGGTGACTCCTGGGCCGGTGCGTCATGGGAGGGCCGCTCCTGGGCAGGACGCTCATGGGCTGGTCGCTCGTGGGCCGGTCGCTCCTGGGCAGGACGTTCGTGGGCTGGTCGCTCCTGGGCGGGCGGCTCGTGGGCTGGTCGCTCCTGGGCAGGCCGCTCCTGGGCAGGGCACAACTGGTCCTAGCCATGGAACGGGTGCGAACGGACGTGCACACGACATGAGTCCGCCATGACGCGAGCTCGTGTGAGGGCCATCTGGGTGTTCATCACCCTGATGGCCCTGTGCGCGTTCATCGTGCACGTGTTCGCGGTGCTTCCACTGGTCGACGAGACCCGCCACTGGCCCTGGATGTGGCCGGTGGCCCTCGCCGTCGGGTTCATGGCGGCCGAGCTGCTCCCGGTGCACCTGCGACTGGGACGGGAGGCCTACGCGTTCTCCATGATGGAGCTCCCGCTGGTCGTCGGGCTGTACTTCGTTCGTCCCGACCTGCTGGTTGTCTCGCGGGTGCTCGGTTCGCTGGTGGCCTTCGTGATCCAGCGCAAGGACCTCCAGAAGATGGCCTTCAACTGTGCCCTCTTCGCGCTCGAGACCTCCGTTGCCGTCAGCGTCTGGCACCTCGTCCTCCAGGACGCCGATCCGCTCGGCCCGCGCGGATGGTTGGCCACGCTCGGTCACCGCCCTGCTCATCAGCGTGCTGGGCTCCCTCCTGGTCGGTGTCGTGATCACGATCGCGACCGGCGCTCGCCCGCAGGTCTTCGGCGAGGTGGTCGGCCTGGGTCAGGTGGGTGACATCGCCAACGCCTGCTTCGCGCTCGTGGCCGTCTACATCCTGGCGACCGAGTGGAGAGCGGCCTGGCTGCTGGCCGTGCTGGGCGCCGTCCTCCTGTTCGCCTACCGGTCCTACGAGGGCGCGCGCCAACGCTCCGAGAGCCTCGAACGGGTCAACCGGTTCACCGAGCTGGTCGGGCGCGAGGTCGAGCTCGAAGCCGTCGTAGGTACCGTCCTCACCGAGGTGCGCAGCTCGTTCGAGGTCGGCGCGGTCCATCTGCGGCTCACCCACGAGGACGGGACCCTCCAGGACTGGTGCCTCGACGAGGAGACCCTGTCTGTGGGGTCCTCGGCCCTGGTCGACGCATTGGCCGGTCTGGCAGAGGACGGAACCGTGGTGGTCCCACGCCGGACGCGCGACCAGCACCAGCAGGAGGTCCTCGCGCGGGTCGGGGTCAGGGACTGCGCCCTGGTTCCCCTTCGCAGCGAAGGCAAGGCCATGGGAAGCCTGGTGGTCGCCGACAAGCTCGGCGACGTGGAGACGTTCACCGCGGCCGATGTACGCCAGCTCGGCGCGCTGGCCAACCACGCTGCCGTGGCGATCGACAACGCCCTCCGGGCGCACCTGATCATCGCCCAGGCCGAGGAGCGCGAGCGGCTGGCCATGTACGACGAGCTGACCGGGCTCGCGAACCGCCGCCTGCTGGGAATCCGGATGGCCGAGGCCCTGGCCGAGGAGCCGGTCTCGGTGGTGCTGCTCGGAATCGACCGGTTCAAGGATGTCAACGACACCCTCGGGCACGAGGTCGGCGACCGACTCCTCTGCCTGGTCGCCCAGCGTCTCCTCGAAGCCGCGGAGCCCGAGGCCCTGGTCGCCCACGTCGGCGGGGACGAGTTCGCCATCCTGCTGCCCGGGGCGGACGACCTCTATGCGACCACCTGTGCATCGATCGTCCAGGGGGCCCTGGCCCGTCCGTTCGACCTCGACGGGATCCAGGTCGCGGTCGAGGCCAGCATGGGCGTGGCGGTCGCGCCGGTGGGTACGCCGGGCGGAAGCATCCTGCGGTGGGCCGACCTGGCCATGTACGTGGCGAAGGAGCACCGCACCGGGCTGGAGGTGTACCGCCCCGAGCTCGACGACCAGGACTCATCCAGGCTCGGGCTGCTGGCCGACCTGCGCACTGCCGTCACGACCAACGCACTGACGGTCCACTACCAGCCGAAGGTAGATCTGACGACGGGCCTCATCCAGGGGGTCGAGGCCCTCGTCCGCTGGCACCATCCCGAGCTCGGCACGATCGGCCCGGACGAGTTCATCCCTCTGGCCGAGCACAGCTCGCTGATCACTCCTCTCACGATGTTCGTGCTCCGGAACGCCCTGCGTGACTGCGCTGCGTGGCGTGAGTCCAGGAACGCGCCCTTCACGGTGGCGGTGAACATCTCACCGCGGAGCCTCATGGACTCCTCCTTCGTCGACGAGGTCGCGCGCGCCCTCTCGTACGCCGACGTCGGGCCTCAGGACCTCACCCTCGAGATCACCGAGACCAGCCTCATGCTCGACCCCGAACGGGCCATCGCGGCCCTGGAGCGCCTTCGTGAGCTCGGCGTCCGACTCTCGGTGGACGACCTGGGAACCGGGTACTCCTCGCTGGCCTACCTGCAGCGGCTCCCGGTCGACGAGGTCAAGATCGACCAGAGCTTCGTCGCATCCTTCCCCGACAGGTCGGCACAGGCGGTCGTCAGCGCGATCGTCGACCTCGGTCACCGGCTCGGACACCGGGTGGTGGCCGAAGGCGTCGAGGACCTCGAGGCGTTCGTGCTGCTGGGCGAGCTCGGCTGCGACAGTGCCCAGGGCTACTGGCTGGGCCGTCCGGTGTCGGCGGCCCGCCTCACCGAGGTGCTCGACAACTGGTCGCCGCCGGCACCCAAGGGCCGGTTGCGCCGGGTCACCTGACCGGAGTCCGATCGAGGTCGGCCCTAGAGCACCAGCCGCGTCGCATGGAGCGACTCGTAGGCCCGTCGGCAGGCCTCGGCGACGCCCGCGTCGTGCTCGTTGAGCTCGATCCGGCGGGGCCGCCACGGCTCGAAACCGGTCGAACGCACGACGGCGCCGTACCAGTACGGCGCCCAGACGCCGTCGGACTCCCGAGGCCCGGCCGGCCACGACAGCATCCGGTCGGTGAAGTCGATGCCGAGCCAGTCGCACAGCCAGCGCAGGTACGACTCCGGGTCGCGGAGGAAGTCGCCGGCGTCGATGACCGGGCGGCTCCTCCGGCAGCGCGTCGAGCAGGCGCACCTGCTGGTGCAGCCCGATGTCGTCGGGCTCGCACTTCTCCCGCGAGCGGACGTACGACGCGACGACCTCGGCCGGGTCACGGATCAGCAGCACGTTGCGGAAGTCGTCGACCCAGTCGAGGGGCCAGTCCCGCAGGACGTGATGGGTCATGTGCTTGGCGAAGTGCACGGGGCGCCGAGTCGTCGGTCCGCAGCCGCCGCACCACCTCGTCCGGGTCGGTCGGCTGGGAGGCGATCACCTCCTCACGAGCGGGGTGGTCGAGCCCGGTGCGCCGGAGGTACGCCGCGTAGAACGGCTCGTCCACGACCACCGTGTCCGGCCGGTTCTCCCAGGAGCGCATCATCGCCGTCGAGATGTTGCGCGGGCCCGACCACATCGCGATGCGCACGGTCATCGCGACGCCACGTCCCTCGCCACGCAGCTGCTGGTAGAGGTCCTGGAGCCGGTGGGTCACCCGACCTCGCGCACCGGTACCGATGGTCCTCCCGTCCACGGCCGTCACCGGCACCACACCGGCGAACGTCCCGGTCACGAACGCCTCCGCCGCGCTGTAGACGTCGGTCAGGCTGAACGTCGTCTCGCGCGCGCGGATCCCGTTGGCCTGGCACACCTGCAGCACGTTGCCACGGGTGATGCCGGCGAGGCAGTAGCGACCGTCGGAGGTCCACACCTCACCCGCTCGCGTGACGATGAAGAAGTGGGTGCTGTTGCAGGTGGCCACGAACCCGTGGGGGTCGAGCATCAGCGCCTCGTCGGCGCCGGCGGTGTAGGCCTGGATGCACGCCTGGATGTCGTTGAGCTTGCTGTGCGCGTTGAGCCTCGGGTCGAGCGTGTCCGGGGTCGCCCGGCGTACGTGGGTGGTGAACAGCGTGATCCCGTCGGTGACCGTCGCAGGCAGCGGCTCCTTGTGCTCGGCGATGATCACCACGGTGGCTGGCCCGACCGTCATGCGCGGGTCCTGGTACGGCGTCGACTTCACGCCCCGGGTCACCATCAGCCGCACGTGCACGCCGTCGGTCATCTCGTTCGCGCGCAGCGTCGCGTAGACGGCGTCGGTGAGCTCGTCCCGGCTCATCCCCAGGTCGAGCATGATCGCCCTCGCGCCCTCCTCGAGCCGGTCGAGGTGCTGCTCGAGGAACGCCGGGTGACCACGGGAGACGCGCAGCCCCTCCCAGACCCCGTCACCGAGGACGAACCCCGAGTCGAACACCGACACGACCGCCTGGTCGCGGGGGACCAGCGCACCGTTGACCCAGATCAGGATCCCGGCGTTGCGCGCGTCCGCGGTGTGCTCGTGGGTGCCGGTTGCCATGGCGCCACCCTAGAACTGCTCGCGCCACCCGGAGAGCGAACACAGATCAGGGAGCCGTGGCTCCGCCTGGACGCACCAGCCCCATCTCGTACGCCGCGACGGCGGCCTGCGTCCGGTCGCGGACGTCGAGCTTGCGCAGGATCGCGGCGACGTGGGTCTTCACGGTTCCCTCGCTCACGTAGAGCCGGGCCGCGATCTCGCCGTTGGAACGCCCCGAGGCGATCTCGCGGAGGACATCGGTCTCGCGCTCGGTGAGCCGGCCCAGCTCCGGAGCGCGGGGTACCCGCCGCTCGGCGTACTCCTGGAGCAGCCGTTCGACGAGCCGCGGGGCGACGGTCGTCTGGCCCGTCGCCGCCGCGTGCACGGCGGTGCGGATGTCGCCCGGCGGCATGCTCTTGAGCAGGTAGCCGGACGCCCCGGCGCGTACGGCGGCCACGAGCAGGGCGTCGTCGGCGAACGTCGTCAGGACGACCGCGCGGGTCCCGCGCAGGCCCGGGTCGGAGCAGATCCGCCGGGTCGCCTCGATGCCGTCCATGCGGGGCATCCGGATGTCGAGGAGGACCAGGTCAGGTCGCAGCTCCTGGGCCCGCTCGACGGCCTCGAGACCGTCCTCGGCCTCGCCGACGATCTCGATGGCAGGGTCGAGGTCGAGCACCATCCGGAGCCCTTGACGCACCAGGGGCTCGTCGTCGGCCACCACCACGCGGAGGGTCCCGGGGTCACTCACGGTGTGCCCGGTACCAGCGGGATGCGTGCCTCTACGCGCCACCCGCGGGGTGTGCTCCCGGACTCGAGCGTCCCATCGAACAGGGCGAGGCGCTGGTGGAGACCGGTGAGGCCACGACCGCTGCCGTTCACGCGCGCCGTGCGCGCATGTCCGTCATCGCTGACCTCGGCGAGGATCCCCTGCTCGTGGCGCCGGACGACGACCCGTGCGCTGGCCGCGTCACTGTGCTTGACGACGTTGGTCAGTCCCTCCTGCACGACCCGGTAGACCGTGGTCGACACGCTGGCCGGCAGCTCGCCGGGGTCGAGGTCGAGAGTCACGTCCAGCCCCCCGCGGCGCACGCCGTCGACGAGCTCCGGGATGTCCCCGACGCCGGGTGCCTCTCCGCCACCGGGCCCGAGCAGGTCGAGGAAACGGTGCATGTCGGCGAGCGCCTCTCGTCCCGTGTGCTCGATCGACGACAGGGCGTCGGCGGCGACGGGCTGGTCGGTGCGTTCCCGGGCGCCGCCGGCCTGGAGCGTGATCAGGGTGAGTGCGTGTGCCATCGAGTCGTGCAGGTCCCGGGCGATCCGCTCCCGCTCGCGGGACACTGCGTCGCGAGCCGCCCGGTCGGCGTCCAGCTCGGCCTGAACCCGCCGGTCGGTGCTCACGCGGACCAGGCGAGCGGCTGCCCACGCCATCACGATGATGACCACGTTCACCACGAGGTCACCGAGCATGAAGTCGCTTGGGTCAGGTCGTAGGTGAGCCCGGCCATCAGGGTGAGGCCGACCCCGATCAACCCGGTGCGCGTCGTGGCGTACCAGCCGAGCGAGGCCAGCAGGAAGAGCAGCACCAGATAGGGAGTGGCCACGGGGGCCGGCCCGAGGAGCGGTTCGACCGCGAGCCCGACGGCCGCGACCGCGCTGGCGCCGAGCGGGGAGACACGGCGGAGGGCGAGCGCCGGAAGGATGAGGAGATAGGCGAGGCGGTGCCACACCAGGGGGCCGTCGATCTGGTCGGCTCCGAGGGTCACCTCGACCTGGGCGACCGCCGCGAGCAGCGCGCCGAGCAACACGTCGCGCATGAGGGGGCTGGCAGGAAGTCGGGGCACGCGAGGATCGTAGGAGCGCGGGCACCGGTCTGTCCTCTGTCTGGAGGCAGAGAAGGTGTGGCCCGTGGGTGGAGGTCGCGCGGTCGCCGGCCGACCTACGTTCGGCAGGACTCGACGCAGCAGTTGCGTCGACCGACGAACGGAGCAGACATGTCCATCGACCTGACCACATCGTCACCCGAGGTCACCCAGGACCGCGATGTCGCGGTCCGCGTGGCGTGCGCTGCGGCCGCACTCGGCGCGCTCGTCCCGTTCGCGCTCTGTGGTCTCGACGGGAAGTCCGGAGCCGCGATCACGAGCAGCCTCGTGGAGGATGCCACCAACCAGCAGCTGGGCAGCATCGTGGCGAGCTTCGTGGCTGCCCTGCTGGTGCCGGCGGCGCTGCGGCTCTCCCGCCGCGCGGACGGCCTGAGCGGGGCCGTGATCGGGGCGGCAGGGGTTGCCGTTGCGGTGCTGTACGGCGCGTACTACGCCTCGTTCGGCGCGGCTGCCCTTGCGGGGGCCCAGATGCTCGACGACCCGGGGCCGGGGCTCGGTGAGGCCGCGTCGTTGATGGTGAACCTCACCGAGATCACTCGCTACGCCCCCGGCCTGGCACTCGTGGTCGCCGTGGTCGCTGCCCGGAAGATGCTCCCGCGCGGGGTGTGGATCCCCGCCGCGGTACTGGCTGCGATGACGGTGTTCCCGATGACCAGCTGGCTGGCGGCGCTGCTGATCCCGGTCTGGCTCGGTGCCGCCGCTGCGGCGGTGGGGCAGAGCGGGCCGGCAACCGTGTCGTCCGCACCCGGCCGCGTGTCGTAGCCGCGCGCCTGGTCGACCGGAGGAGCCGCCCCGACGAGGTCGGGGCGGCTCCTGCGCGCGTGCTCCCGGCAAGCGACATGGTGGGTCGGTCGTTCCCGGAGCAGGGCCCACGAAAATGGTGCCGAGAACACGTCTCGTCCCGTCGCGCCGGTTGTCCGTGAGGGCACCGTGGCTGCTACTGTCGGCCCCGATCGACATCCTTTAACGAGCCGTCCTGTGAGGCGGAGAAGGAGGTCCGGTGCCGGTGGCTCCTGCCCATCCCGCATCTGTTCCGACGGCCCCTGAGGGGCCCTCCCCGAGTGACGGAGCCTTCGACGACGGCCGCACCGTTCTCGACGCCCGTGACATCTCCCGGGCACTCACCCGCATCTCCCACGAGATCCTCGAGCGCAACAAGGGGTCCGAGGGGCTCGTCCTGCTCGGCATCCCGACCCGCGGTGTCCATCTCGCCCGACGGGTCGCCGAGCGCATCGCCAAGGTCGAGGGCGTGGAGGTGCCGCTGGGCACCCTCGACATCACGATGTACCGCGACGACCTGCGCAAGCACCCGACCCGCGGCCCCCACCACACCCTGATGCCCCCCGGCGGGGTCGACGGCAAGGTGGTCGTGCTGGTCGACGACGTGCTCTTCTCGGGCCGCACGGTGCGGGCGGCGCTCGACGCGATGAACGACCTCGGCAGGCCCGCCACGGTGCGGCTCGCCGTACTCGTCGACCGTGGGCACCGCGAGCTCCCCATCCGCGCCGACCACGTCGGCAAGAACCTGCCCAGTGCACGCACCGAACGGGTGATGGTGCGGCTCGAGGAGTCCGACGGGTACGACGAGGTCCGGATCGCCACGGAGACAGGGACAGGAGACTCGCGATGACTGAGCCCATCAGAAGCAAGCACCTGCTCTCCATCGACGACCTCGAGGTCGACGACGTGCTCACGTTGTTCGACACCGCCGCGGAGATGCACGACGTCCAGCGCCGGTCGGTCAAGAAGCTGCCCGCACTGCGCGGCCGCACCGTGGTGAACCTCTTCTTCGAGGACTCCACGCGCACCCGCTCCTCCTTCGAGATCGCCGGCAAGTGGCTCTCCGCCGACGTCATCAACGTCTCGGCGAAGGGGTCCAGCGTGAGCAAGGGCGAGAGCCTGCGCGACACCGTGCTGACGGTCGCCGCGATGGGCGTCGACGGCCTGGTGATCCGGCACGGCGCCAGCGGGGCCGCGCAGCAGGTCAGTCAGTGGACCGACGCCGTGGTCATCAACGCCGGGGACGGGATGCACGAGCACCCGACGCAGGCCCTCCTCGACGCATACACACTGCAGCGCCGGATGGGTCCGCTGGAGGACCGGCACGTCGTGATCGTGGGCGACCTGACCCACAGCCGGGTGTTCCGCAGCAACGTGCTGCTGCTCTCCAAGCTCGGGGCGCACGTGACCGTCGTGGCGCCGCCCACGCTGATGCCGGCCGGGGTGACCGCGTGGGCCAAGGACGCGGGCTTCGCGACCAGCTACGACCTCGACGAGGTGCTGCCCGAGGCCGACGCGGTGATGATGCTGCGCGTCCAGCGTGAGCGGATGAGCGGTGCCTACTTCCCGAGCGCCCGTGAATACACCGTGGGCTACGGGCTGACCCGTGAGCGCCTCGCCCTGCTCAAGGACGACGCGCCGATCTGCCACCCCGGCCCGATGAACCGTGGGCTGGAGATCGCCGCCGACGCAGCGGACGCGGCGCAGTCCGCCGTGCTCGACCAGGTCTCCGCCGGGGTCGCGGTCCGGATGTCCGTGCTCTACCACCTGCTCGCCGGAGAAGGGAGCGCTCAGTGAGTCTCGTGATCAAGGGCGTCTCGCCGCTGGGGGAGAAGGCCCGGGACGTGTACGTCGCCGACGGCGTGATCGTGGACGAGGCCTCGACAGGCTCGACCGGCGGAGGAAAGAACACGGTCATCGACGCCGAGGGGCTGGTCGCCCTCCCGGGTCTGGTCGACCTGCACACGCACCTGCGCGAGCCCGGCCGGGAGGACGCCGAGACGGTGCTCACCGGATCGCGGGCGGCTGCCCTGGGCGGCTACACAGCCGTCCTGGCGATGGCCAACACCTCGCCTGTCACCGACACGGCCGAGGCGGCCGAGCGCGTGCTCGACCTCGGACGGGCGGCCGGCCTGGTCGACGTGCAGCCGGTCGGGGCAGTGACCCGTGGCCTCGCGGGCGAGGAGCTCGCGGAGCTCGGCCTGATGGCCCGCTCGCGGGCGAAGGTGCGGGTCTTCTCCGACGACGGGAAGTGCGTCCACGACCCGCGCGTGATGAGGCGTGCCCTGGAGTACGTCCGCGCCTTCGGCGGCGTCGTCTCGCAGCACTCGCAGGACCCCGACCTGGCCGGGCCGAGCGCCTGCTGCCACGAGGGGGAGCTCTCCGGTCGGCTGGGACTGCCGGGCTGGCCCGGCATCGCCGAGGAGACCATCGTCGCCCGGGACGTGATGCTCGCCCGCCACACCAACAGCCGGGTGCACGTCGCGCACGTGTCCACCGCCGGGTCCGTCGAGGTGATCAGGTGGGCGAAGGCGCAGGGGATCGACGTCACCGCCGAGGTCACGCCGCACCACCTGCTGCTCACCACCGACCTGCTCGCCGGCTACGACCCGGTCTACAAGGTCAACCCGCCGCTGCGCCCCGACGAGGACGTCGCAGCCCTGCGGGACGCGCTCGCCGACGGCACCATCGACGCGGTCGCGACCGACCACGCACCGCACGCGCGCCACGACAAGGAGCACGCCTTCGTCGACGCCGCCTTCGGCATGCTCGGTCTGGAGACGGCGCTCTCCGTCGTGAGCGAGGTGATGGTCGGCTCGGGAGCGATGTCCTGGGCCGACGTTGCCCGGGTGATGTCGCAGAACCCCGCTCGCATCGCCGGCCTCGAGGGCCACGGTGGCTCGCTGGCGGTCGGGCAGCCGGCGAACATCACGCTGGTCGACCCGGAGGCAATCGTCGTGGTGGACCGCGCCACCTCGGCATCCCTGTCGCGCAACAACCCGTGGCACGAACGCAAGCTCACCGGTGCCGTGGTGGCGACGGTGCTGCGGGGCACGCCCACCGTCCTCGACGGGGGCCTGGTCTGAATGGGCCTGCTGAGCAGGAAGCGTGAACCATGGCTGCACAAGGGAGTTCCCGAGCTGGTGCCGATCCCGGCGATGGCAGACCTGCCTGACGCCAAGCTGCAGTCCGCGGCACGCTACCTCGGCACGGTCACCGAGGACGGGCAGAAGGTCGTCGGCCAGAGCCTGTCCGTGAAGAGCTCCTCGCGCCTGAACCTCTCGCCCGAGGCCCTCGACGTGGTGCGCATGGCCGGGTCGTTCCGGATCCCGGCCACAGCGCTGCGCGGGGCCACCACGTCCGACGAGTTCGGCGGCAAGCCGGTGGAGACGCTGCTGGTCGTGAAGTGGGTCCACGGTGAGCATCAGTGGCGCACCGGCTTCCGGTTGGACCCGGACAAGAAGCTGAAGACCGGCCCGACGCCGCCCGACGTGGACCGCTGGGTGCGCACGATCTCGAAGATGGCCCGTACAAGTGGGGGAGAGTAGTGGTTTCGACAAGCCCAACCACCGTGGTGGAGGCGATCCTCGTCCTCGAGGACGGGCGGGTGTTCCGCGGCGAGTCCTACGGGGCGACCGGCGAGACGTTCGGCGAGGCGGTGTTCTCGACCGGCATGACCGGCTACCAGGAGACGCTCACCGACCCGTCGTACCACCGGCAGGTGGTGGTCATGACCAGCCCCCACGTCGGCAACACCGGCATGAACGACGAGGACCCGGAGTCGCGGCGGATCTGGGTGAGCGGGTACGTCGTCCGCGACCCCTCGCGGGTCTCGTCCAGCTGGCGCTCGGCCCGCTCGCTCGACGACGAGCTGCGTGACCAGGGCGTGGTCGGCATCAGCGGCATCGACACCCGCGCGCTGACCCGGCACATCCGCGAACGCGGAGCCATGCGGGTCGGCATCTCCTCGGACTCGACCGACGCGGACGCACTGCTGGCCCGGGTCAGGGAGTCCGCGGAGATGACCGGGGCCGAGCTCGCCGGCGAGGTCTCGACCGCGGAGCCCTACGTCGTCCCTGCGGTCGGCGAGAAGCGCTTCACGGTTGCCGCGATCGACCTCGGCATCAAGGCGAACACCCCACGGATGATGAGCCTGCGTGGCATCGAGGTGCACGTGCTGCCCGCGACGGCGTCGCTCGAGGACGTGCTCGCCGTGGGGCCCGACGGGTTGTTCTTCTCCAACGGTCCGGGCGACCCCGCCGCGACGACCGCGCAGGTCGAGCTGCTGCGAGGCGCGCTGGAGCAGGGCCTGCCCTACTTCGGGATCTGCTTCGGCAACCAGCTGTTCGGCCGGGCGCTCGGCTTCGGCACCTACAAGCTCAAGTACGGCCATCGCGGCATCAACCAGCCCGTGATGGACCGGACGACCGGCAAGGTCGAGGTCACCGCGCACAACCACGGGTTCGCGGTGGACGCACCGCTCGACGCATCCGTCCGAGACGCCGTACGGCACCGTGACGGTCAGCCACGTCTGCCTCAACGACGACGTCGTGGAGGGGCTGGAGCTGCGCTCCCCGGACGGAAGGCTGCTGAGCTTCTCGGTGCAGTACCACCCCGAGGCGGCGGCGGGTCCGCACGATGCGGCTTATCTGTTCGACCGGTTCTGCTCGCTGATGGATCGGCGTCGCGCCGGCGGCGCGCCTCCGGCGGCGCGCGCCGCGGCTGCGGCGCCGTCCGAGCACTCCGGGGATCGCAGCCACCCCTCCGCTCGTTCCTCGCTCCGGGGGGCCAGTCCCATCGACGCTCAACCCCGGAGGCCCGGACGTCGCCGCCGGCTCCGGCCAGGCAGCGCGCCGCCGGCGCGACGCGCCGACGCCGCCGACTCACCGGAAGGAAACCCTGATGCCGAAGCGGACCGACATCGAGAGCGTCCTGGTGATCGGCAGCGGGCCGATCATCATCGGGCAGGCCTGCGAGTTCGACTACTCCGGGACCCAGGCCTGCCGGGTGCTGAAGGCCGAGGGACTGCGGGTCGTCCTGGTCAACTCCAACCCCGCCACGATCATGACCGACCCCGAGTTCGCCGACGCGACGTACGTCGAGCCGATCAACGCGGAGTTCATCGAGAAGGTCATCGAGAAGGAACGTCCCGACGCGCTGCTCGCGACGCTGGGCGGCCAGACCGCCCTGAACGCCGCCATGGACCTCGACCGCCTCGGCGTGCTGGAGAAGTACGGCGTGGAGCTGATCGGGGCCAGCATCGAGGCGATCAACCGCGGCGAGAACCGTGAGTCGTTCAAGAAGATCGTCGAGGAGCTCGGCGGCAACGTCGCCCGCTCGGCGGTCTGCCACACGCTCGACGAGTGCTTCGAGGCGTCCGAGGACCTCGGCTGGCCGATGGTGGTGCGCCCCAGCTTCACGATGGGCGGCACCGGCTCCGGGATGGCCTACGACGCCGACGACCTGCGCCGGATCGCCGGGGCCGGTCTCGCGGCCAGCCCCACCACCGAGGTGCTCCTCGAGGAGTCGATCATCGGCTGGAAGGAGTACGAGCTCGAGGTCATGCGCGACACCAGGGACAACGTGGTGATCGTGTGCTCGATCGAGAACCTCGACCCGATGGGCGTCCACACGGGCGACTCGATCACCGTGGCGCCGGCGATGACGCTGACCGACCGGGAGTACCAGCACCTGCGCGACCTCTCCATCGGCATCATCCGCTCGGTCGGCGTGGACACCGGCGGCTGCAACATCCAGTTCGCGGTGAACCCCGACGACGGCCGGGTGGTCGTCATCGAGATGAACCCGAGGGTCTCCCGGTCGAGCGCCCTGGCATCGAAGGCGACCGGCTTCCCGATCGCGAAGATCGCCGCCAAGGTGGCGATCGGGTACACCCTCGACGAGATCCCCAACGACATCACCCGCGAGACGCCGGCCAGCTTCGAGCCGACGCTGGACTACGTCGTGGTCAAGGTGCCGCGGTTCGCCTTCGAGAAGTTCCCTGCTGCCGACCCGACCCTGACCACGCACATGAAGTCGGTGGGCGAGGCGATGGCGATCGGTCGCAACTTCACCGAGGCCTTGCAGAAGGCGCTGCGTTCCCTCGAGGCTCCGACATCAGGTGAGGGGAAGGCTGTCTTCGACTGGAGCCACGTGGTTGTCGAGCTCGACAAGGACACCCTGCTCGAGCAGATCCGCACGCCCCACGACGGCCGGCTGCGCAAGGTGATGGACGCGCTGCGGGCCGAGGCGACCGTCGAGGAGATCCACGCGGCCACCGGCATCGACCCGTGGTTCGTCGACCAGCTCTCGCTGATCAACGAGGTCGCCCAGGAAATCATCGACGCCGACGAGCTCACCCCCACGCTGCTGCGGCGGGCCAAGCGGCACGGGTTCTCCGACGCGCAGCTCGGCAAGATCCGCGACATGAAGGAGGACGTCGTCCGCGGCGTCCGGCACGCGCTCGGCGTGCGGCCGGTCTACAAGACGGTCGACACCTGTGCCGCCGAGTTCGCCGCGCGGACGCCGTACCACTACTCCTCCTACGACGAGGAGACCGAGGTCGCGCCGCGCGAGAAGGAGGCGGTGATCATCCTCGGCTCCGGGCCCAACCGGATCGGCCAGGGGATCGAGTTCGACTACTCCTGCGTGCACGCCAGCCTCGCGCTGTCTGCATCGAAGGGGGGCGCCGGCTACGAGACCGTGATGGTCAACTGCAACCCCGAGACCGTCTCGACCGACTACGACACCTCCGACCGGCTCTACTTCGAGCCGCTCACGCTCGAGGACGTGCTCGAGATCGTGCACGCCGAGAGCCAGGCCGGACCGATCGCGGGTGTGATCTGCCAGCTCGGGGGGCAGACGCCGCTGGGCCTGGCGCAGGGTCTCGAGGACGCGGGTGTCCGGATCGTCGGCACGTCGCCCGGGGCCATCCACCTCGCGGAGGAGCGCGGCGCCTTCGGGCGGGTGCTCGCCGAGGCCGGCCTGACCGCGCCCAAGCACGGCACGGCGACGTCGTTCGCCGAGGCCCAGGAGATCGCGGCCCGGATCGGCTACCCGGTGCTGGTGCGTCCGTCGTACGTCCTCGGTGGGCGCGGGATGGAGATCGTCTACGGCGACGAGTCCCTGCGCGGCTACATCGAGCGCGCCACGGAGATCAGCCCCGAGCACCCGGTCCTCGTCGACCGGTTCATCGACGACGCGGTCGAGATCGACGTCGACGCGCTGTACGACGGCACCGAGCTCTACCTCGGCGGGGTGATGGAGCACATCGAGGAGGCCGGCATCCACTCAGGTGACTCCTCATGCGCGCTGCCTCCGATCACCCTCGGCAAGGAGGAGATCGACCGGATCCGCCAGGCCACCGAGGCGATCGCCCGCGGGGTCGGCGTCTGCGGCCTGCTCAACATCCAGTTCGCCCTGGGGTCCGACGTGCTCTACGTGCTGGAGGCCAACCCCCGGGCCAGCCGCACCGTGCCGTTCGTCTCCAAGGCGACGGCCACCCCGCTCGCCAAGGCGGCCGCGCGCGTGATGCTCGGCGAGAGCATCGCGACCCTCCGCGCCGAGGGCGTGCTGTCGGCGGAGGGCGACGGGGGAGACCTGCCCGGCGACGCCCCGATCGCGGTCAAGGAGGCCGTGATGCCGTTCAACCGGTTCAAGACCATCGACGGCAAGACCGTCGACGCGGTGCTCGGCCCGGAGATGCGGTCCACCGGCGAGGTGATGGGCTTCGACGGGCACTTCGGCACGGCGTTCGCGAAGGCGCAGACGGCGGCGTACGGCTCGCTGCCGCTCAGCGGTCGCGTCTTCGTCTCGATGGCCAACCGCGACAAGCGCACGATGGTGTTCCCGGTGAAGCGGCTGGCCGACCTCGGCTACGAGATCCTCGCGACCAAGGGCACCGCCGAGGTGCTGCGACGCAACGGGGTGTCGGCCACCGTGGTGCGCAAGCACAGCGAGGGAGACGCGGCCGACGGGCAGCGCACCATCGTCGGGATGATCCTCGACGGCCAGATCGACCTCGTCGTGAACACCCCGCACGGGACCACCAGCGGGGGGTCGCCTCGGCTCGACGGCTACGAGATCCGCACCGCGGCCATCCGCACCAACATCCCGTGCATCACCACGGTCCAGGGCCTCGGCGCCGCCGTGCAGGGGATCGAGGCGATGCGGGCCGCCGACATCGGCGTGCGCTCGCTGCAGGACTGGGCGCGGCTCCGCGATGACGACGGCCGGGGAAGCCGCTCCCTGGACCGGGAGTCCTGAGTGCAGCCCTACCAGCTGCTCTTCGAGCACGTCCTGAGCCGCACCGACCCCGAGTCCGCCCACCGCGCGGCGTTCCGGGCCATCCGTGCAGCGCAGCCCGTGACGCGGCTGATCGGGGGACGACGCAGCCGCGTCGGACGGTCGGGCAGCACACGGGTGATGGGCCTCGACTTCCCGGGCCCGCTCGGCCTCGCCGCCGGCTTCGACAAGAACGGGGTCGGCATCGACGCGCTCGCCAACATGGGGTTCGCGTTCGTCGAGATCGGGACGGTCACCGGCGAGCCGCAGCCCGGCAACCCGAAGCCGCGCCTGTCCCGGCTCCCGGCCGACCGTGCCGTGGTCAACCGGATGGGCTTCAACAACGACGGTGCCGAGGTCGTGGCCCGCCGGCTCGCGGCGCGGAGGCTCAACCGAACCGGCCGCGTCTCGGTGCCGCTCGGCATCAACATCGGCAAGACCAAGACCGTGCCCGAGGAGCTCGCGGTTCGCGACTACGAGAAGAGCACCACCCTGCTCACGCCGTACGCCGACTACCTCGTCGTGAACGTCTCCTCACCGAACACGCCGGGCCTGCGTGACCTGCAGGCGGTCGACCGGCTCGAGCCGCTCCTGCGTGCCGTCCGGCAGCGCGCCGACGACCTGTCCGACCGACACGTGCCGTTGCTCGTCAAGATCGCTCCAGACCTCGGCGACGAGGACGTGCTGGCCGTCGCGGACCTCGCGACCGGGCTGCACCTCGACGGCATCATCGCCACCAACACGACGATCTCGCGCGACGGACTCTCCAGCACCCCGGAGCAGGTCGAGTCGGCCGGCGCCGGTGGCCTCTCCGGCCGGCCCCTCCGCGCGCGTGCCACCGAGGTGATGCGCCTGCTGCGGGGTCGGGTCGGCCCTGACATGGTCCTCGTGGGTGTCGGTGGCATCAGCACGCCTGCGGACGCGATCGAGCGGCTGGACGCAGGGGCCGACCTGCTGCAGGCCTACACCGCCTTCATCTACGAGGGCCCGCTGTGGCCGACCCGGATGAACGCGGAGCCTGGCCCGCGGCGCCCGTCGAGCCGAGGAGAGCGGCCGATGACCGAACGCCAGCCCTTCGGCGCCCGCCTGCGCGCTGCGATGGACGGTCGCGGTCCGCTCTGCGCCGGGATCGACCCGCACGCCTCCCTCCTGGATGCGTGGGGACTCACCGACTCCGTCAACGGGTTGGAGAAGTTCGCCCTCGCAGCGACCGAGGCCCTTGCCCCGGAGGTCGCCGCCGTCAAGCCGCAGTCGGCGTTCTTCGAGCGCTTCGGCTCGCGCGGGGTCGAGGTGCTCGAGCGCGTCATCGCTACCGCTCGCGAGGCCGGCGCTCTGGTCGTGCTCGACGTCAAGCGGGGCGACATCGGGTCGACCGCGCAGGCCTACGCCGACGCCTACCTCGACCCCCGTTCACCCCTCGCGGCGGATGCGATCACGGCCACCCCCTATCTCGGCTTCGGCAGTCTCGAGCCGATGGTCGCCACTGCCCGCGCTCACGACGCAGGCGTCTTCGTGCTCGCCCTGACCTCCAACCCCGAGGCCCCGCCGTTCCAGCACGCCAGGACCTCCGAAGGTCGCAGCGTGGCCGGCACCGTGCTGGCCGCGCTGGCCTCCCTCAACGCCGGGGTCAGCCCGATGGGCTCGTTCGGCGCCGTCGTCGGGGCCACGATCGAGGACACCGACGAGGACCTGGCGATCAACGGGCCGCTGCTCGTGCCGGGCATCGGGGCGCAGGGCGGCACGGCGGACGACGTACGCCGCATCTTCGGCCAGCGTCCTCGACCAGGTGCTGCCCTCCAGCTCACGGGAGATCCTGGCGGCCGGCCCGGACGCGGAGGCCCTGCACACCGCCGTCGGCCGCGCCCTCGACTCGTTCGCCGCTCTCCGGACGGCCACATGATGCGGCGCCCACGCCTCGCCGGCGCCGCGCTCGCCGTCGCCCTGCTCGCTCCGCTGGCCGGATGCGGCGAGAACAGCATCGAGAGCTACTGCAGCGACCTCCGCGAGCACCGCAAGGAGATGGCCGAGATGGTCGAGTCTCCCTCTCCGTCGGCCCTGCTGAGCCACCTCCCGATGCTGCGCGACCTGGCCGAACAGGCACCCCAGGACCTCGAGGACGAGTGGCAGGTCTTCGTCGGGGCGCTCGACGACCTCGACGCGGCGATCAAGGACGCCGGGGTGAAGCCCTCGGACTTCGAGGGCGGCAAGCCGCCGGCCGGGCTCAGCGCCGCGGAACTCAAGGCGGTCGAGGACGCGGCGAGCCAGATCCGCACCGACGAGGTGGTCGAGGCGGCCTCCGGCATCGAGCAGCAGGGACGTGATGTCTGCAAGGTCAACTTCGGTCTCTGACCCGCCGTGACGCCTGGTGCCGCTCGTGAGCGGTGAACGGGCGCAGTGACCTTGGTCTCCGGGTGCCCAGATGGACCCCTCCCGCGTTGCAGCGGGTCGAGGGCCGTGGCTAGATTGCGCGTGTTCGGCCATTCGGAAGTCCCGCCGGACCCACATCGTTCCCCCAACCCGCTCGAGCACCGAGCAGGAAGTCGAGGAGACCTCAGTGGCCTTGCCGCCCCTCACGCCCGAACAGCGACAGGCCGCGCTCGACAAGGCGGCCGCCTCCCGTCGGGAACGTGCCGAGGTGAAGAACCGGCTCAAGCACTCCGGGGCTTCCCTTGCCGACGTGGTCGCCGAGGGGCGGGTCAACGAGGTGATCGGCAAGATGCGGGTCAGCGAGCTGCTGCAGTCGATGCCCGGCATCGGCAAGGTGCGCGCCCGACAGGTGATGGAGAAGCTCAAGATCTCCGAGACGCGCCGAGTGCGCGGGCTGGGCGCGAAGCAGGTCGCCGCGCTGGTCGACGAGTTCGCCCCCGAGTGACCGGTGGCCCCGGAGACACAGCAGGAAGTGCCACGGAAGGCGTCTCGGCTCACCGTTCTGGCCGGCCCGACAGCCGTCGGCAAGGGCACCGTCACCGCCTGGGTGCGTGAGCATCACCCGGAGATCTGGATCTCCGTCTCGGTCACCACGCGCCGCCGCCGTCCGGGTGAGCAGGAGGGGGTGCACTACCACTTCGTCTCCGAGGAGGAGTTCGACCGGATGGTCGCCGACGACGAGCTGCTCGAGTGGGCCGTCGTACACCGGGGAGCGCGCTACGGGACTCCGCGCCGTCCTGTCGACGAGGCGCTGGCCGAGGGTCGCCTCGCCCTGCTGGAGATCGACCTGCAGGGCGCCCGTCAGGTGCGGGAGCGGATGCCGGACGCCCGGTTCGTGTTCCTGGCGCCGCCGTCGTGGGAGGAGCTCGTACGCCGCCTGGTCGGTCGAGGTACCGAGGACGAGGCCGAGCGCGAGCGTCGCCTCGCGACCGCGCGTGAGGAGATGGCCGCCGAGCCGGAGTTCGACGTGACCATCGTCAACCGTCGGATTCACGCTGCCGGTGAGGAATTGGTAGAGTTGATGCGGTCCGGGACCCCCTGACCGTCCCGCACCAGCGTCGCAGTACCCCAATCCTTGTTAGTGAGGCTCGATGAGCGTGTCCGGCAACCAGCCCGTCGCGGAGGGGATCACCAACCCCCCGATCGACGACCTGCTGACCAAGACCGACTCCAAGTACAAGCTGGTGCTCTACAGCGCCAAGCGTGCCCGCCAGATCAACGCCTACTACTCGCAGCTCGGCGAGGGCCTGCTGGAGTACGTCGGTCCGCTGGTGGACACCCACGTCCAGGAGAAGCCGCTCTCGATCGCTCTGCGCGAGATCAACGACGACCTGCTGACCTGCGAGGACATCGACCCCGAGGAGGCCGCCGCCGAGGCGCTGGCCAACGCGGTCGCCCAGCAGCCACCGACCCCAGCCGCCGAGCCGGCCGTCGAGTGATCCTGCAGGGCCAGTGATGGTCACCGGTGAGTCCCGCCCTCGCGTCGTCCTCGGCGTGAGCGGCGGGATTGCTGCATACAAGGCCTGTGAGCTGCTCCGGCTCCTCACCGAGTCCGGCCACGACGTCACGGTCATCCCCACGTCCGCCGCTCTCGAGTTCGTGGGCGCCCCCACGTGGGCCGCCCTGTCGGGCAAGCCGGTCAGCACCGACGTGTGGGCCGACGTCCACGAGGTGCCCCATGTGCGGATCGGCCAGCAGGCCGAGCTGGTCGTGGTGGCTCCGGCGACCGCCGACCTGATGGCGAAGGCCGCGCACGGGCTGGCCGACGACCTGCTCACCAACACGCTGCTCACCGCGCGCTGTCCCGTGGTGTTCGCGCCCGCGATGCACACCGAGATGTGGGAGCACCCCGCCACCCAGGCCAACGTCGCCACCCTGCGCTCGCGCGGTGCCGTCGTCATCGAGCCCGCGGAGGGTCGCCTCACCGGAGCCGACACCGGCAAGGGGCGGCTGCCCGACCCCGCCGAGATCTTCGCCCTCGCAGGTGACCTCCTGGCCCGACGCGACGAGCACGGCGGCGCTGCCGCGCAGGACATGGCCGGGCTCCGTGTGGTCGTCTCGGCGGGCGGCACGCGGGAGTACCTCGACCCGGTGCGGTTCATCGGCAACCGCTCCTCGGGGCTGCAGGGCTACGCCCTCGCCCGCACGGCAGCGGCCCGCGGCGCCGAGGTCACGCTCGTCGCCGCCAACGTCACCCTGCCCGACCCGGCCGGCGTCAAGGTGGTCAAGGTCGAGACGACGGCGCAGCTCCAGGAGCACGTGACCGAGGCCGCCGCCTCGGCCGACGCCGTCGTGATGGCCGCGGCGCCGGCGGACTTCCGGCCCGAGGACATGGCCGTCACCAAGATCAAGAAGTCCGAGGACGGCAGCAGCCCGGACATCCGGCTCACGCAGAACCCCGACATCCTCGCGGGCCTGGCGCGGGAGCGGCCCAACGACCACATCGTCGTGGTCGGCTTCGCGGCCGAGACCGGCGACGACACCGGGTCAGTCATGGACCACGCGCGCGCCAAGCTCGCCCGCAAGGGTTGCGACCTACTGGTCGTCAACGACGTCGGTGGGGGAGCCGTGTTCGGCTCGCACGACAACGAGGCCGTCGTACTCGCCGCCGACGGGAGCGTCGTCAACGTGCCGCTGGGGTCGAAGGCCGCCCTGGCCCACGTGATCTGGGACCGCGTCCTCGAGACGCGCGGCGCGGACAAACCGTGAGACGCACCTCGTCCCTCATGACCCTCGGTTAGGCTGCTGGCGGCCGCAAACCGGCCCCGCGGCACCCCAGATTTCCCACCCGCACCCACCCAACTGCGATGGAGTAGAAGAAGTGACCGGACGCCTGTTCACCTCCGAGTCCGTGACCGAGGGTCACCCCGACAAGATCGCCGACGCGATCAGCGACACGGTGCTCGACTACCTGCTCGAGCACGACCCGAAGAAGCAGGAGCTCCGCGTCGCCGTCGAGACCCTCCTGACCACGGGTCTCGTCGTCGTCGCGGGAGAGGTCCGCACCAACGCCTACGCCCCCGTCGCGGAGCTGGTCCGCGGCAAGATCCTCGAGATCGGCTACGACTCCTCCGAGAAGGGCTTCGACGGCACTTCGTGCGGAGTGCAGGTCGCCATCGGCGGCCAGTCGACCGACATCGCCGCGGGTGTCGACGAGGGACACGAGGCGCGGGTGGGTTCCTCGGCCGACGAGCTCGACCGACAGGGCGCCGGTGACCAGGGCCTGATGTTCGGGTACGCCTCCGACGACACCCCGGAGCTGATGCCGCTGCCGATCACGATCGCGCACCGCCTCGCCGAGCGGCTGACCGAGGTCCGCAAGGACGGCACGCTGGACTACCTGCGCCCCGACGGCAAGACCCAGGTCACCATCGAGTACGACGACCAGGACCGTCCCGTCCGCGTCGACACCGTCGTCCTCTCCACGCAGCACGCCGGGCACATCGACCTCGACGGCCAGCTCAACCCGGACATCAAGGAGCACGTCATCGACCACGTGCTCGCCGGCTTCGACATCCCCTCCGAGGACTACCGCCTCCTGGTCAACCCCACCGGTGTGTTCGTCACCGGCGGACCGATGGGCGACGCCGGCCTGACCGGGCGCAAGATCATCGTGGACACCTACGGCGGCATGGCCCGTCACGGTGGCGGTGCCTTCTCCGGCAAGGACCCGTCCAAGGTCGACCGGTCGGCGGCGTACGCCATGCGCTGGGTGGCCAAGACGATCGTGGCCGCCGGACTGGCCAAGCGCGCGGAGGTGCAGGTCGCCTACGCCATCGGCAAGGCCCAGCCCGTCGGCGTCTTCGTGCAGACCTTCGGCACCGGCCAGGTCTCCGACGAGGCGATCCAGAAGGCCGTCCTCGAGGTCTTCGACCTGCGTCCGGCCGCGATCATCCGCGACCTCGACCTGCTCCGTCCGATCTACGCGCAGACCTCGGCGTACGGCCACTTCGGTCGTGAGCTCCCCGACTTCACCTGGGAGAAGACCGACCGCGCCGACGCGCTGCGGGCCGCTGCGGGGGTCTGAGGCTGCAGGGTCCGCGGCCCGCGTACGCCGGTCCGGGCTGTCCGCCGTCGATGACAGCATGACCCCGTGACGACGACCGACGGGGAGGACCAGCTCGAGCTGCTGCCCGCTCCGGCTCGCGTCCGGGCCGAGGCGCGCAGGGCCACCCCGCCCAAGGAGCGGAAGAAGGTCGAGCGGGCCGAGGTCGACCCGATCGCCCGGGTGCTCGTCGACGTCCCGTTGGCCCACCTCGACCGACCGTTCGACTACGCCGTGCCCGCGACGATGGCGGCGGACGCCCAGCCCGGGGTGCGGGTCAAGGTGCGCTTCGCCGGGCAGGACGTCGACGGGTTCGTCATCGAGCGGGCCGCCACGACCGAGCACACCGGCCGGCTCCAGCCGCTGCGGCGGGTGGTGAGTCCCGAGCGGGTGCTGACCCCCGACGTCGCCGCCCTCACCGGCGCCGTGGCCGCCCGCTACGCCGGCACCCGGTCCGACGTGCTGCGGCTCGCCGTCCCACCGCGGCACGCGACGGTCGAGAAGGAGGAGTCCGAGCCTGCCCCACCGATCGACGCCAAGGTCGATCCGGGCCTGGTCGAGCACTACCCGGACGGCCCCGCGCTGCTCGACGTGCTCTCCGCGGGTCAGTCTCCGCGCTCGGTCTGGACGGTCGCACCCGGCGACGACTGGGCCGAGATCCTGGCCGACGCCCTGGCCTCCACGGCGCTGGCCGGCCGTGGAGCGCTCGCGTGCGTACCCGACCACCGCGACCTCGACCGGCTGCACGCGGCCCTGACCACGAGGCTCGGCGAGGGCCGCCACGTCGTGCTCACGGCCGAGACCGGACCGGCCAAGCGCTACCGGGCGTTCCTCTCGATCTCGCGCGGGGCCGTGAGGGTGGTCATCGGCACCCGTGCCGCGGCCTTCGCCCCGGTGCAGGACCTCGGGCTGGTGGCCATCTGGGACGACGGGGACGACCTCCACGACGAGCCGCGGGCGCCGTACCCCCACGCCCGCGAGGTCCTGCTCATGCGCGCCCACGAGACGGGGTGCGCGGCCGTGCTGGCGGCCCACGCGCGCAGCGTGGAGGCCGAGTACCTCGTCCGCACCGGCTGGGCCGACGAGGTCGCCGCCCCACGCGACGTCGTGCGCGAGCGCATCTCGGTGGGCATCACCGGCGACTCCGACCGCGACCTCCAGCGCGATGCCGCCGCCCGGTCCGCGCGGCTTCCCAGCGAGGCTTGGGCGCTGATGCGCGAGGCGGTGCAGCGCGGCCCGGTCCTGGTGCAGGCGCCGCGCGTTGGCTACGCGACCCGGCTCGCCTGCGAGCACTGTCGTACGCCGGCCCTGTGCTCCACCTGCCACGGGCCGCTCCGCCTCCGCGGGCCGTCCCGCCCGCCCGAGTGCGCCTGGTGCGCGACCTCGGCTCCGGGCTGGGCCTGCCCCGAGTGCGGCGGGCGTGGTCTGCGGGCACCCGTGCTCGGCGACGCCCGGACGGCCGAGGAGATCGGCCGGGCCATCCCCGGCGTCACCGTGCGGCAGTCGTCGTCGGGGGAGCGGGTGCTCGCCGAGGTCGACGACAAGCCGGCCGTCATCGTGGCCACCCCCGGGGCGGAGCCGGTGGCTCGCGGCGGCTACGCGGCCGTCGTGCTGCTCGACACCTGGCTCCTGCTCGGGCGGGCCGACCTGCGCGCCACCGAGGAGGCGCTGCGCCGCTGGGCCAACGCGGCGGCGCTGGTGCGCACCCCCGCCGCCGGCGGTGCGGTCCTGGCGGTCGGAGAACCCACACATCCCGGGTTGCAGGCACTGATCCGCTGGGACCCCGCTGGGCTCGCGCGCCGCGAGATCGACGAGCGGCTCTCGGCCCACCTGCCACCGGCATCGCGGGTCGCCACTGTCACCGGGGAGCCCGACGACCTGGAGGCGGCGCTGCCGACCCTCGAGCTGCCGGCCGGCGCGGAGGTGCTCGGTCCCGTCCCGGTGGAGAGCCGTGACGCCCGCGACGAGGAGCAGGTGCGCTACGTCGTACGCGTCCCCCGCGCCTCCGGGCCCGCCCTCTCGGCCGCGCTGCAGCAGTTGCAGGCGCGGCGCTCGGCGCGCAAGCTGCCACACCTGCGGGTCGAGGTCGACCCGGCCCAACTCGGCTGACTCAACTCAGCTGAGTCACCGTGGGGCGTGGTGGTCGGGCCTCCTAGACTCGGGGTTTCGACAGGCTCAACCAACGAGACCGACGAACGGAGCTCCCTTGTCCACCAGGCCCATCCGGCTCTTCGGAGACCCGGTGCTGCGCACGCCCGCGAGCCCCGTCGTCGACTTCGACAAGGAGCTGCGCACCCTGGTGCAGGACCTGACCGACACGATGGTCGAGGCGCCGGGCTCGGGTCTGGCCGCGCCCCAGATCGGGGTGGGCCTGCGGGTGTTCACCTGGCACGTCGATGGCGAGCTGGGACACCTGGTCAACCCGCAGCTGACCCTGTCCGAGGAGATCCAGGACGGACCCGAGGGCTGCCTGTCGATCCCCGGGCTCACCATCGACTGCAAGCGCGCGCTCTCGGTGGTGGCCCACGGTCTCGACATGTACGGCGAGCCGGTGGTCGTCGAGGGCTCGGAGATGCTCGCTCGCGCGATCCAGCACGAGACCGACCACCTCGACGGCATCATCTTCGTCGACCGCCTGGACCGGGAGGCCCGCAAGGAGGCGATGAAGTACATCCGCGAGGCCGAGTGGTTCGGCGCCCCCGCGCCCCAGGTGAAGTTCTCCCCGCACGCCACCCACGGCCTGGGCCTCTAGGTCCGTGCGCCTCGTCTTCGCCGGCACCCCCGAGGCCGCGGTTCCAGCACTCGACGCTGTCGCAGGCAGCCGCCACGAGCTGGTCGGAGTTGTCACCCGCCCCGACGCCCCGGCTGGCCGCGGTCGCAAGCTGGTCGCCTCTCCGGTCGCCCTGCGCGCCGAGGAGCTCGGCGTAGCCGTCCTCAAGCCGGACCACCCGCGCGACCCCGCCTTCCAGGCCGAGCTGCGCGCGCTCGCCCCCGACTGCTGCCCGGTGGTCGCCTACGGTGCACTGCTGCCGCAGTCGGCGCTGGACATCCCGGAGCACGGCTGGGTCAACCTGCACTTCTCCGTGCTGCCGGCCTGGCGGGGCGCAGCCCCCGTGCAGCACGCGATCTGGGCCGGGGACGAGGTGACCGGGGCGACCACCTTCCGCCTCGTGAAGGAACTCGACGCGGGACCGACCTTCGGGCACATGACCCAGACGATTCGGCCGGACGACACCGCCGGCGACCTGTTGGCCCGCCTCGCCGAAGGCGGCGCCTCACTCCTGGTGCAGACCCTGGACGGCATCGAGGACGGTTCCCTCGAGGCGCGCGAGCAGCCCTCCGAGGGGATCAGCTTCGCGCCGAAGATCACGGTGGGGGACGCCCGGGTCGAGTGGAACGAGCCGGCGATCGCCGTGGACCGTCGCATCCGGGCGTGCACGCCGGGGCCTGGCGCCTGGTCGACCTGGGACGGGGAGCGGATCAAGGTCGGCCCCGTCCGCCCGGTCGGCCGGGAGCGGCTCGAGCCGGGGCTCCTCGAAGTCACCAAGAGCGATGTGTTCGTCGGTACCGCCACCGGCCCGGTCCGGCTCGGGCGCGTCAAGCCGTTCGGGAAGAAGGAGATGGACGCGGCGGACTGGGCCCGCGGCGTCCGTATCGAGCCCGGCTCACGGTTCGAGTAACTTCGCAGCCATGGCCGCACGCCACTCGCTCCCGAAGGCCCAGCCGAGGGACGTCGACGAGATCTGTGGCGGCCTGCCCGAGACCTGGTTCGGCACCTCCTGGGGCGACGTGCCGACGTGGCTGGTCCCGCTGCGGGTGAAGGGCGACAAGGGCCGGGGGTTCGTGCTGTACCGCAAGCCGCACCAGAGTGCCGTGGACCCGGAGACCGGCGAGCTGTTCGACGACCTGCTGGTGATCCGCACGGCCAACCCCGACGACAAGCACGCACTCGTCGACGGTGACGGCCCGTTCTTCACGATCGACCACTTCAAGGGCTACAACGCCGTCCTCGTGCAGCAGTCCCGCCTCGGCGAGATCACCCGTGACGAGCTCGCCGAGGTGATCACGGACGCGTGGCTGGCGACGGCGCCGAAGAAGCTGGTCGAAGAGTTCCTCGCGTGAGCGGCGGGAGGCCGAGACGGGCGCCGGTGGACCCGGCCCGGCTGGCGGCGTACGACGTGCTGGTCGCGGTCCGCGAGGACGACGCCTACGCCAACCTCGTCCTGCCGCAGCTGCTGCGCGAGCGGCAGATCGAGGGGCGCGACGCCGCGTTCGCCACCGAGCTGGTCGGGGGGACCCTCCGCGGACTGCGCTCGTACGACGCCGTCGTCGACCACCTCGCCGACCGGCGACCCGACCCGGCCGTCCGAGACGCCCTTCGGCTCGGCGCTCACCAGCTGCTCGCGATGCGCGTCCCCGACCACGCCGCTGTCACGAGCACGGTGGAGCTCGTGCGGTCGCGGGTCGGTCACAAGCCCGCCGGGTTCACCAACGCCGTGATGCGTCGGATCGCCGCACACGACCTCGACGCCTGGATGGACCTGCTCGACGCGACCACGCCGGTGCGTTTCTCGCACCCCGACTGGGTGGTGGACGAGCTGGCTCAGGCCCTGGGCAGGCCCGACGAGCTCGAGGCGCTCCTGGCCGCCGACAACCAGCGGCCCCGGGTGACGCTGGTGGCCCGGCCGGGGCTCTCGACGGTGGCGGAGCTGGGTCAGGCGGGAGTGGTTTCGACAAGCTCAACCGGCGGGGGCTCCGTGTCACCGCTGGCGGTCACGCTCGAGTCGGGCGACCCCGGGACCATTCCCGCGGTCCGGGAGGGCCGGGCCGGGGTGCAGGACGCGGGCTCCCAGCTGGTCGCCCTGGCCCTCTCCCGGGCTCCGCTCGACGGAGACGACGAGCGCTGGCTCGACCTGTGTGCCGGGCCTGGCGGCAAGGCAGCGCTGCTGGCCGCGCTCGCCACCGGCCGAGGAGCGAGGGTGCTGGCCAACGAGCTTCAGCAGCACCGGGCCCGGCTGGTGGCGCAGGCGCTGCGGGCGACCCAGGGCGACGTAGTGGCGGGGGACGGAACGCGGCCGGCCTGGCCGGAGGGCACCTTCGACCGAGTGCTCGTGGATGCGCCTTGCTCCGGGCTCGGGGCGCTGCGTCGCCGGCCCGAGAGCCGGTGGCGCCGCCGACGCGAGGACCTCGAGGAGCTGGTGCCGCTCCAGCGTGCCCTGCTCGACAGCGCCGCGGACTCGGTGCGGCCGGGCGGGGTGGTGCTCTACGCAACGTGTTCGCCTGTCGTGGCGGAGACGGCCGGCGTGGTCGAGGCCGTCCTGGCAGGGCGTCGCGACGTACGGCTGGAGGACGCGAGGCCGCTGGTGCCCGAGGTCGAGGACGCCGAGTCAGAGCACCTCGCGGGGGCGGTCCAGCTCTGGCCGCACCGGCACGGCACCGACGCCATGTTCATGGCACTGCTCCGAAAGGACTGACCGGCAGGACTCGGCGCCTTGGTTTCGAGAGGCTCAACCAGCGGGGAGCTGCGTAGAAGCTGAAGAAGCGGGGCCCGGGCCCCGAACGCCCGGACCCCGCGGCCCTTCATAGCTCAGGCCACCGTCAGGCAGCTGGGCGCCCGCGCTGCAGGTGCAGGCCGATCTCGGTGACGCGGGGAAACTCGTCGTCGACGAGCACGACGTCGTGTCCGGCACGGTCGAGGATCCCGGCCGCCACTGCCGCGCGGTAGCCCGCGTCGCAGTGCACCCACACCTTGCCGCGCGGGATCTCCTCCAGCCGGTGCGGGAGCTCGTGGACGGGGATGTTGCGCGCTCCCGGGAGGTGTCCGGCGCACCACTCGTCGGGACGGCGTACGTCGATGACCACGCTTCGGGGCGCGGGGGGATCCGCGACGTAGCCGGCCCAGTCGGTACGGCGCAGCCCGGTCCAGCCGGTGGCACCGGACCCGTCGAGGACGGCGGTCGCGACATTCTCGAGGCCGATGGATCCGAGGTCGGCGACCAGCTGTTCCAGCTCTGCGTCGGAGTCGGACACGAGCACCAGCTCCGCACCCCACGGGGTGACCCAGCCGGTGCACACCGCGCACCGCGGTCCGGAGGGCACGGACAGGGTGCCCGGGATGTGACCGGCCGCGTAGTCCGCGGCGCTGCGAACGTCGATGACGTGGGCGCCGCGTGCCAGCGCTTCGCCCAGGCCGTCAGCATCGATCCGGTGGTGGGGTCGCGGGCTCCAGGCGCCGGCGCGGTTGCGCGCGGACACTTGGGTGTGGTGGCTGGGCGCCGGGTCCAGGCTCCCGAGCATCGTCGAGACGAAGCGCTCGTGGCCCAGGGTCAGCGCCGGGTTGGTGGAGCGCTGGTCGCCGACGGTGACCATTCCGTCCACCGGGGGTGTCGCGGTGCCGGCGCCGAATCCGCCGGAGCCGTGCGTCGGGTGCAGGGAGGTCTCGGCCGGCAGGGCTCCGAGGCGGTGTGCGGAGAGCCACTGGGCACGCGTCAGGGCGGGGGTGAGGACGGGATCGACGAGATCGGTGCGTCCGACGGTGCCGTGCAGCAGGCTGCCGCCGCTGAACAGCGCGCCGCGCGAGTCGTCACGGGTGGTCGCGTCACTGGCCAGGAACGCGAGGTGCAGCGGCGTGTGGCCCGGCGTGGCGATGGCGCGCAGGTCGATGTCTCCGAAGGCCAGCGTCTCGTTGTCGTGCACCTCGATCCGGTCGAAGTCCACCTCCTCGTCGGCAGCGACCAGGTACGCGGCCCGGTGGCGTTTGGACAGGAACAGCCCCCCGGAGACGTAGTCGTCGTGGATGTGGGTCTCGGCGACCGCGACGATGTCGACCCCGGCCTCCTCGGCCGCGGCCTCGACAGCGCCGACCTGGCGCGGCGGGTCGATCACGACGCCGACGCGGCCGTCGTGCACGAGGTGGGTGCGGTTGCGCAGGTGGGGGACTTCGATGGTGACGACGTGCATGGCGGCTCCCGGTCAGTCTCTTAAGTCAAGTAAGATACATGACAATAAACCCTCGGTGCAGTGCCTGGCGACCCGGACACGCAAAGACCGGGTTCTCTAGGATCAGGCCCACCATGGCCACACAAAGAAGCACAGTTCAGATCACGCCGAGCATCCTCAACGCCGACCTGTCCCGCCTGGCCGACGAGGTGGCCCGGATCCCGAGTGCCGACTGGGTGCATGTGGACGTGATGGACAACCACTTCGTGCCCAACCTGACGATCGGGCTGCCGGTCTTCGAGAGCCTGGCGAAGTCCACCGACCTGCCGCTCGACGCACACCTGATGATCGAGGACCCGGACCGCTGGGCCCCGGCGTACGCCGAGGCGGGCGCGGGCTCGGTCACCTTCCACGCCGAGGCGGCGGCCGCCCCCGTGCGGCTGGCGCGCGAGCTGCGCTCGAAGGGAGTCCGCGCTGCGATGGCTCTCAAGCCCGCTACACCGGTGGAGCCGTACGCCGACATGCTCGGCGAGCTCGACACGCTGCTGGTGATGACCGTCGAGCCCGGGTTCGGGGGCCAGAAGTTCCTCGACGTGTGCCTGCCGAAGATCCGGCGTGCCCGTGAGCTCATCTCGGAGAGCGGTCTCGAGGTGTGGCTCCAGGTCGACGGCGGCGTCTCGCTCGAGACCATCGAGCGCTGCGCCGAAGCAGGGGCCGACGTCTTCGTCGCCGGCTCCGCCGTCTACTCCGCCGAGGATCCCGACTCCGTGGTCGCCGAGCTGCGCGACCTGGCCAAGGGCGCTTCGCGCGACGCCGGGTAGGGGTTCGACAGGCTCGACCCAGGGACGGGTTTCGACAGGGCTCAACCGCGGGGCGTGGCGCCGTGACTTCGGTACGAATCGGTCGTTTGTCGCTCCAGAGCCGCCCACTCGGGGCGGGCCAGCTCAAGGAGATCACCGAGTGCGTCCCATCCTCACGTCCCTGGCTGCCGGAGCGGCCGTCCTCATCGCGCTGGGTCTGGCGGCGCCGAACCCGGCGAGCGCTTCGCCCGACCAGGCCCGCGTCTCGCCGTACCTGGCCAAGCAGCTCACCTCCCTGACCGGGAAGACGACCGTCCTCGTCCACGGGACGACGCTGACCGACGCCAACCGCGCTGTGTCCGCCACCGGGATGACGAAGGTCGTGACCTTCCGCAAGATCGACGTGGTCGGCGCCCGCGGCACCAGGGCCCAGATCCAGTCGCTGCGCAGCCAGGCCGGCGTGGAGTACGTCGAGGCCGGTGCTCAGCCGATCCGGTACTTCCAGGAGACCTCCAACACGGCGACCCGCGGCCTCGAGGCGACCCAGACCCTGACCGGCGCCGACGGCAGCCCGCTGACCGGGAAGGGCGTCTCCGTCGGGGTCATCGACTCCGGTGTCGACCCGACGCACCCGTACTTCAAGGAGGCCGACGGCAGCAGCGCCGTGGTGGCCAACCTGAAGACGCTGTGCGACCTGACCGAGAGCGCGTGCACGGTCCAGGCGGTGCCGAACAGCGTGGACACCGACACGCTGTCGCTCGGCGGCCACGGCACGCACGTCAACGGCATCGTCGCCGGTCGACCGACGACCCTCTCCGACGGAGCGAAGCTCCAGGGCGCGGCTCCCGGGGCCAAGCTGGTCAGCATCTCGACCGGTGCCGGCATCGTCATCATCGGTGCGGACGCCGCTCTGAACTGGGTGCTGGAGAACCACGACGCCCCGTGCGGCGCGGGCGTCCCGGCGACCACGTGCCCGCCGATCAAGGTCACCAACAACTCCTACGGGCCCTCGGGTGGCGGCGAGTTCGACCCCGAGTCGGCCACGGCCAAGCTGCAGCGGGCGCTCGCGGCCGAGGGCGTCGTGACCGTGTGGGCCAACGGCAACGACGGTGGCAACGGCTCCGAGAGCCTGTCGAACCCGCCGGGCATGGACCCGACCGGCGGGGTCATCTCGGTGGCGTCGTACTACGACCAGGAAACCGGGACCCGCGACGGGACCGTCTCGGAGTTCTCCTCGCGGGGCAAGGCCGGCGACCAGTCCACCTACCCCGACATCTCGGCGCCCGGTGAGAACATCACCTCGTCGTGCCGCCTCTACCTGCCGATCTGCTCGACCGGGCTGGACCCGCAGAACGGACCCGGTCGCCACGGACATCGGCACGTTCAACACGATCAGCGGCACCTCGATGGCGGCCCCGCACATCGCCGGCATCGTCGCGCAGCTGTTCCAGGCGAACCCATCAGCGACTCCGGCGCAGGTCGAGGACGCACTGAAGACGACCGCCTACAAGTTCACCGACGGCGCGCCCTACGAGTCCGGGCCACTCGGGACCACCAGCTTCGACAAGGGCTACGGCCTCGTCGACGTGGTGGCCGCTGTCGAGGCGGTGCGCTGACCCGGGCCGTCGTACGCAACCAGGACCCTGTGGAGGGACCGCGAAGAAACCGGAAGCTCGGTGTCGTCAGCTCAGACGGCGCCGAGCTTCTCGGGGTTCCGGATGCCGTACAGCGAGGTGATGCGATCGCCCTCGACCGTCAGGAAGAAGACGCCGTCGACGCCGTCCCGGTCGAGCGCGACGATCGCGAGCTCGCCGTTGACCTGCCGCAGCTCGAACTCCATCTGCTGCGCTCTCCGGCCTGGCGAGCACGCCGGCGAACCAGCGCAGCACCTTGTCGACCCCGTGGATCGGCCGCAGCGCTGCCTGCTTGACGCCGCCGCCGTCGGTGACCAGCACGACGTCGGGGGAGAGCAGCTCCATCAGCGCGTTGATGTCGCCTCCGCCCGCCGCCGCCATGAACCGCTCGGTGATCTCGCGGTGCCGTTCCTCGGATACCAGCTGCCGCGGCTGCCGCGCCTCGACGTGTGACCTCGCCCGGTGCACCAGCTGCCGGACGGCGGCCGGGGTGCGATCGATCGCTTCCGCGACCTCGGGGGCGGCCATTCCGAAGACCTCGGTCAGCACGAAAGCCGCGCGCTCCAGCGGGCTGAGTGACTCCAGCACGATGAGCATCGCCATCGACACGTCGTCGGCGAGCTGGGCCGCCGCCTCGCCGTGTTCGCGCGGGTCCGGGCGACCGGCTCGGGCAGCCACGGGCCGACGTAGCTCTCCTTCCGGGTGGCCAGCTGCCGCAACCGGTTGAGGGCGAGCCGCGAGGTGACGGTCAGCAGGAACGCTCGCGGCTGATCGATGGTGTCGTGGTCGACGCCGGACCAGCGGATCCATGCGTCCTGCACGACGTCCTCGGCCTCGGTGCGGCTGCCCAGGATCCGGTACGCCGCGCCGATCAGCGTCGAGCGGTGCTCCTCGAAGGTCTCGGTGGGGTTCATCGAGGTGCCTGGCTTCCTCACTGTTCCCGGGGCGGCAGGTCGCACTGGTCCTTGAAGCCCTGGCTGGTCAGGCCCAGAGCAGAGTTCGTCCGCGAGCGGAGGTTCTCCACCGAGATCATCTCAGTCAGCTCGATCAGCTGCGCGTCGTCGAGCTCGGTGCGCAGGCCCTCGACCATCTCGTCGGTGACCGTCGGGGGAGTGGCGGTCATCGCCTCGGCGTACTCGAGGACCTTGCGCTCCAGCGGGGTGTAGACCGTGCTCTCGCGCCAGGTCGGCACCTGCTCCAGCTTCTCGACCGCCATGCCGTTCGTGCGCGACAGGTAGTAGCCGAAGTCCATGCACCAGCTGCAGCCGATCTGGCTCGCCACCGACGAGGCACGCCAGCTCCTTGATCCCGTCGTCGAGCCTGGACCACTTCTCCACGCCCATCTCGAAGCGCGGGACCGAGGTCAGCACCTTGCGGTGGTGCAGCAGCGCCATCATGGGCTCCGCCTCCTTGCCGAACCGCCGCCGCGAGTAGGCGTTCATGACCGTGGCCAGCAGGCTGCCCGGGTGCTCCAGCGGGATGCGCGCACGTGTGGGGGTGTCAGTAGCGGGGATCGACGTGGGTGTCGTGGTCATCGTGTTCACCTTCCTGGGCCGAGTTGTCGGAGGGGGCTTCACAAGGGAGGACCCGCGGGCGGCCGCAGGTGTGACATGAGCTCGTCGACCGGGCGAATTCGGTCGGCTGGAGTACGCCGAGCGGGGGAAATTGGTTGGCCGGAAGGTGTCGACCGGGCAGGAATGGTTGACCAGAAGTGCCCTGTCGGCGTGCTCCTGCCAACCAGAAGTGCCCGGTCGCGCGTGAGGCAGGTCACGGGATCCGGCGGCCCGGATGTGGCAGACTCGGAGTGACGAGCAGAGATGCTCGCGTGCTCTGGGGGCGGTGAAACTCCGCACCGGCGGTGACTGAGTAGATGCTTCTCGCTTGCTCAGAAGTCCGCGACCCGGCCACAGCCAGTGGGCGGTTGACCAGGTGGAACTCCTGGACCGACGGTCAAAGTCCGGATGAGAAGAAGCACGCACGAGTCGCGTCGTTGCCGATGTCCCGGCGGACGCGCCCTCGCCCCGGAGTCCGTGAGCGGACCGGAGAGGCGAGATGGAGTTCACCGCAGGCGAGCAGCGCGCGATGCGTCGTGCGCTCGACCTCGCGCGCACTCCCGGCGTGCCGCTCGGACCAAACCCGCGCGTCGGCTGCGTCCTGCTCGATGCCCAGGGTGTCGAGATCGCCGAGGGCTACCACAGAGGAGCCGGCAGCCCGCACGCCGAGGCGGCGGCCCTGGTCGAGGCGGGCGAGGACGCCCGCGGCGCCACGGCGGTGGTCACCCTCGAGCCGTGCAACCACACCGGACGCACCGGCCCGTGCGCCGAGGCCATGGTCGAGGCGGGTGTCGTCCGCGTGGTCTTCGCCCAGCCCGACCCGAACCCCGTCGCTGCCGGAGGCGAGGCCACGCTGCGTGCGGCCGGTGTCGAGGTCGCCTTCGGGCTGATGGAGCGCGAGGCCCGTGCGGTCAACCGGGCGTGGACCTTCGGCATGGAGCACCACCGGCCCTTCGTCACCTGGAAGTTCGCCGCGACGCTCGACGGCCGCAGTGCCGCCGCGGACGGGACCAGCCGCTGGGTCACCTCCAAGGCTGCTCGGGTCGACGCCCACCGGCTCCGCGCGCAGTGCGACGTGATGCTCGTCGGCACCGGCACGGTGGAGGCCGACGACCCGGAGCTCACCGTGCGCGACGAGTACGACGATCCGCTGGCCCACCAGCCGTTGCGCGCGGTGATGGGCCTGCGCGACCTGGACGGCGGTCGCCGGGTCTTCAACGAGCGGGCGGAGACGATCCGGCTCGAGACGCGTGAGCCGAAGGAAGCGCTCGACCGGCTGCACGCCCTCGACCGGCAGCACGTGTTCCTCGAGGGCGGGCCGGGACTGGCCGGCGCCTTCGTGCGCGCCGGCCTCGTCGACGAGGTGGTCGCCTACGTCGCGCCCGCGCTGCTGGGCGCGGGCACCAGCGCGGTGGGTGACCTGGGCATCACCACGATCGACGACACGTTGCGCCTGCGGATCGCCGACGTCACGACAGTCGGGACCGGGTCCGAGGCCAACGTGCGACTGACCATGGGTTTGTCGCCGTCGGTCGAGCGTGAGACCACCCCTCGAAGGAGGGCTGAATGTTCACCGGGCATCGTCGAGGAGCTCGGCACGGTGGAGCCGCTGGAAGACCAGGGTGACGCGGTCCGGCTCACCGTGCGCGGTCCCCTGGTCACCGGGGACGCAGGCCTCGGCGACTCGATCGCCGTCAACGGCTGCTGCCTGACGGTGGCCTCGACCGCTGGAACTCACGGGACGCCGAGACGTTCACCGCCGACGTGATGCACGAGACGCTCGCCAAGACCTCGCTCGGCGCGCTGGAGCCGGGTGCGCAGGTCAACCTCGAGCGAGCGGTCACCCCGACCACCCGGCTCGGCGGCCACATCGTGCAGGGCCACGTCGACGGCACCGGCACCGTGGTGCGGCGTACGCCCAGCGAGCACTGGGAGGTCGTCGAGATCGCCTTGCCGACCGAGCTCGAGCGCTACCTCGTCGCGAAGGGGTCGATCACGGTGGACGGCATCTCCCTCACGGTCGTGGAGGTTGGGCCCGAGAGCTTCACCGTCAGCCTGATCCCCGAGACCCTGGCCCGCACCACGTTGGGCTCCAGGCAACCCGGCGACATCGTCAACCTCGAGGTCGACGTGATCGCGAAGTACGTCGAGAAGATGGTGAGCAGTCGATGAGCGAACCCATGAGCCAGCCCAGCGAGCGGGGCACGATCCGCCTGGACCGGGTGGAGGACGCGATCGCCGACATCGCCGCGGGCAAGGCCGTCGTGGTCGTCGACGACGAGGACCGCGAGAACGAGGGCGACATCATCTTCGCGGCGGCCAGGGCGACCCCGGACCTGATGGCGTTCACGATTCGCCACTCCAGCGGCGTGATCTGCGTGCCGATGCCTGCAGACATGCTCGACCGGCTCGAGATCCCGCTGATGACCCCGCACAACAAGGACCGGATGCGGACGGCGTACACCATCTCCGTGGATGCCCGTGACGGCGTCACCACCGGCATCTCCGCCGCCGACCGGGCCCACACCGCCAGGGTCCTCGCCGACTCGGCCAGCGAGCCGTGGGACATCACTCGCCCGGGACACGTCTTCCCGCTTCGTTACCGCGAGGGCGGCGTCCTGGTGCGCCGCGGCCACACGGAGGCGGCGGTCGACCTCGCCAGGATGGCGGGGCTGACACCCGCCGGCGTGCTGGTCGAGGTCGTCAACGACGACGGCACGATGAAGCGCGGCCCGGAGCTGCGTGAGTTCGCCGACGAGCACCACCTGAAGCTGATCTCGATCGAGCAGATGGTGCACTACCGCCGTCGCACCGAGTCACACGTCGAGCGCCTCGCGGAGACCGTGCTGCCCACCAGCCACGGGGACTTCACCGCATTCGGCTACCGGATCACCGTCGACGGGAGCGAGCACGTCGCCCTGGTGTACGGCGACCCGGCCGCGCTGCGTGATTCGGAAGGGCCGGACGGTCAGCCGGTGCTCACCCGCGTGCACAGTGAGTGCCTCACCGGCGACGTGTTCGGGTCCGAACGCTGCGACTGCGGTCCCCAGCTCAACGAGGCCATGGACCTCATCGTCGCGGAGGGCAGGGGAGTGGTGATCTACCTGCGCGGACACGAAGGTCGCGGCATCGGGCTGCTCGCGAAGCTGCAGGCCTACCAGCTCCAGGACGGAGGACGTGACACCGTCGACGCCAACCTCGACCTCGGGCTCCCCGCGGATGCCCGCCACTACGGCGCGGCCACGCAGATCCTGCGTGACCTAGGGGTCCGGTCGGTGCGGCTGCTGACCAACAACCCCGACAAGACCTCCAGCCTCGAGTCCTACGGGGTTCCGGTGGCGGAGCGCGTCGCCATGACACCGCGACCGAACGACCACAACCTGCAGTACCTGGTGACCAAACGGGACCGCATGGGCCACCACCTCGACGGCCTCGACGTCGGCGACCACGACGTCAGCCAGCCCGACCTCGACCGCGAAGGAGCCCCAGGATGAGTGGAGCGGGAAGCCCCACGGTCCAACCCGTCGACTGCTCGGATCTCCGGGTCGCGGTGGTGGCCGCAAGCTGGCACGAGCAGGTGATGGAGGGCCTGGTCGCCGGCGCGCGCGAAGCCCTGACCGCCTACCAGGTACGCACCGCGGAGGTGGTCCGCGTTCCCGGCTCGTTCGAGCTTCCGGTCGTGGCGCAGGCCTGCGCCCGGCAGGGGTACGACGCGGTCATCGCTCTCGGCGTGGTCATCCGCGGCGGTACGCCGCACTTCGACTACGTGTGCAGCGCGGCGACCGACGGCCTCAGCCGGGTCGCCCTCGACACCGGAGTGCCCATCGGGTTCGGCCTGCTCACCTGCGACACCGAGGAGCAGGCACTCGACCGGGCGGGGATCGAGGGCAGCAGCGAGAGCAAGGGCTACGAGGCAACGGCGGCCGCGCTCGTCACCGCGCACACCCTGCGCCACTTGTCCCGGTCAGACGCCCTGCGCTGACGCGCTGGTGCGCCGCCTTCCGCAGGTCGACCGCTGTGCTCGACCGCGGGTCGGCACCGCCTAGGCTGATCCCCGTGAAGACGTTCGAGGAGCTCTGGGCCGAGCTGAGCGAGAAGGCCGAGACGCGCCCGGAGGGCTCCGGGACGGTCGCGGCGCTCGACGCCGGGGTGCACGAGATCGGCAAGAAGCTGGTCGAGGAGGCGGCCGAGTCCTGGATGGCCGCCGAGCACGAGGGCCATGCGAGGGCGGCCGAGGAGATCAGCCAGCTGCTCTACCACGCGCAGGTGCTGATGCTCGCCGCCGGAGTCTCGCTCGACGACGTCTACGCCCACCTCTAGGACACTGATGGTTTCGACAAGCCCAACCAACGACGGAGCAAGCTCATCCAACGAGCCACTGCTCCGGATCGCCGTCCCCAACAAGGGATCGCTGTCCGCCTCCGCCTCCGAGATCCTGCGGGAGGCCGGCTACCGGCAGCGCCACGACTCCAAGGAGCTCACCCTCCTCGACGCCGCCAACGGGGTCGAGTTCTTCTACCTGCGACCGCGCGACATCGCGCTGTACGTCGGCGAGGGCACGCTCGACGTCGGCATCACTGGCCGTGACCTGCTGCTCGACTCCGGCGCCAAGGCCGAGGAGGTGCTCCGGCTCGGCTTCGGGGGGTCCCGGTTCAGGTTCGCCGCGAGGCCAGGCACGCTGTCATCCCTCGACGAGCTCTCCGGCAAGCGGATCGCCACGTCGTACGTCGGAGTGGTGCGCCGCCATCTCGAGGAGCGCGGCATCGACGCCGAGGTGATCCGCCTCGACGGTGCCGTCGAGACGAGCATCCAGCTCGGGGTGGCAGACGTGATCGCCGACGTCGTGGAGACCGGCAGCACCCTGAAGGCGGCCGGGCTGGAGATCGTCGGTGACGTGATCCTCGAGTCGGAGGCGGTGCTCATCACGCGCTCGGGTGCCGCAGAGCCGCAGGGCTTCGAGGTGTTCAAGCGGCGTATCGACGGCGTGCTCGTCGCGCGCAGCTACGTGATGATGGACTACGACATGCCGGAGTCCAGGCTCGAGGACGCGCTGGCGCTGACGCCCGGTCTCGAGGGCCCCACGGTCTCGCCGTTGCATCGCGACGGCTGGGTCGCCGTACGCGCCATGGTGCCCAGGGACGGCGCCCAGAAGTTGATGGACGACCTCTACGAGACTGGCGCCCGGGCGATCCTCCTGACCGACATCCATGCCTGCCGGCTCTGACTCCCCCTCGGCTCGCGTCCCGGCGCCCTCGTTGCCGCACACGTGGCGCCCGTTCGGCGCCCGCATCGCGGTGTGGCTGCTCGGCGGCCTGTTGTTCGCCGTGTGTGCCGTCGTGTGGATCGCCATCGGTGAGGAGACGCGCTCGCAGTTCACCGGGCTCGAGCGCGCCACCCTCGTGTTCATCGCGCTGCTGCTCGCCGTCACCTACAACGCCCTCGTGCGGTCCCGGATCACCGCGACGGCCGAGGGTCTCACCGTGGTCAACGGCTACCGGAAGCGCACCTACGAGTGGTCACAGGTGATCGGGATGTCGCTGAGCCGTGGCGCTCCCTGGGGCACCCTCGACCTCTCGGACGGCACGACGATCTCGGTCATCGGTGTCCAGGGCTCCGACGGCGCCCGCGCCCGCCGGGCGGTCCGCGAGATCCGCGCGGCGATCGCGGCCAACACCCCCGACTAGCGGTGATGTCCGGAGACGTCGGCCCGTCGTTTCAGGACCTCGCCTCCAGCTCCAGCACCGCACCTGACGTCGCGCTCCGGGGGAACCGCACGCGGTAGCCGTGTGCCTTCCGGAGCCCGGCGTCGCCCCAACGCTCGGTCCGCGCGTTGCGGTAGTTGAACCAGAGCGTGGCTCCGGGAGGTGCGGTCAGCACCGTGCGCGCCACCGCGGCGTCGTCGGGATGGTGGAAGGTGTCCCCGTTGGAGGAGAAGACGTAGTGCTTGGCGGGCGCTGCGGCGAGCATCGGCTGGAGCACGTTGCCGCGGCTGCCGTGGTGCGGCAGCTTGAAGACGTCGACCGGCAGGGTGTCGCGGCCGCGCGCGGCGGCCACCGCCTTCAACCCGTTGGCGAGCACCTCACCGAACCCGTCCCCCGACAGCACGACGCTCCTCCCGCGGTGCTCGAGGAGCAGGCCGATGCTGGCCCCGTTGGGCACAGACCCGTCCTTGGGGCTGCGCTCGGCGGCCAGGCCGTCGAGGTCGTCGAGGGGCGCCGGAACGTCCGGCCCGCCGACCGCCCTCGTGCCCAGACGTGCCTCCTTGAGGGTCGCGGACCACTTCCTCGCCAAGGCGCCCAGGCGCTTCGGGTCCGGCGAGAGCACGGTGATCCGGGGGCCGTCGTTCGGCACGTCGATCTCCACCAACCCGGTCTCGGTGGTCTTGATCGCCCCGCCTGCGAACTCCTTGTTCCAGGGCAGGGCAGGGGCTCCCGGCGCACCGGTGAGCACCGACCCGAGCGTCTCGCCCTGCGCGATGCTCTTCTGGTGGTCGTCCTTCAGGTGCTGTCGGCCGTTGAACCAGAAGTCGCGGACGTGCTCGCGTGCGAAGTCGGTCTGCACGAACGGGAGGAACCCACCGATGTGGTCGCTGTCGACATGGGTCACGACGGCCACGTCGATGTGCCGGGAGGTCTTCGGGAGCCGGTTCAGCCGGGCCTCCAGCAGCGGCCAGGTGTCGGAGGGGCCGCCGTCCACCAGCATCCGCCACGGCGGCTCACCGGAGCGCCGGCACTCGACCAGCAGGCAGTCGCCCAGTCGTGCCGGCAGGGCTTCGATGCGGATGGCCGTCGCCACCCAATGAATCCTGTCAGTAGGGCCGGGTGCCGTCCACGACCACGTCGGCGCGTTCGCGGGTGCCTTCGCGGGCGAACAGGTCCCCCTCGTCGCGGGCCCACTGCTCCCAGTACGGCGCGAACGCGTCCCCGTCGCGCTCGATGCCACGCCGCAGGCGCACGTCGTACGGCGCCTCGACCCAGACCAGCACCGTCTGGAGCGCCGCGAATCGGGACGCCCCGCTGCCCACGCCCTCGAGGACGAGCAGGGGCACCGGGTCGACCGTGACCGTCTCGGTGAACTCGCCGGCCAGCCAGTCGTAGCGGCGGTAGCTGCCCGCCCGTCCCTCGGCGAGCGGGCTCAGCAGGCCCTCGAGCTGTTCGTCGATCCGCGGCAGGCCCGACCAGCCGGGGTAGAGGTCGTCCATGTGCACGACGCGCGCGGACCCCGCCCCACGCTGGTTGAGCTTGTCGAAGCCCTCCGCGATCGCCTCGGCCAGCGTCGTCTTGCCCGAGCCTGCTGGACCGTCGACGCACGCGAGCCGGCCCGCACCCAGGGTGGGGGGCCGTTCCTCGAGGAGCTCCAGGACCCGCGCGACCGGGGTCACCAGGCCAGTCCGAGGCCGCGGTAGGAGGGCACCGTATCGACGATCTCGTCACCGGCGAGGAGGTGCACCCGGTTGGTGTGTTCGGCGATCTCCCCGGACTTGGCGTGCCGGAACCACACCCAGTCACCGATCCGCAGCAGATCGGAACCCGCGCCGGTGAGAGGTGTCTGGACCTCGCCGGCTCCCTCGAGGCTGGTCAGGTGCAGCTCGGGAGGCGCCCACGGGATCGGGGCCCGGTCCTTGCCGGCCGGCCCACTCGCGATGAACCCACCACCGGCGACCGTCACGAGACCGTCCCCGGGGCGTCGTACGACGGGGACGCCGAAGAACGACGCCGGACGCGGTTCGAAGCTCTGGTAGTGGTCGAAGAGCCCCGGCACCAGCAGACCCGACCCGGCGGCGACCTCGGTGACCACGGGGTCGGCGACGGAGGACTCGACGCTTCCGGAGCCACCGGCGTTCCAGAACTCGAGCTCAACGAGACCGCTCAGCTGCATCGCGATCTCCGCGCGTCGTTCCTCGAGCTGGGTGATCGAGGCCGACTTGAGCTTGCGGACGACCAGCGACTTGGCGCGCTGGTGGGGTACGTCGTCCTGCACCCCGGCCACCTGTCCCTCGTAGGTCATCACCCCCACGAGCTCGAACCCGCGGTCGAGCACCTCGCGAGCGAAGGCGACGACGTCGGTCGCTTCATGGAGGGGGGATCGCTTCGGACCCACGTGCGAGGGGCCCATCCGCAGGCCGGCGTCGATGTCGATCGCGACCCGTGCTCGCGCCCCGTCGGGCGCCGCGGACTCGATCAGCGAGAGGTGCGCGACGTCGTCGACCATCAAGGTCACGCGTGCGCGAACGGCCTCGTCGGCGAGAAGATCCGTCAGGGCGACCCGGTCGACGCTGGGATACCCCATGACGACGTTGTTGGTGACTCCTTCGCGGACCAGCCAGATGGCCTCCCGAAGGGAGTAGGACAGGACTCCGGCGAAACCGGGGGCCGCCAGGGCACGGAGCACGAGCGCCGGGACCCGAAGCGACTTCGACGCCACTCGGAGGGGTTTGCCGGCCGCGCGACGGGTCAGGTCGGCGGCGTTCGCGTCGAAGGCGTCGAGGTCCACGACCGCCATCGGCGTGGCCGGATCCTCGAGCCGGGACACCGCCAGGTCGAGACGGCGGGCGAGCGCATGGCGCGCGGCATCGCTCCCGTGGACGTCCGTGCCCACCCTCAGATGCCGTGCTTCTTCAAGATGGCCTCGATGTCGGCCATGTCGTCGAGGTCGTCGTCCTTCGGCTTGGACTGCTTCGGCGCTACGGCCGGTGCTCACCCTTCGCCTGCGCCCGTTCGGCCTTGCGCGTCGCTCGCCGTGTCGTCCTCTGGGCTGCCCCGTCACGTACGCCGATCCCGCGCGACCGCATCAGTCCGGAGACGACGAACAGTGCGGCCGCGGCCCCCGCCACGATCACCCCCGCCCACACGGCAGGGGAGAACACCAGCTTGGCTGCCCAGGAGGAGACGTCCTCGACGATGCTCACGGCCAGCTTCAGGGTGCCGGTCAGCCACGCCGCGATCGGCACCAGGGTCCAGGCCAAGCCGCGGATCCCGGCGGCGGCGCCGCGCCGTCGCCACGCCACCCAGCTCAGCACGGCCCCGATGATCGCCAGGACGAGCGCGAGCGCGGCCCAGGTGGTGCTGTCGATGGTGACCGCGAGGGGCATGGATCCAGAATACGGATCGGTCTGGCAGACCGTTTGCAAGGATGGCCCGATGCGTTCGATCCCGGATCCCGGCTTCGCCGGCGACACCGGCACCGCCGATCCCGCCCTGGCCGCAGCCCTCGCCGCGTACGAGCAGGACCCGAGTGACCCCGAGGCTCACCACGAGGTCCTCGCCCTGCTCCAGGACACGCGCGTGCTCGTGCCGGTCGTCGCGCTCCTCGGCGAGGTCGAGTACGACGACGATGGTCTCGCGCGCGACAAGACCAGCGACATGGCCGCCGTCCTCATGACCGGCCGGGACGGTCGCACCGCGCTGCTTGCGTTCACCGGCACCCCGGCGCTCGAGCGGTGGGTCAATCTTCCAGGGGGCGCCCGCCCGGTCCCGGTCACCGCGCGTCAGGCCGCCCAGGCAGCGATCCAGGACCAGGCGTCCGCCCTGCTCGTCGACGTCGCCGGCCCGGTGTTGTTCGCGGTCGAGGGGGACGATCTCGCTTCGCTGGCGGCCGGCCATCGGCTCACCCGCGTCGAAGGGGGTCGGTGGGGCTGGGTGCAGGCGGCTGAGTAGTTCCGCCGAGAGGGCGAAATTGGTTGGCCGAAGTGCGCTGACCGGGCACGTTTGGTTGGAGCCGCAGCTGGTCGATCAACCAGGACTGCCCTTTCGGCGTACTTCCGCCAACCAGAACTGCCCTCTCGGCGGCCTACGGCGAACCTGCGGCCTGTGGGCGGGCGATGTGCAATCCCCGGCCACGCCTTGTACCCTTGTGCTCGACCGATCGGTCCTGCCCGCAAGGGCGTGGCTGATCCGACAAGCGGAGGCCTCCTCCCACCCGCATCGACCGCAACTGTGTCCGAACTTTGGGCAACCAGGTCGTCGGGTCAAGGTCACGGGCATGCGCGACAGGTGTCGCCGTAGTTGCTCGTCACATGAGGCTTCCGTGCGTCGCGCGGAGGCCTTCCTTCATGTCGGGGCAGAAATGCGCTGACCAGGTTGTTCTCCCGAGGTTGACCAAGAGACCTACACAGGAGGACCCATCAGCACCGAGCTGCGTATCAACGACCGGATCCGGGTACCGGAGGTCCGGCTCGTTGGCCCCAATGGCGAGACCGTCGGCATCGTGCCGACGGACCAGGCCCTGAAGCTGGCTCAGGAGGCCGACCTCGACCTCGTCGAGATCGCACCCCAGGGCCGGCCGCCGGTCTGCAAGCTCATGGACTACGGCAAGTTCAAGTACGAGAACGCGCAGAAGGCGCGTGAGGCTCGCCGCAACCAGACCAACACGGTCATCAAGGAGATGAAGCTCCGGCCGAAGATCGACCAGCACGACTACGAGACCAAGAAGGGTCACGTCGTGCGGTTCCTGCGGCAGGGCGACAAGGTGAAGATCACGATCATGTTCCGTGGTCGCGAGCAGCACCGTCCCGAGCTCGGGTTCCGGCTGCTGCAGCGGCTCGCCGAGGACGTCACCGAGCTCGGTTTCGTGGAGTCGGCGCCGAAGCAGGACGGCCGCAACATGATCATGGTGCTGGGGCCGCACAAGAAGAAGTCCGAGGCCAAGGCCGAGGTGAAGGCGGAGAAGCAGGAGCGCGCTGCCGCTCGCGAGGCCGAGCGGGCCGAGGAGCACGCCGAGCGCCGCGCCGCCCACGCCGCACCCGGGCCGAAGAAGGAGCGCCGCCGCTCCGAGAACCTCGACCCCGAGATCGACGCGTAACCGAGTAGAAGGAAACCAACCACATGCCGAAGAACAAGTCGCACAGCGGTGCCTCGAAGCGCTTTCGCGTGACCGGCTCGGGCAAGATCCGTCGCCAGAAGACCGGTCTGCGCCACAACCTGGAGAAGAAGCCCTCGAAGATGACCCGTCGCATGTCGGGCACCACCGAGGTGGCCAAGGCCGACGTCAAGCGCGCCAAGAAGCTGCTCGGACTCTGATCCGCACCCTGTCCACGCCCCGTCCGTCCCTGCGACGGGCCCACCCGAACTAGCACCAAGGAGCACCACACATGGCACGCGTCAAGCGGGCAGTCAACGCCCACAAGAAGCGTCGGGTCACTCTCGAGCGCGCCTCCGGCTACCGCGGCCAGCGCTCGCGCCTCTACCGCAAGGCGAAGGAGCAGGTCACCCACTCGCTGGTCTACAGCTACAACGACCGGCGCAAGAAGAAGGGCGACTTCCGCAAGCTCTGGATCCAGCGCATCAACGCCGGCGCCCGGGCCAACGGCCTGACCTACAACCGCTTCATCCAGGGCCTCAGGGCCGCGGGTGTCGAGGTCGACCGCAAGATCCTGGCCGACCTGGCCGTCAACGACGCGCCCGCGTTCGCCGCGCTCGTCGAGACCGCCAAGGCCAGCCTGCCCGAGGACGTCAACGCTCCCGCGTCGGCCTGACCCTCGGCTCCCCGACGGTGGCGAGCCTCCCCAACGCAGGTCCACGGCCACTCTCCTCGAAGAGTGGCCGGGTCAAGGCGGCCCGGAGGCTCGCCCGTCGCAATTCCAGGGCCGAGCACCGGCTGTTCCTGGCCGAGGGCGCCAAGGCCCTGACCGAGGCGCTGTACGCCGGCGGGGTCGCCGAGGTGTTCGCGACCCAGGCGGCCACCGACGAGTACGCCGCCCTGCGCAAGGCCGTCGACGACGCGGGGATCCAGTGGCTGCTTGCCGAGGACGATGCCGTCGCGTCGCTCAGTGGGGCAGTCACCCCACAGGGGATCGTCGCCGTCTGCCGCTTCCTCGACGTGGACCTCGATACCTTGCTCCACCCGACGCCGGTTGAGCTTGTCGAAACCCCTCCGCAGACGCTGGTCGTCTGCGCCGACGTGCGCGACCCCGGCAACGCCGGCACCGTGATCCGCTGCGCCGACGCCGCGGGAGCCGACGGACTCGTGCTCGCCGGGCGCAGCGTGGACCCCTACAACGACAAGACGGTCCGGGCGACGGCGGGCAGCCTCTGGCACCTGCCGATCGCCGTGCACGACGACCCGGCCGAGGTGGTCCGCCGGACGCAGGCCGAGGGGTTCGTCGTACTCGCCGCGGACGGAGCCGGCGAGACCGACCTGTTCGACGCGGAGACCTCCGGCCTGCTGGACAGGCCGGTCACGTGGCTGTTCGGCAACGAGGCCTGGGGCCTGCCCGAGGAACTGGCAGCGCTGGCCGACCACCGGGTGTCGATCCCGATCTTCGGCCGGGCCGAGAGCCTCAACCTGTCAACCGCGGCGGCGGTGTGCCTCTACGCCGGCGCCCGCCACCGGTCAGACTGAGTCGGTCGGTCAGTCGAACAGCTCGGAAAGCCAGTGCTCCTTGCGCTTCGGCTTCCGGTAGCCCTGCTGGTAGCCGGACTGGTAGCCGGACTGGTTGCCGGGGCCGGGCTGCCGGTAGTCCCGGGGCTGCTCGTAGCTCGGCGGGGGCGGCGCCGCGGCGGGCGGGGCGGTCTCCGCTGCTGCCCGGTCGAGGATCTTGTCGAGCTCGCCGCGGTCGAGCCACACCCCCCGGCACTCGGGGCAGTAGTCGATCTCGACGCCGCTGCGCTCGCTCATGGTCAGGACGGTGCCGTCGTTGGGGCACTTCATGTGACCTCCCTGGTCGGACCTGTCATCACTGCGTCGAACGCGCGAGGCACGCTCGCGGTTCCGTTCGACTCATCATCGTGGGCGCCGCCCCCGGATGCACGTCCATGAGACAGATCCGGGATTCGGCTGCCATCGACGACGGGTACGAGCACCCTTGGCCCATGACAACCCTCACGACAGAGCGCCCGGCGCTGGTGGGCAATCGCCTTGTCCTCGTGGGTGCGGTCCTCTACCTCCTGGAGTGGGTCGCCATCATCGCGGCCGGCGTAGAGGTGCCACAGGGGGCCGGCGCCTCCGCGTCTGACGTGGCGTCCGCGTACGCCGGGAATGCTGATGCCCTCGCGTGGGCAGCCGGCTGGTTCAGCGTGGTCCTGCTCGGGCGAATCCTGATCATGACCGGTCTGCGGACTGCCTTCGCCGCCTCGGGGAGGCCACAACCGTGGATGGACCTCGCGGTCGGCGCCATGGTGGTTTCGGTCGCCATCGAGATCGCCGTCTATGGGCTCGCTGCTGGGGCTTCGTGGTCCGTTGGCCACGGTGCTTCGGCGGCGTCCGTGCGCACCCTCGACTCCGCCGCCTACATGCTCAACTACATGATCTACGGCCCGCTGGGCGTCTCCCTGCTCTGTGCCGGGGCAGCGATGTGGCTCTCCGGCCTGTTCGGCAAGGTGCTGGCCGGCGTGGCGCTGGTCCCTGGGTTGCTGGCGACGCTGCTCGGGCTTGCCTTCGCCGCACCGAAGTTCGAGGACGTCGCAGCGGCGCTGCTGTTCGCCCCGCTGCTCTTCTGGATCTGGATGCTCTGGGCGGGCGTCGTGTGCTGGCGGGCGACCCCGTCCCGGTCCTCGTCACCGGCCGGCGAGCCAGGTCTCCGCGCGTCGCCGTGAGGCCTGTGACAGCCACGCGTCCTGGATCAGCTCGGTGAGCTCGTCCACGCCGATCTCCCCGATCCGGCTGCCCCGGAGCAGCACGGACGGGTGCCCGTCGAAGTGCGGTGTGCTGAAGTACGGCGAGCCCGGGTCGAGCACGAGCGCCTGCTTGTCGTCCTCGGACGCGACCCAGATGAGGATGACGTCGTCGTACCGCTCGCCGGTCTCGGGGTCGAACGCGTCCGGACGGGCGTTGCGGAAGAAGACGAAGGACTTCTGCCCGACCTGGTAGACCGGGTTCCCCTTGGGCCCCGCCACCTTCTTCACGTGGGGCATGCCCGCGGCGATCCGGTGGACGTCAGCAACACGAGCCCGGCGCGGCATGACGTGGAGCGTACGTCGCCCGTGGTGCGAAGGTGGACGACATGAGTGAACTGACGCCGTACCTGTGCGTGGCCGATGCGCGCGCTGCGATCGCCTGGTACGTGGACGTCCTCGGCGCGGACGTGACCTACCCGCCGATCGAGATGGCCGACGGCCGGATCGGACACGTCGAGCTCACGGTCGACGGAGCCACCTGGATGATGTCGGAGGAGTTCGAGAGTGCTGGGGTAGCCCCACCCGACCCCACCCGGGGCAGCGCCGTCTCGCTGCACCTGACCGTTCCCGACGTCGACGAGCTGTGCGCCAGGATCGTCGCGGCAGGCGTCCAGCTCGACCGTGGTCCCGAGGACAGCCCGCCCGCCGGTCGGGTGGCCGTGTTCCGCGACCCGTTCGGGCACCGGTGGTTCCTGAACCAGCTCTGACGGATCTGCACAGAACCTTCACCTGTCGCGCACGCCTTCTGGCCACCCGGCTCCCTACGCTCCTCGTATGGACGCATCCGGGACCGGGACGACCGTCCTCGTCGTCGAGGACGAGCCGCTGATCAACCAGGCGGTGGGTGACCGGCTCCGCGCGGAGGGGCACGGCGTCGTCTCGGCGTACGACGGACCCGGAGCCGTCGCGGCGTACGAAGAGCACCAGCCCGACCTGGTCGTCCTCGACGTGATGCTGCCCGGGTTCGACGGCCTCGAGGTCTGCCGGCGGATCCAGCAGCGCCGACCCGTGCCGGTGCTGATGCTGACCGCTCGAGACGACGAGGCCGACGTGCTGGTGGGGCTGGGCGTCGGCGCGGACGACTACCTCACCAAGCCGTTCCGGATGCGCGAGCTGGTCGCCCGGGTGGCGGCGCTGCTCCGCAGGGTGGAGCGCGCGGAACAGCTGCTCCGTGAGGCGCCGCCGAACCCGGTGACGGTGGGCGCCGTGCGGCTCGACCCGGGGGCCCGCCGGGTGTGGCTCGACGACGAGGAGCTGCACCTGACGCCCACCGAGTTCGACCTGCTGCAGACGCTCGCCGCGGCTCCCGGCCAGGTGCTCAGCCGCGAGCGGCTCCTGGCCGAGGTCTGGGGCTGGGACGGCGGCGCCGGCGCGACCCGCACCGTCGACAGCCACGTGAAGGCGCTGCGCACCAAGATCGGTTCGGACCGCGTGCGCACCGTGCACGGCGTCGGCTACGCCCTGGAGGAGAGGTGACGAGCGACTCTGCGCCCCGCGAGCCGTTGGGCCGGGTCACCTCGATCAAGGTGAAGCTCGGCCTGCTCGTCGCCGCGAGCGTGCTCGTCGCGGCCGTGCTCGCGACCCTGGGCGCCGGGGCCGTGCCGGCCTGGCTGAGCATCCCGGTGACCGTCCTGCTTGCTCTCGGGGTGACCCAGCTCCTCGCGGTCGGGATGACCTCGCCGATGCGCCAGATGACGGAGGCGGCGCGGCGGATGGCGGCGGGGGACTACGGAGTGCGCGTCCAGACCGGGTCCACGGACGAGGTCGGCGACCTGGCCCGCGCGTTCAACACGATGTCCGCCGACCTCGCCACCGTCGACAGGCAGCGGCGCGACCTGGTGGCCAGCGTGTCCCACGAGCTGCGCACACCGCTCGCGGCCCTCGTCGCCGTCCTGGAGAACCTCGACGACGGCGTGATCGCGCCGGACCCGGACACCGTCCACGTGGCCCGGGGGCAGGCCGAACGGCTCAGCGACCTCGTCGACGACCTGCTCGACCTCTCGCGCGTGGACGCGGGCGTCGTCTCGCTCGACCGGGCCGACCTGCCCGTCGCGCCCCTCGTCGAGGCCGTCGTGGCGGAGGCACGGTCCGGGCCGGGGGCGAGCCAGCGGCAGGTCACGTTCGACGTACGCATCGAGCCGCCCGACCTGACGGCGTACGCCGACCGTGCCCGCCTGCACCAGCTGCTGGCCAACCTGCTCGACAACGCGGCGCGGCACAGCCCGGCGGGAGGTGTGGTGCGGGTCTGGGCCGGCGTCATCAACGGGGTGACGCGGCTCGAGGTCGCCGACGAAGGCCCCGGGATCGCCCCGCAGGACCGCGAACGGGTCTTCGAGCGCTTCGGCACGCTGCCCGACACCTCGGGCGGGGGCACGGGACTCGGGCTCGCCATCGCCCGCTGGGTCACCGACCTGCACGGCGGACGCATCACCGCGATCGATCCCGTACTGGACGAGACCGGTGCCCGCTTCCGGGTCGAGCTGCCCCGATCCACCTCAGAGAGGAACCTGACCATGGACGCACCTGCCAAGCCGCTGCCCCCGACCGTGCCTCCCCTCCCGCCCGCCGCGACGCGACCGGCGGGATCCGGGTCACTCGTCGACGACACCTTCCGCACGGTGTGGCCCGACGGCGTCCCCCCGCTCCGATGGGTGCTCCTGGCCTGCCTCGCCATCGGCCTCTTCGCGGCGCTGACCCTGCCGGACGCGAACCTCGGCCTCGCGGCCACCCTGGTCCTCGTCGCGTCGGGGGTGCTGGTGCTCGTGCTCACGCGGCACCGCCGCAGCCCCTTCACCTGGGCGTGCGCGCTGCTCTCCTTCGGGTTCGCCCTCGTGCTCGTGCTGCGGGACGCCGAGTGGATCGCGGTGCTCGGTGTCCTGGTGGCAGCCGTCCTGACCACGGCGGCGCTGACGTCGGCGCGCAGTGTCCTGGGGATGGTCGCGGGGGCCGCTGCCTGGCCGCTGTCCGGGCTCCGCGGGATGCCGTGGCTGGGGCGCACGCTGCGTGCCTTCGGCGGGGGAGCGAACGCCGGCGCGGTGACGCGCACGGTCGTCCTGTCGGTCCTCGGGGTGGTCGTCTTCGGGCTGCTGTTCGCGAGCGCTGACGCCATCGTCGGTCACTGGTTGGGTTCGGTGCTGCCCGACATCGAGGACGACTTCGTCCTGCGCCTGTTCCTGACGGTCGCGGTGGGCGGCACCGTGCTGGCCGCGGCGTACCTCGCCCTCAACCCGCCGACGGTCGAGCGTCGCGGCGTACGGCGCCCGGCCCAGCACCGCTTCGAGTGGCTCACGCCGGTGCTGCTCGTCGACGCCGTGTTCGTGCTGTTCCTGGCGGCGCAGGCGGCTGCCTTCTTCGGTGGGCACGACTACGTCCAGCGCACGACCGGGCTCACCTACGCGGACTACGTGCACCAGGGCTTCGCACAGCTCACCATCGCCACCGCCCTGACGCTGCTCGTCGTGTGGGCGGCCGCTCGCAAGGCGCGGCTGGACACCGCGGCCGACCGCTGGTGGGTGCGCGGCTCACTCGGTGCCCTGGCGCTTCTCACCCTCGTGGTGGTCGCCTCGGCGCTGCACCGGATGGACCTCTACCAGGACGCGTACGGCTTCACCCGGCTGCGTGTGCTGGTCGACCTCTTCGAGGGCTGGCTCGGCCTGGTCGTGGTCGCGGTGCTGGTCGCCGGCGTCGGGCTGCGCGGTGCCTGGCTGCCCCGGATGGCGCTCCTCTCGGGTGCGGCCCTGCTGCTCGGGCTGGCCGTCGTGAACCCCGACGCCTGGATCGCGCGGCACAACGTCGAGCGCTTCGAGTCGACCGGCAAGGTCGACTGGGACTACCTGAGGGGTCTCAGCGCCGACGCCGTGCCCACGCTGGCCGAGCAGCCAGACCCCGTCGCTGCGTGCGCGCTGGCGGGCCGCGTGGTGAAGGACGACTCCTGGGCCGGCTGGAACCTCGCGCGCCAGCGCGCCCGCGACGCGCTGGCGGACCTCCCGGAGTCGAAGACCGCTACCAGCACGACGTGCCCCTAACCTGAGGGTGTGGAGGGTCACCAGCTCGTCGACGCGCTTCCCGACGGCGTCGTCATCGCCGACGCGGACGGCGTCGTCACGACCGCCAACGACCAGGCCCGCCGCCTGCTCGGGGAGAGCGTCGAGGTGGGCCGGCCGCTCTCCGAGGTGATGGCGCTCCAGGACCAGGAGAGCTGCGACTGGTACGCCACCAACAAGCCGTACGACGGGCTGCGCAGCCGCGTCGGCCTGACCGAGCAGGCCTGGTTCACCTCGGACGGCACCGAGGTGCTCGTGACCGGCCGGATCAACCGGGCCGGTCGCTCAGGTCCGGTCGAGAGCGTGGCGCTGGTGATCCGCTCGGGGCGCGGCCGGGCACGGCTCGACCGCGATCGCTCCGACCTGGTCGCCACCGTCGCCCACGAGCTGCGCTCGCCGCTCACCGGCGTCAAGGGCTTCGTCGGCACCCTGCTGAGCAAGTGGGAGCGGCTGAACGACGAGCAGAAGAAGCTGATGCTGACCACGGTGCACTCCGACTCGGAGCGGCTCTCCCGCCTGATCACCGAGCTGCTCGACGTGGCCCGCATCGACACCGGACGACTGCCGCTCTACCCCCGCGACGTGGAGACCCGGACGCTGGTGGAGCGCTGCGTCGAGTCGGTCCGGGCCGGGAGCACGCGCACGATCGAGTCGTCGTACGCCGAGCCGGTGCCGCACGTCTTCGCCGACCCCGACAAGCTCTCGCAGGTGGTCACCAACGTGGTCGACAACGCGATCCGGCACGGTGAGGGGACCGTGCACGTGCAGGTCGAGGGGATCAGCGACCCCTTCCCGGGCGTGCTGATCCGCGTCGACGACGAGGGGGAGGGCATCCCCGAGTCGATCCGCACCCGGGTGTTCACGAAGTTCTGGAAGCACGGTGTGCGCGGCGGCACCGGCCTGGGCATGTACATCGTGAACGGCCTCGTCCGCGTCCACGGCGGCGAGGTCCGCATCACCGACGCCGACGCCGGTGGCGCGCGCCTCGAGATCCGCTGGCCCTCCGACGACCGCCGGTGACGATCCGCCGGTTGAGCCACCGCCGGTTGAGCTTGTCGAAACCCCGAATCGCCCGACCCGACCCAATCCCGTTGGCAACCCCCGTGACCCACTTCCTAGACTGACCCGGGCGCACGACCCGTGCGCGCTCACGCGAAAGGCAGTACATGTCGGGCCCGAACTCCGAGTACGACCCGGTCCAGGTGACCCCGCTCGACGAGGAGCACGTCACGGCGATGCGGGAGGAGGCGCTCGCCGCCATCACCGCAGCGACCGACCTGGAGGCGCTCAAGCGCGTTCGCACCGAGCACGCGGGCGACCGTTCGCCGCTCGCGCTGGCCAACCGGGAGATCGGGGCGCTGCCCCCGCAGGCACGCAAGGACGCCGGGCAACGCGTCGGCCAGGCCCGCGCCGCGGTCAACTCGGCACTCGCGCAGCGGCAGGCCGAGCTCGAGGCCGAGGCGGAACAGCGGATGCTCGTCGAGGAGACCGTCGACGTCACGCTCCCGTGGGACCGCGCGACCAGGGGCGCCCGACACCCGATCACGATGATGGCCGAGCGCATCGCCGACGTCTTCGTCGCGATGGGCTGGGAGGTCGCCGAGGGCCCGCTCGTCGAGGCCGAGTGGCTGAACTTCGACGCCCTCAACCTCGGCCCCGACCATCCCGGCCCGCACCATGCAGGACACCTTCTGGACCGAGCCGGCCGACCACCACCTCGTGCTGCGCACCCAGACCAGCCCGGTCCAGGCGCGCGCGATGCTGACCCGGAAGCCGCCGATCTACGTCGTCTCGCCGGGCCGCGTCTTCCGCACCGACGAGTACGACGCGACGCACAGCCCGATGTTCCACCAGGTGGAGGGCCTCGTCATCGACGAGGGCATCACGATGGCCCACCTCAAGGGCACCCTCGACCACTTCGCCGAGTCGATGTTCGGCGACGGGATCAGCACGCGCTTCCGTCCGTCGTACTTCCCGTTCACCGAGCCTTCCGCCGAGGTCGACCTGCGCTGCTTCGTGTGCCGCGGCCAGCGCCCCGCGGTCGACGACTGCCGCACCTGCAAGGGCGAGGGCTGGATCGAGTGGGGCGGCTGCGGCGTGGTCAACCCGCGCGTTCTCACCGCCTGCGGGGTCGACAACGACCGCTACACCGGCTTCGCCTTCGGCATGGGCATCGACCGCACCCTGATGTTCCGCCATGGCGTCGCCGACATGCGCGACATGTTCGAGGGCGACGTCCGCTTCTCCACCGCCTTCGGGAGCCGAACTGTGAAGGCCCCCGTCTCCTGGATCCGCGAGTACGCCGACCTCCCGGCCGATGCCAGCGCCGACGACATCGCGCACCGGCTCACGGCGCTGGGCCTCAAGCTCGAGTCGCTCGAGCGACCCGGCCACGACATCACCGGGCCACTCGTGATCGGCCGGGTGCTCACGATGGAGGCCGAGCCGCAGAAGAACGGCAAGACCATCAACTGGTGCACCGTCGACGTGAGCGACGCCAACGGCACTGGCGAACCGCAGGGCATCGTCTGCGGCGCGCACAACTTCGCGGTCGGTGACCTGGTGGTCGTCGTACTCCCCGGAGCCGTGCTGCCGGGGGGCTTCGAGATCTCCGCGCGCAAGACCTACGGCCACGTCTCCGCCGGGATGATCTGCTCGGCCAAGGAGCTCGGGCTGGGCGAGGACCACGCCGGCATCATCGTGCTGCCTGCCGACGCCGGCGAGCCCGGCGACGACGTCTTCGACCTGCTGCACCTGCGCGACGAGGTCATCGAGCTCGAGATCAACCCCGACCGCGCCTACGCGCTCTCGCTCCGTGGCGTCGCCCGCGAGGCGGCCCTGGGCTACGGCGTCCCCTTCCGCGACCCGTCCCACCGGGACGTCCCGGCGGACAACGGCAAGGGCTACCCCGTCGTGGTCGACGACCCCGAGGGATGCCCGGTGTTCGTCGCGAGGACGGTCTCGGGCTTCGACCCCGCGGCGCCGACGCCCACCTGGATGGCGCGACGGCTGCTGCTCGCCGGACAGCGCCCGATCTCGCTGGCGGTCGACGTCACCAACTACGTGATGTTCGAGATGGGCCGCCCGATCCACGGCTACGACGCCGACAAGCTCTCCGGCCCGATCCGGGTCCGCCGCGCGCAGGCGGGGGAGCACCTCACGACGCTGGACGGCAACGACCGCACGCTCTCGCCCGAGGACCTCGTCGTCACCGACGACTCCGGGATCATCGGTCTCGGTGGCGTCATGGGCGGCGAGACCACCGAGATGTCGGAGACGACCACGCGGGTGCTGATCGAGGCGGCGCACTGGGACGCCGTCTCGATGTTCCGCACCGGCCGTCGCCACAAGCTCACCTCCGAGGCCGGCAAGCGCAACGAGCGCGGCGTCGACCCGACGATCTGCGAGGCCGCCGCCGACCGGGTCGCGGAGCTCCTCGCGCAGTACGGCGGCGGCACCGTCGAGGACGGGGTGACCGTCGTCGGCGAACCGCCCGCGCCGCCCACGATCACCATCCCCATCGACCTTCCGGCTCGCGTGACCGGGATGGACATCGCCTCCGACACCGCCATCGCCAACCTCGAGGCCGTCGGCTGCGCACGTCGATGCCGGTGCCGACGAGCTCACCGCCACGGCGCCCCCCTGGCGGCCCGACCTCACCGACCCGTTCGACCTCGTCGAGGAGGTCGCGCGCATCGTCGGCTACGAGGACGTGCCGAGCGTGTTGCCGACGGCGCCCCCCGGTCGTGGCCTGACGCAGGCGCAGTCGATGCGCCGCCGTGTGGGTCGCACGCTCGCGGGCGAGGGGTACGTCGAGGTGGTCAACTTCCCCTTCGTCGGCGAGGCCGACCTCGACCGGCTGGGCCTCGACCCCGCCGACCCCCGTCGTACGACGCTCCGGCTGGCCAACCCGCTCAGCAGCGAAGAGCCCCTGATGACCACCACCCTGCTGCCCGGCCTGCTCCGCACGGTGGCGCGCAACGTGAGCCGCGGCACCAGCGACCTCGCCCTGTTCGAGACCGCCACCGTGACGCTCCCGCACTCCGGCGTGGGCGCGCCGATCCTGCCGGTCGACCGTCCACCCGAGCGAGGGCGAGTGGGACGACCTCAACAAGGCACTGCCCGACCAGCCGCTGCACCTCGCCTTCGCCCTCTGCGGTGACCGTGACCGCGCCGGATGGTGGGGTGGCGGGCGCCCCGCGAGCTGGAGCGACGTGATCGAGACCGCCCGCGCCGTCGCCGACGCGCTCGGGCTCGAGCTCACCGCGCGCCAGGCCACGGCGGCTCCCTGGCACCCGGGACGCTGCGCCGAGCTCCTCCTCGGCGAGACCACCGTCGGTCATGCCGGCGAGCTGCACCCGAAGGTGTGCCGCAGCTTCGGCGTGCCGGCGCGCACCTCGGTGGCCGAGCTCGACCTGGACACCTTGCTGTCCCGCGCCGTCGCCGTACCACCGGCCCCGCACTTCTCCGCCTACCCCGTCGCCAAGGAGGACGTCGCCCTGATCGTCGCCGACGATCTCCCGGCGGCGGAGCTGGCGGCCACCCTGCGCGAGGGAGCCGGGCCCCTGTGCGAGTCGGTGCGACTCTTCGACGTCTACACCGGTCAGCAGGTCGGTGAGGGCCGCAAGTCGCTCGCCTTCGCCCTGCGCTTCCGGGCCCCCGACCGCACCCTCACCGAGAAGGACACCGCGGCCGCCCGCGACGCCGCGGTCGATCTCGCGGCGCAGCGGCACGGCGCCCAGCAGCGCGTCTGAGCCACTCAGGCAGCGCGTCCGCACACGGCCCACGCCCGGGCGTGCAGCCGGATGTGACCGTCGGGGTCGGGGTGGACCATCCGCGCCAGCTCCTCACGCAGCCGTGTCGCGGGCCGGCTCGTCGAGGGCGACGACGTACGCCGGTGCCGGCCCCTGTCCGTCGAGGAAGGGCGACCACAGGTCGTCGAAGTCGCGGAAGTCGGTGGTGACCTCCACGCCCGTGGTCCTGACCTCCGAGAGCCCGCTCCGCTTCCACAGCTCGGACAGCGCGTCGGGGTCGCACAGCGGGAACCGCTGCGCCTCGTCCTGGTCGATGGCCGTCGCGTCGAGGGAGCAGGCCACGTCCCAGAACGTCCGCAGCAGCTGCATCCGGCCGCTGTAGTCCCAGACGTACGCCGCCACAGTCCCCCCGGGCGCGGCCCGGCACATGGCGGTGACCGCGTCGAGCGGGTCGGGGACGAAGTTGAGCACCAGCCCCGAGACCACCGCGTCGGAGACACCGGCCGGCAGGTCCTCCGCCGTCAGGGTGTCGATCCGGACCCGCGGGTCGTCGACTCGACGCCGCGCCTCGTCGACGAAGGCCGCGCTCGGGTCCACGGCGAGGACGGAGGCCGGGGAGGCGAGGTCGAGGACGGCCGTGGTGAGTGCCCCGCTGCCGCACCCCACGTCGCTCCACCGCTGGCCCGCCGGGACCTGCAGCCACGGCACGAACCGCCGCGCGACGAGTCGGCTCCACCGGCCCATGAAGTGCTCGTAGGCGTTGCCGTGTGACCAGATGTCCGTCACGATCGCCTTCTCCCCTGCGAGCCCGTACTCATGGTGGCCCTCCACGGAGCCACATGGCGAGCCCCGGGTTCGACCAGTCATGCAGTCCTCTGTATAGTCATGCATATGTCCACGACACGAGTCGCCGTCGCCGGAGCCAGTGGGTACGCCGGGGGCGAGGTCCTCCGACTGCTGCTCTCGCACCCCGACGTGGAGATCGGCACCCTCACCGCTGGCTCCAACGCGGGCGAGCGGCTCGGCGCGTTGCAGCCGCATCTCGTCCCGCTCGCCGACCGGGTCCTGGCGGAGACGAGCACCGAGACGCTCTCCGGTCACGACGTGGTCTTCCTCGCCCTCCCGCACGGCCAGTCCGGTCCCGTCGCCGAGGAGCTCGGTGACGACACGGTGGTCATCGACTGCGGAGCCGACTTCCGGCTGACCGATGCCGAGGACTGGGAGAAGTTCTACGGGTCCGCGCACGCCGGGTCGTGGCCCTACGGCCTGCCGGAGCTGCCCGGTCAGCGTGCCCGGCTCGAAGGAGCGCGCCGGATCGCGGTGCCGGGCTGCTACCCGACCGTCTCGACGCTGACGCTCGCCCCGGCCGTCGCCGAGGGGCTGGTGCGAGGCCGACGACCTCGTCGTGGTCGCCGCGTCGGGCACCAGTGGTGCCGGCAAGGCGCCCAAGCCCAACCTGCTCGGCAGTGAGGTGATGGGCTCGGCCGCGGCGTACGGCGTGGGCGGGACGCACCGCCACACCCCCGAGATCGTGCAGAACCTCTCCGGCCTGACCGACGAGCCGGTACGCGTCAGCTTCACGCCCGTGCTCGTGCCGATGCCGCGCGGCATCCTCGCCACCGCCAGCGCCTCCGTGCACGAGGGAGTCACCGCCGACGACCTGCGCGCGGCCTACGAGAAGACGTACGCCGACGAGCCGTTCGTCTTCCTGCTCCCCGAGGGCCAGTGGCCGGTCACGAAGGCCGTCACCGGCTCCAACAGCGTGCACCTGCAGGTCGCGCTCGACGAGTCAGCCGGTCGGATGGTGGCCGTGGGCGCCGTGGACAACCTGGCGAAGGGCACCGGGGGAGCAGCGGTCCAGTGCATGAACCTGGCCCTCGGCCTGCCCGAGCAGACCGGCCTCTCCACCGTGGGCCTGGCCCCGTGATGAGCGCCGCGACCGAGACCCTGACCCTCGAGCAGTTCCCGGAGAAGCTCGCCGTCGTGCGGCTCGGTCCCGGTGCCGAGGTGCCCGGGTGGGCCGAGTCCTCGTCGCTGTTCTCGATCACCGCGACGGCCCGCGAGACCAGCATCGTGTGCGCCGCGCGCAGCGTGCCCAGGAAGGCCCAGCAGGCCGGCCCGTTCACCGCGTTCGCCGTCCAGGGTCCGCTCGACTTCTCGCTGACCGGGATCCTCGCCACGCTGCTCGCAGCCGCTGGCCGACGCGGAGATCAGCGTGTTCACGATCGCGACCTTCGACACCGACTGGATCCTCGTGCCCCTCGACGACGCCGAGCGGGCGGCCGAGGAGTGGCGACGACGAGGGCACGACGTCGCCCCCGCCCTCCCCGTCGACCCCGAGGAGCAGAAGCAACGCAGTGAGCGTCACCCATCCCGCCGGCTTCACCGCCGCCGGCGTCCCCGCCGGCCTCAAGTCGACCGGCGCCAAAGACGTGGCCCTGGTCGTCAACAACGGCCCCACCCACGACTCCGCGTCGGTGTTCACCGCCAACCGCTGCAAGGCCAACCCGATCCTGTGGAGCGAGGAGGCCGTCAAGGACGGCACCGTCCGCGCGGTCGTGCTCAACTCCGGCGGCGCCAACTGCTACACGGGAGCCGACGGGTTCCAGACCACGCACGCGGTGGCCGAGCAGGTCGCCGACGGGCTGGGCATCGGCTCGATCGACGTCGTCGTCTGCTCGACGGGGCTCATCGGCCTGGCCAACCCGCGCGAGAACCTGCTCCAGGGCGTCGACGACTGCATCGCCGCCCTCAGCGACGACGCCGGACCCGACGCGGCCGAGGCGATCATGACCACCGACTCGGTGAGCAAGCAGGTCGTCGTGGAGGGCAACGGCTGGTCGATCGGGGGCATGGCCAAGGGTGCGGGGATGCTCGCCCCTCAGCTCGCGACCATGCTCGTCGTGCTCACCACCGACGCCGTGGTCCCGGCCGCCGACCTCGACATCGCCCTGCGCGCCGCGACCGGCGCGAGCTTCGACCGGCTGGACTCCGATGGCTGCATGTCCACCAACGACACCGTCACCGTGATGGCCAGTGGCGCGAGCGGCGTGACCCCGAGCCTCGCCGACTTCGCCGAGTCGCTGACCCAGGCCTGCACCGACCTCACCATGCAGCTGCTCAAGGACGCCGAGGGCGCCGACCACGAGATCGCGATCACCGTCCTGCACGCCGCGACGGAGGCCGAGGCGGTCGAGGTCGGACGCAGCGTCGCGCGCAGCAACCTGTTCAAGGCAGCGGTGTTCGGCAAGGACCCGAACTGGGGGCGGGTCCTGGCCAGCATCGGTACGACGAAGGCCGCCTTCGACCCGGCCGACCTCGACGTCGCCATGAACGGCGTGTGGGTGTGCCGGAACTCCACCCCCGCCGAGGACCCGGCCAAGGTCGACCTCAGCGACCGCGAGGTGAGCGTGACCATCGACCTCAAGGCCGGTTCCGAGCGGGCCACCGTCTGGACCAACGACCTGACCCATGCCTACGTCCACGAGAACAGCGCGTACTCATCATGAGCGAGAAGCCCTACTCGATCCATCCCGCCGAGACCCTGGCCGGCGCCCTGCCGTGGCTGATGAAGTACCACGGCAAGGTCGTCGTGGTGAAGTACGGCGGCAACGCCATGATCGACGACGAGCTGAAGAAGGCCTTCGCCGAGGACATCGCGTTCCTCCGCTTCGCCGGCTTCAAGCCCGTCGTCGTGCACGGCGGCGGTCCGCAGATCTCGAAGATGCTCGAGAAGCTCGGCATCGAGTCGGAGTTCAAGGGCGGGCTCCGGGTGACCACGCCGGAGGCCATGGACGTCGTACGCATGGTCCTCGTCGGGCAGGTGCAGCGTGAGCTGGTCGGGCTGATCAACCAGCACGGCCACATCGCCGTCGGGCTCTCCGGGGAGGACGCCGGACTGTTCACCGCGAAGGCCACCAACACCGTGGTCGACGGCGAGGAGATCGACCTCGGCCTGGTCGGCGAGGTCGCCCACGTGCGGCCCGAGGCCGTCGAGGACCTCGTGGAGTCCGGCCGGATCCCGGTGATCTCGAGCGTGGCCCCCGACAAGGAGGGGCTGGTGCACAACGTCAACGCCGACACCGCGGCCTCGGCGCTGGCCATCGCGCTCGGTGCGGAGAAGCTGATGGTGCTCACCGACGTCGAGGGCCTCTACCGCGACTGGCCGGACAGCGACGACGTGATCCAGGAGATCAGTCCCGAGCGGCTCGCCGAGCTGATGCCCAGCCTCGACAGCGGGATGGTCCCGAAGATGCAGGCCTGCTACGACGCCGTCACCGGGGGAGTGCCCCGGGCCACGGTGGTGGACGGTCGGGAGCCGCACGCGGTGCTGCTCGAGCTGTTCACCGCCGAGGGCGTCGGCACCCAGGTCCTCCCCGGCGTCGCGACGCGGCTGCGCAAGGCCTACGCGACCGGCGAGCTGAAGGAGTAGCCATGACCGACCTCAAGGCTCGCTACGCCGAGTCGCTGATGAACACGTTCGGTCCGCCGAAGCTGGTGCTCACCCGTGGTGAGGGGTGCCTACGTCTGGGACGACGCGGGCAAGAAGTACCTCGACCTGCTCGGCGGCATCGCCGTCAACTCCCTCGGCCACGCCCACCCGGCGCTCGTCGGTGCGGTCACCGACCAGCTCCAGACGCTGGGCCACGTCTCGAACTTCTTCGCGACCGAGCCCCAGGTGACCCTGGCCGAGCGGCTGCTGGAGCTCCTGGGCGCGGCAGGGCAAGGTCTTCTTCGCCAACTCCGGCGCCGAGGCCAACGAGGCCGCCCTCAAGCTGACCCGGCGCACGGGCCGCACCCACCTGGTGGCGACCGAGGGCGCCTTCCACGGCCGCACCATGGGTTCGCTGGCGCTGACCGCCAAGGAGGCCTACCGCGAGCCGTTCGAGCCGCTGCCCGGCCGCGTCACGTTCGTGCCGTACGGCGACGCCGACGCACTCGCGGCGGCCGTCACCGACGAGACCGCGGCGGTGATCCTCGAGCCCCTGCAGGGCGAGGCCGGCGTGGTCGCGCCTCCGCTGGACTACCTGGCCCGGGCACGCGAGATCACCCGCGAGCACGGCGCGCTGCTGTGGCTCGACGAGATCCAGACCGGGATCGGGCGCACCGGCGCGTGGTACGCCCACCAGAACCCCGCCGTCGCGGACCCGATCGACGGCCCCGCCGACATCGTCACGGTCGCCAAGGGCCTGGCGGGTGGCTTCCCGATCGGAGCCTGCCTGGCCACGGGCGAGGCGGCCGACCTCCTCCAGCCCGGCAACCACGGCACCACGTTCGGCGGCAACCCGGTCGCGGCCGCCGCGGCCCTGGCAGTGCTCGACACCATCGAGAAGGACGGGCTGCTCGAGCACGTCACCGAGATCGGCCAGCGGCTCCGCGAGGGGCTGGCGGCCGACGACCGCGTCACCGAGGTGCGCGGAGCGGGCCTGCTGATCGGCCTCGACCTCACCGAGGCGGCCTCGGCCGAGGTGTTCGCCGCTGCCCTCGAGGCGGGGTTCATCCTGAACAACCCGACACCGGAGCGCGTCCGGCTGGCGCCGCCGCTCGTCCTCACCGCCGAGCAGGCCGACTCACTCCTCGACGCGTGGCCCGGCGATCCTCGACACGGCGTACGAGAGACGTCAGGCGCAGCCATGACCACGCCACCCGTGGCGCACTTCCTGCGCGACGACGACCTGTCTCCCCAGCAGCAGGCCGAGGTCCTCGAGCTGGCCCTGAAGCTCAAGGCGAGTCCGTACGACGAGCGGCCGCTCGCCGGCCCCCGCACGGTTGCGGTGCTCTTCGACAAGCCCACCCTGCGGACCCAGGCGTCCTTCGCGTCGGGCATCGCCGAGCTCGGCGGCTTCCCGATGATCATCGACGGGGCGCTCGCCCAGATCGGGGTGCGCGAGTCGGTCGCCGACACCGCACGCGTGCTCGGTCGGCAGGCGTCCCTGATCGTCTGGCGCACCCACGAGCAGGCCTGGCTCGAGGAGATGGCCGCGCACGCCGGCGTACCCGTGGTGAACGCGCTCTCCGACCAGTTCCACCCGTGCCAGGCGCTGGCCGACCTGCTGACGGTGCGCGAGCACCGGGGCACCCTGGCCGGGCAGACGCTCACCTTCGTCGGCGACGCCGACTGCAACATGGGGCACAGCCTGCTGCTCGCCGGGGCGACCGCGGGGATGCACGTGCGGGTCAGCGCTCCGGACGCCTACGCACCCGACCCCGTCATCCTCGGCCAGGGCAGGCGAGATCGCCGAGACCACCGGCGGCTCCGCGGTCTTCGTCGCCGACCCCGTCGAGGCCGCGCTGACCGCGGACGTGCTGGCCACCGACACCTGGGTCTCGATGGGCCGCGAGGCCGAGGCCGAGGCGCGTGCAGAGGTGTTCGCGCCGTGGCAGCTGAACGACTCGCTGATCGCGCATGCGGCGGACGATGCGATCGTGCTGCACTGCCTGCCCGCCTACCGCGGCAAGGAGATCACCGCCGAGGTGCTCGAGGGCCCGCGCAGCGTGGTGTGGGACGAGGCCGAGAACCGCCGGCACGTGCAGAAGGCCGTCATCGTCTGGCTCCTCTCGGGCGGTCTCTCATGACGCGAACATCTCCGGGCACGCCCACATCCCGCCCACCAAGAGCGCGCGCCAGCAGCTCGAGATCGACCTGCTGAACACCAGCGAGGTCCGGTCGCAGAGCGAGCTCGGCGAGCTGCTCGCCCGCAACGGCGTCGTGGTCACCCAGGCCACGCTGAGCCGCGACCTCGTCGAGCTCGACGCCGTCAAGGTCCGCTCCGCCTCCGGCGCACTGGTGTACGCCGTGCCCGCCGAGGGCGGGGACCGGTCCGCCGTCGCCCCGCGCGAGACCGCGGCCAGTGAGAGCCGGCTCGCCCGGCTGTGCGAGGAGCTGCTCGTGTCCGCAGAGGCGAGCGCCAACCTGGTCGTGCTCCGCACCCCGCCGGGCGCGGCGAACTTCCTCGCCTCGGCGCTCGACAAGGCCGAGCTCGCCGAAGTGCTGGGCACGGTCGCCGGCGACGACAGCGTGCTGGTGATCTCCCGTGATCCCGCCGGCGGCGAGGGCGTCGTACGACGACTGATGGGCCTGGCCGGCCGAGTCCTCGGCCAGCCCGGCCCCTAGCTCGCCCACCCCACGACGACGTAAGGAACCCAACGTGAGCAAGGTCCTCACCGCACTGCCCACCGGCGAACGGGTCGGCATCGCCTTCTCCGGCGGCCTCGACACCTCGGTGGCCGTGGCCTGGATGCGCGACAAGGGCGCCATCCCCTGCACCTACACCGCCGACATCGGCCAGTACGACGAGCCCGACATCGACGGCGTCCCCGACCGTGCCCTGCTGTACGGCGCCGAGATCGCCCGCGCCGTCGACTGCCGCACGCAGCTCGTCGAGGAGGGCCTGGCCGCGATGGCCTGCGGTGCGTTCCACATCCGCTCCGGCGGCCGCGCCTACTTCAACACCACCCCGCTCGGCCGCGCCGTGACCGGCACCATGCTGGTCCGCGCCATGCACGAGGACGGCGTGGACATCTGGGGCGACGGGTCCACCTTCAAGGGCAACGACATCGAGCGGTTCTACCGCTACGGGCTGCTCGCCAACCCCGACCTGCGCATCTACAAGCCGTGGCTCGACGCGGACTTCGTGACCGAGCTCGGCGGCCGCGCAGAGATGAGCCAGTGGCTCACCGAGCACGACCTGCCCTACCGCGACAGCAAGGAGAAGGCGTACTCCACCGACGCCAACATCTGGGGCGCCACCCACGAGGCCAAGACGCTCGAGCACCTCGACGTCTCGCTGGAGACGGTGGAGCCGATCATGGGCGTGAAGTTCTGGGACCCCGACGTCTACATCGAGCCCGAGGACGTCACCGTCCGCTTCGAGGACGGCCGCCCGGTCGCGGTCAACGGCAAGCACTACGACGACCCCGTCGAGCTGGTCCACGCGGTCAACGAGATCGGCGGCCGACACGGCATCGGCATGTCCGACCAGATCGAGAACCGCATCATCGAGGCCAAGTCGCGCGGCATCTACGAGGCCCCCGGCATGGCGCTGCTCTGGATCGCCTACGAGCGGCTGCTCAACGCCGTCCACAACGAGGACACCATCGCGAACTACCACGGCGAGGGTCGCCGGCTCGGCCGGATGCTCTACGAGGGCCGCTGGCTCGACCCGCAGGCGCTGATGCTGCGCGAGTCGATCCAGCGCTGGATCGCCTCCCTGGTGACCGGCGAGGTGACGCTGCGGCTGCGGCGCGGCGAGGACTACACGATCCTGCGCACCGAGGGGCAGAACTTCTCCTACCACCCCGACAAGCTGTCGATGGAGCGCACCGAGCACGCCGCCTTCGGCCCGACCGACCGGATCGGCCAGCTGACCATGCGCAACCTCGACATCGCCGACTCGCGCGCCAAGCTCGAGCTGTACGCCGCGCAGCCGCTCGACCAGGGCCAGGTCCTCGTCGAGAACGGGACGCTGTACGGCGAGCTCGAGGCCGGCGGCGCCGACCGGATCGCCAGCAACCCCGCCGCCGAGGGCGACGAGAGCGACCGCGTGCTCGACGACGTGGCCATGGAGATCGGCACCGACTGAGCACCCCCACGACCCCGGACGTCATACGTTGTGGTCGTCCGGGCGACCAGTTCGTATGACGTCCCGAGAGCGAGTCGCGTGAACACCAGACCCGGGAACGAACACGGGCAAGCTCTGGGGCGGCCGGTTCGCCGGCGGACCGAGCCCCGAGCTCGAGGCGCTCTCGCGCAGCACGCACTTCGACTGGCGGCTGGCGGGCTACGACCTCGACGGGTCGCGGGCGCATGCTCGCGTCCTGCACGCCGCCGGGCTGCTCACCGACGAGGAGCTCCGGGGCCTGCTGGAGGGCCTCGACGAGCTCGACCGGCGGGTCGAGCCACGGGTGAGCTGCGGCCGCAGGAGTCCGACGAGGACGTCCACGGCGCGCTCGAGGGCGCCCTGGTCGAGCTGGTCGGCCCCGACCTCGGCGGCAAGCTGCGCGCCGGTCGCAGCCGCAACGACCAGATCGCCACGTTGTTCAAGGTGTTCCTGCGCGACCACGCCCGGGTCATCGCGCGGCTCGTGCTCGACCTCGCGGACGCGATCGCCGACCAGGCCGAGCGCCACCACGGCGCGATCATGCCGGGACGCACGCACCTCCAGCACGCCCAGCCGGTGCTGCTCAGCCACCACCTGATGGCCCACGCCTGGCCCCTGGTCAGGGACGTGTCCCGGCTCCGCGACTGGGACGCCAGGACTGCGGACGACTCGCCGTACGGATCCGGTGCGCTGGCCGGCTCCAGCCTCGGCCTCGACCCGGAGGCCGTCGCCCGCGACCTCGGCTTCACCGGCAGCACCGCGAACTCGATCGACGGCACCGCGTCGCGCGACTTCGTCGCCGAGTTCGCCTTCGTGGCCGCGATGATCGGTGTCGACGTCAGCCGGCAGGCCGAGGAGGTCATCCTCTGGGCGACGCGCGAGTTCGGGTTCGTCACCCTCGACGACGCGTTCTCCACGGGCTCGAGCATCATGCCGCAGAAGAAGAACCCCGACATCGCCGAGCTCGCCCGCGGCAAGGCCGGCCGCCTGATCGGGGACCTCGCCGGCCTGCTGGCCACGCTCAAGGCGTTGCCGCTCGCCTACAACCGGGACCTCCAGGAGGACAAGGAGCCGGTCTTCGACGCCGTCGACACCCTCGAGGTGCTCCTGCCCGCGTTCACCGGCCAGGTCGCGACGCTCACCTTCGACACCGACCGGATGGCCGAGCTGGCGCCCCAGGGCTTCTCGCTCGCCACCGACATCGCCGAGTGGCTGGTGCGTGAGGGCGTTCCGTTCCGCGCGGCCCACGAGCTCGCCGGTGCGTGCGTACGCCGCTGCGAGGAGCTCGACGTCGACCTCGACGAGCTCACCGACGAGCAGTTCGCCGAGATCGACCCGCGCCTGACTCCCGAGGTCCGCGGGGTCCTCTCCGTCGAGGGCTCGGTGGCCTCTCGCAACGGTCGCGGCGGCACCGCCCCCGACCGCGTGGCCGAGCAGCTCGCCGAGCTCCGCGACGCCATCAGGGACCACCGCGCATGGCTGACCTGACCGAGCTCCTGGCGGGGCCGGTCGTCGAGGTGGCGCCGCGGCTGCTCGGCGCGACGTTCACCCACGGCGGCGTCACGGTCCGGCTCACCGAGGTCGAGGCGTACGACGGACCCAACGACCCGGGCTCGCACGCGCACAACGGCCGGACCGAGCGGAACGCGGTGATGTTCGGTCCACCCGGTCACCTGTACGTCTACTTCACCTACGGGATGCACCACTGCTGCAACGTCTCGTGCGGGCCCGACGGCGAGGCCAGCGCCGTGCTCCTCCGGGCCGGGGAGGTGGTCGACGGCATCGAGATCGCCCGCGTCCGCCGACCGGGCTCGACCGATCGCGACCTGGCGCGTGGCCCCGGCCGGCTGTGCAAGACGCTGGGCATCGACCGCGACGACAACGGCCTCGACCTGCGCGACGTGCTCGTCCCGCCGGGCGCGCGCCTGGCCCACGCGTCGGCCTGCAAGCGGCCGACCACCCGTGGCGCTTCTGGGCACCGCGACCCACCGGACCGCTACGTCGCCGCGAAGCCCCCGCGTGACCGACCGTGAGCCGCTACGACGCAGCGTGCCATAACCACCTACGGATGCACCACTGCTGCAACGTCTCGTGCGGGCCTGACGGCGAGGCCAGCGCCGTGCTCCTCCGCGCGGGGGAGGTCGTCGACGGCATCGAGATCGCGCGCGTACGCCGACCCGGTTCGATCGATCGCGACCTCGCGCGTGGTCCCGGGCGGCTGTGCAAGACCCTGGGCATCCATCGGGCCGACAACGGTCTCGACCTG
>CAVRQA010000019.1:132500-134426 GCA_963723255.1 uncultured Actinomycetota bacterium
GTCGCGTGTTTCTTACTGGAGGTAGAGCACTGGATGGTCTAGGGGGCCCACAAGCTTACCGAAATCAACCAAACTCCGAATGCCAGTAAGTGAGAGCGCGGCAGTGAGACTGCGGGGGATAAGCTCCGTAGTCGAAAGGGAAACAGCCCAGACCATCAGCTAAGGCCCCCAAGCGATAACTAAGTGGAAAAGGATGTGAAGTCGCAGAGACAACCAGGAGGTTGGCTTAGAAGCAGCCACCCTTGAAAGAGTGCGTAATAGCTCACTGGTCAAGTGATTTCGCGCCGACAATGTAGCGGGGCTCAAGTTATCCGCCGAAGCTATGGCATTCATGCGTCTAACCAGGCCCTTTGTGGTCCAGGTGCATGGATGGGTAGGGGAGCGTCGTGTGGCGAGCGAAGCGGCGGTGTGAACCAGCCGTGGATGCCACACGAGTGAGAATGCAGGCATGAGTAGCGAAAGAAGAGTGAGAAACTCTTCCGCCGAATGATCAAGGGTTCCAGGGTCAAGCTAATCTGCCCTGGGTAAGTCGGGACCTAAGGCGAGGCCGACAGGCGTAGTCGATGGACAACGGGTTGATATTCCCGTACCGGCAAAACAGCGACCCTGACGAACCCGGTGATGCTAAGTGCCCAAAACCTCCGGGATCCTTCGGGACGATGGAGGCGGAGCGCACGACCCGAACCGGTAGTAGTCAAGCGATGGGGTGACGCAGGAAGGCAGTCCAACCGTGGCGATGGTTGACCACGGCTAAGGGTGTAGGGCGCAACGTAGGCAAATCCGCGTTGCACATGCCTGAGACCTGATGGGGAGTCCGAATGGACGAAGTGGATGATCCTATGCTGTCGAGAAAAACCTCTAGCGAGCTGTGCGCCGCCCGTACCCCAAACCGACTCAGGTGATCAGGTAGAGAATACCAAGGCGATCGAGTGAACCATGGTTAAGGAACTCGGCAAAATGCCCCCGTAACTTCGGGAGAAGGGGGGCCGGATTTGTTATTGCACTTGCTGCAAGAAGCAATGATGGCCGCAGAGACCAGGCCCAAGCGACTGTTTACTAAAAACACAGGTCCGTGCGAAGTTGTAAGACGATGTATACGGACTGACTCCTGCCCGGTGCTGGAAGGTTAAGGGGACGTGTTAGTTCTTCGGAGCGAAGCGCAGAACTTAAGCCCCAGTAAACGGCGGTGGTAACTATAACCATCCTAAGGTAGCGAAATTCCTTGTCGGGTAAGTTCCGACCTGCACGAATGGAGTAACGACTTGGGCGCTGTCTCAACCATGGACTCGGCGAAATTGCACTACGAGTAAAGATGCTCGTTACGCGCGGCAGGACGGAAAGACCCCGGGACCTTTACTACAACTTGGTATTGGTGTTTGGTTCGACTTGTGTAGGATAGGTGGGAGACTGTGAAACCTGGACGCCAGTTCAGGTGGAGTCAACGTTGAAATACCACTCTGGTCGTATTAGATATCTAACCTAGGTCCGTTATCCGGATCAGGGACAGTGCCTGGTGGGTAGTTTAACTGGGGCGGTTGCCTCCTAAAATGTAACGGAGGCGCTCAAAGGTTCCCTCAGCCTGGTTGGCAATCAGGTTTTGAGTGTAAGTGCACAAGGGAGCTTGACTGTGAGAGTGACACCTCGAGCAGGGACGAAAGTCGGAACTAGTGATCCGGCGCTGGCATGTGGAAGCGGCGTCGCTCAACGGATAAAAGGTACCCCGGGGATAACAGGCTGATCTTCCCCAAGAGTCCATATCGACGGGATGGTTTGGCACCTCGATGTCGGCTCGTCGCATCCTGGGGCTGGAGTAGGTCCCAAGGGTTGGGCTGTTCGCCCATTAAAGCGGCACGCGAGCTGGGTTTAGAACGTCGTGAGACAGTTCGGTCCCTATCCGCCGCGCGCGCAGGAAACTTGAGAAAGGCT
>CAVRQA010000020.1:0-72749 GCA_963723255.1 uncultured Actinomycetota bacterium
GCGGTCTGCTGGCCGTCGGCGTCGGTCAGCACGATGCTGCCGGTGTAGCGCCCGGCGGGCAGGGTGGCACCACCGTTGTTCGTGCCGTCCCACTCGACCTCGTAGCCGGAGTAGTAGCCCTCGTCGAAGCATGGGGCCCAGCACTCCGGCGGCACCGACATCGTGCGGACCACCGTCCCGGCCAGGTTCTTGAAGGTGGCGATGGCGTTCTGGGTGACCCGCCGGTGTAGACCTCGAGATTCGAGGCCTTCTGGCCCGGCCAGATGTCGCGACCGAGGGGGGCACCAAGCTGGACGCTGACGGCACCAGCGGAAGCAGGTGGCGCAGCCCAGACCATGAGCGGTGTGACGAGGGCGAGGGCGACGAGCCAACCCACTCGGTTCCTTCTCGAGGACACTGAGTGCTCCCCTCTCCCAGGGGTCACGTTACGCGCCTAGGAGAGGACTCGTCCCCGGCTCGATGGCAGGATCGTCGGGTGCTCCTCCGCCATGGCCCGCTTGCCGTCCACGAGTACGGCGCTTCCGACCGGCCGGTGCTGATGGTCCTGCACGGGATCACCGACTCGGGTCCCTGCTGGGCCGACCTGGTCGAGCGGCTCGGAGTCGTCGTACCGCATCCTCGCGCCGGACGCCCTCGGCCACGGTGACTCCGAACGCTTCACCCCCGAACAGCTCGCGTCCGACGACCCGATCGAGCACATGTACGCGCCGTTGGAGACGTTGCTCGCCGACGTCGGTCCCGCCCTGGTGATGGGCCACTCGATGGGCGGCGGGCTGGCCGCAGCGCTGGCGGCGAGGCGGCCCGACCTGGTTCGCGCGGTCGTGCTGGAGGATCCGGCCTGGCTCGACGAGTCGCCCTGGGGAGACGAGGACGAGGTGGTCCGCCAGCGGGTGCAGGACGCCGAGCTCGCGGCGGCGGACCCGGCGGCCGCGATCGCGCAGTGCCGGGCCGAGCACCCGGGGTGGCCCGAGAGCGAGCTGGCGCCGTGGGCGCGGGCGAAGGCCGATGTCGACGGCACCTTCCTGCGCAGCGGGCTGGGCATCCTCGGCACGCCGTGGCGCGAGATCGTCGCCGCCATCAGGGTGCCGACCCTCGTCGTCACCGGCGATCACGAGGTCATCGTCGACGACGCGCTGGTCGCCGAGGTGGCCGACCTGAACCCGCACGTCGACGTCCGGGTGGTCACGGGTGCGGCCCACTGCGTACGGCGCGACCGGGGCGACGCCTTCCACGCCGTGGTCGACCCGTGGCTGGCCGACCGGGCGGGATGAGGCCGCGTCAGCCTCCGGCGACCGCCGGGATGATGCTGATCTGGGTGCCCTCGGGGGTGGCGCTGCCGAGCCCCTCGAGGAAGCGCACGTCGTCGTTGCCGACGTACACGTTCACGAAGCGCCGGATCTCGCCCGCGTCGTCGAGCACCCGCGCCCTGATCCCGCTGTGGTTCGACTCGAGGTCGTCGAGCACCTCACTCAGCGTGGTTCCCTCCGCGGTGACCTCGGAGGCCCCGTCGGTGTAGGTCCGCAGGATGGTGGGGATCCGGACGCTGACGCTCATGGCTGTGCTCTCTCCTCGCGTGAGTTCGGGGTTCAGACGATGCCGCTGCTGGTGAAGGCGGCGTACGACGGGTCGATGGTGGCGGCGGGTCCGACCGTGCCGGAGACCGCGTCGAGGGTCTTCAGGCCGTGGCCGGTGTTGATCACGACGGTCTCGAGTGAGGTGTCGAGCTGACCGGTCTCGACGAGCTTCTTGAGCACGCCGACGGTGGTGCCGCCCGCGGTCTCGGTGAAGATCCCCTCCGTTCGGGCGAGCAGCACGATCGCGTCGCGCACCTCGTCGTCGGTGATGTCCTCGACCGCTCCGCCGGTCTCACGGCAGATGTCGAGCACGTAGATGCCGTCGGCCGGGTTGCCGATCGCGAGGCTCTTGGCGATCGTGTCCGGCTTGACCGGGCGGATCGCGTCGATGCCGGCCTTGTAGGCCACCGAGACCGGGGAGCAGCCCGTGGCCTGGGCGCCGAACACCCGGTAGGGCTTGTCCTCGACGAGGCCGAGCTTGATCAGCTCCTGGAAGGCCTTGTGCACCTTGGTCAGCTGGGAGCCGGAGGCCACCGGGATGACGATCTGGTCCGGCAGCCGCCAGCCGAGCTGCTCGGCGATCTCGTAGCCCAGGGTCTTGGAACCCTCCGCGTAGTAGGGCCGCACGTTGACGTTGACGAACGCCCAGCCGTCCTCCTCGCCGGCGATCTCGGAGGCGAGTCGGTTCACGTCGTCGTAGTTGCCGTTCACGGCGACCAGCGAGTCGGTGAAGACCGCCGAGTTGACCTGCTTGGGCTGCTCGAGGTTCGAAGGGATGAACACGACGGTCTTGATGCCGGCGCGGGCGCCGGCGGCGGCCACGGCGTTGGCGAGGTTGCCGGTCGACGGGCAGGCGAACACCTTGCTGTGGAACTCGCGCGCCGCGCTCAGCGCGCACGCCACGACGCGGTCCTTGAAGGAGTTGGTCGGGTTGGTGGAGTCGTCCTTGACCCAGAGGTTCTCGATGCCGAGCTCGCGGCCGAGGTTGTGGGCCTTGAGCAGGCGGGTGAAGCCGGGCTCCATGTTCGGGCTCTGCTCGATGTCGTCGGGCACCGGGAGCAGCGCCTTGTAGCGCCAGATGTTGCGGGGACCTGCCTCGATCTCCTCGCGGGTCAGCGCCGGGAAGTCGTAGGCGATCTCGAGGGGTCCGAAGCACTCCGGACACGCGTAGTGCGGGCCGAGCGCGATCCGGTGGCCGCACTCCCGGCAGGCGAGCCCGGTGGCGTTGCCGAACGCGCCCTCGCGGAGACCCGTGTCGGTCGTCTGGGCCTGGTCAGTGGCGATGCTCAAGGAGGCCTCCTTCTCATCTTCCCCGGGACCGACTCTCGGACCGGGACGGATTTGGCACCGCACCGCACCGTTCCGACTGGTCGGAGGCTCGTGTGGCGGTTGCCGGGGCTTCAGCGGGCCGTTTCCCTCTGCCCCTCTCGATGAGCTGTGCTCAGCCTAGGTAGGCGTCTCAGAATGTGCACATCCATCCCGCCATCCGAGATGGCTGTGTCTCGGTTGCTGGCAGGCCCTCAGGCGCGGGCGGAGCGGATCTGATCGGTCATCTCCCGCAGCAGGTCGAGCACCCCTTCGGGGCCGTCGACCACGAGGTCGGCCCGCTCGGCGAGGGCGTTCTCCTCCTCGGAGTGGGAGGCGACCAGCAGCCCGTGGAACCCGCGCGCCCGCAGCTCGTCGACCGCGTTGAACGCCTCGAGGTCCCCGAGGTCGTCGCCGAGGAACGCGATCGCCTTGGCCCCGAGCTCGTCGACCAGGCGGTGCACCGCCGCGCCCTTGTCCATGCCGTGGGCCCGGATCTCGACCACGTGCCGACCGGGCTCGACGTCGAGGTCGTGCTCCTTCGCCGCCTCGGTGAGCAGCGGCAACAGGCGTTCGTACGCCGCCTGCGGGTCGTCGAGACGCCGCGTGTGAACGGCGAGGGCCAGCCCCTTCTCCTCGACCCAGGCGTCCTCGGTGCCGGCCCGGCGGAGCAGCCGCGGCACGTTGGCGGTGAACGACGCGAGGCCCCGCGGCGGCGTCGGCGAGATCACCCGACGGTTGGTCGACGTCCAGCGCTCGTTGCCGTACTGGCCCAGGACGAAGAGCTCGCGCCCGTGCTCGCCGACAGCGTTGCCGACCTCCTCGAGGCCGCCGAGGTCGAGCACCTGGCGGGCCGGGCGGCCGGTGATGACGGCCACCGCGCGCACGTGCTCGGCGAGGTCGACGAGCACGTCGCTGGCGTCGGGATGGATGTGGGCCTTCTCCGGGTCCTCGACGATCGGGGCGAGCGTGCCGTCGAAGTCGAGCCCGACGATGAGGTCGTCGGCAGCGCGCACCAGGGCGGCGTACGCCTGCTCGCCCGTGCTCGTGCGGAACTTCATGGACTCACTTTCCCAGCCCGACGAGATCCTTGTCGAAGCAGGTCGGCGGCCGCCCTAGCCCTGGTAGTCGTCGGTGAGGATCACGGTGAGCCGGTCGAACTGCATCGGCTCCTGGGACGGCTTGATCCGCTTGATGCCCAGGTCGAAGCCGAGCTCCTCGGCGGCGCGCTTGAGCCGCGGCGGGTAGTAGACCGCGGTGCCGTCGACGGTGCCGTACCAGTTGTCCGAACCCACGACGTTCCAGCCCGCTCCCTTGGCCCTCTCGGCGACGCCGCCGGCCAGGCCCTTGACGCGGGTGTTGTTGTAGACCACGACGTAGGTCTCCCCACGCTTGACCGGCTGCGCCTTCGGTTTCGGCTTCGGCGTCGCGCTCGGCGTCGTGGTGCTGGCCTCGTCACTCGGGCTGGCCGTGGGCTTCGTGACCGCGGGGGTCGCCTCGACCGGCGCCTGGTCGGGGTCGTTGGCGATCAGGACCAGCGCAGCCATCGCGACGGCCGAGATGCACAGCGCGAGCAGCCGGGTCGGCAGGACGACTCCCTGCTCGTCGCGGACGCGACGGTTCGCAGTGCTCACGGTCCTCACTCCGAGAGGTCGAAGCCGAGACGACGCGCGGAGCGCTGCCGCTGACGGGTGGCGCGCAGGCGACGCAGGCGTCGCACGAGCAGCGGGTCGTGCGCGAGCGCCTCCGGACGGTCGATCAGCGCGTTGAGGACCTGGTAGTAGCGCGTCGCGGACATGTCGAACTTCTCGCGGACGGCCTGCTCCTTGGCCCCGGCGTACTTCCACCACTGGCGCTCGAAGTCGAGCATGGCCGCGTCCCGGGCCGAGAGGTCGCCGGAACCCTCGGGGTGGGAGTTGTTGAGCGCATGGCTGGCGACCATCGTGGTGACTCCTCGGACCGGGAAGGGCGGTGGGTCTGACTCATCATAGGCGAAGGAAATACAACGGTGTCATTTGCTCCGCGGCGTGGCGTGGGCGCCACCGGGACCGGACCTCCGCGCCCGGATCGGCGTCACCTACCGCGGGTAGGGTCGCCTGCGTGAGTCGAAGCTCTCGGAAACGCAGCACCTCCGACCTCGTCGTCGTCGCCAACCGCCTGCCCGTCGACCGGGTCGTCGACGACAACGGGGAGACCTCCTGGCGTCGCTCGCCGGGCGGCCTGGTCTCCGCCCTCGAACCGGTCATGCGCGAGAACGACGGCGCCTGGATCGGCTGGCCCGGGGACACCGGGGAGAGGACCTCGCGCCCTTCGACGACGAGGGCCTCACCCTGGTCCCGCTCACCATGTCGGAGCAGGAGTACACCGAGTTCTACGAGGGCTTCTCCAACGCCACCCTGTGGCCGCTCTACCACGACCTGGTCGCCAAGCCGTCGTTCCACCGCGAGTGGTGGGAGTCCTACGTCACGGTCAACCAGCGCTTCGCCGACGCCGCCGCGAAGTTCGCCTCGGAGGAGGCGATCGTCTGGGTGCAGGACTACCAGCTCCAGCTCGTCCCCGCGATGCTGCGCGAGCTGCGTCCCGACCTGCGCATCGGCTTCTACCTGCACATCCCGTTCCCGCCCGCCGAGCTGTTCTCCCAGCTGCCGTGGCGACGCCAGGTGCTCGAGGGCCTGCTCGGGGCCGACCTGGTCGGGTTCCAGCTCGCCGGTGCCGCCCAGAACTTCGTCCGCCTGGTCCGCCAGCGGGTGGGCCACAAGACGCATCGCGACGCGGTGTACCTCCCCGACGGTCGCGTCGTCCAGGCCCAGGCCTTCCCGATCTCCATCGACACCGAGGGCTTCGAGAAGCTCGCCCGCTCGGAGGGGGTGGCGGCCCGCGCGGAGGAGATCCGGCGCGACCTGGGCAACCCCAAGCGGCTGTTCCTCGGGATCGACCGGCTCGACTACACCAAGGGGATCTACGCTCGCCTGCGTGCCTTCAGCGAGCTGATCGCCGAGGAGCACTTCAGCGTCGAGGACGCGTTGTTCGTCCAGGTGGCCACACCCTCACGCGAGCGCGTCGACCAGTACCGGATCCTCCGCGACGACATCGACCGACTCGTCGGGCACATCAACGGCGACCTGGGGCGCATCGGGCGGCCGGTGATCTCCTACCTGCACTCCTCGTTCCCCCGCGAGGAGATGGCGGCGCTCTACCGGGCGGCCGACATCATGGTGGTCACGCCCTTCCGCGACGGCATGAACCTCGTGGCCAAGGAGTACGTCGCCTGTCGCTACGACGACGACGGCGCCCTGGTGCTCTCGGAGTTCGCGGGAGCCGCCGACGAGCTTCGCCAGGCCTACCTGGTCAATCCCTACGACATCAACGGGATGAAGGCGCGCATGCTCGAGGCCTACGAGGCCGACCCGAAGGACCTGTCCCGGCGGATGCGGGCGATGCGCAAGACGGTGGCCGAGAACGACGTCGCCCACTGGGCCTCGGCGTTCCTCGACGCCCTCTCCGGCGACCGGCCGACACACCGCAAGCCCACCCGGCCGGCCCGCCGCTCCTGAACGCTGCCGTGCTGGGTCAGGTGATGCCGGAGGTGGGCTTGCTGTCGCGGCCGCGCGGCTTCTCGCCCTCGCCCTCCTCGATGGAGCGTCGCTCCGGTCGCGAGCCGCCGGGCGCCATCAGCTCGGTGATCTCCCCGGCGAGCTGCGGGCCGAGGGAGCCCCAGCCGTCCTTGTACCCGTACACCGCGCGGAGCGAGCGCGCCTCGTAGTCGCCGCGGAAGATGTCGACGTCCTCGGCGGTGATCAGCCCGGGATGTGCCACGCCGACCGCCTCGGAGACCTTGACCAGCTCCTTGCGGAAGGTGCGGACGTACTGCGCGCACCGCTGGGACTTGTTGGTGGGGTCCAGCCCGTGCGTCAGCCACGGGTCCTGCGTCGCGACGCCGGTCGGGCAGCGGTCGGTGTGGCACTTCTGCGACTGGATGCAGCCGATCGACATCATCGCCTCGCGGGCGACGTTGACCATGTCGACCCCGAGCGCGAACGCCACGACCGCGTTGTCGGGCACGCCGAGCTTGCCCGACCCGATGAAGGTGACGTCGTCGGTCAGGCCGGCCTCGGCGAAGGTGCCGTAGACCCGGGAGAACCCCATCCGGAAGGGCAGCGCGATCGAGTCGGCGAAGATCGGCGGCGAGGCGCCGGTGCCGCCCTCGCCGCCGTCGACGGTCACGAAGTCGACGCCGCGGTCGCCGCGGGACATCAGCCGGGTCAGCTCGTACCAGAACTGCATCTCACCGACCGCGCTCTTGATGCCGACCGGCAGGCCGGTCTCGGCGGCGATCAGCTCGACGAAGTCGAGCAGGCTGTCCTCGTCGGTGAACGCCGTGTGCCGCGAGGGACTGGCGCAGTCCTTGCCCATCGGGATCCCGCGGATCTCGCTGATCTCCTTGGTCACCTTGGCGGCCGGCAACAGACCGCCGAGCCCGGGCTTGGCGCCCTGCGAGAGCTTGACCTCGATGGCCCGCACCGGGGCCGACTCCACGACCTCCTTGAGCCTGTCGATCGAGAACCGGCCGTCCTCGGTGCGGCAGCCGAAGTACGCCGTACCGATCTGCAGGACGATGTCGCCGCCCTGGCGGTGGTGCGGGGAGAGGCCGCCCTCGCCGGTGTTGTGCATGCAGCCGGCGAGCTTCGCGCCCTTGTTCAGCGCCTCGATGGCGTTGCCGGACATCGAGCCGAAGCTCATCCCGGAGATGTTGATCAGCGAGTCCGGCCGGAACGCCTTCGCGCGCCCGCGGGCGCCACCGAGCACCTTGGCGCTGGGGAGGCCGACCTTCTCGGCGTGGTCGTGGGGCAGCGAGTCGGCGAACGTCCGGTGCTTGATGATCGCGTAGCCGGGCAGGTGCTCGACGTCGTTGTCGGTGCCGAAGCCGGAGTAGTTGTTCTCCTGCTTGGACGAGGCATAGATCCAGGAGCGCTGGTCGCGGCTGAACGGCCGCTCCTCGTCGTTGCTCGTGACGATGTACTGGCGCAGCTCCGGCCCGATCGTCTCCAGCCAGTACCGCGCGTGCGCGATGACCGGGAAGTTGCGCATCAGCGCGTGCTTCTTCTGGATCAGGTCGCGTGCCGCGACGGCTCCGACCGCGAGGCCGACCCCGCCGACCACCCGGGTGATCTTCATGAGCCATGCCTACTCTGAGCCCGCGGCGATGTCCATGCACCGGACCCCGGTGCGGCCGACGTGCCACCACCCGGGTTAGTTGATAATTTCCGCCTTATGGATCTGATCCCCAAGCCGGACCAGGTCGCGTCCGCCGCCAGCAACGTCGCTCACAAGCTGATCTACGGAGGGCTGGCCGACCTCCGCCCCATGCCGCGGACCCTCATCGACGACGGCCCGCTGCGCGAGGTCTACCACTACCGGCCGCAGAAGAAGACCCGCGAGACCGGCGATCCGGTCCTGCTCGTCACCCCGCTCGCCGCCCCTGCTCTCTGCTTCGACCTGCGGCGCGGGTGCTCGCTGGTCGAGCACTTCGTGCAGAAGGGCCGTCCCACCTACCTCGTCGAGTACGGCGAGATCGCCTTCAAGAACCGCCGGATCGGGATGGAGCACTGGGTCGAGGAGGTCGTCCCGGAGGCGATCAAGTCGGTCAGCGAGCACGCGGGCGGCCGGCCCGTGCACGTCATCGGGTGGAGCCTCGGCGGGATCTTCGCGACCCTCGCGGCTGCGGACAGGCCCGACCTGCCGATCGCGTCCCTGACGATCGTGGGGTCGCCCTTCGACGTCAGGCAGGTCCCGATGGTGGCGCCGCTGCGGCCGATCCTGAGGCTGACCGACGGCGGCATCGTCACCCAGCTCTACCGGCTGCTGGGCGGCGCGCCGAAGCCGCTGGTCCGACGGGCCTTCCAGCTGAGCTCGGGCACCAAGATGATCACCAAGCCGATCGCGATCCTGCAGAACCTCGACGACAGCGAGTGGCTGGCCCAGATCGAGGCAGTGGACCGCTTCACCGACAACATGATCGCCTACCCCGGCCGGTCGTTCGGGCAGCTCTACCACCGGATGCTCAAGAACAACCAGCTGCTCACCGGCAAGGTCGACCTGTCGGGCCACGAGATCGACGTCGCCAACATCACCGTGCCGGTGCTGATCTTCGCCGGCAACACCGACGGCATCGCGCCGATCAACTCGGTCAAGGCACTCGTCAAGCTGCTGCCCAACGCCCACGAGGTCCGCTTCGAGATCGTCCCGGGCGGACACCTCGGCATGCTGACCGGCCGCGCTGCCCGCGGGACCACGTGGGTGACCATCGACGAGTGGATCGAGCAGTACTCCACCCCCGACGAGAGTCCCGCGAGGACCAAGTCCTCCAGGAAGGCCACGGCCAGGAAGCCGGTCGCACCACGGCCTCCGGCGAAGAAGAAGCCGGCACCGCGCACCCCGAAGCCGGCCGCCGACGTGGCCCCTGACCGTTCGGCGATCGGATCCAACCCCGAGCGCAGGTTCGCCTCGGCCTCGTCCAGGAACCTCGCCCGCAAGCCTTGAGGTTCGCCCCTCCCCAGACGCCCCACCAGGCGCTGCGCCTCGCCGCGGCGGTGCTCACGGTGGTCCTCGTGGTGCTGCTCGGCGGAGTTCGGCTCGAAGGAACCGGAGCCGTCCGACGTACCACCACTACGTCGCTCTGGGGGACTCCTACACCGCGGCGCCGTTCGTCCCGCTCACCGACGTGGCGAACGGGTGCTTCCGCTCGAGCAACAACTACCCGAACCTGGTCGCCCGCGCGCTGCACATCGAGGACCTGCAGGACCGCTCGTGCAGCGGTGCGCAGACCTACCACCTGCCCGGCCGCCAGCTCACCCTCCGGGGACGGCGGTGGCCCCGCAGTTCGCCGCGTTGTCGGCCGACACCGACCTGGTGACGGTCAGCATCGGCGCCAACAACGGCGGGCTCTACGCGCGGATCGCGACCGTGTGCCGCAAGATGCGGAAGACCTGCCGGCTCCACGACCAGCGCGACACCCTCGGCGCCATCGTCGATCGGCTACGTCCCGAGCTGGTCTCGACGCTGGAGCAGGTCGAGGAGCTGGCGCCCGACGCCCGGGTGCTGCTGATCAGCTACCCGAGGCTGCTGCCGCCACGCGGGACCTGCGAGCGACTCCCGCGCATGCGATCGCAGGACCGCGCGACCTTCCGGGCGATCAACCTGCGGCTGCGTGACGAGATGCGTGCGGCCGCCGATGAGACCGGGGTCGAGTTCGTCGACTTCTACCGCGCCTCGCTCGGCCACGACGTCTGCTCACGACACCCGTGGATCCAGGGCCGCGTCGGCAACGCCCGTCGCGGCGCCGCACTGCACCCGTTGCCGTCGGGGCAGGCCGCGGTGGCCCGCCTGGTCGTGGGGGTCCTGCGCCGTGATCCGCCCGGAGCCGTCCGGGACCGCTCCTAGTGGCGTGAGTCGAGCGACTCGCGCAGCCGCTGGACCTCCTCGCGCAGGGCCTGGACGTCAGCGGCGGAGGCGGCCATGCCCTCCTCGATCTCCTCGATCTCCTCCACCCGTTCGAGGAGCCACGACGCGAACGTCGCGGTGACCACACCGATGACGGCGATGCCGCTGAGCATCAGCCCGACCGCGACGAACCTGCCTTCCACGGTGGCGGGGTACATGTCGCCGTACCCGACCGTGGTGATCGTCTCCAGCGCCCACCACAGCGCGTCTCCGAACGACTGGATCGGCCCGCGCCCGTCCCGCTCGGCGTCGAGCATGGCCAGGGCACCCATCACGACGATCAGCGCTCGCCGAGCCCGCGAGGTACAACCCGACCCGTCCCCGCAGCGAGCTGCCGGCGTAGCGGTGCAGGACGTTGAGCACGGTCACGAGGCGCAGCAGGCTCAGCGGGCGGAGGACCGGCAGGACGGCGGCGAGGACGTCGATGGGGTGCCGCTTGACGAAGACCCAGCGATCCTCGGCCATCACGAAGCGCACCAGCAGCTCGACCACCAGCACGCCCCAGGTGAGCCAGACGACCACCGAGCAGATCTGCACCCACTGGCTGTCGAGCCCGGGATCCAGGATCGGCCAGGCGTACGCCACCATGAAGAGCAGTGAGACCGCCAGCAGCGGCAGCTGCATCGAGCGATCCCAGCGCTCGGCTCGCGATTCGTCCATGGCGCAGATGTTCTCACCCGGCCTCTCGAGGCGACCCCTAGGGTGGGGCGCATGGGCGCGCTCGCCGGTCTCGTGGACAAGGGCCTCGTGGCACCCGACTGGGCCGAGGCGCTGGCGCCGGTCGACGACCAGATCTCCCGGATGGGCCAGTTCCTGCGCGAGGAGATCGCCGCCGGGCGCGGCTACCTGCCGCACGGTGACCAGGTCCTCCGCGCGTTCGGCCGGCCGCTGGCCGAGGTGAAGGTGCTCGTCGTGGGGCAGGACCCCTACCCGACGCCCGGCCACCCGGTCGGCCTGAGCTTCTCGGTCGCGCCGGGCGTGGCCCCGCCCAAGAGCCTGGTCAACATCTTCACCGAGCTCGTCGCCGACCTCGGCGTACCCCCTCCGACCAGCGGGGACCTCACGCCGTGGGCCGACGCCGGGGTGATGCTCCTCAACCGCGCGCTCACCGTCTGTCCCGGCCGCCCGGCCTCGCACCGCGGTCGAGGCTGGGAAGCGGTCACCGACCAGGCCATCCGGACCCTGGCCCTGCGCGCCAAGGAGGGTGCTCCGCTGACGGCCATCCTCTGGGGCCGCGACGCCCAGTCGCTGAAGCCGGAGCTGACCCCGATCCCCTGGGTCGAGTCGGTGCACCCCAGCCCGCTCTCGGCGCACCGCGGCTTCTTCGGCTCGCGACCGTTCAGCCGGGTGAACCGGATGCTCGAGGAGCAGGGCGGTTCGCCGGTGGACTGGCGTCTTCCGTGAGCCGGGAATATAGTTGTCGCTTCAAGTAGTTGGAGAAGACATGGACACGACGCAACGGATGCCGGCGCTCTACATCGGGCACGGCGCGCCCCCACTCCTCGACGACCCGCTGTGGTCGAGCCAGCTGCGCTCGCTCGCCGCCGACCTTCCCCGCCCGCAGGCGATCCTGATCGTCAGCGCCCACTGGGAGGCCGCTCCGCTGTCGCTGTCCGCGTCGGGCCCCGGCGTGGGCCTGGTCTACGACTTCGGCGGATTCGCCGAGCGCTACTACCGGATGACCTACCAGACCCCGGACGCGAGCGCGCTGGCCGCTCGGGTGGCGGCGATGATGCCCGACACCGAGCAGGTGCACCAGCACCCCTCGCGCGGCCTCGACCACGGCGCCTGGGTGCCGCTGAAGATCATGTACCCGGAGGCCGACATCCCGGTGCTGCAGATGTCGCTGCCGACCCAGGACCCCTACAAGCTGCTCACGCTGGGCAGCCGGCTGCGCGAGCTGCGCGACGAGGGCGTGCTGGTCATCGGGTCGGGCTTCCTGACCCACGGGCTGCCGTTCCTCCGGGAGTTCCGGATCGACGCCGAGGCTCCCGGCTGGTCGGTCGACTTCGACCTCTGGGCGGCGGACGCCCTGACCCGCGGCGACGTGGCCGAGCTGGCGTCGTACAAGAGCCTGGCCCCGGGCATGCCCTACGCCCACCCGACCGTCGAGCACTACACCCCGCTCTTCGTGACCCTGGGTGCCGCGACCGACACCGAGGCGCCGGGCGAGCAGCTCTTCGACGGCTACTGGATGGGGTTGTCGAAGCGGAGCTCTGCTGGTGGCGTGAGGCGGCTGCGGTTTCCCAGTACCGGATCCCCAGCTTCCGCATCACGGCCAGCCCCTTGAGGGTCTGCTCGACGTGCTTCTCGAAGGGTTCGTCGCGGGGGGCCGAGAGGACCTGCTTCTTGAGGACCGCGAGGTTGGTGGCGTCGGTGTACTTCAGCAGGCCCTGGTCGCCGTGACGGGCGCCGACACCGGACTGCTTGACGCCGCCGGACGGCGTGCCCTTGGAGGCGTACGCCGCGGCCAGCGCGTCGTTGACGTTGACGTTGCCCGACTCGATCCGCTTCGCGACCTCGGCGGCCTGCTTGAGGTCGGTGCCCCAGACGCTGGCGTTGAGGCCGTAGTCGGTGTCGTTGGCGAGCTTCACGGCCTCGTCGGTCGTCGTGTAGCGGTGCAGCGCCACGACCGGGCCGAACGTCTCGCACGAGCCCGCGAGCATGTCCGGAGTGACGCCCTCGAGGATGGTCGGCTCGTAGAACGCCGGCCCGAGGTCGGGGCGCTCGCGCCCGCCGCACAGCACGGTCGCGCCCTTCTCGACGGCGTCGGCGACGTGCGAGGCGACCCGGTCCTTGTGATCGACCGAGACGAGCGAGCCCACCTCCGGCTCGAAGTCGTACGCCGCACCGAGCCTGAGCGCCTTCGCCGCCGCGACGAACCGGGTCTTGAAGTCGTCGTAGATCGAGTCGTGGATGTACATCCGCTCGATGTGCATGCAGATCTGGCCGGTGTTGCCGAAGACCCCGAACAGCGCACCCTCGACCACCTCGTCGAGGTTGGCGTCGGGCAGCACGATCATCGGGTTCTTGCCGCCGAGCTCGAGGCAGGCGCCGATGAGGTTCCGGCCGGCCCGCTCGCCGATCGAGCGCCCGGTCGCCGTGGAGCCGGTGAACATCACGTAGTTGGCGTTGTCGATCAGCGTGGGCCCGACGTCGGGGCCCTCCCCGCACACCACCTGGAAGAGACCCTCGGGCAGGCCGGCTTCGTAGAGCAGCGAGACGCCGTAGAGCGGTGACAGGGCGGTCTTGTTGTCGGGCTTGAGCACGATCCCGTTGCCCGCCATCAGCGCCGGCATGGCGTCGGAGAGCCCCGTGGCGAAGGGGAAGTTCCACGGCGCGATGATCCCGACGACCCCCTTCGGCTGACGGATCTCGGTCGCGGTGCTCATGATCGGCACCGGGCCGCCGCGCGTCACCGGCGCGAGCAGCTTGGGCGCACGCTTCAGGTAGTGCGACACCACCATCGGCACGTCGCAGGTCTCGTCGAAGGCCATCCGCCGGGCCTTGCCCGACTCCGCCTGGATCAGGTCGACGATCGTCTCGTTGTGCTCGAGGAGCAGCTGGTGGAAGCGCTTGAACACCTTCAGCCGCTTCTTGAGGGGCCACTGCGACCAGGCACGTTGTGCCTCCCGGGCCCGCTCGAAGGCCCGCTCGATGTCGGCCGGGGTCGACTGCGGCAGCGTGGTGATCACCTCGCCCGTGTAGACCTCGGTCAGCTTCCAGACGGCACCCCCGGTCGACACCACCCGCGAGGTGATCCGCTCGAGCAGCTCGTCGGTGATGGAGGGGGGACGGGTCAGGGTCTTGCTCATGTCGACTCCCAGGTCGCGGACGGTGACGGTCGGTCGTTCAGGTTCTGTCGTTGAGAATCAGCTCGGCGGCCTTCTCGCCGATCATGATCGCGGGGGCGTTCGTGTTGCCGCCGGTGATCGACGGCATGATCGAGGCGTCGGCGACCCGGAGCCGCTCGATGCCGTGGACCTTGAGGTCGGGACCGACGACGGCGCGGTCGTCGACCCCCATCCGGCAGGTGCCGACACCGTGGTAGACCGACGTCGCCCGGTTGAGGATCTCGCGGCGCAGGTCCTGTCCCTGCAGGTTCGTGCCGGGGTGGATCTCGTCCTTGACGGTGCCACCGAAAGCAGCGCCGCCCATGATCTCGCGGACCATCTCGGATCCCTCGGCCAGCACCTCGAGGTCGGCCGGGTCGGAGAGGTAGCGGAAGTCGATCAGCGGCGGGGCCATCGGGTCACCGGAGGCGAGGCGCAGGGTGCCACGGCTCTTCGGGTAGATCAGTGTCGCGAGCACGGTCAGGGCCGGGCGCGGGTCGACGTCGTGACGGATCGGCTCGTCCTGGTTGGGCGAGACGTAGGACCACGGCAGCAGGTGCAGCTGCAGGTCGGGCACGTCGGTCGCCTGCGACGTACGCACGAAGCCCACCGACTCGAAGACCGAGTTCGCGAGGAACGTCCTGCCCGGCCGGAGCATCTCCTTCGCGACGCCCTTGGCGAAGAACCACGGAGTGCCCCGCATCGTGGACGTGGTCACGTGGTAGGTCATGGCGTGGAACATGTGGTCGTGCAGGTTGTCGCCGACCGGGAGGTCGGCGATCGTCGTGATGCCGTTCTGGGTGAGGTGCTCGGCGTGACCGATGCCCGAGAGCATCAGCAGCTGAGCCGACCCGACGAAGCCGGCCGAGCAGATGACCTCACGGCCGGCCCGGATGATCCGCGTCGAGCCGTCCTTGTCGACGACCGCGACGCCCACGGCCCGGCCGCTCTCGATGATGATCTTGGTGACCAGCACCTCGGACTGCAGCTCGAGCGTCGGTACGTCGAGGTTGTGGATGTAGCCGCGTGAGGCGCTGTACCGCAGGCCGTCCGCAGCGTTCTGCTGCATCCGGCTGATCCCCTCCTGCGAGTCCGCGTTGTAGTCGTCGAGGACCTTCACGCCCAGCGCGTCGGAGGTGGCCTGGATGAACTGGAGGGTGCCCTCCTGCGGCGTCTTGTTCCGCGTGACGCGGATGGGGCCGCCGGCACCGCGGTAGTCGTTGGCGCCGTCCTCGAAGTCCTCCATGCGCTTGTACGCCGCGTTGACCGAGTCGGCGTCCCAGCCGGTGCTGCCCTCGGCCGCCCACGAGTCGTAGTTGGCCCGGTTTCCGCGGACGTAGACCATGCCGTTGACCGAGCTGGACCCGCCGACCACCTTGCCCCGCGGCACCGGCATCCGGCGGTTGAGGATGTTCTCCTGCGGAGTGGAGTAGTAGCCCCAGTCGACCGTCCGCTTGATCTTGGGCTCGGCGTGCATCGGACCGATCATGCCGGGCTTCCTGACCAGGAACTTCTCGTCGGTCTTGCCGGCCTCGAGGACGATCACGCTCGCACCCGACTGCGCCAGCCGGCCCGCGACCGCGGCGCCGGAGCTCCCGGAGCCGATCACCACGTAGTCGGCTTCGGATGCGTACGGAGCGTGCTTGGCCATGGTCACCTCGTGGTCGAACGTGCTGGCATACCGGCGGAATGTGTGCCGGGCGCCACAACTATAACCTGTTCTAGTTTGGCGGGCCAGAGAACCCAGGCGCAAGGATGGCGCCATGGAGCTGCTCTCGATCCAGTCCTCGGTCGCCTTCGGTCACGTCGGCAACAGCGCCGCCGTCTTCCCGCTGCAGCGCCTGGGCATCGAGGCGTGGGCGGTCAACACGGTGCACTTCTCCAACCACACCGGCTACGGCGAATGGCGCGGCCCGCTGCTCTCGGCCGACGACCTGCGCGCCGTGATCCAGGGCGTCGAGGAGCGCGGTGCGCTGGCCCGGGCGGCCGCCGTGCTCAGTGGCTACCAGGGCGCCGAGGAGGTGGGCCAGGTCGTGCTGGACACGGTGGCTCGGGTCAAGGAGCTGAACCCGTCCGCGGTGTACTGCTGCGACCCGGTGATGGGTGACGTCGGCCGTGGCATGTTCGTGCGCCCGGGCATCCCCGAGTTCATGCGCGACCAGGTCGTCCCCGCCGCTGACGTCATCACGCCGAACCACTTCGAGCTCGACTTCCTCTCCGGTCGGGAGACGCGCACCGTGTCCGACGTACTCGACGCCGCGGACGCGGTCCGCGCCCAGGGACCACGGACGGTGCTGGTCACGAGCGTGCTCACCGACGAGACGCCGGAGGGTTCGATCGACGTCGTCGCCGTGTCGGACGAGGGCGCCTGGTCGAGCCGTACGCCGCTGCTGCCGATCAGCCCCAACGGCTGCGGGGACGTGACCGCCGCGGTCTTCCTCGCCCACCTGCTGCGCGGCGGATCCGCGGAGGCAGCGCTGCAGGACGTCACGTCGACCGTCTTCGGGATCCTGGAGAGGACGATCGAGGCCGGCACCCGCGAGATCCAGCTCGTCGCGGCCCAGGACGTCATCGCCGCGCCACCCGCGAGGTTCCAGCCGACCCGGCTGCGCTGAGCAGTGCAGGGCGGCAACGACAGCCTGGACTCGTCGTCAGTCCGCGAGCGGCCCTGACGGTTCAGCTCGGAGCAGGGGTGCCGTCGGGCCTGACGACCAGCCAGGTGCCGCCGTACTCGACGATGTCGTGGCACAGCACCTCGTACTTCCCCTCGTGCGCGTAGAAGTAGAGCGGGTGGCCGTCGTACGTCACCTGGGTGCGGCCGTCCGCACGGCTCGTGGTCCCGAGAAGGTCGGCCCGGACCGCGCCGCGGGCACGTGGCTCGGCCTTGGTCAGCACGGGCGGCCAGGCCTCGGCACATTCGTCGTAGCACTTCGGCCGCTCGCCGGACTCGGCGTCGAAGAGATAGATCGGCTGGCCGGTGGCGTCGTACAGCATCGTGCCGTACTCGCTGCCCGCCGAGATGATCTGGGTGCCTTTCGCCTCAGCAGGGACGCCTGGGGACGGTTCCGCGGGGGTGGTCGGGCTCTCCTGCTGGGTCGTCGGCTCCGCCGGCGCCGGGTCGGGGGACGTGGACGGACTGACCGCACGCGGTCAGGAGGAGGACCAGCGCGAGCATGGCCGTGCGCATGGCCATCAGGCCGCCGGCGCCGTGAGTCCGACGATGTGCCAGACCATCCCCTCGTGCCGATAGGTCGCGCGCAGGGGGCCGTGCTCAGCGGCGGTCCTCATGGCATCGGGGTCGTGGACGTAGGTGCGGAACGGCGTCCGTCGCACTCGGAACAAGAGGTTCTCTGTTGCGAAGACGACACGGCTGACGATGTTGGCCGGAGGGTGACTGAACACCAGTAGCCGGGTCGCGTGGTCGGCTGCAGTGGTCAGCAGCCGCTGGACGTCGGGATAGCAGCACACGACCCTGTGCAGCACCACGATGTCGTGGGCCTCGACGGCGTCGGGGGTGGCGGCGAGGTCGAGCTGGCGGCGGGTGACCCGGTCGGCGACCCCTGCGTCGTCGGCCAGGACCATGGCGTCGGGCTCGTAGGAGTCGACGAGCTCCAGGTTGGTCGCGCGGGCCGCGCCGTGGCGCAGGAGCTCCAGGTGGAGGTCGCCGACACCGCCGCCTATCTCCAGCACGGTGGCGCCCTCGATGCCGTGGTCGGTCAGGAAGGCGACCATCCGCGCCGCGGTCTTGTCCAGGCCGCGCTTGCGGTATCGCTTGGCGAGGTGGCGGGAGAAGCGGGCGCCGAACAGGTCGCTGTAGCCGTCGGGTTCGCAGCAGCCGCTCATGACCGGCAGTATCCGCCGCTCGCCGGCTCGGCGGAACCCCGCCCGGTCGGCGTGGCCGACGAACGCCCTGGGCCGCGCCCGCTGTGACGAACCGGGCGCCCGATCGGGCACCGACTCGGACGTGACAGGCATGGGAACGAACAAATGTCATCAATAATCGCTACACACCCGCATGATTTCCTCGAAGTGGACACCGAATCGGGCAAAGACTGGGCACGAAATCGTGCCCACTCGGGCTCACAGATGCGCCGTGGCCTGATGCAGACTGACCGAAAGTGACCTCAGTCACAGCGTCCCCACCACTGGGGCACACCGCACACTTCGAGGAGGCGGTCAGGATGGAAGCCGACGAACGGCAGCGACAGATCCTGGCCCGGGCCCGGAACGACGGCCGGGTCCAGGTCTCGACCCTGGCCGACGACCTTCACGTCGCCCCGGAGACCGTGCGCCGTGACCTGCGCCAGCTCGTCGAGCGCGGCATGCTGCAGCGAGTCCACGGCGGCGCCCACCCGGTCGAGAGCGCCGGCTACGAGAGCAACGTCGACGCACCGCAGCCACTCGCTGATCGCGGAGAAGCGACGCGATCGCCGCCGCCGCGGCCGCCCGGCTCGAGGGCGCGGAGACGATCTACATCGACGAGGGCGTCACGCCGCAGTTCGTCGCCGAGGCGATCGCGGGAACCTGCTCCCGGGCGCCAAGCTCACCGTGGTCACCTCCTCGCTGCTGGCGGCCGGCGCTCTCGCCGACGACCCCGAAATCACCGTGCTGCTGCTCGGTGGCCGGGTCCGCGGGCCGCACGATGGCCACGGTCGACCACTGGGCCAGCCGGATGCTCAGGCGAGCTGGTCATCGACCTGGCCTTCCTCGGCGCCAACGGCATCTCCCGCGAGCACGGGCTGACCACCCCGGACCCGGCGGTCGCCGCCGTCAAGGCGCAGGTCGTGCGCCAGCGCCCGCCGCCGGATCTTCGTCGGCGTGCACACCAAGTTCGGCGTCTCGAGCTTCTGCCGCTTCGCCGACATCCCCGACTTCGAGGCACTGGTGACCGACACCGGCGTCAGCGCCGCCGACGCCCACCGCTACAGCGTGCTCGGCCCCCAGGTGGTCCGGGCCTGAGCACACGCCCGACCGCACAGCCAGCCAACACCAGCACAGCATCACCCGTGACGACTCGTCACCCGAACAAACGGAGGTAAGCCGTGACCACCAGGTCCACGAAACGCAGGATCGCTGCTGGCCGCCACGGCCGTCACTGAGCCCCGTCCTCGCCGGATGCGGCGCAGGCGGAGGCGGCGGCGGCGGCAGCGACGCAAGTCGATCAACGTGCTGATGGTCGGCAACCCGCAGATGGTCGACATCGAGAAGCTGACCGCGGACAACTTCACCAAGGACACCGGCATCAAGGTCAACTTCACGATCCTGCCGGAGAACGAGCTGCGCGACAAGGTGACCCAGGACATCGCCACCAAGGCCGGGCAGTACGACGTCGCCACGATCGGCGCCTACGAGGTGCCGATCTGGTCGGAGAACGACTGGCTGCACCACGCTCGACGACTACGCCGACGACGACGAGCTTCGACCAGGACGACCTGATCGAGCCGATCGTCGAGTCGCTGACCGGCGAGGACGGCAAGCTCTACGCGCTGCCGTTCTACGGCGAGTCGTCGTTCCTGATGTACCGCAAGGACGTGTTGGAGAAGGAGGGCATCGACGATGCCCGAGCAAGCCGACCTGGGACGAGGTCGCCGAGATCGCCGCCAAGGTCGACGGCGCCGAGCCGGGCATGAAGGGCATCTGCCTGCGCGGCCTGCCCGGCTGGGGCGAGATGTTCGCCCCGCTGACCACGGTGGTGAACACCTTCGGCGGCACCTGGTTCGAGAGGACTGGACGCCCAGGTCAACGCCCCGGAGTTCAAGGAGGCCGACGAACTTCTACGTCGACCTGGTCCGGGAGCACGGCGAGCCCGGTGCCGCGCAGGCCGGCTTCACCGAGTGCCTGAACGCGATGAGCCAGGGCAAGGTCGCGATGTGGTACGACGCCACCTCGGCCGCCGGCTCGCTGGAGGACCCGAAGGTCAGCAAGGTCGCCGGCAAGGTCGGCTACGCCTACGCCCCGGTCAAGGAGACCGAGAACTCCGGCTGGCTGTGGGCCTGGGCGTGGGCGATGCCGAAGACCACCAAGAAGGCCGACGCCGCCGCGGAGTTCATGCGTGGGCGTCCAGCAAGGAGTACGAGAAGCTGGTCGGCGAGGAGCTCGGCTGGGCGCGCGTGCCGGCCGGCAAGCGCGAGTCGACCTACGAGATCCCCGAGTACAAGGAGGCGGCGGCGGCCTTCGGTGACATGACGCTGCAGGCGATCGAGGCAGGCGGACCCGACCGACCCGGGCGTCCAGCCGCGGCCGACCGTCGGCGTGCAGTTCGTCGCCATCCCGGAGTTCCAGGACCTCGGCACCAAGGTGTCCCAGGACATCGCCGCGGCCATCGCCGGCCGGGGCACGGTCGACGAGGCCCTCGACAAGGGCCAGGAGCTCGCCGAGGAAGTGGCCGAAGGACTACCAGTAGCCGCCGACGCTCGGCACCGGGGTGGACGCGACGGACACCTGCGCGTCCACCCCGGCATCAGGCCGAGCACAGCCTCAGCAGCACGACCGGAGGCACCCGATGACCGCCACGACGGCCGAGCACCGCAAGGCGCCCGCCGGGCCGCCACCGTCGACGCGGTCCGCAGGGAGCGCTGGCGCGCCGCGGTCCGCTGCTGCCGGCGCTGATCTTCACGATCATCGTCACCCAGATCCCGTTCCTGCTGACGCATCGCGATCTCGACGCTGAACTGGAACATCCTGCAGCCCGGGGACAAGAACTTCCTCGGCTTCGGCGAGTACCAGTCGTTCGCCGGGCTCGACAACTTCGTCACCGTCTTCACCGACACCCGGCTGCGCACCGCGGTGCATCAACACCATCGTGCTGACCGCGTCGGTGGTGCATCATCAGCTCGCTGCTCGGGCTGGCGCTCGCGGTGCTGCTCGACCGCAAGTTCCCCGGCCGCGGACTGGCCCGCACGCTGCTGATCGCGCCGTTCCTGGTGATGCCGGTGGCCGCGGCGCTGCTGTGGAAGCACGCGCTCTACAACCCCGACTACGGCCTGTTCAACGGCGCCCTGAACTGGATCTGGCAGCTGTTCGGCGCCGAGAGGGGCCGGTCATCGACTGCGTCTCCACCTACTCCGATGCCGGCGGTGGTCGCCGCGCTGGTGTGGCAGTGGACGCCGTTCATGATGCTGATCCTGCTGGCCGGGCTGCAGTCGCAGCCCGGTGACGTCCTGGAGGCCGCCAAGATCGACCGCGCCAGCCCGATGCCAGATCTTCCGCTTCATCACGCTGCCGCACCTGCGCCAGTACATCGAGCTCGTCGGTGCTGCTCGGCACGGTCTACGTCGTGCAGACCTTCGACGCGATCTACACCATCACCCAGGGCGGCCGGGGTCGGCGACCACCAACCTGCCCTACGAGATCTACCTGACCATGTTCCGCAAGTACGAGTACGGCGAGGCCGCCGCGGCCGGCGTCGTCGTGGTCGATCGGCACGATCATCGTGGCGACGTTCGCCCTGCGGACCATCTCGTCGCTGTTCAGCGAGGAGGAGATGTCGCCGATGAGCACCACGACCACTGCAGCCAGACCGCCGACACCGAGCCCGAGCGACGACCGCGCGCCGCCTCCGGCGCGCCGGCGCCGGCGCGGCGCAAGGCCAAGGACGACACTCGGCGCCAGGCCGGGCCCGGTCTGGGCGATCCTCGCGTGGGCCGCTGACCCTGCTCTTCTTCGCCCCGGTGGCCTGGATGGTGCTGACCTCGCTGCACCAGGAGTCCGACGCCGCGACCAACCCGCCGTCGATCTTCGCGCCGCTCACCTTCGACAACTACGGCGCGCTGTTCGACCGCGACGTCACGCCCGTTCCTGATCAACTCCGCTGACCGCCAGCATCGTCTCGACCCTGCTGGTGCTGCTGCTCGCCGTGCCCGCGGCGTACGCGCTGTCGATCCGGCCGGTGGAGAAGTGGACCGACGTGATGTTCTTCTTCCTCTCCACCAAGTTCCTGCCGCCGATCGCGGCGCTGCTGCCGATCTACCTGATCGTCCAGCAGGCGGGATGCTCGACAACGTCTACACGCTGGTCATCCTCTACACCTCGATGAACCTGCCGATCGCGGTGTGGATGATGCGGTCGTTCCTCGCCGAGGTGCCCGAGGAGATCCTCGAGGCCGCCCAGGTCGACGGCGCCGGCCTGTCCGCATCCTGGCTCGATCGTCGCGCCGATCGCGGCGCCCGGGCTCGCGGCGACCAGCCTGATCTGCTTCATCTTCAGCTGGAACGAGTTCATGTTCGCGGTGAACCTGACCGCGACCGTGCCTCGACCGCGCCGATCTTCCTGGTCGGCTTCATCTCCAGCCAGGGCCTGTTCCTGGCCAAGCTGTGCGCCGCCGCCACCCTGGTCTCGCTGCCGGTGCTGATCGCCGGCTTCGCCGCCCAGGACAAGCTGGTGCGCGGGCTGTCGCTCGGCGCCGTCAAGTGACGCGACAGCCCGACGCTCCGCGAGCGGTCCACGATGCGCGTCGAGTGTCCTGCGCGGCGTCGGGGACCTGGCTGTCGAGGAGCGACCCGTACCCGTGCCCGGCCCGCACGAGGTGCTGGTGCGGGTCGCGTCGGTGGGGGTCTGCGGCTCCGACGTGCACTACTACGAGCACGGCCGGATCGGCAGCTTCGTCGTCGAGCACCCGCTGGTGCTCGGCCACGAGGCGTCCGGCGAGGTCGTGGAGGCTCTGGGCGCGAGGTCACCCGGCTCGCGGTCGGGCAGCGGGTCTCACTCGAGCCGGGCGTCCCGGACTTCGCCTGCGCGCAGTGCCTGGCCGGCCGCTACAACCTGTGCACGGACATGCGGTTCTACGCCACCCCGCCGATCGACGGCGCGTTCGCCGAGCTGGTCACCACCCACGAGCTGTTCGCCCATCCGGTGCCGGACACGCTCAGCGACGACGCGGCGGCCCTGCTCGAGCCACTGTCGGTGGCGCTGTGGGCCTGCCGGAAGGGCCGGTGTCCCGCGGCTCGCGGGTGCTGGTCACCGGCGCCGGTCCGGTCGGCCTGCGTGGCGGTGCAAGTGGCCCGCGCCTGCGGCGCCGCCGAGGTCGTCGATCACCGACGTCAACCCGCACCGGCTGGCGCTCGCCGGCGACCTCGGCGCCACCGACGTGCGCTGGACGTCGGCTACGACATCGGTCGCAGCGACCGGGCTCGCAGCCCGACGTCCTGCTGGAGTGCTCGGGCAACGCCGGCGCCACCGCGGACGCGCTCCGCGCTGGTGGCCCCGCCGGGCAGGGTGGTCCTGGTCGGCATGGGCGGCGAGCGAGCATGCCGCTGCCGCTCAGCCGGATCCAGGAGCGCGAGCTCGACCGTGACCGGGCACCTTCCGCTACGCCCACACCTGGCCGGCCGCGATCGCGCTGGCTGCGTCCGGGCGGGTCGAGCTCGACCGGCTGGTCACCGGCCACTACGGCCTCGACCAGGTCGAGGACGCCCTCACCGCCGGCCGCACCGACGCCACCACGATCAAGCCGGTCGGTCCGGCCAGGACAACGATGACGGCGCTGAGCCACCAGCGGGCGCTGGACCAGATCACACCGGATCGCTCGTCCCGACGTACGACCGCGCCGGCGTGCGCAGCGGCATCGTGCACTTCGGGGTCGGCGGCTTCCACCGCGCCCACCAGGCGATGTACGTCGACGCGCTGATGAACGCGGGCAAGGCGCTGGACTGGGGCATCACCGGCGTCGGGCTGCTGCCCGGCGACCGGCGGATGCACGAGGTGCTGCACGCCCAGGACTGCCTCTACACGCTGGTGGTCAAGGACGCCGACGGCACGATGCACCCGCGCGTGATCGGCTCGATCGTGGACTACCTGTTCGCCCCCGACGACCCCGAGGCGGTGCTGGCGGATGGCCGACCCGGCGACCCGGATCGTGTCGCTGACCATCACCGAGGGCGGCTACCACGTCAACCAGGCGACCGGCGAGTTCGACGCCAACGACCCCGCCATCCAGGCCGACCTCAGGCCGGGCCAGCGCACCGACCACCGCGTTCGGCTACATCACCGAGGCGCTGGCGCGCCGGCGGGCGGCGGGGATCGAGCCGTTCACCGTGATGTCCTGCGACAACATCCAGGGCAACGGCGAGGTCGCGCACAAGATGATCGGCGCCTTCGCGCGGCTCAAGGACCCCGAGCTCGGCCAGCTGGATCGAGGAGCACGTCGGCTTCCCGAACTCCATGGTCGACCGGATCACGCCGGTCACCACCGACGAGGACCGGGCGCACTCGCCGAGCGGTTCGGCGTCGAGGACGGCTGGCCGGTGGTCTGCGAGCCGTTCACCCAGTGGGCGCTCGAGGACCGGTTCCCGCTCGGGCCGGCCGCCGTTCGAGGAGGTCGGGCGTCCAGGTCGGTGCCGGACGTCGGCCGTACGAGCTGATGAAGCTGCGGCTGCTCAACGCCAGCCACCAGGCGCTGTGCTACCTCGGCTACCTCACCGGCTACCGCTACGCGCACGAGGTGTGCCAGGACCAGCTGTTCACCGGCTTCCTGCTCGGCTACATGGACGACGAGGCCACCCCGACGCTCGAGCCGGTGCCGGGCGTGGACCTCGACGACCTACAAGCACCAGCTCATCGAGCGGTTCGCCAACCCGGAGATCAGGGACACGCTGGCCCGGCTGTGCGCCGAGAGCTCCGACCGGATCCCCAAGTGGCTGGTGCCGGTGGTGCGGCACCAGCTCGCGCACGGCGGGGCGGTGCCGCCGGTCGGCGCTCGTGGTCGCGGCCTGGGCGAGGTACGCCGAGGGCGTCGACGAGGACGGCGAGCCGATCGAGGTCGTGGACCGCCGCAAGGAGGCGGTGATGGAGCGCGCGCAGCGGCAGGCCGACGGACCCGCTCGGCGTTCCTCGGGGACCCGCGACCTGTTCGGCGACCTCGTCGACAGACGAGCGGTTCACCGACGGAGTACCTCGCGGCGCTGGAGTCGCTGCACGAGCACGGCGCCCGGGCGACGCTGGAGGCTGGCAGCGGGCGATGAGCCCGGCCATGCGCGGCGTCGTGCTGCCCGGGCGACAGCACGGTCGAGCAGGTCACCGTCGCCGTCCCGGAGCCCGGGCCCGGGCCAGGTGCTGCTCGCGATGAAGGCGTCGTCGATCTGCGGCAGCGACATCCGGGCGATCTACCGCGAGCACCTCGGCCACGGCGCCGAGGCCTACCAGGGCGTGATCGCCGGCCACGAGCCGTGCGGCCAGGTCGTCGCCGTCGGGCCCGGGCGTCGCGGCTCGTCGGTCGGCGACCGCGTCGTCGTCTACCACATCGCCGGCTGCGGACTCTGCGACGAGTGCCGCCGCGGCTACCTGATCGGCTGCACCGCACCCGTCCCGCGCGGCGTACGGCTGGCAGCGCGACGGCGGGCACGCGGAGTACCTCCTCGCCGAGGAGCGCAGCTGCCTGCTCGCTGCCCGACTCGCTGTCGTACGTCGACGGGGCGCTCGTCTCGTGCGGGTTCGGCACGGCCTACGAGGCCCTGCTGCGGCTCGGGGTCTCCGGCCGGGACAGCCTGCTCGTCACCGGCCTCGGCCGGTCGGGCTGGCCGCGGCGATGCTCGGCCGGCGATGGGCGCCGGCCCGGTCGTCGGCACCGACGTCTCGCCGTCCGCGTCGCGAGCTGGCGCTCGGCGCTCGGCCTGGTCGACGACGCGCTCGACCGCCGACGAGGCGCTTCGGCGATCCAGCAGCTGACGTACCGGCGGCCGGGCTCTCCGCGACCGTCGACTGCTCCGGCAGCGCGCTGCGGCCCGCTCGCTGGCGCGTCGCGAGCGACCGCGACGGTGGGGCCGCTGCGCCTTCGTCGGCGAGGGCGGCAACGTGACTTCGACGTGTCCCAGCTGATGATCCACAAGCAGGTCACGCTGCACGGCTCGTGGGTCACCTCGATCCGGCACATGGCGGACCTGCTCGCCCACCTCGACCGCTGGGAGCTGCACCCCGAGCAGATCGTCACCGACCGCTTCGGCCTCGCGGACGCCGCGCGGCGTACGAAATGGCGGACTCGGGAGCCGCCGGGAAGGTCTGCCTGGTCTGGGACTGAAATGCACCCCTGCCGCTGCGCTACAACCCTGAGCCGTAAGGCCCTTCGTGACGGTCGAACTCGTAGACACCGAGATCCAGTTGGTCAAGGATGCGTACCGCCTGGAGTACCGCTCGTACCGCTCGTCGAGGTGCTCCTTGCGATTTTTTTTTTTTTTTTTTTTTTTTTTTTTTTTTTTTTTTTTTTTTTTTTTTTTTTTTTTTTTTTTTTTTTTAGCTCGCACCGCACCCCGCACCCTGCTCGCAAGACTGATGAAAGGCTCACGCCACGACATGACCTGGTAGGTGAGGAGTGGGGATGCGGGAGCTGCAGTTCATCCGACATGGACTCCTGGAGTGGCGCGAGAAGGAACCACCGAGCCTGCAGGGGCCGCGCGACGCGATCGTGCGGCCGTTCGTCGCCAGCCGGTGTGACGGGGACACGCTCCCGATCCACCGCCCGGTGTCGCGGGCCATGCAGCTCGGATTGCGCGCCGGCCTGATCGATCCCGTCGTCGCGTCCATCCTGGGGCCCGTCCCGTTCCAGGGACCGTTCGGCATCGGTCACGAGTGCATCGCTCAGGTGGTCGCCCTGGGCGACGAGGTCACCAAACTCTCCATCGGCCAAGCCGTCGTGGTCCCGTGGGCAGTCTCGTGCGGTAGCTGTCGCGAGTGTCTCCGCGGGTCACGGCCAAGTGCTCGACCGCAGGCACCGGCACCTTGGCCGCCTTCGGATTCGGCCCGGCGAGTGGACCGTGGGGCGGCATGGTCGCCGACGAGATCCGGGTGCCGTACGCCGACCACATGCTGGTGCCGCTCCCCGACGGAGTGGACCCGCTGAGGGTCGCCGCCGCTGGCGACAACCTGTCCGATGCCTGGCGCACCGTGGTGCCACCCTTGCGCCAGCGCCCGGGCGGGGCCGTCCTCGTGATCGGTGGTGGAGCGCAGAGCATCGGTCTCTACGCAGCGGGGCTCGCCGTTCACCACGGCGCCTCCGTGGTGGATTACGTGGACGACCAACTCGAGCGGCTGGAGATCGCCGAGTCCCTTGGCGCCCGCGTTCATCCGATCCCCAAGAGCCGACGCAGCTCACAGCTGTCGGCGATCCCCGGTCGTTACGACGTGGCCGTCGAGGCATCCTCGCAGGGCTCCGGTGTCCGCGACGCCCTCCGGTCCCTGAACCCCGGTGGGATCTGCACCCCGGTCGGCTACTACCTCGCCCCCAACACCAAGGTGCCGTTGATGCACATGTACGCCAACGACGCCACGCTCCGGATCGGAGTGTCCAGCGTCCGGCCGGTCTTGCCCGACCTGCTCGACTTCGTCGCCCGCACCGGGTTCCCCGCCGAGAAGGTCACGACGGTGCTCGCCGACTGGGAGGACGCCCCGACCGCCTACGCGACGCGCACCACGAAGCTCGTGCTGCACCGCCCACCACTCCCCATCACCGTCTGACGTTCGCGGGCGCCCAGGAGCAGATTGTGCGGTCACGAAACGACAACGACAGCGGTTGGCCGGGCTTTGGTCGTTGACACCGGATGACTTGCGGTCTTCGCTACTTCGCATCGACTCGGGGCGATCGCAACGCGGTCCCCACTGCTGTGATCAATAGGGAGAACCGTGTTCCGACAAATTCAGGGAATGCGCGCGCGCGTTCTCGCACTCGTCCTCATCGCCACCGCCTCCGTGGCAGCGACGACCGCCACCGACACCGCAACCGCCGCCCCGTCGGGCCCCACTGCCAACCCGGCACCGTCAGCGCAGCAGGCCCCGACGAAGGGTCAGCAGGTCTACAGTGCGGGTCGCTACATCGTCTCGTTCACCGAAGAACCACTCGCGTCGTACGACGGCAGCCGGAGCGGGTTCCCGGCAACGCGCCCGGCCCGTGGCCGCAAGCTCGACGCCAACTCAGCAGCGGCGAGGAAGTGGCAGGCCCACCTGGTCGCCAGGCACGACGCAGCGCTGGCCAGGGTCGGCGCGAGCAAGATCTACGACTACACCGTGACCAACAACGGGGTCGCGGCTCAGCTGACCGCCGCCCAGGCCACCGAGTTGTCGAAGATGCCCGGCGTGGCGGCCCTGGAGCGTGACGCCGCCCGGCAGGCGGACACCACCTACTCCCCTGAGTTCCTGGGCCTGAGCAAGTCGGGGGGCCTCTGGTCGCAGCTCGGTGGTGCGAAGAAGGCCGGTGCCGGGGTCGTCGTCGGCGTGGTCGACACCGGCATCTGGCCGGAGAGCACCGCCTTCGCCGGCGGCACCGGCATCCCGATCCCCTCCGACTGGCAGGGCGCGTGCGTGGCCGGCCAGAACTTCCGCGGCCTCGACCTGCAACGACAAGCTCATCGGTGCCCGCTACTACGTCGACGGCTTCGGGAAGAAGAACATCTCCAAGGGCGAGTACCTCTCCCCCCGCGACGGTGATGGCCACGGGTCGCACACCGCCTCGACCGCGGCGGGCAACAACGGCACTGATGTCAGCATCGACGGCAACAACCTCGGCAAGGGCTCGGGCATGGCTCCGGGCGCCAAGGTCGCGGCGTACAAGGTCTGCTGGACCGGCCAGCCCGGCGTCGCCGCGGACGGTTGCTTCAACTCCGACAGCGTCGCGGCGATCAACGACGCCGTCGCCGACGGCGTCGACGTCATCAACTACTCCATCGGCGGCTCCAGCGAGGGCCCCGTCACCGACTCCGTCGAGATCGCCTTCCTGCTGGCCAACCGGGCCGGGGTGTTCGTGTCGGCCTCCGCCGGCAACAGCGGACCCGGCACCAGCACCCTCGACCACGCCTCGCCCTGGCTGACCACCGTGGCAGCCGCGACCTACCGGCGCGCATTCCAGGCGGTCGAGCTCGGCAACGGCGCCCGCTATGTGGGTGCCTCGACCACGCCGTCGCTGACCACCGCGGCGCCGCTCGTCACCTCCACGAGCGTCAAGCTCGCCACTGCCACCGATCAGGACGCGGCGCTCTGCTTCGCCGGGTCGCTCGACCCCGCGAAGGCGGCCGGCAAGGTCGTGCAGTGCGACCGCGGCGTCAACGCCCGGATCGACAAGGGCTTCGAGGTCAAGCGCGCAGGCGGTGTGGGCATCGTGATGACCAACACCAGCCCCAACTCGCTCAACGGTGACTTCCACCCGGTTCCGGGCGTGCACGTGAACGAGACCGCCAGGACCGCGATCAAGGCCTACATCACGGCCGCCGGATCCGCCGCGACGGCCAAGATCGTGCCGCTGACGGCGGGCGAACTGGCCGCCGCCCCGCAGGTCCCGGAGATCACCGACTTCTCCTCGCGAGGCCCGTCCACCACGACCGGTGGCGACATCCTCAAGCCCGACGTCGCCGCGCCCGGCAACGACGTCGTCGCCGCGGTGGCGCCGCCGTTCAACCACGGCCGCTCGTGGGACTTCCTGTCCGGCACCTCGATGGCCGCACCGCACATCGCGGGCATCGGCGCCCTCCTCAAGGCGCAGCACCCGGGCTGGATCCCCTCACAGATCAAGTCGGCGCTGATGACCAGCGCCCGTGACACGGTGTCCAGCGCGAACGACCCGTTCGCCCAGGGCGCCGGCTTCGTGGACCCGAACCAGGCGAGCGACCCCGGGCTCACCTACCCGGCGACGTTCGACGAGTACGTCGGCTACCTGCGCTACCTCGGGGCGGTCACCAGTGCGGGGCCGAAGATCTCGGGCAGCGACGTGAACCAGGCCTCGATCGCCATCGGTTCCCTGGCCGGCTCGCAGACGGTCACCCGGCGGGTGAAGAACGAGGGTGCCCGGGCGGCGACGTACCGCGCCTCGAGCTCGGTGCCCGGCATGGACGTGACCGTCAGTCCGGCCACGCTCCGGCTGCAGCCGGGTGAGGAGAAGTCCTTCACGGTCTCCTTCACGCGGAGCACCACACCGCTCGGCAGCTACGCCAAGGGCTCGCTCACGTGGAGCGACAACAGCCACGACGTGCGCATCCCCGTCGCCGTGAGGCCGGTTGCCATCGAGGCGCCCGTCGAGGTGCACGGCGATGCCAGCGCGAGCGGGTCGCAGTCGTACTCGGTCACCCCGGGCACGACCGGGACGCTCACCAGCACCGTCAACGGTCTGGTCGGCGTCACCCCGACGCAGGACAGCGTCACCACGGGTGCGTTCGACGACACCGCACCGGTGGCCGACGCCGACACCAAGAAGTACACGGTGACGGTGCCGGCGGGCGCACTCGCGGCCCGCTTCAGTGAGGACTCCGGCGACGACACGGCCGACCTGGATCTCTACGTCTACAAGGGCGGCGAGCTCGTCGCGCTGTCGGCGTCGGGTTCCGCGGACGAGCAGGTGACGATGAAGGCGCCCGAGGCAGGCACGTACGACGTGTACGTCAACGGGTTCGCGACCCCCGGCGGCTCGACCTCCTACGGGATCTCGAACTTCGTGGTCACGCCCGGCAGCCTGGGCAACGCCTCGGTGACCCCGTCGCCCACGTCGACGACCCAGGGCCAGCCACTCGACCTGACCGCCAACTGGACCGGCCTGGACACCACCAAGCGGTGGTTCGGAGTGATCTCCTACTCCGGGGCCGACGACACGACCTACTTCTCGGTCGGCTAGTCAGCAACGCGAGGGGCCCGGTGGCGTGCACGCCACCGGGCCCTTGCGCGTGCAGAGCAGTCGATCCGGAGCGGGACCCGCGCCATGGCGCGTCACCTGCGGGTAGCGACGAGAGTGCCGTATGCGACGACGTTCGCGGTGTAGGTGTCGCTGTCGGCGTCGTACTGGCCCCCACAGGTGATGAGCCGGAGCACGGGTCGATCGACTGGTCGGTAGACCTGGGCAGTCGGAAACTCGTCCTTGGCGTACTGCTCCATCTTGGTGATGGCAAAGACTGCTGTTCGGCCGTCCGCGCGTCGCACGTGCACACGCTGCCCCGGGCGAAGGTCGCCGAGGTCGAAGAAGACGGCAGGCTCTTGCTCCCACGTCACGTGACCCGCGATCACGGCGGCGCCGGCCGCCCCGGGTGCAGAGCCCTCTCGGTACCAGCCAACGGTTGCAGGGTCGGAGGGCACTTCCAGGTGTTGGTGCGAGTCCACTCCCAACCGCTCGATGGGGGCGTCCACCCCCAGCGCCGGGATTGTCATCGACACCGGTCGGGATGACTGCATCGGCGCGGCATGCCGCACAGAGATGGCGCCCGCCGACTCGGGTGCCGGCGGCGCTGGATCCTGGCGAAGGAATGCGACGACTAGCAGCAACACACCAATCCATGCCAGCCACTTCGCCACCGCGGCGAGACCGCTACCGCCGCGCTGGGTGAGATCCGCCATGAATCAATCAGCGTCAGCAGCGAAGCGGCGTCGGTACAGGATGATGCCGCCGGCACCGGCCAGGGAGAGACCCCCGACTGCGAACAAGGCTTCCGATTCGAGACCTGCTGTGCCGCCGGCGCCCGTCTCCACGCCGTCCTGCGGCGCTGACGACGACACGCCGCTTCCACCGGCGGACTCACAAGCGATTCCGTCACCATCGCGATCAAGACCGTTGGGGTCGGAGGGGTCGCTGGTTGTATTCGGCTTGCGCCTGGCTCTGACTGGTGAAATCGGAACAGTTGAGGTCGCCACTGTCGGCAGCGACGGCCGGGGTCGCAGCCATGACGCTTGCCGCTACTGCCAGGCCAGTCGCCACGACAATCTGATGAAACCCCATTTGTCCCCCAAACCTGGCATGCGAATTGACCACTCATTGACGCGACTCCGTGATGACCAACGCCGGACACCCGGACGGGTTACGTAGTTCTGTGCGCTCTTGGACTGACCCTGGGAAATCCGTTTCAGGAAACGCCTGGGGATCCGCTCATGTGCCACGATCCGCGGGGCGCCGGACCGCCCCTGGCAGCCTCGATACGTTTGCGCGGCGGTTTGCAGTCACCAGATGACTGCAAACCGCCGCACTAAGGCAAAACGCTCGGATCTGAGCACGAGTGACCCTGCAGCTCGGCACCCTTGGGTCGGGCAACCACTTCATCGAGTTGAGCCTCGATGAAGCAGCACCACATCAAGGTCGCCCAGCGCGAGTGCGAGAAGTGGTGGATCCAGCTGCCCGACCGTGACCTCGCGTACCTCGTGGAGGACACCGACGAGTTCTGGGCCTACATCCGTGAGCTCCGGTGGGCGCAGAAGTTCGCGCTGCTGAACCGCGAGGAGATGATGGACCGTGTCGCCACCTGCTTCGCCGAATGGACGGGCGCAGCCCACGAGCCGGTCGAGGCGATCAACTGCCATCACAACTACACGACCAAGGAACGTCACTTCGGCAAGGACGTGTGGCTCTCACGGAAGGGTGCGATCGACGCCAGCGAAGGGACACCCGGGCTCATCCCCGGGTCGATGGGCACACGCTCATACGTCGTTGTCGGCAAGGGCAACCGGCTCGCGCTGAACTCCTCCCCACACGGCGCAGGCCGTCAGTACAGCCGCAACGCTGCCCGCAGAGCGTTCACCCACGAGGACCTCCGCGCTGCCATGGGCGACATCGAGTACCGCGACACCGACGGGTTCATCGACGAGATCCCCACCGCGTACAAGGACATCGACGTCATCATGGCCGATGCCAAGGACCTCGTCGACGTGCGCCACACATTGCGCCAGATTGTCAACGTCAAGGGCGACTGAACTCGACCTGCGTTCATGCCTGGAGCCGGTGACAGGAGTCGAACCCGCGACATCCTCATTACAAGTGAGGCGCTCTACCAACTGAGCTACACCGGCGAGGGCCGCCCGGCTGCCTCGCGGCACCCACGCGACCCGAACGCCAATCGTAGGTGACGAGGGCCGCTGGTCCGCACACGATGTCAGCCCGCCGGGCGGGTCCTGACGAGCACACCGATCTTGTCGATGCGGTGCTCGGGGTTGTCGTACTCGTCGGCCCAGAAGTTGCCGGCCGCGTGGTCCTCCGGCGTGGCGCAGGTGGACAGGGTCAGCATCGGCCGAACCGGCGCGACACCCGGTCGACCAGGCACAGCTGCTCGCTGTCTGGCGAGTGACGCCGGGGAGCGGAACGACGTCGAGCGGGTGTCCGTGATCCGGTAGACGTGGACGCTGTCCGCCGAGCGCACCGTGACCCGAGCACCGGTCTGCAGGTCGGGAAGAAGCGCCAGCGGCGCGTTGTGGGAGGTGCGGTGGCCGGTGACGAGGAAGTTGCCCACGGCGCCGGGCCCGACGCCGCCCCGGGGGCCACGCGGTGAGGCCATGGCGCCTGCGTTCTGGATGCGGGTGCCCGGGCCGTCGTCCGTCGTCCCGCGGTAGCGCACCACCGGGAAGTCCCGCAGCCCGAGTGCCGGGATGCTCAGGAAGGAACGACGAGGCTCGCGAGGGGTGCTCGTCGGAGGGGGACGGTCCCGGGGTGTGGCTGTGGGCGCCCCGGGTTGCGTCTCCGGGGGCGGCGTGTCGGGGGAACCACTCGGGGAACCACTCGGGGAACCACTGGGGGAACCACTCGGAGGTGGGGTGGGCTCCGCACCCGCCTGCGTCGCCTGGTCACGGTCCGCGCACGCGGCAGTGGCGACCAGCAGAGTGGCCGCGATCAGGACCGGTCCGACAGCGATGTGCCCACCGTAGGTCGGCCGTGGAAACGCCCTCGCGGGCTCAGTCGGAGCCCAGGTCGAGCTCGGTGTAGTCAGCCACGGTGAGCATGCCGGTCGTCTTCACCGTGACCGGCTGGATCCCCACGGGACGGCCGTCGCGGTAGGTGACAAAGGTGAACTGCGCGTCGCGGCGCAGCTTGCTCCCGAGCGCGAAGGCGTACGCCGCCCCTCCGGTCGTCCCGTTGGTGTAGGTGTAGCCGACCTTCCCGTTCTCGCCGACGACCCTCGTCGGCCCCAGCTGGGAGTGGACGTGACCGGCCAGGACCAGGTCGGTGCACCCCTGGGCCAGCGCCACCCGGGCGAGGTTGGCGTCGTGGACCAGGACCGTCGCGATGCGGTCGCCGTTCTCGTCGAGGTCGCAGACGTCCTCGGCGAGCCGCTCCCGCACGTCGTCGAAGCTGAGTCCCTTCTCGTCGCGCCACGTGCCGAGCCCGCTGGAGCGTGGGTCGTCGACGCCGGTCATCCGCACACCCGCGAACGGCTCGACCGCCTTGCCGGCCAGATGGGTCCAGCCGAGCGACTCCAGGTGCCGGCTCACGAAGGTGCCGTTGTCGTGGTTGCCCGCGATGAAGACGCGTTCGTCGTACCCCTCGAAGGCGGAGTTGAGCGACTCGAGGCTGAAGTCCTCCCAGGTCTCCCCCGTGGACGTGTCGTCCCCCGCGTCGAGCACGACCCTGGCCCCGGCCAGGTCCGCCACCGTGCGCACGACCCGGTCCATGCCGATGTTGTCGTGGCGGTCGCTGACCAGCACCGCGACGGTCTCCCCGTCGCCCGGCTGGTGCAGCTGCTCCTCGATCTCCGGCGCGCGCTCGATCACGCCCTGGTAGAACACCTTGCTGCGGTCGTAGGAGTCGAACAGGCTCCCCAGCAACCGCCTGGTGTCCTTCGTGACCAGACCCCCCTGGATCTGCCACGTACGCAGGTCGGCGGGCACCGGCACGTCGGGGATCGCGTCCTGCACCGGAAGCCAGACATCGCCCTGGACGCGCTCGGGGTCCGGGCGCCAGGGCTGGGTGGCCAGCAGTACGACGGTCCCGACCAGGACGACGGCCGTCACTCCGGTCCGCACCTCGGCCCGCCAGTCGGGACGGCGCAGCCGTCGCCAGAGCTCGTGACGGCGGCGACGACCGACGAGGAGCCAGACTCCGATGGGGAGCAGCCCGACAGCGGCCGCCCTGAGCGCTGCGTCCCGAGCCAGCCCGGCGACCACGTCGGTGACCCGGTGCTGCTCGGCCTCGGGATGTGCGGCGATCGCCGCGTAGCGCTGGGCCAGCTCGGGCGCGGTGTTCGCCGTGGTCTTGCCCATCTCGACGAGGACCCCGATGCGGCCGCCCGACGAGGTACGCAGGTCCGGCAAGTAGGGACCCATGTCCAGCTGCACCCAGCCGTCGAGGGTGGGGTGCACGACCGCATCGTGGCTGGCCAGCACCGTCTCGGCGCTCGAGTGCGTGAACAACACCCCCCAGGCCGGCACCGCCACCACGAGCCAGGCGAGCACGTACGCCAGCGCCCGGACGATCCGGCGGCGCACCACGACACCCCGCCCCACGCTGGTCGAGCTCCCCCCGGAGGTTGAGCTTGTCGAAGCCACTACTGCTTCTCGGCCCGCTTCTGGGCCACCGCGTAGAGGGAGACGCTGGCAGCGACGCCGGCGTTGAGCGACTCGAGCGAGCTCGCCATCGGGATGGACACCAGCTGATCGCAGGTCTCGGCCACCAGCCGGGAGAGCCCCTTGCCCTCCGAGCCGACGACGACCACGAGCGGCCCGTCGGCGAGGTCGAGGTCAGGCAGCGACACCTCACCGTCAGCGGCCAGGCCGACCACCATGCAGCCGGCGCCCTGGTAGGCCTTGAGCTGTCGCGTCAGGTTGACCACCTGGGCGACCGGCACCCGGGCAGCGGCACCGGCAGAGGTCTTCCAGGCACTGGCGGTCATGCCTGCGGCACGTCGCTCGGGGATCACCACACCGTGGGCACCGAAGCCGGCAGCCGAGCGCACGACGGCGCCGAGGTTGCGCGGGTCGGTCACGGAGTCGAGCGCGACGATCAGCGGAGGCTCACCGTTGGCGGCCGCGGTGTCGATGAAGTCCATCGCGTCGGCGTACTCGTACGCCGGGACGCGGGCTGCCAGCCCCTGGTGCACTGCACCAGCAGTCATCCGGTCGAGCTCGACGCGGGGCACCTCGAGCAGCGAGATCCCCTTGTCGGCCGCGATCGCGAACACCTCTCGCAAGCGGCCGTCACGTTCCGCACCCTCGGCGACGTACAACGAGGTGATGGGCAGCTCGGCGCGCAGCGCCTCGACAACCGAGTTGCGGCCGGCGATCCACTCGGAGTCGCCGCCCTTTGCCGGCCCACGCCTGGGACGGCCCGACGAGGTCTTCTCCGTCCCCCCGGCCTTCTTCTGGGCGAGCTTGTGGGCCTTGTGGTACGGCCGGTCCTTTGCCTTCGGGGTCGGTCCCTTGCCCTCGAGACCGCGCCGTACGCGGCCGCCGGACCCGGCCGTCGGGTTGCCCTTGCCGCTCTTCTTGATCGCGCCCTTGCGCTTCGAATTGCCTGCCACAGTGCTCACACGCTCCAGCGCGGACCGTCGGGGGTGTCCTCGATCTCGATGCCGGCCGCCTTGATCTGGTCGCGGATCGCGTCGGCGGTCGCGAAGTCCTTGTTCGCCCGGGCCTCCGCACGCCGCTCGAGCAGGCCCTTCACGAGCACGTCCACGACACCGCGCAGGTCGTCGGACCCACCATCGCCGGCCCACTGCGGGTCGGCGGGGTCGAGCCCGAGCACGCCGAGCATCGCGCGCACCGCAGCCGCGTTGCCGCGCAGCGCGTCGGAGGATCCGTCAGCAAGGAGCTTGTTGCCCTCGCGGACGGTGTCGAAGATCGCGGCGACGGCGGCCGGCGTACCGAGGTCGTCGTCCATGGCGTTCACGAAGTCGGCGCACACGACCCCGTCTCCCGGGACCTCCCCGAGGACGTCGGCCGCTCGCTCGAGGAACGCCTCGATCCGCCGGAACCCCGCAGCCGACTCGTCGAGGGCCTCGAAGCTGAACTCCACGTGCGAGCGGTAGTGCGCGGCCACCATGTAGTAGCGCAGCTCGATCCCACGCACCCGCTCGAGCACGTTGGGCACCAGCAGCGAGTTGCCGAGCGACTTGCTCATCTTCTCGCCGGAGGTGGTGATCCAGGCGTTGTGCATCCAGTACGTCGCGAAGTTGTGTCCGGCCGCCCGTGACTGGGCCTGCTCGTTCTCGTGGTGGGGGAAGCGCAGGTCGACTCCTCCGCCGTGGATGTCGAAGGCGCTGCCGAGGTACTTCTCCGCCATCGCCGAGCACTCGATGTGCCAGCCGGGACGGCCACGCCCCCAGGGCGACGGCCACGAGGCGGTGTCGGGCTCGGACTCCTTGTGCCCCTTCCACAGGGCGAAGTCGCGGGGGTCCCGCTTGCCGCGAGGGTCGGCGTCCTCGGCCGCCTCCATGTCGTCGACCTTCTGGTGCGTCAGCTCGCCGTACGACGGCCACGACCGCACGTCGAAGTACACGTCGCCGGAGCCGTCCTCCGCCGCGTAGGCGTGGCCGCGCTCGATGAGGGCCTCGATCAGCTCGAGCATCTCCGGCACGTGGCCCGTGGCAGCCGGCTCATAGGTAGGCGGCAGCACGTGCAGGGCGTCGTAGGCGTGGTCGAGCTCGCGCTTCATCGCGTAGGCGAGGTTGTACCAAGGGCGGTCCTGCTCGGCCGCCTTGATCAGGATCTTGTCGTCGATGTCGGTGATGTTGCGGATGAAGGTGACGTCGTACCCCGTCGCCTCGAGCCACCGGCGCAGCACGTCGAAGTTCACCGCCGACCGGACGTGGCCCACGTGCGGCTCGGACTGCACCGTCAACCCGCACACGTAGATGCCCGCCCTGCCCTCCTGGAGAGGGACGAAGTCGCGGACAGCGCGCGCAGCGGTGTCGTAGAGCCGAAGAGTCATTCGGGGTCCCCGAGGAATCGTGTTCGCCGCGAGCGCAGCGAGCTCCACTCGCGATTTCGTGGGGTGATCACGCGGCAATCCTAGGGGCGGGCGAGTGGCGCCTGCCCGTCGGGGGAAATGTGAAAAAACGTGACTTGTGTGACGAATGAGGTTTACCATCGAGCACGTGCTTCCCCACGTTTCCACCCCCCTCCGGGTGCAGGTGCTGGCCATCGGGTTCCTCGCCCTGGTCCTCACCGGGACCCTCCTGACGGACCCCGTCACCCCGGAGCGTGCTCGGCTGGCGGCCTCCTCCACCGCCGGCCAGCACGCGTTCCGGCAGTTCACGACCACTGCGGCGTTCGCCGCGGGGACCAACCAGGGAACCCGGGTCGCCCGGGGCTCGCTGACCATCGGCAAGCCGATGGGACGGGTCAATGCGGCGGGGCGCAGCTGGTCCTGGGCGCGCTGGACGTCGGGTTGGGTACGCCCGGCCGCGCGGTTCACCCAGCTGATCCCGAGCTGGAACGTCGTGACGCCCGCGAACACCGCCGTGCAGGTGCAGGCGCGCGTGCGCAGCACCGCCGGGAAGATCAGCAGGTTCAAGACGGTCGCCACCTGGTCCTCGCGCGACGACCGCATCCGTCGTACGAGCGGAGGAGCGCAGCGCGACTCCGTCGCCCGGCTCGACACCGACACGCTCCGGGCCGCCTCCGGTGTCGCCCTCAACGGCTACCAGCTGCGCGTCCTGCCGCTGCGCACCCCGGGCACCAGTGCCACGCCGACGGTTCGGGCGCTGCACGCGGTGGCCACCCGCCCGGCGACGCGCCGGCAGCCGACGAGCCGGCCGCTGTACGGCGGCAAGACGCTCGCCGTCCCGCGCTACTCGCAGATGACCCACCGCGGCCAGTACCCGCAGTACGGCGGCGGTGGCCAGGCCTGGTGCTCCCCGACGTCGCTCTCGATGATCCTGGGCTACTACCGGTCACTGCCGACCAGGGCCAACTACGCGTGGGTCAACGACTCGTACGCCGACCCGTGGGTCGACCACGTCGCCCGAGTGGTCTACGACTACGGCTACGACGGCGCCGGCAACTGGGCGTTCAACACGGCGTACGGCGCCATCCTCACCGGCAACGGCTTCGTCACCCGTCTCGCCAGCCTGCGCGAGGCCGAGCGCTTCATCCGCGCAGGCATCCCCCTGGCCGCCTCGATCTCCTTCGGCCGCGGCCAGCTCTCCGGCGCGCCGATCAGCTCGACCGCGGGTCACCTCGTCGTGATCGCCGGATTCACGCGCGCGGGCAAGGTCGTCGTCAACGACCCCGCCGCCCCGAACAACCGCTCGGTCCGGCGCATCTACGACCGCGGCCAGTTCGAGCGAGCCTGGCAGACCAAGTCCGCCGGCACCGTCTACGTCGTCCGCGACGCGGCGCATCCGCTCCCGGCGCGGGCGGGTAGTTCGGCGTGGTGAGAGTCGTTGTCGGCCTGTTCGGGCCGTCGTCCTACGACTCAGTCGCGCAACCCTGAACAGGAGACCCCCTACGCCCCGTAGCCCCCGTCGACGTCCAGCTTCTGCCCGCTGACGTACCCGGCGCGCGAGGAGGCCAGGAAGCAGACCGCCTCGGCGATGTCGTGGGCGATGCCGAACCGGCGGAGCGGGATGTTGCTGCGGGTGACCTCGAGGACCCGGTCGTCCAGCTCGCCGCTCTCGATCAGGCGCTGGGCCATCCCGTCGGTGAGCATGCCGGGTCCGACGCAGTTGGCGCGCACGCCGTACCGGCCCTCCTCGACGGAGAGGGCCCGGACCAGTGCCTCGACGGCCGCCTTGGGAGCCGACGACAACCCGTCGCGCACGGGGAACCGTGAGGTGGCCGCCGTCGTGACCGCGACGATGCTGCCCTGCACGGCGCGCAGCAGACCCAGCGCCGGCCGCACCACGTTGAAGAATCCACCTGCGTCCTCGTCCAGCTGGGTGGCCATCGTCCCCGGCTCCACCCGGCTCAGGTGCGTCATCGGCACGTGCGGCCCGGCCGCGTGCACCAGGGTGTGCAACCCCCCGTGGCGCTGAGAGACGTCGTGGACCACGTCTGCGCACGCGCCGGCGTCGGAGGTGTCGAGGCGGTGGTGGCTCACGTGCACGCCGTACGACGCGGCCTCGTCGGTCACCCGCCTGGCAGCCCGCTCGTTGTCGCGCCAGGTGAACGCGACGTCGCTCCCCCGCTGCGCCAGGAGCCGTACGACGGCCCGCCCGATCCCACCGGTTCCACCCGTCACCAGCGCCGCGCCGTCCCAGCCGGAGAAGTCGTCCATGGGCACACGCTAGGCGGCGCGTCGCACGGCGTGCGGCAGCGGGGGGTTCCCCGGCACGTCCTCGAGGGCGTGCAGGTCAGAACGTGACGCCCTCGACTCCCCAGTACCAGATGGCGCCGGTCCACCAGAGCAGCACGATCGTCGTGAACAGCAGCCCGCCCGCCAGCGGGAGCGCCCAGCCGGGCAGGCGGCGCGTGTGCACGAACAGCACCTTGGCGGCGAGGGCGCCGTAGAAGGTGCATCCCGCGAGGGAGTGCACCAACGTCCGTGGCCGGAACGGGTCCGGGGAGAAGCCGAGGCCGTAGAGGCAGTAGAACGCGACCGGCAGCGTCAGCAGGACGGCGAGCGCGCCGCTGGCGCGGTGCGCGGTCCCCAGCCAGGGCGGCGCCCGGCGAACGCCCGGCAGCTTGCCGTAGAGCCAGAGGGCTCCGATCACTTGCCCGACAGCGAGCACCAGTACGGCGGACGCGGTCCAGGACTTGAAGACGCCCGGGCCGGAGAAGCCGAAGGCCGGCAGGCCGTCGAATCCCGCGGGTGCGTGGACCCGGCCGTAGACGCCGAGGCTCACTGCTACTCCGGCGCCGAGGAGCAACGCCCCGAAGAGCACCCCTCGACGGGAGGCGACCTGTTCGGCCATGGTCTGGCTCCTCCCCGTCGGGAGCAGACTACTTCGCGTCGAACGGGATTGAGTGCCATCCGGTCGCGCCGTCGGGAAGGACGTCGGCCTGGGCTGCCGTCTGCGTGTAGCCAGAGACGTCGGTGGCGCGGACGACGACGTCGGTGCTCGCCGGGCTCCACGTCGACGGTGCCGGCCCACTGGACCCACGTGTCTGCTCCCGGCACGCGGCCGAGCTCGGCTTCCTCCCAGTCGGCTCCGTCGAGCTGGTACTCGACCTTCTCGATCCCGGTGTGCTGGGCCCACGCGCTGCCGCCGATCCGCAACGAGCCCGCCTTGACCGTGGACCCGTTGCGCGGCACGTCGATGCGTGACTGGGTCTTGACCGGCCCCTTCGCCGACCATCCGCGTTGGGTCCAGAAGGCCGAGAACTTGTCGAAGGAGGTCACCTCGAGGTCCACCAGCCACTTGGTGGCGGAGACGTAGCCGTAGAGCCCGGGCACGACCATGCGCACCGGGAAGCCGTGCTGCACCGGCAGCGGCTGGCCGTTCATCGCGATGGCCAGCATGGCGTTGCGCTGGGGGTCGGTCAGCGCTGCGAGCGGCGTACCGCAGTCCCAGCCGTCGTGCGAGGTCTGGCGGACGGCGTCGGCACCGGGCCGTACGCCGGCCTCGGCCAGCAGCTCGCGCACGAGCACGCCGGACCAGTACGCGTTGCCGATCAGGTCTCCGCCCACCTCGTTGGAGACGCAGCACAGCGTGACCCAGGCCTCCGTGAGCTGGCGGTCGATCAGGTCCTGGTAGGTGATCACCAGCTCGCGGTCCACCATCCCGTGGATGCGCAGGCGCCACTGCTCAGGTGAGATCGACGGCGGTGCGAGTGCGGTGTGGATCAGGTAGAAGTCCTGGTTCGGGGTGCGCCACGGCGCGATCCCCTCCACCCCGATGGCGGCACCGGCGGGAGCCTCCCCGCGCCTGACCGGTAGACGGAGCAGCCGGCGGGCCTGTTCGACGTGGCGCCGCCCGCTCCCGGCGAACCGGCCCGCGACCGTGAGCACCGCCAGGCCCCCGACCACCCATCCGGCCCGGATCAGGAAGTCGCGGCGTCGGGTGTCGGCCTGGGCGCTGTGCGGGGTCTCTCCGAGCAGCGGTGCGGTCAGCAGCCGGAGCGTCACGATCCAGGTGATCAGACCGATGACCAGGGAGAGGGTCGCCCCGACTCCCGGGTTCGGCAGCCGCATCGTGGCGAACAGGCCGATGGCCGCCAGCGCGAAGAAGACCATGTCGGGCAGCAGCGGGAACCGGCGGATCCAGGAGGCGGCGTACGCGCAGACGGCGAGCACGACCAGCGTGGTCCCGCCGATGAGCAGCGGCTTGTCGGCCGCACCGACGAGGTGGACCAGGAAGACGGCGATCGGGCCGGGGGTGAAGTCGCGCACCGCGGTGCCGACGGCTCCCACGGGGCCGACGTCCGCCCGCAGTGCCATCGACGCGGCCTGGCTGAGCGCGAGACCGGCCACGCCGGCCACCACCCCGGCGAGCGCCAGCAAGCCCCGGGAAACGTGTTCCGGGTGCGCTTGCCCAGCCTCGAGTGGCTCTCGTGGCAGCTCTCCGGTCGGGCTCCCGGACGTGTGTTCGGCCCCGTCCATCACCGGGCTCACCTCTCCATCGTGGCGCATCCACACAACTTCTGCCCCACCCGGTCGCGTGATCCGGGCATGATCAGGCTCGTGAACCTGCGCATCGGCATCGGCACGGACGTCCACCGCCTCGCACCAGGTCGTTCGATGCGGGTGGCCGGACTGGATTGGCCCGAGGAGGAAGTCGGTCCTGAGGGCCACTCGGACGGCGACGTCGTGCTGCACGCCGTGTGCGACGCGCTGCTGTCCGCAGCGGGACTCGGCGACCTCGGCAGCAACTTCGGTACGTCGGACCCCCAGTGGGCCGACGCGGCCGGCGACGACCTGCTCGTCGAGACGCTGCGCCGGGTGCGTGCCGCGGGGTGGGAGGTGGGCAACGTCGCCTGCCAGCTGATCGGCAACCGGCCGCGCTTCTCCGACCGCCGCGAGGAGGCCGAGCAGGGACTCGCACAACGGCACGGTGTCGACATCTCGATCAGCGCGACGACCACGGACGGGCTGGGCCTCACCGGCCGGGGCGAGGGTCTGGCGGCCATCGCGACCGCCCTGCTCACCCGCACCGAGTGACCCGGTCCGGCTGATCGGACCCGGGCCCGGATGCCACGATGGTGGGCATGCAGCCCGCCTCCGGCTCCCTGCTGATCGCTTCGGCGATGCTGGCCGACCCCAACTTCGCGCGCTGCGTGCTGTTCGTCCTGGAGTCGAACGACGACGGCAGCCTCGGCGTGATCCTCAACCAGCCCTCCGAGACGCCCGTCGGTGAGGTGCTCGTCCCGTGGCAGGACGTGGTCAACCCGCCCGGGGTGTTCTTCCGCGGCGGTCCGGTGGACCTCAACGCCGCCCTCGCGATCGGCTCACTGCTCGACGAGAACGAACCTCCTCTCGGCTGGCGAATGCTGGACGGGCCGCTCGGGCTGGTGGACCTCGACAGCTCGCCCGACGATTTCCTCGGTCGGCTCAACGGCCTGCGGATCTATGCCGGGTACGCCGGATGGGGAGCCGGCCAGCTCGACGCAGAGATCGCGGAGGGCAGCTGGCACGTCGTACCCGCCCAGCCCGGCGACCTGTTCAGCCCCCAGCCGGACCAGCTGTGGGGCGAGATCCTGCGCCGCCAGCCGCCGCCCTTGTCGATGCTGTCCACCCTGCCCGAGGACGCCAGCCTGAACTGAGCCGCCGCACGCGGGCTTCGACTCGCACGGCGCACTCCTTCTCGTGTCGTGGGTCACCTCTTGGTGCAATCGGCGCCGTCTGGGGGAGACTCCTGACGTTCCCGACACCGAAAGGCCCGCTCAGATGGAGACGCACGACGGGCACCACCTCGCCGTCACGACGTACGGCCCCGCTGATGCCCCGCTCACCGTGTTCCTCGCCCACTGCTGGACGTTGAACCAGGCGGGCTGGCACTACCAGGTGCGGGACCTGCAGCGGGAGTTCGGCCACGGCATCCGGATCGTCACGTGGGACCACCGCGGCCACGGCGACTCGAGCCCGATCCCCCGCCGGGCAGCCACCATCGACCATCTGGCCCGCGACATGGGCGACCTGGTCGACTCGCTGGCACCCACGGGCCCGCTCGTGCTCGCAGGTCACTCGATCGGCGGCATGACGCTGATGGCACTCGCCGACGCGCGACCCGACATCTTCGACCGGGTGGTCGGAGCCACCTTCGTCTCCACCTCGTCCGGGGCGCTGGACACGGTCACGCTCGGTCTCCCCGAGGCCGGCGAGGTGGTCCGGGCGCAGATTCCGCGGATGCTCGCACTCCGGTCCCGGACGCTGTCGAGGCGGGCCCGCCGGCGGGCGCCGATCGTGGAGCGACTGGTCATGCGCCGCTTCGTCTTCGGCCGGCCACTGCGACTCGCCGACGCGGCCCTCGCGGTCGACGGGTTGATCAACTCACCCGGCGACACCGTCGTCGGGTTCTACGAGGACTGCATGTCCCACGACCGGGCCCACGCGCTCAAGGTGCTCGACGGCATTCCCACGCAGGTGCTGGTCGGCACTCGCGACGTGCTCACCCCGCCGGCACACGCCCGCCGGATCGCCGATCACGTCGAGGGTGCTGTGCTCACCGTGGTCCCGGACGGCGGACACATGCTGCCTCTCGAGCGCGACCAGCTGGTCTCCGGCGTGCTGATCCGACTGATCAGGCCGCACGTGTGAGAACCGCGACCCCTGTCCGGGGCCCCGGATGAGCGACACCCCTCGGACCGCGGCCGTCTCCTCGCCGCCGGAGCAGGCACCCGCGTGGGAGCCACGGCCGACGACGAGCCGGTCAACAAGGTCCTGCTCCCGATGGCCGGGATCCCGATCCTGGCCCGTTCGGTGCGCACCGTCCTCGATGTCGCCGGGGTGCATCGGATCGTGCTCGTCGTACGCCCGGAGGACCGGGACGACGTCTCCGCGGCGGTCGCCCCGCACCTCGGCGCCCACGACCTGTGGGTCGTCGATGGTGGGGACCAGCGGCACGACTCCGAGTGGCAGGCGCTCCGGGTGCTGGCGAGCGACATCGAGAACGACGAGCTCGACGTCATCGCGATCCATGACGCAGCCCGTCCGCTGGCCGGTGCCGAGCTGTGGCGCGCAGTCATCGACGCCGCGGCCGAGCACGGGGGCGCGATCCCGGTCGTCGAGTCGCCACAGCTGTCCCGTCCCGACGGCTCGCTCGCGCCGTCCGGACTCGTCGGGGTCCAGACGCCGCAAGCCTTCGGCGCCCGCGTGCTGCTCGACGCGTACACGCGTGCCGACGCCGACGGGTTCGTGGGCACCGACACCGCGGCCTGCCTCGAGCGCTACGCCGACGTGGTCGTCGCCGGCGTGCCGAGCACGACGGCGAACCTGAAGGTGACCTTCCCCGAGGACGTCTCGCTCGCAGAGGAGCTGCTCGGCGGGGTCAGCCAGCCGCCCGGCTGAGCGCCACGAGGGTCTCGAGGTCGGACTCGTCGACGATCCTGCGCCCCAGGGACGGTGCCTGGAGGTGGCGCACCGGGAACCGCTGGGAGAGGTCGGCGACCAGCCGGGCGAAGTCGTCGAGGTCGAGACCGTCGAGGGCTTCCACGACCGTCGCGGGGAGCACGACCGGCGAGGTCACGCAGACCAGCCCCTCGCGGTCGACGGTCGCGCCGACCGATCCCGCGCGTTCCGAGCCGGTCGGCGCGTCGTACTCCTTGACGGTGTCGGTCACGGGGCGTACGCCGACCACGACCGCACCCGTCTGCTCGCACTCCTCGATCGCCTGCTCGATGAACGCGGCCGGGGTGAGCGGGCACAGCGGGTCGTGGATCACCAGCGCACGCTCGGCCTCCTGCACCGTCTCGAAGGACACCGAGTAGTCGAAGAGCTCGGCTCCGGCCGTGGTGAGGGCCCACGAGGCCGCGGCGACGAGGGACTCCCCGTGGACGAGCGCGTAGGGCAGCGACTCCCGGCCGTCGGTGGGGACGATCCCGAGCGGGTGCATGGGCTCACCCTAGAAGTTGTCTGCGAGGGCGGCCGCCGGAGGCCGGAGACCCGGACAAGCATCGAGCCCCCGGAGCGAATCACGGGGGCTCGACGGAGACTGCGGAACAGTCAGGTGAATGGGCGGGTCAGGAAGCGAGAACCTCGTCGAGGATCGTCTCTGCCTTGTCCTCGTTGGTGTGCTCGGCCAGCGCCAGCTCGGAGACGAGGATCTGGCGAGCCTTCGCCAGCATCCGCTTCTCACCGGCGGAGAGCCCGCGGTCACGCTCGCGGCGCCACAGGTCGCGGACGACCTCGGCCACCTTCATCACGTCACCGGAGTGGAGCTTCTCCAGGTTGGCCTTGTAGCGGCGCGACCAGTTGGTCGGCTCGTCGGGTACGACGGCCCGCAGCACGTCGAAGACGCGGTCGAGGCCCTCCTTGTCGACGACGTCGCGAACACCTACGAGATCCAGGTTGCACGCCGGCACGCGGACCACGAGGTCCTGCTGAGCGACGATGCGGAGAACGAGGTACTGCTTTTCTTCCCCCTTGATGGTGCGCATCTCGATGTCTTCGATGACTGCGGCCCCGTGATTCGGATAGACGACCGTTTCGCCGACAGTGAATGTCATATTTCTGTGTTCCCCTTTCGAGGTGACCAGTCTAACACGGTCGACGTGGTCCCCTTTCCAGCGTTTGCGCAGGTCAGAGGCCATTTCGGGGCTTGACAAACCCGGTTTCGATGTGCCGCAGCAGCCGACCGCGAGCACGCCGCCTGCCCGAAACCTCCCGGCGCCACGACGGCATGCTCAATACTTCCACCCATGACAGCGGAGGCGGCCCGGAGGGCACCGGGGCAGTGGCGGTCGTTCGTGCGGGCGGTCCACCCGCGTCAGGCGCTCGCCTTCGGCGTGGCCGTCGGCACGCTCGTCGCGCTCACCGGACGACCGGCGCGAGAGATCGTCGTCAGTGGCGCCACGGTGCTGGTGGCACAGCTGATCATGGGGCTCGTCAACGATCTCTTCGATGTCGACCGTGACCGCATGGGCGGGGCCAGGAACAAGCCGATCGCCGAGGGGATCATCCCGCAAGGGCAACGCCAGCTTCGCCATCGCCGTACTCCTGCTGCTGGTCATCCCGCTCTCGCTGCAGAACGGCATCGAGGCCGGCCTCTTCGTCCTCGCCACGCTCCCGGTGGGCTACGTGCACAACCGCTGGCTGCACACCACCCCGCTGTCCTGGGTGGGCTGGTCGGGCACGTTCGCGCTGCTGGTGTTCTTCGTGACCTATGGCGGCTGGGGGCGCGAGGCGGAGGGTTCTGCGCCCCTCACGACGTTCGTCCTGCTCTGCGCGGCGCTGGGCTTCTGCGTGCACTTCCTGACGTCATTGCCCGACCTCGTCGTGGACAACCAGGCGAGGGTGCGGCACCTGCCCCTGCGGATCGCGCTGCGCACCGGCGCGACCCGGCTGATGATCATCACGATCGTGCTGACGGTCGGGGTCCTCGCCGCGATCGTCTACACCACGGCCCAGGCCGGAGCAATCGCTCAGTGAGCGATAGCATCATGCCCGCTGGCCGACCCTCGAGAGGAAACGCATCGTCATGTTGACGCACACACGTCGTCGCCTTGCTGCTGTCGCCATGGTGCTGCTGGTTCCCACGCTCGGTGCCTGCGGCTTCGGCTACCAGACGGATCAGGTCTACCAACCAGGCGTGGGGGTCAACAATCGCGACGGTTCCGTCGACGTCCTCGGCGCGGTCGTGGTGAGCAGCACGGACGGTGAGGGCACCTTCGTGGCGTCCCTGGTCAACAAGAGCGACACCGACGACAGCCTCGAGTCGATGAATGGCGAGGACGTGCAGGTCCAGCTCTCCGCGCCCGTGGAGGTCAAGGCCGACACCCTCGTGAACCTCGCCGACACCGGCGCGGTGAGCGTGACGGGCGACAGCGTCGAACCCGGCAAGTTCGTGCGCCTGACGCTGCAGTTCGAGGGCGGCCAGACGACCGAGGTCAACGTGCCGGTGGTGCCCGACGAGGACGAGTTCTCCGAGGTCGAGCCCGCCAGCCCAGAGAGTGAGAGCAGCCCCTCCCCGAGCCCGAGTCCCTGAGCACCTGCGTCAGGGTGGTCCCCCGAACGGGACCTCTGCCGCGCTCCGCCTCGTGAAACCGGGCCGACAAAAGTTACTGATCGGTCGCGGTGTTGTGCCCAGCCAGGTGGGGTAGGGGCCCCCTAGCTCGGGAAAACTTCCCGAGCGGGGAGGAACAAACCAATGGCACAACACGCCATCAAACGGCTCGGCCTGACGGGGCTGATCGCCGTCTTCGTAGCACTCACCATGTCCCTCATCGGCGCAGGCGCAGGCATCGCCGCGGCGGGAGGTTCAAGTGGGGGCATGTCCCCGGTCGTCGCCAAGACCGACGCCGGCAAGATGAAGGCCCCGGTCACCGGCGCCACCGAGGACGGCCGGAAGGTCAAGGGGTCCTTCACCCCGAGCGAGTTCAGCGTCGTCGACGGGGCGCTCATGGTGACCGGCACCCTCGAGGGCAAGATCCTGGGGAAGGGAGCCCCGAAGGCCTTCGACGAGGAGATCACCACACCCGTGGAGGAAGCGATCCCCGGGGCACGTGGCGGCGGCTCCGCAGTGGGCGCCTGCGACATCCTGAACCTGGTGCTCGGACCGCTGGACCTCAACCTCCTCGGGCTCGAGGTGCACCTCGACACGGTCGTGCTGGACATCATCGCCCAGCCCGGACCCGGCAACCTGCTCGGCAACCTGCTGTGCTCGGTCGCCGGCCTGCTGGACGGTGGCGGCCTCGGTGACCTGATCGGTGGCCTGCTCAACGATCTCGTGGACCTGCTCGAACAGATCCTGGGCCAGCTCAACCTGTAACCAGATCTGCCGGGGGGAGGGGGTGTCGACCGTCGGTCGGCACCCCCCTCGCCGTCTCCGCAGACGCATCTAGGATCGGTGGCCATGAGCGACGCGACCCGCACCCTGATCCTGCTCCGACACGGCGAGAGCGAGTGGAACGCCAAGAACCTCTTCACGGGCTGGGTCGACGTCCCCCTGACCGAGAAGGGCCGCGTGGAGGCCGTGTCGGGCGGTGAGCAGCTGGTCGAGGCCGGGTTGCTGCCCGACGTCGTACACACCTCGCTGCTGCGGCGCGCGATCACCACGGCGAACCTGACCCTGGACGTCGCGGAACGGCACTGGATCCCCGTACGCCGCTCGTGGCGACTCAACGAGCGGCACTACGGCGCGCTGCAGGGCAAGGACAAGAAGCAGACGCTGGAGGAGTACGGCGAGGAGCAGTTCATGACCTGGCGCCGCTCCTTCGACGTGCCCCCGCCGCCGATCGATGACGACGACGAGTGGTCGCAGTCGGGCGACGCGCGCTACGCCGACCTCGGTGACGAGCTGCCCCGCACGGAGTGCCTCAAGGACGTGATCGAACGCCTGCTGCCCTACTGGGAGGCCTCGATCGTCCCCGACCTCGCCGGCGGCGACACCGTGCTCATCGCCGCCCACGGCAACAGCCTGCGCGCGATCGTCAAGCACCTCGATGACATCAGCGACGAGGACATCGCCGGCCTGAACATCCCCACCGGCCAGCCGCTGATCTACGAGCTGGACGCGGAGATGCGTCCCGTCGAGCGCGGTGGTCGCTACCTCGACCCCGAGGCCGCCGCAGCAGCCGCAGAGGCGGTCGCCAACCAGGGTCGCTGAGCTCGAAGCGCGCGGCCGCGGTTGAGGAGGGTCGGCTCGGCTCGAACGGAGAGCTGCGCGCTGCTCCTGGCAGGCGCCCGGAACTGGTGCGGTCGACGCAGCAGGGCGGGCAGGTTCGCCGCGCCGGGCGCGTCGTCGGTCATCGCCATCCAGTCACCGGGGTTGGACATCTGGCACTTCTGCAGCGACAGGCAGCCGCACCCGATGCACGAGTCCAGCCCGTCGCGCAGGCGCTCCAGCGCTGCGATCTGGTCGTCGAGTCGCCCTCGCCAGTGCCGCGAGATGCGCTGCCAGTCTGCTCGCGTCGGCGCCCGGCCCGACGGCAGCCGACCCAGCTCCTCCCGCACCTCCTCGAGCGTGAGCCCGATGTTGGACGCGGCCCGGATGAAGGCCAGTCGACGCAGCACGTTGCGCTCGAACTGGCGTCGGCCGCCAGGCGTGCGGGTCGCCGTGATCAGCCCCTCGGCCTCGTAGAAGCGCAGTGCGGAGGCGGCGTACCCGCTGCGTCTGGCCACGTCCCCGACCGACATCAGCTCGCGTGAATCCACGAATGCCCCTTGATCTCAAGTTCACTTGAACTTTAACACTGGGTCCATGACTACACGAACGACACCATCCGTAGCCGTCGTCACCGGAGGATCGTCCGGACTCGGCCTCGCCCTCTGCCGACTCCTCGATGACGCCGGCTGGATCGTGGTGACCGATGCCCGCGATGCAGACCGGCTGCGCGACAGCCTCGAGGGCACCACGGTCCACGGCATCCGCGGTGACGTCGCCGACGCCGACCATCGCGCCACCCTGGTCGACGTCGTCGCCGACCTCGGAGGCCTCGACCTGCTCGTGCTCAACGCCAGCACTCTCGGCCCCCTGCCCATGCGACCTCTCGCGCAGCTCGAGCCCACCGAGCTGGGCGAGGTCTTCCGCACCAACGCCGGCGCCCACGGTGCCCTCATGGCGGCCCTCACCGACCACCTTCGGAAGCGCGACGGGGTCGTCGTCGGGATCTCCTCGGACGCGGCGGTCCAGCACTACGAGACCTGGGGTGCGTACGGCGCGTCCAAGGCAGCGCTCGACCACCTGGTGCTCACCTTCGGCGCGGAGACCGGGCTCACGACGTACGCCGTGGACCCCGGTGACATGAACACGCCGATGAAGCGGGACGCCTCCCCGGGCGAGGACATCTCCGACCTGCCCCTCCCCGACGTCGTCGCGCCCAGGTTGCTCGGGCTCCTCGAGCGACGACCGGTGTCCGGACGCTACGAGGCCTCTGACTTCGCCGTCCGCGCGGTGGCACCCGCATGAGGATGCTCGCCGAACGCTCGGGAGTCCGCTTCGACGTCCCCCGTGAGGCGTTCGCGCCCGCGCCACCCGAGGACCGCGGGAACTCACGCGAGGACGTGCGCCTGCTGGTCGCACGTCCGGCCGGAGTGGAGCACCGCCGGTTCCACGACCTCCCCGACCTCCTCGAGCCGGGCGACCTGGTGGTGGTCAACAACTCCGCGACGGTGAACGGGGAGATCGATGCCGTGCGCGGCCGGTCGGCGATCGTCGTGCACGTGGCGTCCCGCCTCGATGACGACACCTGGGTCGTCGAGCTGCGCAGGGCGCCCGACGCCTCCGCCCCCATCCTGGACGGCGTCGCCGGCGAGACCATCGGGGTGGGCGAGCTGCCCCTGACCCTGCTCGAGCCGTACCCGTACCCGGACTCGTCCCCGACCGGATCGGGCAACCGCCTGTGGCGCGCCCGCGTCGAGGGAGATCTGCGGGCGCTGCTCGACCGGCACGGTCGGCCGATCGCCTACGGCTACCTCGACCGGCGCTACCCGCTCGGCGCGTACCAGTCGGTGTTCTCCCACGTGCCGGGAAGCGCCGAGATGGCTTCCGCGGCACGGCCGTTCACCGATGCGCTGGTGACCGCCCTGGCCGCGCGCGGGATCGGCGTCGCTCCCATCACGCTGCACACCGGGGTCTCCTCACAGGAGGCCGGCGAGGGGCCGCAGCCGGAGTGGTACCACGTGCCGGCGCACACGGCCCGGCTCGTCGACCTGACCCGGACGCACGGTGGCCGGGTGGTGGCCACCGGCACGACGGTGACGCGGGCGCTCGAGTCCGCCGTACGGCGCGGGACCGTGCGCGAGTCCTGGGGCTGGACCGAGCGGGTGGTCACCCCGGCCCATCCCGCTGTCGTCGTGGACGGCCTGATCACCGGCTGGCACGACGCACAGGCCTCACACCTCTTGCTGGTCGAGGCGATCGCCGGCACCCCGCTCGCGCAGGCGGCGTACGACGAGGCCGTCGCGCAGGGCTACCGCTGGCACGAGTTCGGCGACTCCGCACTGTTCCTGCCCTGAGGCGCCCTGATGGCGACCCAACAGCAACCACCGCTGGTTGAGCCTGTCGAAGCCACCCCGACAGCCACGTCGAGGGTTTCGACAAGCTCAACCGGCGGGGCGTGCGGTCCGCTCCCGGCGTACGGGACGGACCCAGCCCGACAAGCCGCTCAGGCGTACTGAGGGTGCTCGCCGGTGACCAGGAAGACCACGCGCCGGGCGATCGAGACGGCGTGGTCGGCGATGCGCTCGTAGTAGCGGCCGAGCAGGGCGACGTCGACGGCCGGCTCGACGCCGTACTTCCAGTCCGAGCCGAGCAGCTCGCGGAAGGAGGAGCGCCGCAGGCGGTCCATCTCCTGGTCGACCTCCTCGAGCTCGTGCGCGGCGGCGACGTCGGAGTGCGCGATCACGTGCTCGACCTTGCCGATCATCACCTCGGCGACGGCGGCCATCCGCGCGATCGTGGGGACGACCGAGGGGGGTACGGCGACGTCGGGAACGCGCAGGCGGGCGATCTTGGCGACGTGGACGGCCAGGTCGCCCATCCGCTCGAACTCGCTCACCATCCGCAGCGAGGCGACGAGCATCCGCAGGTCTCCGGCGACGGGGTTCTGCAGCGAGAGCAGCTCGAAGCTGTGGTCCTCGATCTTCTCGCGCAGGGTGTCGATGTTGGCGTCGTTGCTGATGACCTGCTCGGCGCGCTGGGCATCGCCCTCGAGGAGGGCGGCCGTCCCCTGGGTCACGGCCTCGCGCACCAGGCGGGCCATCGTCACGAGGTCGTCCCGGATCGAGTCGAGCTGGTCGGCATAGGCATCACGCATGTGCTCCAACCTACGTTCACCGGGTGAAGTGTTGGCGTCGTTGCGTGAATCGGAGGTGAACAGTCCTCTAAGGACCGGACCGACAGGCCAACCTTGAGTGAAACCCTGCGTACGATCGATGGCGTGAGCCCGACCATCCAGGCCCTCCTGTTCGCCCTGCTCGGAGCAGTGCTGGGCGGCGGAGTCGTGCTCGCATTCCGGGTCAGCGAGCGGCAGATGCGGCCGGCCGAGACCCCCGAGCCGGCGCTTCCACCGGGCGTGGCCGCGGTGCTCTCGGTGCTGCGCAGCTCCGCCCTCGTCGTCGACGCCAGCGACGCAGTGCTCAAGGCCTCGGCGCCGGCGATCGCCATGGGCATCGTACGCGGGCACGAGATCACGGTGCGCGAGCTCGCCGAGCTGGTCAGGCAGGTACGCCGCGACGGCCAGATCCGGGAGACCGAGCTGCTCATGCAGCGCGAGGGGATGCCACCGCGCCACGTCACCGCTCGCGTCGCGCCGCTCAGCAGCAAGCTCGTCCTGGCGCTGGTCGAGGACCGCACCCGCGAACGTCGCGTGGAGTCGATCCGTCGCGACTTCGTGGCGAACGTCAGCCACGAGCTCAAGACCCCCGTCGGGGCGATCAAGCTGCTCTCCGACGCTGTCATCGACGCGGCTGACGACCCGGAGGCCGTCCAGCGGTTCGCCGGCCGGATGCACACCGAGAGCGAGCGGCTCTCCCGCCTCGTGCAGCAGATCATCGAGCTGTCCCGGCTCCAGGGCGACGACCCGCTCGATGAGCCGGTGGCCGTGGAGGCCGACAAGATCATCGCCCGTGCCATCGACGAGAGCCTGACCGACGCATCCGCGCGCCAGATCGAGCTGGTGCACAACGGCACCGAGGGGTTGGTGCTGCTCGGCAACCGCGAGCAGGTGGCGGTGGCCGTGGCGAACCTGGTGGCCAACGCGGTGGCGTACTCCCCCGAGGGGTCCTCCGTCGTCGTCGCCGCCACCGGTCACGACACCACGGTGGACATCACCGTCACCGACCAGGGCATCGGGATCCCGGCGCACGAGCTCGAGCGCATCTTCGAGCGCTTCTATCGCGTCGACCCGGCCCGGCACCGCTCCACCGGCGGCACCGGCCTGGGTCTGTCCATCGTCAAGCACGTCGCCGCCTCCCACGGCGGCGAGGTGTCGGTCTGGTCGGTCGAGGGCCAGGGCTCGACCTTCACCCTGACCCTGCCCCGCAAGCCCGGCCCCCTGCCCGTGCTTCGAAGCCCATCACACCGAGGAGACCGCGTGAGTCGCGTACTGGTCGTCGAGGACGAGGAGAGCTACAGCGACGCCCTCGCCTACATGCTCCGCAAGGAGGGCTACGAGGTGGCGATCGCGGCCACCGGCCCGGAGGCGCTCGCGGAGTTCGACCGCGCCGGCGCAGACATCGTGCTGCTCGACCTGATGCTGCCCGGCATCCCCGGCACCGAGGTGTGCCGCCAGATCCGGCAGACCTCCAACGTGCCGGTCATCATGGTCAGCGCCAAGGACGACGAGGTCGACAAGGTGGTCGGTCTCGAGCTCGGCGCCGACGACTACGTGACCAAGCCGTACTCCCCCCGCGAGCTGGTCGCCCGGATCCGCGCCGTCCTGCGCCGTGGCGCGGAGCCCGACCTCGCCCCCATGACCCTCGAGGTCGGCAACGTCCGGATGGACGTCGAGCGCCACATCGTGACCGTCGGGTCCGAGGAGGTGCGGCTGCCGCTCAAGGAGTTCGAGCTCCTCGAGATGTTCCTGCGCAACCCCGGTCGGGTGCTGACCCGCGGGCAGCTGATCGACCGGGTCTGGGGATCGGACTACGTCGGCGACACCAAGACGCTCGACGTCCACGTCAAGCGCCTGCGCGCCAAGCTCGAGGACAACCCGGCGGAGCCGAAGCTGCTCACCACCGTCCGCGGGCTCGGCTACAAGCTCGACCTCTGACCCGGGGCTGTTCTAGACCTCGTCCCGGGGTTCAGGCCCACGAGTGCCCGCCGCGGTCCACCGGGCCCTAGGCTGCGCAAACCGGTCGTGGACCGGCGCATGACCAAACGGGGGGAACTTCATGATCGCTGCTGCACGCTCGCGTCCCCTTCGTCGTACGGCGCTGCTGTCGGCGGCCCTGCTGGCCGCGACTCTCGTGACGGCGTTCCCCGCCGGACCGGCCGAAGCCGACCCGGGTCCGACCACCCTCGTCGGACTGACCGACGCGGGGGTCGCCACCGGAGAACGGCGCGGGCGCCCCCGTCATCTCCGGCGACGGCTCGACGGTGGTGTTCACGTCGTTCGGCACCGACATCGACGAAGGTGCGCCGGCGAGGAGCCGGCTGTTCGCGCGCGACCGGGCGACCTCGACGACCACGGCGGTCGACCTGCCGCCTCCCGGTGTCACCTTCCCCAATTCCGGCAGCCCGGAGTACTTCGACGTGAGTGCGGATGGCCGCTACGTGGTGTTCGGCATACAGGACTACGACAACTGCGAGAACGAACTCGTCCGCGACTGCTTCGACCTCTACCGCCGGGACCTGCAAACCAACACCACCGACCTGGTCAGCGTGTCGACGGACGGGAGCACGCGCGGGAACGGCGACTCCGTCGACCCCTCGATCAGCGCCGACGGGCAACGCGTGGCGTTCACCTCGCAGGCGACCGACCTCGTCGGCACGGCCCTCGGCGCGATCCAGAACGTCTACGTGCGCGACTACACCTCGGCACGCAGGCACCACCGAGCTCGTCAGCCGCAGCTCGGCGGGAGAAGCCGGCGACAACATCTCCCAGCAGGCGTCCATCAGCGCCAACGGGGACGCCGTCGCCTTCTACTCGGCCGCCAACAACCTGGACCCGAGCGGGCCCTCGACCAACGACATCTTCCTGCACCACCTGGACGCCGACACGACCGAGGCCGTCCTCCCGTCGGCCCAGACCTATCCCGAACAGCAGTCCCAGCCGGTCCCGAACGCTGACGGAACCGTGGTGGCGTTCGTCACCCGCTACGACATGCTCGGGACGGGCGCCTCCACAGACGAGACGCGGATCTACACGATCGACCTCGCAGGCGACACGGTCCGCACCGCGCCGGCGCACGACTTCGAGGTCGAGACGGATCCCGACATCAGCGACGACGGCCGCTACGTCGCCTATCGGACCGACGCTGCCGAAGGGCGGCGAAACCGCCGGTGTCTACGTGTGGGACCGCGAGGGCGAGACCACCGAGGGCGAGACCACCGAGGTCGAGTCGGTGGGTAGCGACGGAACCGCGATCACCACCCAGCCCTTCCAGAACTTCATGTCCGGAGACGGCCGCTACGTCGTCTTCGACACCCTGGAGAGCGCGTACGCCGATGACGAGCCGGACACCACGATCGACGCGCTCGTGCACGACCGCGCGGAGCCCGACGGACACCGCGTCGGGCACGGGCGCGGCGTCCACCGGCTCGCCCGGCGGGCCGACGTACGACGACACGCTCGAGGCGACGGTGAGCGGCTCCCCCGGCGAGGTGACGATCACCGAGCTCGAGACCGAGGACCCGGAAGCGGGGCCGATCGACGGCTACGTCGTGCTCGGCCAGCAGGTGCGGGTCACCGCCGATCCCCCCACTCCGCCGGGCTTCCTCACGTTCACCTTCGACATCGACGCCTCGGTCATCCCCCGGAACGCGGTCCCGGGCGACGTGGACCTGTTCCGCGATGGCGCAGCGCTGCCGGACTGCACCGGAGCGACCGATGTGGGTCCGTGCGTCGCGTCGCGGACCGTGCTGCCCTCGGGTGACTGGCGCTTCGTCGCGCACTCGCCCGAGGCGAGCGTCTGGGCCGTCGCGCTCGACCTGACGCCGGAACCCCCGACCCCCACGGACAACGTGCCGCCCACGATCACCCTGACGCGACCGGTCGACGGCGCGACCTACCGGGTCGGCCAGAACGTCACCGCGGCCTACGAGTGCACCGACGACTCCGGGATCGCGTCGTGCGTCGGCACCCGACCCAACGGGTCCGCCATCGACACGGGCAGCATCGGCACCAAGTCGTTCACCGTGACGGCCGAGGACAACGCGGGCAACACGGCGTCCACGACCGTTGCGTACCGCGTGGTGTGGCCGCTGGCGGGTCTGTTCCAGCCGGTCGACAACCCCCCGGTGGTCAACACGGTGGCCGCGGGCAAGGTCGTCCCGGCCCGCTTCAGCCTGGGCGGCTACCGCGGGAGCCAGGTGTTCGCCACCGGCTACCCGCAGACGCAGCCGGTGACCTGCCCGGGCCGCCCCAGGACCGACGAGATCGAGCAGACCCTGCCCGGCTCGGCGGCTTCGCTGACCTACCGCAACGGCGTCTACACCTACGCCTGGCGAAGCCAGAAGAGCTGGGCGTCGCGGACGACGTGTCGCAGGCTCGTGCTGAAGTTCAGGGACGGTCAGCAGCGGACGGCGTGGTTCCGCCTGCGCTGAGGGCCCGGCCGGATCTCGACGTACGACGACCGAAAACCGCATGCCGCCTGTCGGTGCGGATCCCTACGCTCGACGAGTGCCCCCGAAGACCGCGCCCAGCTGGCTCCCGCTCGCCGCGGTCGGCTGCACGCTGGTGTTCTGGGCCTCGGCGTTCGTCGCGATCCGCCACCTGGGCGATCACTTCTCGGCCGGCGCCCTGTCGCTCGGTCGCCTGCTCGTCGCTTCGGCATGCCTGGCCGTGATGGCACTCTCCCGCGGTGTCCCCCGCCCGCGCCGACGTGAGTGGTTGCCCATCATCGCGATCGGAGTGCTGTGGTTCGGGCTCTACAACGTCGCGCTCAACAAGGGCGAGCAGTCGGTCGACGCCGGCACCGCCGCCATGCTCATCCAGGTCTCGCCGGTGCTCATCGCCCTGCTGGCGGCGGTGTTCCTCGACGAGCGGTTCACCCTCCAGCTCGGCCTGGGGCTCGCGCTTGCGTTCGGAGGAGTGGCCCTGATCTCGCTGGGCACCTCCGACGGCGGCTCCAACGACGTCATCGGCGTGCTGCTCTGCCTGGTCAGCGCCGTTGCCTACTCGATCAGCCTGATCCTCCAGAAGCCCCTCGTCGGGCGCCTTCCCGCCGTCCACGTCACCTGGCTGGCCTGCACGGTCGGCGCGGTCAGCTGCCTGCCGTTCGCGGGCGACCTGGTCCGCGAGGCCGGCGACGCCCCGCCGTCGTCGCTGTGGTGGCTGGTCTACCTCGGAGTGTTCCCGACCGCGATCGCGTTCACCACCTACGCCTTCGCCCTCAAGCACATGACCGCGAGCAGCCTCGGCGTGACCACCTACCTGGTCCCGCCGATCACGATCGTCCTGGGCGTGGTGTTCCTCGCGGAGGCCCCTCCCGCGATGGCGTACGCCGGCGGCGTGCTTGCGCTGGTCGGGGTCTACGTGGCCCGCCGCAAGCCCCGGATGCCGAGGGCGCCCACCCACGCCCAGCCCGAAGCCGGCGCGCTCAACCGCTGACGCTCAGGCCTCGTCTGCCGGGGTCCCCAGCTCGTCGAGCCCGAGCGGACCCCGGAACGCCTCGAGGTTGCGGGTCGGCTCGCCGCGCGAGACCCGCCACTCCCACTCCTTGCGGATCGAGGAGGCGAACCCGAGCTCGAGGATCGTGTTGAAGGACCCGTCGGAGTACTCCAGCACCGCGCCCAGGAGCCGGTCGATCTCCTCGGTGCCGGCGGCGGTGAGCGGCAGCCGCGCGTCGAGGTAGATGTCGCCCATGCCGTCGAGGGCGAAGGCCACGGCGTACATCTTCATGTTGCGCTCCAGCAGCCACCGGTAGACCTCCGCGAAGTTCTCGTCGGGCTTGCGGCACACGAAGGCGTGCACCTCCAGGGCGTGCCGGCCGACGTCGAAGCGGCAGGGCGTCTGCAGCTTCTTCTCCCCCGGCAGCTCGACCATCAGGGAGGTCGGGGAGAGTTCCTTGTAGTCGAGCTCGCCGTCCTGGAAAACCTGCTTGAGGGCGGCCAGGGCGGCCTCGCGCTCCGGGCTGAGGGCCTCGTCGGCGGCGTTCTCGTTGGGGTCGCTCACAAGCCGATCATCGCAGGAGTTCTAGAGGGCGATGCCGCTCAGGTCGGCGCGCATCTTGTGCTGTGCGCTGGCGTAGACCTCGAGCATCGAGTCCGCGGTGCGGTCCCAGCCGAACTGCTGGGCGTGTGCCTCCGCGCCCCAGGCCAGGCGCTCGCGCAGGCCCGGCTCGAGCAGGACCCGCTCGAAGGCAGCCGCGTACGAGCTGGTCCGGTGGTCCTCGACGAGGAGGCCGGAGAAGTCGCTCGCGGACCGCCGTGGTGAGGCCGCCGACGGCCGCTGCCACGACGGGGGTTCCCGAGGCCTGTGCCTCGATGGCGACCAGCCCGAAGCTCTCGTTGTACGACGGAACGCACACCAGCGTGGACGCGGCGTACCAGTCGACCAGCTCGTCCTGGGCCACCGGCGGCACGAACCGAACGAGGGAGGCGATGCCGAGCTCCTCTGCCAGGCGCACCAGGGAGTCGGGGCGCTCCAGCCCGGAACCGGACGGACCTCCCACGACCGCGACGGTCAGCGACGAGCGCAGGTCGGGCCGACGTTCGAGCAGCACCGCGATCGCCCGCAGCATCACATCGGGGGCCTTGAGCGGCTGGATGCGTCCGACGAACGTGATCACGGAGCCGGACGTCGGGCAGCCCGAGCCGCTGGCGTGCCGTCGTCATGCCGACGTCGCGGAAGGTGGTCAGGTCGACACCGGGGTGCACGACCTCCACGCGGCCCGGGTCGGCGTCGTACAGGTCGATGAGCTGCTTGGCCTCGTCGTCGGTGTTGGCCACGAGCATGTCGGCCGCCGCGACCACCTGCTCCTCACCGATCAGGCGCACCATCGGCTCGGGGGTGTCACCGTCGGCCAGCGCGGCGTTCTTGACCTTCGCCATCGTGTGCATGGTGTGCACGAGCGGCACCCCCCACCGGTCGCGCGCCAACGCGCCGACCTGGCCGCTGAGCCAGTAGTGGCTGTGCACGAGGTCGTAGTAGCCGGGCGCGTGGTAGGCCTCGGTCCGCAGCACCTCGCGGGCGAAGACGCACAGCTGTGCGGGCAGCTCGTTCTTCGTGAGCCCTTCGTAGGGCCCGGCGGCCACGTGGTGGACCCGGATGCCGTCGCTCACCTCGACGACGGGCGCGAGCGAGCTGCCAGTGGCCCGGGTGAACACATCCACCTCGACCTGGCGTTGCGCAAGGCGCCGAGCGAGCTCGAGGACGTAGACGTTCATGCCGCCCGCGTCGCCCGTCCCCGGCTGGTCCAGGGGCGAGGTGTGCAGGCTGACCATCGCCACGCGGCGCAGGGGTACCCGAGCCGGCGTCGCGTCGTACAAAGTAGAGAGCGCCATCCAAACCTCCGAAGGACCCAACCACCGGAGGCCCCGGTCCATTCCGCTGCCTATCATGGCGGCCGCACCCCAGACCCTGACCAGGAGGCCTTGATGCCCCGGACTGCCGTCGTCACCGGAGCGAGCAGCGGCATCGGAGCCGCCACGGCGCGTGCTCTCGCGGGTGACGGCTTCCACGTGGTGTGCGCCGCCCGCCGCCAGGAGCGGATCGAGGAGCTCGCGACGGAGATCCGGGGCACGGCAGTTGTGTGCGACGTCACGGACGCCGACTCCGTGCAGGGCCTCGCCCGGTCGGTCGAGGATGCCGTGGGAAGCGTGGACGTGCTGGTGAACAACGCCGGCGGGGCGGTCGACCAGGCCACCGTCGAGGAGGCCGACGTCGAGGACTGGGCGCGGATGTTCGACCTCAACGCCCTCGGCATCGTGCGCGTCACCCAGGCCCTCCTGCCCGCCCTGCGCCGAGACGGGGGCGGCCTGGTGGTGAACGTCGGCTCGACCGCGGGCCGCATCGCCTACGAGGGTGGCGGCGGCTACACGGCGGCCAAGCACGCGGTGAAGGTGATCACGCAGACGCTGCGGCTCGAGCTCGTTGCCGAGCCCCTGCGGTTCACCGAGATCGCCCCGGGCATGGTCAAGACCGAGGAGTTCTCGCTCAACCGGTTCGGCGGGGACCGCGAGCGCTACGACGCGCTCTACGAGGGAGTCAAGGAGCCGCTCGTCGCCGAGGACATCGCCGAGATGGTGCGGTGGGTCGCGTCCCTTCCAGCGCACGTGAACGTCGACGAGCTCGTCGTACGTCCCCGGGCCCAGGCGGCACAGCACAAGCTGCACCGCGAGAAGTAGACGCTCAGCCCTAGCTGCGGTGCCACCAGCGCTTGCGCGCGGGGGCAGGTGCCTGCTGCCCGGCCGCCGGCTTGCGCTTGGGAGCGGGCCGGTAGATCCGGAGCAGCGGCTGGCCCGCCACCTGCTGGATCTCGTGGCGCCAGAAGGAGCGCTCCTCGAGCCAGCGGAGCAGGACGTCGAGCCAGGGTTGGGTGTCGTCGAAGGTGGCGTAGAGCTTGCCCATCGTCACGGCGAACGGCTTGAGGTCGTCGTTGGTCGCCCGCCACACCGCAGCAGCCACGCCCGGCGTGTGCTGCGCGCGGAAGTCGTCGAACACGACCACCCCGCCGGGCTTGAGCAGCTTCCGCGCCGCGGCGATGTCCTCGACGACGTGCTCGTAGAGGTGTGACGCGTCGATGTGGACGAAGCGATGGGTGCCGTGCGCCGCATGGTCGACGATCGAGGCGCTCGGTCCTCGGACCACGACCGGCAGGGTGTCGTGGATCGTCAGGTAGTACTTCTCGAACGCCTCCTGCGACAGCTCGGCGTACTGGTCCTCGTTCTCGGCCCGGTTCTCCTCGGCCGTGGCCTCCTGCTCGAAGAGGTCGATCACCGTGAACGTCTCGCCCGGCTGCTGACCGAAACCGATCAGGGCCGCACTCTTGCCGAGGTAGGCGCCGAGCTCCGCGAGGTCCCCACCGCCGAGGCGGGAGCCTGTCTCGGCAAGGAGATGGTGGAACACCTCCATGTCCATCCGCTGGAACCAGCCGGGGATCTCGTCGATCGCTTTGTACGGCAGTCTGGGCACCGCTGGAGTCTCGGGCATGGGGGCGATGCTGCCAGAGATCCGGCTCTCACTGGCCCTAGGGTCGGTTGAAGACGGTGCCCTTGATGGGGGGCGGCGGCTCGAACGGCTTGAGCGCGAAGCAGCTGGCGAGGTAGGCGCCCCTCTCCGTCGGCCACTGGGACACCGAGCCGGGGTAGGCCTGGGCCTCGACGTGGCCCTTGACCGTGGAGACCGCTTTCAGGAACGTCATGCAGATCTTGTCGAGCTTGGCGTAGTCGGCGTCGCTGAGCGCCACGTAGGGCCCGTCGTCCCCGCGGCGCACGGCCTTCTTCCCGGTGATCTGGCCCTTCTCGATCGCCGTGTTGAGGACCATCTCGGCGATGTCCTCGGCCTGGTGGCGGCGGCTGCACGGGATGTACTTGCGGGGAGTGTCGAGGCACACCCGGGCCGCGACCGGCAGCCTGCTGGTGGGGATGTCGGCGAAGCGCAGGGTCCCGGGCTCCTCCTGCTCGAAGGTGCAGACGAACTTCTTCTGGCCCCGGGCCCACAGGTCGGCCGGGAACGGGTCCCACGCCATGTGCAGCCCGGCGTCGACGTTGAGCGCCGGCTCGAGCTGCACGGGCAGGCCACCGGCCTTGCGCTGGGCCCGGCCGTACGCCGAGCCGGCCATGCAGCGGTCGTTCACCTGGTCGCGGATCTTGAGGTACAGGGCCGACTTCTGGTCGAGCAGGTCGGCGTAGTCCTTGACCCGGGCGGTCAGCTGCGGTGCCACCTGCACGACGTTGTAGAGCTCGAGCGAGTGCGGCTCGCTGCAGTCGATCCCCTTGGCGAAGGCCACGTCGTCGCGCATCGCCTCGCCGCGCGCGGAGTCGCCGCCGGCGTACTTCTTCACCCACGCTGCGAAACCGTCCTCACCCAGCGCCTCGGGCAGGGACTCGTTGCTCCAGCAGGTGCCCTTCTCCAGCGACTTCACCGGCTCCTGCGAGGCGGACTCCCGTCGGGGTGCCTCGGAGTCGCCGGAGGAACAGGCGGTCAGGCCGCCGAACAGTGCGGTGACCACGAGGACGGCCACGGAACGGCCCGGACGTGCTGACATGGGCTTCAGCGTCGCAGATAGGTCCGAATGCCCCCCACGACGGCGTCGGCGTACGTCGCGCGCCCGGCCGCGTGGGTCATCCGCCGGGCGTCGCGCGCGTTGCGCATGTTGCCGATCTCGATCATCGCCACCGGCACGTCGGACATGTTGAGCGTGCCCAGATCATCGCGGAGATCGAGGCCCGTGCCCCCGGCCGTGTAGCTGGCGCGGGGCACGCCATGCCGGACCAGCGCGCCGCGCAGGGTCTTCGCCAGCCGCAGGGACGGGCCGGCGATGTCCGTCGTCCACGGGCTGCGTCGTACCGGCGCGATCACGTGGAAGCCGCGCCCCGACGAACCGGCGCCGTCGGCGTGCAGCGAGACCATCAGACGCGCGCCCACTCCCTCGCCGAACCGCCCACGTGCGTTGATGCACGGACCCCAGCGGTGCTGGCTGTTCGTGTTCCGGGTCATCCGGACCGTGGCACCGAGGGCTTCGAGCCGCCGCTTCACGGCCCGCGCCAGGTGGAAGGTGACGGTCGCCTCGGGGACACCGCTGTTGGTCGCCGCGCCCGTGGTGTTGCAGGGCTTCCGGAAGCCCCCCGCGGGGACGGGCCGATTGACCTGGCGCGGGTAGCGGTGGTTGCCCAGCTGGTGTCCCGGGTCCACCGCGATCGTCAGCCCGCGCAACGGATGGGTGGCGGCACGGGCCTGCAGGTCGCGTTCGGCGGTTGCTGCTCCCGTCGGGTCGGCGACGCTCGGCAGTGTCGTCCCGGCCACCGTCGTACCGACCATCGTCACCGCGAGCACCACGAACAGGACCCGGGAAACGGACACGGAAGCCACGATAGACTCGGCGACGCGCCCCTCGGCGCCAATCCCTTGAAACCCCGAGACCTGTCTGTCTGCGTGCCCGTGCCGGCCCGCCAGCGGCAGACGGAAGGCCACATGAGCACCGCCGACCAGAGCACGTCCAGCGCGTCCAGCGCGTCCACCGCGCGACGCGCCGACCTCCGCAACGTCGCCATCGTGGCGCACGTCGACCACGGCAAGACCACCCTCGTCGACGCGATGCTGCACCAGGCAGGCGCCTTCACGGCGCACCAGGAGGAGAGCGGCGTGCAGGAGCGGGTGATGGACTCCGGCGACCTCGAGCGCGAGAAGGGGATCACGATCCTCGCGAAGAACACGGCCGTCCACTACACGGGACCGTCGGCCCCCGAGGGGATGACGATCAACATCATCGACACCCCTGGCCACGCCGACTTCGGTGGCGAGGTCGAGCGTGGCCTGTCGATGGTCGACGGGATCGTCCTGCTCGTGGACGCGTCCGAGGGGCCGTTGCCGCAGACCCGGTTCGTGCTGCGCAAGGCGCTGAACCGCGACATGCCGGTGGTGCTGGTGGTCAACAAGGTCGACCGCGGTGATGCCCGGATCGCCGAGGTGGTCGACGAGACCTACGAGCTGTTCATGGACCTGCTCGACGACTCGCACAGCCAGGATGCGCTCGACTTCCCGGTCGTCTACGCGAGCGCACGGGCCGGGCGGGCGTCCACCGAGACGCCGGAGAACGGCGGCATGCCTGAGTCTCCCGACCTCGAGCCGTTGTTCGCGACGATCCTCGAGACGATCCCCGCCCCGACGTACACCCCGGACGCGCCGCTCCAGGCCCACGTCACCAACCTCGACGCGTCACCGTTCCTCGGACGGCTCGCACTGGTCCGCGTGCACGAGGGCACCTTGCGCAAGAACCAGAACGTCGCGTGGATGAAGCGCGACGGCTCGACGCAGACGGTGAAGATCACCGAGCTGCTCGTCACCGAGGCGCTCGAGCGCAAGCCGGGCGAGGAGGCCGGCCCGGGCGACATCGTCGCGATCGCCGGCATCCCCGACATCACCATCGGCGAGACCCTGGCCGACGCGGAGAACCCGGTCGCGTTGCCGCTCATCACCGTCGACGAGCCCGCCATCTCGATGACGATCGGCACCAACACCTCACCGCTCTCGGGCCGTGGCCCGACGAAGAACACCAAGGTCACCGCCCGCCTGGTCAAGGACCGGCTCGACAAGGAGCTGGTCGGCAACGTGTCGCTGCGCGTGCTGCCGACAGACCGCCCCGACACGTGGGAGGTGCAGGGCCGCGGCGAGCTGGCGCTGGCCATCCTCGTCGAGCAGATGCGGCGCGAGGGCTACGAGCTGACCGTCGGCAAGCCGCAGGTGGTCACCCGCGAGGTCGACGGGAAGATCCACGAGCCCGTCGAGCGCCTCACCATCGACGCGCCGGAGGAGCACCTCGGCTCGATCACGCAGCTGCTGGCCGTGCGCAAGGGCCGCATGGAGCAGATGACCAACCACGGCACCGGCTGGGTGCGGATGGAGTTCCTGGTCCCGGCACGCGGCCTGATCGGCTTCCGCACCGAGTTCCTCACCGAGACCCGCGGCACCGGCATCGCGCACCACGTGTTCGAGCGCTACGAGCCGTGGGCCGGCGAGATCCGCTCCCGCTCGCAGGGTTCGCTCGTCGCCGACCGGACGGGCGCAGCGACGGCGTACGCCATGACCAACCTGCAGGAGCGGGGCGTCCTGTTCGTGGAGCCGACGACGGAGGTCTACGAGGGCATGATCGTCGGCGAGAACTCCCGCGCCGACGACATGGACGTCAACATCACCAAGGAGAAGAAGCAGACCAACATCCGCTCCTCCACCGCCGACAACTTCGAGAAGCTGATCCCGCCGAAGAGGCTGTCGCTGGAGCAGTCGCTGGAGTTCTGCCGCTCCGACGAGTGCGTCGAGGTCACCCCGGACGCCATCCGCATCCGCAAGGTCCACCTCGACGCCCATGAGCGTGCCAAGAGCGCTGCGCGGGCCCGTCGGGCCTGAGACCGTGCGCAAGGACGATCAGTTCGAGCGTGGCTGGGTCATTTCACGCGGCAGAGCCGTCGGGCCAGCCACCAACTGATCGTTCCTGCGCGACAACGGCTGGACCGGCCGTCCACAGGCCTACCCGGCGCGCGCGCCGGAGGAGGTCGTCGAGGAGCTCCTATTGCCCGCGGGTGGCAACCAGGGCCGGACGTACGTCGAGCAGGTACACGAACGCGGCCACGATGCCGACGATCGAGAGGATCCCGATCACCGAGGGCCAGACGAGCACGGAGACAACGGTGAGGCCGAGGATCAGCAGCCAGGCCGGCTTGGTGAGCTTCCCGGCGGCGACGTAGGCCTGCGTGGGGCGGGTGAGCGCGTCGACGAAGGCGAACACCTTGACGGCCAGGAGGACGAAGAAGGCGATCTCGCCGAGCAACGACTCGAATTGGAAGACCACCCCCCGAGGATATCCGGACACAGCAACGGGCCCCCGGGAAACCCGGGGGCCCGCCGGCCCGTCTCTCTGGCGAAGGGAGGGGTCACCAGAGATCGGACTGCTCGTCACCCGTCGGTGACGAGTGTTCGATCAGGCCGAGGCGCTGGAGGCCGAGGCCTGCGTCGTGGTGGCCGTGTTGTTGCTGGCCGTGCTGCTGCCGGTCGTGTTGCCGGTGGTCGTCTTCTTCGCGGTGGTCGCGCCACCCTTGGCGCCACCCGACTTCACGGCCTTCTTGGCAGCCGGCTTCGCCTTGTTGCCCGGGGCCTTCGCGGCGGCGGACTTGGAGGCCGGGGCGTTCTTGGCGGCACCCTTCTTGGCGGCCTGGCGACGCGCGACGCTGGACTTCGACGGAGCCTTGCGCACCGCGGTGACGGCCTTGACGCCGTCCTTGCGGACCGCGGCCACGAGCTTCTCGCCACGGTCGGCGAGCTCGCCGTAGGTCTTGGTCAGCTCGGCGACGGCCTCCTCGAGCTGCGCCTGGACCTTGGCGGGGAGCTTCTTGGCGTCCTTCTGCAGCTCGGCAACGCGAGCCTCGAACTTCGACTGCGCGTCCTTGGCGTCCTTCTGGAGCTCGTCGATGCGCGAGTTGACCAGCGTGACGGCCTGGTCCTGGAAGGCCTTGGGGTCGCGCTCGATCTTGCTCACGCGGGTCTGCACGTCGGCGAAGCGCTCCTGCGCCTGCTTCTGCGCCTCGGCGGTGTAACCGCGAGCGAACTCGTAGGCGATCTCGGTCGCGCCGGCAACGGCGTAGAGAGGCTTCACGGCCTCGGCCTTGATCGTCTCGACGTTGAACTGGGTCCTAGCCATGTGAATCTCCTTGGGTCGTTGTCTCGAGCCCGTTTGCCTCGACGAGAGGTGTGGGATCGAGTACTGCTGTGTTGTTCACGTTCTCGGCGACCGTCCTGAACGCCTGGTAGACGTCCAGCAGGGACTGCTTCTGTCTCTCGCTGAGCAACGGATCCCCGAGGATGGCCAGCTCCACTGAGCGGACCTGCCCGTCATCGGGATTCAGGATCCCCGCCTGCACATAGAGCTGTTCGGCAGAGATCCGCAACGCCTTCGCCAGTTGCTGCAGCACTTCGGCGGATGGCCTGCGCAGACCGCGCTCGATCTGGCTCAGGTACGGGTTCGACACACCGGTTTGCTCCGCCAACTGCCTCAGCGAGAGCTCGGCTGCGACGCGTTGCTCGCGGAGGTACTCCCCGAGCGACTCGACGGTCTTGCCGACCTTGATCTTGGCCATGTGTTCATCGTGCTAACTCCTGCAAGCAAAATCAACTTAGGGCGGGGTGAAGGAGGTCACAAACCCCATATCTCACGATGTAAAACGGTCGGTTGCAGTGCTAGCCACCAGCAAACACGGAGGTCAGCCCCGATCCACCCCGTGGACGCCACCTGAGACGGCGCCACCGCACGGATCTCGCCCACGGGTCTGCCGCCGCCCAGCACGACCGCTTCTCCCGTACGACGCACCGCCTCACCGTCCACACCCGGCTCGTCGGTCACGCCGAGCCCATCGAGCAGCGCCGCCATCACCACCGGGCGGGCCCGTGCCGCCCCGTCGTCGGTCTTCATCGCGAAGGCGCGCCCGTCGGCCAGGGCGACGGCGTAGCAGGACTCCGCACCGGCCTTGCCGATGGCACCGGGGATCGCCCGCAACAGGCGGAGCTCGTCGCGGGCAGTGCCGGAGAGGAACTCGGGATGGGTCCTGATGGCCTCTGCAACCAGGGCGGCCTTCTCCCCGCCGGTCGGGCTCGCCGGACCCGCGAGTGCGGAGAACGCGCGCGCCAACCCCGTCAACGAAGCGGACAGCAGCGGCGCGCCGCACCCGTCGACGGCGACATGGTCGACGAGCTCCCCGGTCAGTCGGGAGAACGTCGCGGCGATCGCGTGCTGGAGCGGGTGGTCCGGCTCGAGGTAGGTCTCCGTGGGCCATCCGTTCACGACACAGGTGGCGAGCATCGCCGCATGCTTGCCGGAGCAGTTCATCAGGATCGGCGCCTTCGACTCCCCGCGCCGGATCAGCTCCTCACGGACCTCGTCGTCCAGCGGCCAGCCAGGTGGCGTCCGGAGTGCGTCCTCGGTGAGTCCGGCGGAGGCGAGGATGCGACGTACCCCCTCGACGTGGAAGGGCTCGCCCGAGTGCGACGCACACGCCAGCGCGAGCAGCTCACCCTCGAGCGAGAGGCCCGCCTCGAGCATGGCCAGCGCCTGGATCGGCTTGTTGCACGACCGCGGCAGCATCGGGCCGTCGACGTCGCCGGCCGCGGCCAGTACCGAGCCGTCGCGATCGAGCACGACCCACGACCCGTAGTGGTGGCCCTCGACGAACCCGGACCGCACGACCTCGGCGATCACGACGGGGGCGGGAGGTGAGACGACAGCCATGCGTCGGACGTTATCGGGCGTCCGTTCTGGCACCATTGCCCGGTGCCCGCGCCCCAACACTGTCCGAGCGCCCGCGAGCTGGACGACCTCGAGCTGCTCCTCTCAGGCGCGCTGGCACCCCGCACCAACTTCGACGTCTCGGATCCCGGGATCACGCTCGCCCTGCCCCCTGAGCTGGCCGACGCCGCCGAGGTGGAGCTGGTCGACCCGGAGGGCCTGCCCCTCGCCCGTTGGACGCCGAGCGGTCTGACCCCCCTCGCCACTCCCGCCTACGGCCCCTTTCGCCGGCTGCACCTGACGCCGGCGGAGGCACGGCGGCTGTACGACGGAGCGCTGGTCGTGCCCGTCGCCGCGCCGCTGACCGACCAGGACCTGAGCCTGATCGAGCGGACGGCGAGTGGCCGGGACGTCGTGCTCCTCGCCCTCAACGGCACCGGCACCCCACAGCACGTGTCCCCGGTCGGCCTGATCCGGGTCTCGCTCGCCGCCGCCTCCCTCCTGAAGGGTCGAGCCCATGTCGTGGCCGCCCCGCTGCCCTCGCACGGAGACCCCGCCTACGACCATGAGCTCGGCCAGGTCGTGGCAGATACCTACTCAACGGGCGACATCCTGGCAGTGACGGGGAGCGGCGGGTGGCCCGACGAGATCGCGGCGATCGTCGACGAGGACCAGCCGGGTGACGACGAGCGCGGGTTCGTCGTCTTCTTCACCGGCCTCTCCGGGAGCGGCAAGTCGACGCTCGCCCGCGCCCTGCACGACCTGATCCTCGAGGACGGCCGGCGCACGGTGACCAGCCTCGACGGTGACGTCGTACGACGAAACCTGAGCGCGGGACTCACCTTCTCCAAGGAGGACCGTGAGACCAACATCCGCCGCATCGGCTGGGTGGCCGCCGAGATCGCCCGGCACCGGGGCATCGCGATCTGCTCGCCCATCGCACCGTTCGACTCCACCCGCAAGCAGGTCCGCCGGATGGTCGAGGACGCGGGAGGGGTGTTCGTGCTGGTGCACGTCTCCACACCGCTCGAGGAGTGCGAGCGCCGCGACCGCAAGGGCCTCTACGCCAAGGCACGCGCCGGCGAGATCCCCGAGTTCACCGGCATCTCCAGCCCGTACGACGAACCCACCGACGCGGCCGTCCACATCGACACCACCGGCCGCACCATCGAGGACTGTCTCGACGACCTGATGCCCGTCCTGCCCTTCCACCAGCACCCGCTGGTCGAAACCTCTGAGGAGAACGCGTGAACGACCTCCTGACCACCGCCGCGCTCTCCATCCTCATCGTCTCGTTCTGCGTCGGCATCGTCGTCGGCCTGACGGGCATGGGCGGTGGCGCACTGATGACTCCGGCGCTGATCTTCCTCGGCGTCAATCCGACCGCAGCCGTGGCCAACGACCTCGTCGCAGCGAGCATGAACAAGTCGGTCGGCGCCACCGTGCACTGGCGTCGCGGCTCGCCGAACCTCCGGCTGGCCGGCCTGCTGATCATCGGCTCGGTCCCGTGCGCGTTCGCCGGCGGTTTCATCGTCAAGAGCGTGGGCTCGTCCGACGCGCAGCAGGACTTCCTGACGACGATGATCGGCTTCGCCCTGCTCTTCACCGCGGCGACGTACACCCTCCGGATGTACCTCCAGCTGCGCTACGTCACCGGCGGCAACGTGATGAAGAAGGAGGAGCCGAAGGTGCGGGTCCTGCCGACCGTGCTCGTCGGAGCCGTGGGCGGGCTGCTCGTGGGCATCACGTCGGTGGGCTCCGGCTCGCTGATCATGGTCGCGCTGCTCCTGATCTACCCGACCCTGTCTGCGGTTCGCCTCGTCGGGACCGACCTCGTCCAGGCGGTCCCCCTCGTGTTCGCGGCCGCCATCGGACACGTCGTCACCGAGGGGATCACCTGGGAGGTCCTCATCCCCCTGGTCCTCGGTGGAACACCTGGGACCTTCGTCGGCGCGCGCATGGCCGCATGGGTCTCGCAGTCGGTGATCCGGCGCGGCATCGTCATCGTCCTGACGCTCACCGGACTGAAGATGCTCGGCGTTGCACCCGAGGTGGTCGGCCTCATCGGGGCCGGCTTGCTGCTGCTCGGACCCCTGGTCTGGGGCTTTTTGCGCCAACAAAGAGGCCTACCCGCTTTCGACAACAACGCTGCAGCCTGGCGCCTTCCGGACTAGACCGCAGGAGGTTGCCGCGTAACTCGAAGGAGCCACTTGGGTTGGGAACTCCTATTGTGGTGACTCGATCGCTCCCTTCGTGAGCATCGTTGAAATCGGGGGATTCCAATGACGACCTCTTTGGTGGCAGCCACCAGAGTCAGCGCGCCGCCTCGCGGCGGGCTTCGCTACATCCCAACGGTCGCATTCGGTACTGATCTCGTTCTCGTCACCTTCAGCGTCTTCGCCGCGATCCTCGGTCGCGAGGCCCTTCCGTTCGCCGTCGTGGCCGACGTGGGTGACTCGCTCACGGTCGCGGGTCCGTTCATGATCGTCGGCTGGGTGACCGCCATCTTCCTGCTCGGCGGCTACCGCCCCCAGGTGTTCGGCGCCGGTCTCGACGAGTACAAGCACATGGTCTACGCGTCGATCGGGACCGCCGCTGCGGTCGGCATCGGCTGTTACCTGCTGGAGTTCCAGCTCTCTCGCGGGTTCTTCGTCCTCTGCTTCGTGATCGGCATCCCGGTGCTGGTGCTCGGACGCTGGATGCTGCGGCGCAGCATCCACCGCGCCCGCAGCCATGGTGCCCTGCAGCACCGGGTCATCATCGCCGGCAACGAGGGCAACGTCGACGAGATCGCCAGCGTGCTGCGTCGGGAGAAGTGGCTCGGCTACAACGTGGTCGGCGCCCTGATCCCCGAACCGGCAGAGCGGTCAGTGACCCACTCCGGCATCCCGCTGCTGGGCTCGGCGCGTTCGATCGCCGAGATCGCCATCGACGCCGAGGCCGACGTCGTCTTCCTGGCCGGTGGCGCAGTCGACTCCGCCCTGGACATGCGGCGCCTCGCCTGGGACCTCGAGCACGAGGACGTCGCCGTGGTGATCGCGCCGAGCGTCACCGACGTCTCCAGCGAGCGCGTCAGCGTCCGCCCGGTCGGCGGCATGCCGCTGATCCACCTGGAGAAGCCGCGCTCGGCCGAGGCCGTACGCCGCGCGAAGCGCACCTTCGACGTGATCGGCTCAATGACTCTGCTGCTGTTCTTCTCCCCCGTGATCGCCTTCTCGGCCTTGCGGGTGTGGCGCCACGATCGTGGCCCGATCCTGTTCCGCCAGACGCGCGTCGGTCGCGACGGCAAGACCTTCTTCTGCTGGAAGTTCCGCACGATGGTCACCAACGCCGAAGAGCTCCTTGCCGACCTGCACCAGCAGCAGGGCTACGAGGGTGGCCTGTTCAAGATGGAGAACGACCCGCGCGTCACGCCGCCGGGCAAGTGGCTGCGCCGCTTCTCCATCGACGAGCTGCCCCAGCTGGTCAACGTCCTCATCGGCGACATGAGCCTGGTCGGCCCGCGCCCGCCCCTGCGCCACGAGGTGGCGCAGTACGACGACGACATGGCCCGTCGTCTCCGCGTCCGCCCCGGCATGACCGGCCTGTGGCAGGTCTCCGGCCGCTCGGAGCTCTCCTGGTCCGAGGCGATCCGGCTCGACCTGTACTACGTCGACAACTGGTCGATGTTCCAGGACCTCACCATCCTGGCCCGCACCTGGGGCGCCGTCTTCGGCTCCCGCGGTGCCTACTGAGGCACCGGCGGTACGCCCGCTGGTCGGTTCCCGCCACGAGCCCGGCAGGTCATGACAGGCTGATGCTCGCTGTGCCCACGGCATGACGTTCGGGGTCCAGCGCATCGGGCTGGCCGGCATCTCGCCACAAGAGTGCCCGGCCGGGCGCGCCGACCATGTAGATACGATGACGACTGCCGTCTGATACGAGAGGTTCATCCACCCGATGACGCAGACCCACGCCGACTACCGGCTCAGCCAGCTCGACCAGCTGGAGGCCGAGTCCATCCACATCTTCCGGGAGGTGGCAGCGGAGTTCGAGAAGCCCGTCCTGATGTTCTCGGGAGGCAAGGACTCCATCGTCATGCTCCGGCTGGCCGAGAAGGCCTTCTATCCGGCGAAGATCCCCTTCCCGGTGCTCCAGGTCGACACGGGGTACGACTTCCCCGAAGTCCTGGAGACCCGCGACAACTGGGTCAACCGCCTGGGCGTGAAGCTCATCGTCGCCAGCGTCGAGCAGGCGATCGCAGACGGCATCGTCGTCGACGACGGCAAGACCAGCCGCAACCGGCTCCAGATCGGCACCCTGCTCAACTGCATC
>CAVRQA010000021.1:0-75696 GCA_963723255.1 uncultured Actinomycetota bacterium
TGAGGTCCTCCGCCTCGCCGCGGAGCAGCGCGTCCCACACCGGCAGCGCCAGCCCGTGCTCGAGCCCCACGTCCGCGCGGACGGCGTCGGCGAGCCGGTTGACCCACGGGGTCCCGTCAGCGTCGGCAGCGGCAAGGCCGGCGAGACGCAGCGTGGCCCTCTCCACGGACACCGTCGTGTGCTGCTGGGCGAGGCGCACGATCGGCCGGCCGACCTTGCGGGCGAGGCTGCGCGCCTTCCGCACCGTCACCGGGTCGAGGTCCAGCTTCGCTGTTCTCTGCTGCGGGGGCACCGTCACAGTCTCCGCTCGAACAGGGCGCGGACGGCAGGCGTCGAGCGCACGATCTCCAGCGCGAGGTCGGCGTGACCGGGCACGTAGCCGTTGCCCACGACCATGGTCACGTCGGCCGCCAGGCCCTCGGCGCCCAGCGCGGCTGCGCTGAACGACGTGGCCATCGAGAAGAAGATGACCGTGCCGCCGTCGGCGGTCGACAGGATCGCCCCGCCCTCACAGCCCGGCACGTCGACGCAGACGATGGTCAGCTCGGCCGGCCCCCCGGCCGCTGCCACGGCGTCGCGCAGGGCCACGGGGTCTCGGGCGTCGCAGACCAGCACCTGGTCGGCCAGACCTGCTCCGGGTCCGGTGAGCAGGTCCGCCTCCTCCTGATGGGGTACGACGGCCAGGGTGCGCCGGGCGCCGGCCCGGCGAGCCGCGGCCAGGCAGAGCGAGCCCGACTTCCCGGCACCGCCGATCACCACGACGGTCGGTGCGGCGTACCGCGCCACGTGCCGCTCCGTCAGGGCCGGCGCCCCGCAGACGTCCATCACGGCGAGCGCAAGCCGCGCGGGGAGGTCAGCCGGGAGCTTCGCTGCGATGCTTCGGCCGAACAGGATCGCGTAGCCGTCGGCCGGGACCTGCTCGCCGGCTCCGTCCCAGCGGGCCAGGTCGTCCTCGATGACCAGCGGTGTGAGCGTGAGCGAGACCAGCGTCGCGACCCGGTCGCCGACGAGGAGGCCGAGCGGCGAGCCCTCCCCCACCTCCTCCACGGTCCCCACGAGCATCCCGCCCGAGCCGGTCACGGGGTTGTGCATCTTGCCGCGGCTGCGCACGATCTCCAGCACCTCCCGGCGCACGGCGTCGCCGTCCCCGTTGTGCTTGGACTCGAGCTGGCGGAAGGAGGCCGCGTCGAGGTTGAGGCGCTCCACGCGCACGCGCACCTCGTCGTCGCGGATCACGGGGTCGGTGTCGAGGCGCAGGGCAGCCTGCGGGAGCACGCCGACCGGCTCCAGCACCCGGTGCATGCCCACCGGATCCCCTGCCATGCGTCCCACTGCCTGCCATACCTTCCTGTTGATCACGACAACTAGCGTAAATCTTGCGGTGAGATGTTTGGTACACCGCAAGGGTTGTGTTCCCATATTCTCATGAGCATCGAGACGTCCATCGCCTCCATGGTCGAGGGAGCAACCGGTCAGCCCTACCCCTACCGACGCGTCGAGCTGGTCGAGCCGGACTGGACCCGCTTCCCGGGCTGGAAGGACGTCACCCGCGAGCAGTGGGAGAGCGCCCAGTGGCAGCGCGCGCACTGCGTGAAGAACCTCCGCCAGCTGCGCTCGCTGCTGGGTGACCTCGTCGACGAGCGCTTCTATGCCGACCTCGAGCGCGACCAGGCCGAACGGGCGACCATGTCGATGCTGGTGCCGCCGCAGATGATGAACACGATGGCGCCCCATGAGCAGCCGTCGGGACCCGGCTCGCTGACCGACGCCTTCTACGCCGACCCGGTGCGGCACTACATGATCCCGGTGTACTCCGACCGACGGACCGACTGGCCCTCGCACCCGCACGCGAGTCGCGACTCGCTGCACGAGCACGACATGTGGGCAGCCGAGGGGCTGACGCACCGCTACCCGACGAAGGTGCTCGCCGAGCTGCTGCCCACCTGCCCGCAGTACTGCGGCCACTGCACCCGGATGGACCTCGTCGGAAACTCCACGCCGACCGTGGACAAGCTGAAGTTCGTCGGCAAGCCGGTCGACCGGCACGCGGACATGCTCGACTACCTGCGCCGGACGCCCGAGGTCCGCGACGTCGTGGTCTCCGGCGGCGACGTCGCCAACATGCCCTGGGCGAGGCTCGAGGAGTTCCTGACAAGCGGTGCTGGAGATCGAGACCGTCCGCGACATCAGGCTCGCCACCAAGGCCCTGATGGGGCTGCCCCAGCACTGGCTGCAGGACGAGGTCGTCGAGGGGATGGGTCGGGTCGCCGGCACCGCCCGCAGCCGCGGCGTCTCGCTCGCGATCCACACGCACGTGAACCACGCCAACTCGGTCACGCCGTTGGTGGCGAACGCCACCCGGGCGATGCTGGACGCCGGTGTCCGCGACGTGCGCAACCAGGGGGTGCTGCTCAACGGAGTCAACGCCGACCCGCACGCACTGCTCGACCTGTGCTTCCGGCTCCTCGACGGCGCGCAGATCATGCCCTACTACTTCTACATGTGCGACATGATCCCTGCCTCGGAGCACTGGCGGGTCTCGGTCGCCGACGCGCAGCGGCTGCAGCACCACATCATGGGCTACCTGCCCGGGTTCGCGACGCCGCGCATCGTGTGCGACGTGCCCTTCGTCGGCAAGCGGTGGGTGCACCAGCTCAGCGACTACGACCGGGTGCGCGGCATCTCCTACTGGACCAAGAACTACCGCACCTCGATCGAGGCCAGCGACCCCGATGCGCTGACCCGCACCTACGAGTACTACGACCCCATCCACACGTTGCCGCCCGAAGGGCAGGCCTGGTGGGCACGTCAGGGGCAGGAGCAGGTGCAACCGGCTGCCCTTTGACGCATTCGGCTGCGTGCCGGGGCCGGCTCGGGGAACATGCGTCGCATGCCGCGACTGAGGACCGTGTCCCCGAACAGTCCCGGGTTCTCGCGGCGGCGGGCCGGGTCGGGCTGGACGTTCCTCGACAAGACGGGTGAGCGGATCACCGACCCCGACGAGATCGAGCGCATCAAGTCGCGGGCCATCCCCCCGGCGTGGCAGGACGTCTGGATCTCGCCGTACCCCAACGGGCACCTCCAGGCTGTCGGCACCGACGATGCGGGTCGACGGCAGTACCTCTACCACCCGCAGTGGCGGGAGAAGCGCGACAAGATGAAGTTCGACCGGGTGCTGGCCGCCGCCCGCGAGCTGCCGGCCGCGAGACGTGCGCTCAAGCGGGACCTCGGACGGGACGGGATGCCGCTGGAGCGAGCCGCCGCGGTCGCGGTGCGACTCCTCGACCTCGGATACTTCCGAATCGGCAACGACAGCTACGCCGACAGCAACGGCTCCTTCGGGCTCACCACGCTGGAGAAGCGACACGTGCGCAAGCAGGGCGACAGTCTGCTGTTCTCCTTCGAGGCCAAGTCCGGGATCGAGCACAACGTCGAGATCGACGACCCCGAGGTGCTCGACGCGCTGGAGACCCTGCGTCGGCGCCGCGGCGGGTCCGAGAGGCTGCTCGCCTACCAGCTCGAGCGACGGTGGCGAGACCTCGACTCCTCGGCCGTCAACACCTACCTCGGGGGGCTGCTCGAGGACCTGACGGCCAAGGACTTCCGTACCTGGCACGCGACCGTGATCGCTGCCTCGTCCCTCGCCGTCTCCGAGGAGCCCGGAGACTCGAAGCGGTCACGCCAGCGGGCGATCAAGGCCGCGGTCTCGGAGGTCGCCGACTACCTGGGCAACACCGAGACGATCGCGAAGAACTCCTACATCGACCCACGTGTCGTCGACCTCTACGAGACCGGGTCCACCATCGACCCGGACCTGGTGACGAAGAGGTATCGCACCCCGGCGGCCAAGCAGCGCACACTGGAAGAGGCGGTGCTCGACCTGCTCACCTGAGCCATCCCGCAGGGCGATGACTTCTCGGCGCGGGGCGGGTCTGCCCTGGTGACGGAACCGACCGAGGAGGACCCATGCAGCAGATCATCCCGAACCTGTGGATCAACGACGGCAAGATCGAGGAGGCGGTGGACTTCTACTGTTCGATCTTCGAGGGCGCTCGCGTGGTCAGCAGCTCTGACTACGGCCCCGACGCCGGCGACTTCGCCGGTCAGAAGATGGCGGTGACCTTCGAGCTCCTGGGGCAGCCGTACACCGCCATCAACGGCGCCGACACCCGCTTCGAGGCCAGCGAGGCAGTCTCGCTGGCCATCCCGTGCGACACCCAGGAGGAGATCGACCGCCTGTGGGACGCCCTCGTCGAGGGCGGCGAGCCCGGGCCGTGCGGCTGGCTCAAGGACCGCTACGGCTTCAGCTGGCAGGTCTACCCGGAGGTGCTGGACAAGATGCTGAGCGACTCCGACACCGAGAGGGTGCGTCGCGTCACGGCGTGCTTCATGGCCGTCGACAAGCGGGCTTTCCGGATCGATGAGCTCGAAGCGGCCTTCGAGGGCCGCTGAGCTGACGTTGGTCGTGGGTGGTGGCAGAACGGCGGGTTCCTACCACGGCGAGGAACCCGCGACTGCCACCCCCCACGCGAGGATTCTGCGGCATCGGCCTGGCAACAGCCGAGAAGTCGGTGCGAATCCGTCGAAGCGGTGTAGACCGGACACGTCCCACTCTTGCGCGGGGCGGAGGGTCAGTGGGTCGGACGATTCTCGTACGGCGTGGACAGCACGATCGTGGTCCGCGTCGACACGTTGGCCGACATCCGCACCTTGGCGAGCAGCTCCTCGAGATCGGCGGGAGTGGCCACCCGCACCTTGAGGATGTAGGACTCCTCCCCCGCCACCGACCAGCAGGACTCGATCTCGCTGATGTGCTCGAGTCGGTCGGGGTAGTCGTCGGTCTCCGAGACGTCGAACGGCGTGATGCTGACGAAGGCAGTCAGCGGCTTTCCAGCAGCCGCGTGGTCGATCGTGGCGCCGTACCCGAGGATCAGGCCGCGCTCCTCGAGCCGTTTCACCCGCTGGTGCACCGCACTGGTCGACAGCCCCGTCGCCTTGCCGAGGTCGGTGTAGGACATGCGGCCGTCGTCGGCGAGCAGCCCGAGGATCTGGCGGTCGGTCTTCTCCACGAGCCCGAGCGTAGACCGGTCCGGGGCCCTGTCTGACGCAACTTCCGGGTGGCGAGATCTTGCCGCCCGTGGCACGCCTATGCTGCGGCACATGTCCGGCTCCGCGCAGAGGCTGATGCTCCTCGACACCGCTTCGCTGTACTTCCGGGCCTTCTTCGGGGTGCCCGACACCGTGCAGGCGCCCGACGGAACGCCCGTCAACGCCGTGCGTGGGCTGCTGGAGTTCATCAACCGGCTCGTGGACGACTACGAGCCCACGCACCTCGCCTGTTGCTGGGACAACGACTGGCGGCCGCAGTGGCGTGTCGAGCTGCTGCCGTCGTACAAGGCGCACCGGGTGGAGGCCCCTCGTCCCGGAGACACCCCGGACATCGAGGAGGTCCCCGACCCCCTCGAGCAGCAGATCCCGATCATCGTGGCGGTGCTCGAGGCGTTCGGGATCGCGATCGTGGGCGCGGACCACTACGAGGCCGACGACGTGATCGGCACCCTGGCCACGGGAGCCGGGATGCCCGTCGACATCGTCACGGGTGACCGCGACCTCTTCCAGCTCGTCGACGACGAGGCCGAGGTGCGGGTGCTCTACACGGCCCGTGGGGTCGGCAGGCACGAGCGCGTGACCAACGAGGTCGTGCGCGAGAAGTACGACGTCGACGCGAACCAGTACGCCGCCTTCGCCACCCTGCGCGGCGATTCCTCCGACGGCCTGCCCGGCGTCGCCGGCGTGGGCGACAAGACGGCCGCGGTGCTGCTGAACCGCTTCGGCGACCTCGACGCGATCATCGCTGCCGCGAAGGACCCCGACGGCGACATGGGACCCGGGCCGCGCGGCAAGATCAAGGCAGCCGAGGAGTACCTGAAGGTGGCCCCGACGGTGGTCGCCGTTGCCCGGGACATCGACCTCGGCTCCCCCGACCTGACGCTGCCCTCCGCCCCCGCCGACCCGGAGATGCTGGAGGCGATCGCCGAGCAGTGGGGCCTGAGCAGTCCTGTCGAGCGGCTCCGGGCGACCCTCGCGGGCTGACGCTCGTTCCGTGCTACTCGCTGACCGAGGAGTACGCCACCACACCCCGCCGGAGCCGGGCCGAGGCCTCCCGCGCGACCTTGCGGAGGTCGGCGCTCGGTGAGGCGTCGGCGACCTGGTCGGCGAGGTCGAGCAGCTGCTTGACCCAGCGGACGAAGTCGCCGGCCGCGAGGTCGGTGACGTGCAGGATGTCGTCGAGCTCGTCACCCTCGGCCCACCGGTAGGCCGCCCAGGCGAACCCGAGGTCGGGCTCGTGCAGCTGGTCGAGATGGTGGTCGCGCTCGAGGGCGTCGAGGTCCGCCCAGATGGAGATCATGTCGGCCAGCACCTGCTTCACCCGTCCCCCGGGCACCCGCGGTGCCGCGGCGTCGTCGGGGCGGCGCGACTCGTAGACCAGCGTGGAGAGGACGGCGGCGAGCTCCGAGGCGTCCAGGCCGTCCCACAGCCCGGCGCGCAACGACTCGGCGGTGAGCAGGTCCATCTCGTTGTAGATGCGCATCAGCGTGCGACCACGGTCCGTGACCGTCGAGGAGGATGCATCGCCCTCGAGGTAGTCCAACGCGGTGAGCACGTCGCAGACCCGGTCGAACTGTCGCGCGATCGTGTTGGTGCGCTGCTCGATGCGTCGCTTCAGGGTCTTGGCGTCGCGGTCGAGCTTGTAGTAGCGCTCCGCCCACCGGGCGTGGTCCTCGCGGTCGGGACAGTCGTGACAGGGATGCGCGCGCAGGCGGCGGCGTAGCTCCTCGATCCGGGGGTCCTCCTGCGGTGTGTGCCCCCCGCGCGACCGCTTCGACGGGGGCGGTGGCGTCAGGTTGTGGGTGCGGTTGCGCAGCGTCGAGGCGAGGTCCCGACGCGACTGCGGGTTGCGGCCGTTGAAGTTCCGGGGGATCTTCACCCGCGTGATCGAGCCGACCGGGGTCGGGAAGTCGGTCAGGCTGAGCCGCCGAGCGTGTCGGTCGGCAGTGAGCACGTACGGCCGCGGTCCTTCCCGGTCGGCACGGGTGCCCGGGTCGATCACGACGGCCATGCCCGCGAACCGGCCGCCCGGCACCTCGATGACGTCACCCGGTCGCAACGACTCCAGCGAGTCGATGACCTCCTGGCGACGGTCGGCGCGGCGCGACCTGGACAGGTTCTTCTCGGTCTCGGACAAACGGTTTCGCAGTCCGGCGTACTCCATGAAGTCGCCGCGGTCGCAGCTCGCGGCCTCTGCGTAACCGGCCAGGGCGTCCTCGCTCTTGCGCAGCTGCCGGGCCAGACCCACCACGGCCTTGTCGGCCTGGAACTGCGCGAACGACGACTCCAGCAGCTCCCGGGCCCGCTCGCGACCGAACTGGTGCACCAGGTTGACCGCCATGTTGTACGACGGTCGGAAGCTCGACTTGAGCGGATAGGTACGCGTCGAGGCGAGGCCGGCCACCGCCTTCGGGTCGAACCCCTGCTGCCACAGCACCACCCCATGACCCTCGACGTCGATGCCGCGACGCCCGGCCCGGCCGGTGAGCTGGGTGTACTCGCCCGGCGTGATGTCGGCATGGGTCTCGCCGTTCCACTTGGAGAGCTTCTCGATCACCACCGAGCGGGCAGGCATGTTGATGCCCAGCGCCAGCGTCTCCGTGGCGAACACGACGCGGCACAGGCCGCGCACGAACAGCTCCTCCACGCACTCCTTGAACGTCGGGAGCATGCCGGCGTGATGGGCCGCGAGGCCACGGGTGAGCCCGTCGAGGAACTCGTGGTAGCCCAGCACCTGCAGGTCCTCGTCGGGGAGGTTGGAGCAACGTTCCTCGACGAACTCGAAGATCTCGTCGCGCTCCTCGGTCGTGGTGAGGCGCAGGTTGGCGTTGAGGCACTGCTGGACCGCGGCGTCGCAGCCCACCCGGCTGAAGATGAACACGATGGCCGGCAGCAGCCCGGCCCGGTCGAGCTGTTGCACGACCTCGCTTCGGCCGGGGGTCCACACACCACGGGTCCCCCCCGGTCCCTTGTTCGGGCGCTTGCCCCCTCGGGAGGGCCGCCGGTCCTTGATCCGGCCACGGGCCCAGTCGTCGCGCGCGACCCGGAGCAGCTCGGGGTTCACCTTCGGCTCGCGATGCTGCTCCTCGAGCTCCGCCGGGTCCGTTCCGCCCTCGTCCGCGAACAGGTCGTACATCCGCCGGCCGACGACCACGTGCTGGTAGAGCGGCACCGGGCGATGCTCCTCGACGATCGTGGTGGTCTCCCCACGGACGGTGCCCAGCCACTCGCCGAACTCCTCGGCGTTGCTGACGGTCGCCGACAGCGAGGCCAGCGCCACCGACTCCGGAAGGTGGATGATGACCTCCTCCCACACGGCGCCGCGCATCCGGTCGGCGAGGTAGTGCACCTCGTCCATCACCACGAAGCCGAGGCCCGCCAGGGTCCGCGAGCCGGCGTACAGCATGTTGCGGAGCACCTCGGTGGTCATCACCACGACCGGCGCCTCGCCGTTGATGCTGTTGTCCCCGGTGAGCAGGCCGACCTTCTCAGGTCCGTAGCGGCGCACCAGGTCGTTGAACTTCTGGTTCGACAGCGCCTTGATCGGCGTGGTGTAGAAGCACTTGCGGCCGCTCTCGAGCGCCAGGTGCACGGCGAACTCGCCGACGATCGTCTTGCCCGACCCGGTCGGTGCGGCCACCAGCACCGACCGGCCGTCCTCGAGCTCGCGACAGGCCCTCACCTGGAAGTCGTCGAGGGTGAACGAGAGCCGTGAGGAGAAGTCGGCCAGGCCGGGGTGCTCGCGGTTCAGCCGCGAACGCTCGTAGCGCTCGGCAGGGCCCAGTCCTACCTGGGTATCGGAGGTCCGGTCCGGGGTCATCTCGCTCCCGTCACGGGACCAGGACAGTCAGCGCCAGAGGAGCGACCTCGACCGTCAACGGCAGCGGGGCCAGGCGTTCCCCGTCTGCGTACGCCGTGATGCCGGGCGCCGCGATCGTGATCTTCTTGGCGAGGTGGTGGCGGTAGTCGGGGTGGTGCACGTGGGTCCCCTTGAACAGCTTGGGGTAGGTCCGCACCAGCTCCACCTTGCTCATCGGCCGGATCACCACGACGTCGAGCAGGCCGTCGTCGAGGATGGCTCCCTCGGTGATGCGCAGGCCGCCGCCGAACGACGGCCCGTTGCCGACCGCGACCATCATCGCCTCGAAGCGCTGCTGCTCGCCGTCGATCTCCACGACGTACGAGATCGGCTTGAACGTGCGCAGCTCGGCGAGCGTGGCGAGGTTGTAGCGCATCTGCCCCCGCGGCCACGTCATCTGGTTGGCCCGCTCGGTGACGACCGCGTCGAAGCCGGCGGCCAGCACCGTCACGAAGTACTTCGACCCGATGCGGGCGAGGTCGACGCGGCGTTCCTTGCCGCCGATGACGACGTCGGTGGCGGCGGCAGTGTCCTTGCGTGGCAGGTCGAAGTAGCGCGCCACGTCATTACCCGTCCCCGCGGGGATCAGTCCGAGCCGGGTCTGGGAGTCGGCCAGTGCCTGGATGGCCAGGTGGACCATGCCGTCGCCGCCCACGACCACGAGCGTCTCGACCCCGTCGGCCACGCACTGGTGCGCCAGATCGAGTGCCTCGTCGGCATCGCGGCCCACCAGGTTTCGCACCACGAACCCGGCGTCGCGGAGGCGAGGCAGGACCACGTCGACGGTGCGGGCCCCCTTGCCCTTTCCGGAGGTGGGGTTGGTGAGAAGGGCGATCTCCTGAGGCACGACCCGACCCTATCTGCCGCGACTGCCCGGGGTGTCGGGCGCTACAGGGGCGAGAGCTCGTCGTCGTCCCACTCCTCGCCGGCGTCGCGGGCGCGGCGACGGTCGACGACGCGGGCGATGCCCTCCGACAGGAAGATCAGCAGGAGCATCGGCAGCGCGAGCATCAGCAACGAGAAGGGGTCCGTGGACGGCGTTGCGACCGCGGCGAAGATGAAGGTGCCGAGGACGATCCACGGCCGGTGCCGGCCGAGGGCCTTGCCCGAGACCACGCCCGCGAGGTTCAGCAGCACGATGAACAGCGGGATCTCGAAGGCGACGCCGAACACCAGGAGCATCCGGGTGATGAAGGTGAAGAAGTCGCCGAACTCGGTGAGCTGGGTCAGCTCGAGGGGGGTGAACCCGATCAGCGCGGCGATGCCCTTCGGCAGCACGTAGTAGCCGACGGCCACCCCTGCGAGGAACAGCGGGCCCGCGATCATGGCGAAAAGCCGGGTCCACCGGCGCTCGTTGTCGTGCAGGCCGGGGGTGATGAACCCCCAGATCTCGTGGAGCCACAGCGGCGAGGTGAAGACGATGCCCGCCACCCCGCAGAGCTTGAGCTGCAGCAGCAGGGGGCTGCCGATACCGGTGATGACGGCCTGGGTCTGGACGTCCTGGCCCAGCGACGCCGACGCTTGCTCGTAGGGCCGGTAGATCAGGTCGAAGAGCTGCTGCCAGAAGAACAGCGCGACGATCGTGCCGACGACGACGTAGAGCGCCGACCGCATGACGCGGGCGCGGAGTTCGCGGAAGTGGTCCCCGAGCGACATCCGGCCGCCCTCACCGATGGGATCACGGGGGCGGCCACGGAACAGCTCGAAGACGCCGGTGATGGACACAGGCGGCCGGTCCCGGGATCAGGAACGCGGCGAGCCCGGGTCCTCGGGCCGTGCTTCCTGGGACGGCGCTTCCTGGGCGGCCGCGCGGTTCTGGGCGTCGATCTGCTTCTGCTCCGGCGTCTTGGTCTCGTCGTCATCGTCGTCGTCGATCAGACCCTTGGTCTCCGCCTTGAAGATGCGCAGGGCCCGACCGCTGCCACGTGCGAGCTCGGGCAGCTTCTTGGCCCCGAACAGCAGCACCAGGATGCCGACGATGATGAGGAGCTCCGTCGTGCCGAGTCCGCCGATGAGCAGGGGAAGGGCGAGGGCGTGGGTCATGTCCGTCATGCTACGCCGTCGTGCTCAACACCGAGGGTGGGATCGCTCTACGAGGGCTGTGCCGGCTCAGGAGCGAGCGTCGTACAGCGCGAGCGTCGCCCGCGCGGTGCGGGCGACCTCCTCGCTCAGCTCGCGGGGCTCGACCACGGTGAGTCCGGGGGCCACCCGCAGCGCCAGCCGGACCAGCCAGCGCGGGTCACCGACCCGCAGGCGCGCCTCGAGCCGGCCCGCGCCCAGCTCCTCGACGGACTCGACCGGGTAGTAGTCGGCCACCCAGCGGGCGTACCGCTCGAGGTGGAGCACCGCCTCGATGTCCTCCGGACCGGGCTCGAACAGGCCGGCGGAGAGGTCACGCGGGGTCAGGTCGTGCTCCTGGCGTGGCTCGTCGACGATCTCGACCGAGTGCATCCGGTCCAGGCGGAACAGGCGCCGGGCCTGGGCGAGGTGGCACCAGGCGTCGAGGTAGTCGTGCCCCTCCCCCGACAGCTGCTGCAGCGGGTCGACCGTGCGGCGGGTGGTCTCGTCGCGGGTCGGCACGTAGTAGTCCAGGCGCGCCTGTCGGTTGGTCCGGATGGCCTCCTCGAGCAGCGCGGAGTGCTTCAGTGACCGTAGGCGACTGGGGCAGGTGCAGCGCAACCGGAGGCGCGGCCGTGCCGCTCGCCGTGGCGTCCTCCAGCTTGACCAGGCACCGGTCGATGACCTCGTGGGACGACTCCGGGCTGCCCTCGCGGAGGGCGCGCAGGGCCACGATGAGGGCCGACGCCTCGGAGCTGCCGAGCCGGACCGGGCGGGAGAGGAAGTCCGCGTTGTCGATGCGTACGACGCCGTCGGGATCGTCCTCGATGGCCCCGAAGTCGACGTCGATCATCTTGTCCGGTGTCAGCCCCGGGAGCCCGCACATCCAGAGGACCTTGAGGTCCTTCATGATCTGTTCGGGGCGCACCGCGAAGTCGGCGGCCACCTGGGCCAGCGAGACGTCGGTGCGCGTCTGGAGGTAGGGCACCAGTGCGAGAAGGCGGGAGACCTGCTCCCTGGCGCCGCTCATCTGCGTGCCTCCGCGTCATCGGCGGCCACGGCTGCCAGGCGGCCGGCGACCGTGGCCCGCAGCTCTGCGGGTGACTCGACGACCACCGCGTCGGCGTACCCCAGCAGCTCGCCGCCGAAGTCGCTCTCCGAGACGTAGGGCACCTCGAGCTCGTCCCAGCCCAGGGTGCCGTCCGGTCCGGTCACGCCCGTGGCGGTGACGCGGGCCCGTCGGCGCAAGCCGTTGGCCGCGCCCGGCCGGGCCAGCACGGCCGCGGTGCGGTCCGGCTCGCGCGGCGCGAGCGTCTCGGACAGGGCGCGGAGGTCGGTCCCCTCGGGCACGGTGTAGGAACCGGAGGCACCGTCGCTCGTCACGTCGGAGACGATCCGGCTGAGCCGGAACATCCGCGGCTCGCCCCGGTCGGTGTCGAGTCCCGCGACGTACCAGCGTCCCTGGGCGGTGACCACACCCCACGGCTGGAGGTGCCGCGTGGTGGCCTCCCGCTGCCCCGCGCGGGTGTAGTCGAAGCGCACCGGGGTGCGGTGGACCGTCGCCTGCCACATCGCCTCGAACGCCGGCTCCTCGGCCACCAGGGCGGGTGCGACCTGGTCGAGCTGCTCGCGGTCGAAGCTCAGGCCGGCGGCCTTGAGCTTGACGAGGGCGTCCGACGTGGCCGCGGCGAGTCCGGCGTGGCGCCAGACCCGCGCCGCCAGCCCGAGCACGGCCACCTCGTCGGCGGTGAAGTCGATCTCGGGGAGCTCGAAGGCATCGCGCTTGATCCGGTAGCCCTGCTCGTCCTCGAAGAACTTGTCGACGAAGCCGACCTCCAGCGGGACGCCGAGCGCCCGCAGGTCGTCCTTGTCGCGCTCGAACATCCGGTCGAACGCCTCGTCGTTGCTCTCCCGGTAGGGCTCCATCAGAGCCCGGATCTGCTCCTTGGTGGTGTAGTTGCGGGCCACCAACAGCAGGATCACCAGGTTGAGCAGCCGCTCGGACTTCGCAGACGACATGGCGCGCGTCCTCAGCCGACGCCGCGCACGTCGATGAGGAAGGCGAGCGTGGAGTTCGCGGGGATGCCTGGCCGGCCCGCCTTGCCGTAGGCCGAGTCGGGCGGGCAGATCAGCATCACGCGAGCACCCTCCTTGACCCCGGGCAGCCCTCGGTCCCAGCACTTGATCACGCCACTGATGCCGACCGAGAAGCTGGACGGCTCCTTGCCGTGGGTGTTGTCGAAGGGTTCCTTGGCGCCCCACACCTGTCCCACGTAGTCGGCGACGATCCGGTCCGGGTTCTCGATGGCCGGTCCGGTGCCCTCGCGCAGCGTGACTGCCGCGAACCGCTTCGGCTTGCTCAGCCCCTCGAAGTCGAAGCCGGACGGGCTGCCGTCCGCCTCCTCGACCTTCGGGGCCGACGGCGGAGGTCGGGGGCTCGCACCGGTCGGCCCGTCGAGGATCGACGTCGGGTCGGTCGCGAGGACGTCGGCCACGATCACGACGGAGTCCCCGCCCCGGATGCCGAGCTGTGGCGCACCCTGGGTGCCGTAGGTGTCCTCCGGCGTCGACGCGACCACGACACGGGTGCCCCCGGCCTTGCCGACGAGGGTCCTCACCAACGCCGGGAAGACCTGGTCGGTGAGGCTGATCTCGAGTGGCTGCTGACCCGGGTCGCCGGTGGACAGGACCGTCTTGCCGGTGCGGGCGTCGGCGAGGGTGAGCCCGAGGATCGTGGTCGCGTCGGCACCCACCGGATCGCCCGTGCCTTCCTGCGTGGTCCAGGCGGTGGTCTCGGAGACGTCGAGGGGGGCGTCGATCTCGATGACCGGCTTCTCTCCGAAGTCGCCGCTCACCTCGATGGAGTCGCGGGGGTTGCCGCTGGTGTCCTTCTCCTCGGCGGAGCCACCACAGGCCGTGGCGGTCAGGGCCAGCACCAGTGCGGTGATGGCGATGTGGCGACGCGTCACATTCCCTCGATCAGTCGTTCCACTCGCTCGTCGTGGGAGCGGAAGGGGTCCTTGCACAGCACCGTGCGTTGGGCCTGGTCGTTGAGCTTCAGGTGCACCCAGTCGACGGTGAAGTCACGCCGACGGTCCTGCGCGCGCTTGATGAAGTTGCCCCTCAGCCGCGCTCGCGTGGTCTGGGGAGGCACTGACTTGGCCCGGAAGATCGCCAGGTCATCGGTCACGCGCTTGACCGCCCCGCGCTTCTCGAGCAGGTAGTACAGCCCTCGTTCGCGGTGGATGTCATGGTAGGCGAGGTCCAGCTGAGCGATCCGGGGGTGTCCCAGTGGGAGACCGTGCCGCTCGCGGTAGCGCTCCAGGAGCTTCCACTTGATGACCCAGTCGATCTCCCGCTCGACCAGCGAGAGGTCACCTGACTCCACGGCCTTGAGGCCGCGCTCCCACAGGTCGAGGGACTGCTCGATGACGGGGGTGTGCAGCTCGCGGCGGTCGACGAAGTCGCGGACACGAGCGAGGTACTCCCCCTGGATGTCGAGGACGCTGGCCTCGCGGCCGTTGGCCAGGCGCACCTTGCGACGGCCCGACATGTCGTGGGAGATCTCGCGGATGGCGCGGATGGGGTTCTCCATCGTGAGGTCGCGCATGACCACGCCCTCCTCGATCATCCGCAGCACGAGGTCACAGCTGGCGACCTTGAGCATGGTGGTCGTCTCGCTCATGTTGGAGTCGCCCACGATCACGTGCAGGCGCCGGAACCGCTCGGCATCGGCGTGCGGCTCGTCGCGCGTGTTGATGATCGGCCGGGAGCGGGTGGTGGCGCTGGAGACGCCTTCCCAGATGTGCTCGGCACGCTGGCTCACCGAGTACGACGCACCGCGCGGTGTCTGGGTCACCTTGCCGGCGCCGCAGATGATCTGGCGCGTGACCAGGAACGGGATCAGCACGTCCGCGAGCCGGCTGAACTCGCCGTGCCTGCTGACCAGGTAGTTCTCGTGGCAGCCGTAGGAGTTGCCGGCGCTGTCGGTGTTGTTCTTGAACAGGTAGACGTCGCCGGAGATGCCCTCGTCGCGCAGCCGCCGTCTCGGCGTCGACCAGCAGGCCCTCCAGGACCCGCTCCCCGGCCTTGTCGTGGGTGACCAGGTCGACGATGTCGTCGCACTCGGGGGTGGCGTACTCGGGGTGGCTGCCGACGTCGAGGTAGAGGCGGGCACCGTTGGCGAGGAAGACGTTGCTGCTGCGGCCCCAGCTGACGACCTTGCGGAACAGGTAGCGGGCGACCTCGTCGGGCGAGAGCCGGCGCTGTCCCTTGAACGTGCACGTGACGCCGTACTCGTTCTCGATCCCGAAGATTCGCCGGTCCACACCGACACACTATGTGGCCGGTGGGGATTAGGTCGTGTCTCTCAATCCTCGTCCGTCGCGAGCGTCGTCCCACGGAGTGCCTCGGAAGGCGGAGGAGGGAGGCGATGCGCCAGCATCTCCGACCGACGACAACGCCGCGAGGTGCCCGTGGGGCGGCGCGCAGCAGGACATGGGATTGGGAGCCACGGCCTGAGGTCAGGGCGCGACGGGAGGCTCGTCGTCCGGAGGCGCTTCGGAGGGTGCTCGGGGTGCTCGGAGGGTGTCCGGGAAGCGCCGTCGGGAGCGGGCTCGGCGGGCCCGGCCGAGTCGCCGAGGATGCCGACGAGCACCTGGCCGGGCACCCGCTTGAACTTGCGGTCCTGGGTGCGGGTGCGGTCGAGCACGGCCACCTCGAGGTCGCGGGCCGGGATGTCCCGGTGGCCGGTCTCGTTCTGGCCCAGGGCTGCTGCCGCTAGCGCGAGCGCCTCGTCGCGCGAGAGACCGGCGGTGTAGCGCTCCTGGAGGTACGCCGTGACCGCCTCGGCCGCCCCGCCCATGACGGCGTAGTCGTGCTCCTCCACGACCTGCCCGTCGAAGGTGAGCCGGAAGACCTGGTCCTCCTCGGGGAGGTCACCCACCTCGGCGACGAAGATCTCGATCTCGTAGGGCTTCTCACCACCGCTGGAGAAGATCGTGCCGAGCGTCTGCGCGTAGGCGTTGGCGAGCCCGCGACCCGTGACGTCGCGACGGTCGTAGGAGTAGCCGCGCATGTCGGCGAGCCGGACGCCGGCGATCCGGAGGTTCTCGAACTCGTTGTAACGGCCCACCGCCGCGAACGCGATCCGGTCGTAGATCTCGCTGATCTTGTGCAGGGCCGCCGAGGGGTTCTCGGAGACGAACAGCACGCCGTCGGCGTAGCGCACGACGGCCACGGAACGTCCGCGGGCGATGCCCTTGCGCGCGAAGTCCGCCCGGTCCTTCATCAGCTGCTCGGGCGAGACGTAGAACGGCATACTCATTCGGGCAAGCTCCGTAGGTGAGGCTGGCGGCGGGTCCGTCGGGTCGCTGCATCCGCCCGGCGATGACCTCGTCGGCGATGGCGGCGACCTGGTCCTGCGACAGGCGGGTGTGGCCGTCGGCGGTGATCACGCTGACGACCGGGAAGATCCGTCGGGTCAGGTCGGGCCCACCGGTCGCGGAGTCGTCGTCGGCCGCGTCGTACAGCGCCTGCACGGTGGCGGTCACGCACTGTTCCTGGTCGAGGTCGTCGCGGTAGAGCTTCTTCAGCGAGCCACGGGCGAACACCGACCCCGATCCGACCGAGTGGAACGCCGTCTCCTCGTAGCGGCCGCCGGTGACGTCGTAGGAGTAGATCCGGCCCTGCTCGCTGATCAGGTCGAACCCGGCGAACAGCGGCACCACGGCGAGGCCCTGCATGGCCATCGCCAGGTTGCCGCGGATCAGCGCCGAGAGCCGGTTGGCCTTGCCGTCGATCGACAGGGTGGTGCCCTCGATCTTCTCGTAGTGCTCGAGCTCGGTCTGGAACAGCCGCACCATCTCGACCGCGAGCCCGGCCGTGCCGGCGATGCCCACGCAGGAGTACTCGTCGGTGGGGAAGACCTTGTCGATGTCGCGCTGGGCGATGATGTTGCCCATCGTCGCGCGCCGGTCACCGGCCATCACCACGCCGCCCGTGAAGGTCGCCGCCACGATCGTCGTCGCATGCGGCGCGAGGTCGGCGGCGCTACCGGCCGGCAGGGTCAGCCGCGAGGGCAGCAGCCCGGGCGAGACGGAGCCGACGAAGTCGGCGAACGAGGACGTGCCGGGGGTCAGGAACGACTCCGGCAGTCGGGCGCCAGTGATGGGTGCACTCATCGAGGCTCACTGCCCACCCTTCTGGATGAACGACTTCACGAAGTCCTCGGCGTTGGTCTCGAGGACGTCGTCGATGTCCTCGAGGATCGCGTCGATGTCCTCGTCGAGCTGCTCCTTGCGTTCGGAGACGGCGTCGGCCGGCGCGGGGGCGGCGTCGGCCGGCTCCTCCTCGTCGTGGGACTTGCGCGGTTGCTTCTGCTCCTGCGCCATGGCGACCTCCTGTGACCGGACGCTGGTACGTCGTTGCCTCGACCCTATCCACTCCCCCGAACCGCGGGACCCGAACACACTCACCCGACCCCGGTCGCTGTCTGGGTCCGGCACGCCTCCCGCAAATCGGGACGAATCCGTGATGGGCTGTGCACGCCACGCCCCTTGGTAGTTGGGAACACAGAAATGTCTCTCCTGCTCAAGGCCTTCCCCCCTGGCAGGCCGCTTCGTCGAGCGCGCGCGCAAACCCGGCAGCACCGGTCTGCGCTCGCCGCCCTCGTCTCCGTGCTCGCACTGGTGGTCGTGCTGCTCCCGCTCGCCGGATCGGCGGAGGCCAAGCGCCCGCGTCACCACAAGCAGCGTGCCCACGCGACCAGCAAGGTGGTGGGGCAGCCGCCTCGGCGCTTCCAGGTGAAGCCGTCCAGCTACTTCAGCTTCCCCAACCGGAGCAAGGCCGAGCGGATGGCGATCCGCAAGCGGGTGCTGCTCACCATCCAGAGCACCTGGGGCGGGCGCCGCACGCGCATCGGCACCCCGCTGCGGACCAACGGGAAGATCCGTATCGCGACGTGGTCCTTCGACGACTGGGACATCGCCAAGGCGCTGGTCGCGGCCCGCAAGCGCGGCGTGAGCGTGCAGGTCATCGCTGCCAAGGGCGCCAACAAGAAGCACCGCGCATGGCGCTGGCTGCGCGGCCGGCTGGGCGGACAGCTGTACCGGCCCGGTCGCCCGACCACGCGGGACTCCGTCAGCTTCGCTCGCGTCTGCAAGGGCGCCTGCCGCGGCCCCGGCGGGACGCCCCACGCGAAGTACTTCCTGTTCAGCAACGTCGGCCCGAGGCACGCTCGAAGCGTGACCTTCCAGACCTCCTCGAACCTGACCAACATGGCCTACCAGGGACAGTGGAACCAGGCCCAGGTGATGTACTCGCGAGCCGTCTACAACGACTTCATGAGGGTCTTCCGGGAGGCGCGACTCCGCAGGCCGCTGGCGAACCCGTACGTCGTGAAGGCGCACGGCAACGTGGTGAACTACTTCTTCCCGCGGCCGCGGGCGACACAGGCCGAGGACCCGGTGATGCAGACGCTCAACCGTGTCACCTGCCGGGGGGCCACGGCCGGCACGGCCGCCGGGCGCACCAAGATCCGGGTCCTGCAGTACGCGATCTACGGCGACCGCGGTGTGTGGATCGCGAAGAAGCTGCGGAGGCTCTGGAAGGCCGGGTGCGACGTCGCGATCATCTACTCGGTCAGCAGCCGCCCGGTGCTCAGCGTCCTGCGCAGCAACGGGGGGCGCGGCCCGGTCCCGATGAAGCAGTCGGTGGTCAAGGACTACTGGGGCAACATCGTGAAGTACAACCACAGCAAGTGGATGACCATCTCCGGTCGCTGGGGACGTTCGCGTGGCGTCTACCTGACCTTCAGTGGCTCGGCCAACTGGGCGAACCCGGCCTTCGGTGACGACGAGCAGATGCAGCGCTACTCCAACCGGCGCCAGACCCAGCGCCACAACGCGGTCTTCGCGAAGACCTGGCGCCAGGGGTCGTCGAGGCCGCCACGCGGAGCGCGGGTGGTGGCCTTCGGCAGGGTCCTCGGAGGCCCCCTGGACTACGGCAGGGACGTGCCCGAGGTCGCACCGGCCTTCGGCGAGGGCGTGTTCCGCTACATGACCAGCGACTGACACGCGGGTCGCGCCCGGATTATCGAGACTGGCGCGTGCTAGTTTCGCTGTCCCTTCCGGGGGTTCTCGGCCCGATTTGTCTACCTGAGGGGCGCCATGCGTCGTACGCCGGCCACCGTCATCGCCACCGTCCTGATCGCCCTCGTCGTCCCGCTCGGGCCGGCCTCGCTGCCCGGTCCGGCCGGAGCATCGGTGAGTCCGGCATCGGTAGGCCCCGGGACCGGCACGCCCGCTGTCGCTCGCGCCGCGACCGGCCGGCCCCGGGTCAACTACGTGCCGACGTCACGGTCGTACTTCTCCTATCCCAACCGGGGCAGGGCCGCGAGGCTGGCCATCCGCAACCGGGTGCTGCGCACCATCCAGAGCACCTGGGGCGGGCACAAGACCCGGGCGGGACTTGCTCGCGCGGGCAACGGCCGGATCCGCATCGCCACCTGGTCGTTCAAGGACTGGACGGTGGCCAGGGCTCTCGTCGCGGCCCACAACCGGGGGGCCAGCGTCCAGGTGGTCGCCGCGAAGGCCGCCAACAGGGGCAGCGGGCCGTGGCGCTACCTGCGGAAGCGACTCGGTGGGCGGCTGTACAAACCGGGGCACCCCACCACCCGTGACCTGGTCAGCTTCGCGCGCCAGTGCCGCGGCGCGTGCCGTGGTCCCGGGGGCACGGCGCACGCGAAGTACTTCCTGTTCGACCGGGTCGGGGCACGCCGCGCGCGGGCCATCACGTTCAGCACCTCGATGAACCTCACCCGGACCGGCTACAAGAGGCAGTGGAACCAGGCCCAGGTGATGAAGTCGCAGGGGGTCTACAACGACTTCATGTCGGTCTTCCGGCAGGCGCGGATCGGACGAGCGGTGGCCAGGCCGTATCGCGTGAGGAAGGTCGGCAGCGTCGTCGACTACTTCTTCCCCCGCCCACGCGCCCGGGCCGCACAGGACCCCGTGATGCAAATCCTCAAGCGGGTGGCCTGCACCCGTGCCGGCTCTGGGGCCAACCGCAACGGGCGCACCCGCATCCGCATCATCCAGTACGCCATGTACGGCGACCGCGGCGTGTGGATCGCCAAGAAGCTGCGCAACCTGTGGGGCCGCGGCTGTGACATCAAGATCATCTACGGCGTGACCAGTCGCCCGGTGCTGCAGGTCCTGCGGAACAGGTCGGGTCGAGGCGCGGTGCCGATGCGCCAGTCGGCGACCCGGAACGGCCGCGGCGAGCTCACCAGGTACAACCACAGCAAGTGGATGACCGTCACGGGCCGCTGGGCCCCGTCGCGGTCGAACTGGATCACGTTCACGGGGTCAGCGAACTGGTCCCTGCCGGCGTTCGGGTCCGACGAACAGATGCAGCGGGTGCACAGCCGGCGCCAGACGCTGCCCTACCTGCGGGCCTTCAACGCGACCTGGAGGCAGCGGACCTCGAAGCGGCCACCCGGTGGAAGGGTCCTCGCCAATGCGCGCACGATCCCGGTCGCCGGTGTCCCGGAGGACGCGCCCACGTGGGGTGAGGGGAGCTACCGCTACATGGCCCCCTGAGCCGGCGCCCAGGCGGCTGGATCATCCCGAGGAGCGGATCGGCCTCGGTTCGATGACCTCCCGCGCGATGTTCTGGTCGGCCGCCGGGTGCTCGACCAGGGCCAGGATGCGGTTTGCCATGAAGCGAGCCGTTCGGACCGGAGTGCCGCTGCGGGTCACCTCGGTCACCGTGACGATGCCACGTCCGGTCTCGATCTCGACCCTCCGACCGTTCCGGGTCGCGACGATGTCGTAGGTGCGGACCTCACCGCCCGCATCCACGACGATCTCCACGCGGTCACCCCGCACGAGTTCACGGTACTCCGGGTCCGGCACCAGTCGCGTGCCTCTCGTCGGCCGGAGCCACGACCGTCTGACTTAGCGGCATAGAATTCGTGCCATGAACACCATCCATCTCACGGACGAGGAACTCGTGATGGCTCGTCACGCGCTGGGTGCGTACCTCAGCACCTTCGGTCACGACGAGGCGGACATCCATCTGGCGATCCGCCGCGTGCTCGCCAAGCTCGAGTCCCCGACACGGGAAGGCGAAGGGCCTCAGGTCATCGCATGAGTGCTCAGCGGGCGGTGAGCGCCTCGAAGAGCCCGAGCGCGGTGTCGTGCTGGTCGAGCAGCGCGCCGACATGGCTGCGGCTGCCGCGCAGCGGATCGATCGTCGGGACCCGCTGGAGCGACTCGTGGCCGGGGAGGTCGAAGATCACCGAGTCCCACGACGCCGCGGCGATGTTGTCGGCGTACTTGCTCAGGCAGCGGCCACGGAAGTAGGCCCGGGTGTCCTCGGGGGGCTCGTGCATCGCCTCCTCGACCACCGAGTCCGCGACCAGCCGCTTCATCCGGCCCAGCTTGAGCAGCCGGTGGTAGAGACCCTTCTCGGGACGGAGGTCGGCGTACTGGAGGTCGATCAGGTGCAGCTTGGCGTCCGACCAGGCCAGGCCGTCGCGGTCGCGGTAGGAGTTCAGCAGCTTGAGCTTGGCCACCCAGTCCAGCTCGTCCGCGCACTCGAACGGGTCGCGCTCGAGTCGGGTGAGCACCGACTCCCAGCGCTCCATCACGTCCTTCGTGGGCGGGTCGATGTCGCCACCCTTGCGTTCCTGCAGGTAGCGCTCGGCGTGGTGGAAGTACTCCCACTGCAGCTGTACGGCGGTCATCCGCCGCCCGTCGCCGACCTCGAGCAGGTGTGTCAGCGTCGGGTCGTGGGAGACCTCCTTGAGCGAGGCCACGGGCCGGGACACGGCGAGATCAGCGGTGATGAACCGGTCCTCGATCATCGAGAGCACCATCGCGGTCGTCCCCAACTTGAGATAGGTCGAGGTCTCGGCCAGGTTCGCGTCGCCGATGATGACGTGCAGCCGACGGTACTTCTCGGGGTCGGCGTGCGGCTCGTCCCGGGTGTTGATGATCGGGCGCTTGAGGGTCGTCTCGAGCCCCACCTCGACCTCGAAGTAGTCGGCCCGCTGGCTGACCTGGAAGCCGTCGCCGTGCCCGTCCTGGCCGAGTCCGACGCGGCCGGCGCCGCAGATCACCTGGCGGCTGACGAAGAACGGGGTCAGGTGGCGCACGATGTCGCCGAAGGGCGTCGACCGCCGCACCAGGTAGTTCTCGTGTGCGCCGTAGGAGGCGCCCTTGTTGTCGGTGTTGTTCTTGTAGAGCAGCAGGTCGCCCTCGGTCGGCACGGAGGCGAACCGGCTGGCGTCCAGCGCGATCTGCTCCCCCGCCTTGTCCCACACCACGATGTCGAGCGGGTTGGTGCACTCGGGCGTGGAGTACTCGGGGTGCGCGTGGTCGACGTAGAGCCGGGCACCGTTGGTGAGGATCACGTTGGCCAGGCCGAGGTCCTCGTCGGTCAGCTGGCTCGGGTCCGCGAGGTCGCGGGACATGTCGAAACCGCGGGCGTCACGCAGTGGAGACTCCTCCTCGAAGTCCCAACGGGCACGCCTCGCCTTGAGCGTGGCGGTCGCGTAGGCGTTGACGAGCCGGGTGCTGGCGACCATCGGGTTGGCGTGCGGATGCCCAGCCACCGAGATGCCGAACTCGGTCTCGGTGCCCATGACGCGTCGTACGCTCATGACGCGAGCGTACGGCGCCCCAGCACGCGTCTAGACAGGTCCCCGAGGAAGCCCGATGTTTTTCGGACTCGCGTGTTACGTTGCTGGCCGCCCGTCACGCCCGGGTGTCTCGGTCCGCGATCTTTTCGGGGGAAAGTCCATGCCCGTTCGTCATTCGTCAATTCTCGTCGTGTTCCTAGCGATGCTCGCATCGGTGTTGTCGACGGCCGCCGTCTCGTCAGCAGCGACCACGACCCAGCCTGCCACCGCGAGCACCTCGGCTGCCACGGCCGCGCGCGTGGCCGGACAGCCGCCGTCGAACTACCGGATCGCGCCGACGAGCTATTTCGCCTTCCCCAACCGCAACCGCGCGAGCAAGCTGGAGATCCGCAACCGCGTGCTGCGCACCATCAACAGCACCTGGGGTGGTCGGAAGACGCCGGCCGGCCTGGCGCGTGAGGGCAACGGCACCATCCGGATCGCCACGTGGACGTTCAAGGACTGGGGCATCGCCCGGGCCCTCAGGAACGCCCGCGCCCGCGGTGTGAGCGTGCAGGTCGTCGCCGCCAACAGCGCCAACGACGAGAGCGGCGCCTGGAAGTGGCTCAAGGGGCAGTTCGGGTCGCGGCTCTACCAGCCGGGCAACCCCCAGACGCGCGACATGGTCAGCTTTGCCCGCGAGTGCCGTGGCTCCTGCCGCGGCCGCGGCGGCACCGCCCATGCGAAGTACTTCATGTTCACCAACGTCTCGACGGCGCACACGCCCCACATCGTGATCCAGTCCTCGATGAACCTGACCCCGATGGGGTACCAGGGCCAGTGGAACCAGGCCGAGGTCAGCCACCACGCGGGCGTCTGGAACCACTTCATGGGGATCTACCGGCAGACGCGCATCGGTCGGCCGGTGCGAGCGCCGTACAGGAACTTCACCGACGGCAGCATCATCAGCAGCTTCTACCCCCTCGGCAGCCGCCGTGCGTCGACGGACCCGGTCATGAAGATGCTCAACCGGACGTCGTGCACGGGTGCGACCGCGGGCGGGAACGCGAACGGCCGCACCAGGATCCGCATCATCAACTACGCGATCTACGGTGACCGGGGCGTCTGGATCGCCAAGAAGCTGCGCAACCTGTGGAACCGCGGCTGCGACATCAAGATGATCTACGCCGTCAGCAGCCGTCCGGTCATCTCCATCCTCCGCAACGGATCCGGTCGCGGCCGGATCCCGCTGCGCCAGTCGGTGATCACCAACCGCAAGCGCGAGATCGTCAAGTACAACCACAGCAAGTGGATGACGATCACCGGCAACTACGGCGGCGACAGCAGCGCGTGGAAGACGATGAGCGGATCTGCCAACTGGAGCATCTTCGCCTTCACTGGTGACGAGCAGGTGCAGACCATCGACAGCCGTGGCCAGGCGGTGCGCCACATCAGCGACGTTCAACACCACCTGGCGCCAGAAGAGCTCGCACGCGCCCGGATACGGCATCAAGGGCTCCGAGGCCCGGATGACCGAGAACCAGCGGATCGCGCTGATCCCGGCCGAGCCGACGTGGGGTCGAGGGGTCTACAAGTACCTCAGCCCCACAGGCGAGTGACGGCAGCAGCAGTCTGAGACAGCGAAGGGCGCCGACCGCGAGGTCGGCGCCCTTCGTCGTCTCCGGTCGAGGCGTGCTGCCTAGAGGTACTGGCCGGTGTTGGAGACGGTGTCGATCGAGCGGCCCGGCTCGGTGCCCTGCTTGCCGGTGATGAGCGTGCGGATGAACACGATCCGCTCGCCCTTCTTGCCCGAGATCCGCGCCCAGTCGTCGGGGTTGGTGGTGTTGGGCAGGTCCTCGTTCTCCTTGAACTCGTCGACGCACGCCTGGAGCATGTGCTGGACGCGCATGCCCGGCTGGTCGTGGTCGATGACCTCCTTGATCGCCATCTTCTTGGCCCGGTCGACGATGTTCTGGATCATCGCCCCGGAGTTGAAGTCCTTGAAGTAGAGGACTTCCTTGTCACCGTTGGCGTAGGTGACCTCCAGGAAGCGGTTCTCCTCGGACTCGGTGTACATCCGCTCGACGGTGGCCGTGATCATGCCGGCCACGGTCGCGTCCTTGTCGCCCCCGAACTCGGCCAGGTCGTCGGCGTGGAGCGGGAGCTCGTTGGTGAGGTACTTGGAGAAGATGTCGCGGGCCGACTCGGCGTCGGGGCGTTCGATCTTGATCTTCACGTCGAGGCGTCCGGGGCGCAGGATGGCGGGGTCGATCATGTCCTCGCGGTTGGACGCACCGATCACCAGGACGTTCTCGAGCCCCTCGACGCCGTCGATCTCCGAGAGCAGCTGCGGGACGATGGTGTTCTCCACGTCGGAGGAGACGCCCGACCCGCGGGTGCGGAACAGGGAGTCCATCTCGTCGAAGAACACGATGACCGGCGTGCCGTTGCTGGCCTTCTCACGGGCCCGCTGGAACACCAGGCGGATGTGCCGCTCGGTCTCCCCGACGTACTTGTTGAGCAGCTCGGGTCCCTTGATGTTGAGGAAGAAGGAGCGCCCCTCCTGGCCCGTCTTCTCGGCGACCTTCTTGGCCAGCGAGTTGGCCACGGCCTTCGCGATCAGGGTCTTGCCGCAGCCGGGCGGACCGTAGAGCAGCACGCCCTTGGGCGGCTTGAGCTGGTAGTCCTTGAACAGGTCCGGGTAGAGATACGGGAGCTCGACCGCGTCACGGATCTGCTCGATCTGGCCCGAGAGCCCGCCGATCGAGGTGTAGTCGATGTCGGGCACCTCCTCGAGCACGAGCTCCTCGACCTCGGACTTGGGCACCTTCTCGTAGACGTAGCCGGACTTGGCGTCGAGCAGCAGGGAGTCGCCGGCGCGCAGGGTGATCGAGCGCAGCGGCTCGGCGAGGCGTACGACGCGCTCCTCGTCGGCGTTCGCGATGACCAGCACCCGATCGCCGTCGGAGAGCAGCTCCTTGAACATCACGACCTCGCCGACCTGCTCGAAGTCGAGCGCGGCGACCACGTTGAGGGCCTCGTTGAGCATGACCTCCTGGCCCTTGGTCAGGTTGTCGAGGTCGACGGAGGGGCTCACGGTGACGCGCAGCTTGCGCCCGCCGGTGAACACGTCCACGGAGTCGTCCTCGTTGCGCTTGAGGAAGGTGCCGAAGCCGGTCGGGGGCTGGGCGAGCCGGTCGACCTCCTCCTTCAGCGTCACGATCTGCTCCCGCGCCTCACGCAGCGTCTGTGCGAGGCGTTCGTTCTGCGACGTCACCGCCGAGAGCGAACGCTGCGTGTCCAGCAGGCGCTGATCCAGGTCACGGGACTGGCCCGGACCCTCCGACAGCCGCCGGCGCAGCTCGGCCACTTCGGCCTCGAGGAAGGAGACCTGGTTCAGCAGCTGCGCAGTGGTCGGGCCGTGCTCGGCACCTGAGTCAGGCACGTGAACCACCTCCGTGGGCAGGATCTGGATTTCGACCCTACTCGGAACCCTTGTCCTGCCAAGTGGTTACCGGTGTGTGTCACTCACTTGGTTGCGTATCTGCAACATTCGCCGTCGAGGCGTCGGATTCCTCCGGTGGCAGGCCTGCCGGCCGGGGGCCGTCGTAGTCCGAACCGTAGGCCCCGGGAGCCGGGCGGCGCTTCTTCACCGGAGCCGTCTGGCCGGGTGCCATCCGGCGCGCGGTGACCAGGAAACCGGTGTGACCGTTCATCTTGTGGCCGGGACGGACGGCCAGGCCCTCGACGTGCCAGTCGCGGACGAGGGTCTCCCACGGCTGGGGCTCGGTGAACTCGCCGTGCGCGCGCAGGGTCTCGACCACCCGGCCGAGCTGGGTGGTGGTGGCGACGTACGCGACCACGATCCCCCCGGGTGCGAGGACGTCGGCCACGACGTCGACGCACTCCCAGGGCGCAAGCATGTCGAGCACGACGCGGTCAACGCTTCCCGGCCGTTCGGCCGACGGCAGCGACGCAACCAGGTCACCGACCGTGAGCGTCCAGGCGGGGTGGTCCTGTCCCTCGGGGGCGCCGAAGAACTGGCGGACGTTGCGACGCGCGATCTCGGCGAACTCCTCGCGCCGCTCGAAGGACGACACGTGCCCGCCCGGCCCGACGGCACGCAGGAGCGAGCAGCTCAGCGCTCCGGAGCCGGCCCCGGCCTCGACGACGCGAGCCCCCGGGAAGATGTCGGCCATCGCGACGATCTGCGCCGCGTCCTTGGGGTAGACGACGGCCGCGCCACGCGGCATCGAGACCACGAACTCGCTGAGCAGGGGCCGGAACACGAGGTACTCGCCACCCGAGGTCGACGTGAGGGTGAAACCCTCGTCGCGACCGATGATGTCGTCGTGGGCGATGCCCCCGCGGTTGGTGTGGAACGACTTGCCCGCCTCCAGGCAGATGTTGTGCCGCCGCCCCTTCGCATCGGTCAGTCGCACCCACTCGCCGGGCTGCAGCGGTCCGCGGCGTACGCCGGACCAGTCGGGTGTTCCGCCCGTGGCGGGCGACACGGAGGTGCTCACCGACGAGCGCCCTCCTCGAAGGCACGGTCGACGTCCGCGGTCGCGAGGACTCCGAAGATGCTGCCGTCGGTCTCGACGAGGACGTACTCCTCGGCCGGGGTGGCCGTGATGGCGCGGACCAGGTCCTCGCCCACGATGTCGGCCGGCAGCACCAGGCCCTCCTCGATCGAGCGCGCGACGGCGCTCACCGGCACCCACGCGCGGCGTTCCTCCGGGGTCGCGAGCAGTGCGGCCTCGTTGACGATGCCGCTGAGCCGCTCGTCGCCCAGGTGGACGACGATCGCGCCCGCTCCGGCGTCGCGCGCCCGTCGTACGGCCTCGCTGACGGGCAGGTCGTCCGGCACGGCGATCACGCGACGCGCAAGCGGGCGTGCCTTGAGGTCCGGGAGGCGGCGTCGCACCCGCGCGCCGACCATGCTGGCCGTCGCCCCGGACCACAGGAACCAGCCGAGCACGCCGGCGATCACGTAGTCGATGAAGCGCGGTGGGCCGACCCAGGGTCGCAGCAGGACCGGCGAGAGCAGCACCAGGACGGCCAGGATCCGGCCACCCCAGGCCGCGACGATGGTGCCGCGGTGCAGGTTGCCGGTGATCCTCCAGACCAGCGCCCGCAGCACGTGGCCGCCGTCGAACGGCAGTCCCGGCAGGAGGTTGAACGCGGCGACGATCAGGTTGGACCAGGCGAGGACGAACACGGTGAGGTGCAGCAGCCCCTCGGGCGTCACGGTCAGCAGCGCCAGGAAGACGAGACCGACAGCCAGGGACGTCAGCGGCCCGACGACGGAGACCTTGAACTCCTGCCCCGGGGTACGGGTCTCGGAGTCGATCTCCGTGACACCGCCGAGGAAGAAGAGCGTGATCGACCGTACGCCGAGTCCGTAGCGCTGGGCCATCAGTGCGTGGGAGATCTCGTGGAGCAGCAGCGAGAGGTAGAACAGCACCGCGAAGGCCAGCCCGGCGACGTACTTCCAGGCCCCGAGTCCGGGCTCCGCCTGCTCGATCTGCGGGGCGAACGTCCACGCGAGCAGCAGCGCGATCAGCAGCCACGAGGACCGGATGAGGACGTCGACCCCGCGGATGGAGCCGATCCGCATGGTGCCGGGCGGGTGGGACGCCCGGCGGTTGCCGGACTCCGTGCCCCTCGGGGTTCCCTCGTCGCTCACGCGACCACGCTAGCGCGCACAGAACCTGTCGGCCCTCCGCCCTACTGTGTGCCTCATGGATGAGGTGGTCACCCCGACACCGGAGGCGGTCCCCCAAGAGTCGACACAGGGCCGCACCCGCATCGGCACCCCGGTCGACGGGGAGCACGTGCTCGCCTCGCTCTCGCCCAGCAGGGCGGCGGACTTCCGCACCTGCCCGCTGATGTACCGCCTGCGCACCATCGACCGGCTGCCGGAGGCGCCGTCCCCGGACGCGCTGCGCGGGACGGTGGTGCACAAGGTGCTCGAGGACCTGTTCGACCTGGCTGCGGCCGACCGCACCCCCGAGCGCGCCGACGCGATGGTGCAGGACGCCTGGGAGTTCGTGCTCGACGCCGAGCCCGAGGCGGCCTCGCTCTTCACCGGTGAGGGGCCGGAGATCACGGCCTGGCTGGCCTCGTGCCGCGAGAGCCTGCAGGCCTACTTCGCGCTCGAGGACCCACGGATGCTCGAGCCGGCGGAGCGGGAGCTCTACGTCGAGACGCTGCTCGACTCGCGGCTGCTGCTGCGCGGGTTCGTCGATCGCATCGACATCGCGCCCGACGGTGCCATCCGTGTGGTCGACTACAAGACCGGCCGCTCCCCCGGCGTCGGGTTCGAGTCCAAGGCGCTGTTCCAGATGCGCTTCTACGCCCTGGTCATCTGGCGCACCCGTGGAGTGGTTCCCGCACTGCTGCGCCTCGTCTACCTCGGCGACGGACAGATGGTCAGCTACGAGCCCGACGAGCAGGACCTGCTCGCCACCGAGCGCCTCGTCGAGGCCATCTGGCACGCGATCGACCGGGCCCGCACGACCGGTGAGTGGCTGCCGAGCCCAGGGTGGGCCTGCGGCTGGTGCAGCTTCCAGGACCACTGCCCGACGTTCGGCAACGAGCCGCCGCCGCTCCCCGATCCGTCGGCACGCGAGCTCGACTAGAAGCGGACCACGCCGCGGCAGATCTGCCGGGTGCCGGGTCGACGAGCGTGGAAGACGAAGGTGTCGGTGCCGGCGAAGTTGGCCGTGACCCGGCGTACCTCGAAGGAGCCGCTGCGCCCGGCGGTGGTGCGCGTGCCGCTGCCGGCTGCGCGACCGTTGTGGGTGAGCGACCAGCGCCAGGTCTGACCGCGGCGGTTGCTGTCGACCTCGCCCTCGACCTCGATCCGGCCGTTCTCCGGGCTCGCCTTGAGCTTCCAGTCGGCGACGCCCTGGCAGGGCCCCCTCCTGATGACGTCACCGTCCTTCGCGACCGCGGGTGCCGCGGTGGTGAGCAGGACGGCGGACGCGAGGGCGATGACGGGTGCGAGTACGCGGGTGGTGCTCATGGTGGCCTCCTGGGACGGTCTGTCGATGCCACGAAGACTGGCGCCGGCGGCGGGCGCGGTGCCATTGGACGTGGGTACTAGGACCGCGGGAGGTCAGTCCGGCAGCGCCAGCCGGGCCACGTCGGCCAGGTCCCGGGCCGTGAGCCCGACGAGGGTGTCGCGCAGCACTCGTCCGTTCTCCTCGCGCACCGGGACGTGGCTGGGGACGACCAGGACCTGGCACCCGGCGGCCTCGGCGGAGGCGACGCCGGTCGGCGAGTCCTCGATGGCGACCGTGGCCTCGGCCGAAAGTCCGAGCAGCTCGGCGGCCCGCAGGTAGGCCTCCGGGTGCGGCTTGCCGTGCTGGATCTCGTCCCCGCACACCACGGCGTCGAAGGATCCTGAGGGCAGGGCGCGGACGACCGGGTCGACGAAGCGCCGCCACGACATGGTGACCAGCGCGCACGGCACGTCCAGGTCGCGCAGCTCGGCCAGGAGCTCGCGGGCCCCGGGTCGCCACGGCACCTGCTGCTCCACGAGCCGCACCACCCCGTCGAGGAGCTCCTCGACGATCTGGTGCGGCGTGCGGTCGATGCCCATGTGCTCACGCATGTAGGTGGCGGAGTCGATCAGGTCGCCTCCGACCACGGCGAGGCCGTCCTCCGTCGACCATCGCCCGCCGTACTTCGCGGCGAGCGCGAACTCGCACTCCATCCAGTACGGCTCGGTGTCGACGAGGGTGCCGTCCATGTCCCACAGGACAGCGGTGGGACCGTCAGTCATCCGGGTCGTAGCCGAGGTTGGAGGAGAGCCAGCGCTCGGCCTCCTGCAGGGTCCAGCCCTTGCGCTCGGCGTACGACGCCACCTGGTCGCGCCCGAGCCGACCGACGACGAAGTACTGGGACTGCGGGTGGGAGAAGTACCAGCCGCTGACGGAGGCGCCCGGCCACATCGCCATCGACTCGGTCAGCTCGATCCCCGCGGTGCCCTCGACGTCGAGCAGCTCCCAGAGGGTCACCTTCTCGGTGTGCTCGGGACACGCCGGGTAGCCCGGGGCGGGTCGGATGCCGGAGTACTTCTCGGCGATCAGGTCCTCGTTGTCGAGGTCCTCGTCAGGGACGTGGCCCCAGAGCTCCACGCGCACTCGCTGATGGAGCCGCTCCGCGAACGCCTCGGCGAGCCGGTCGGCCAGCGACTCCAGCAGGATCGCGCTGTAGTCGTCGAGCTCGTCCTTGAACTCCTTGATCTTGTCCTGGCTGCCGAGCCCGGCGGTGACGGCGAACGCGCCGACGTGGTCGGCCAGCCCGGTCTCCTTGGGCGCCACGAAGTCGCCCAGCGACCGGTTGGGCACACCCTCGCGGTGCTCGCCCTGCTGGCGCAGGTTGTGGAGCGTCGTGAGCACCTCGGTCCGCTCCTCGTCGCGGTAGACCTCGATGTCGTCATCAACGGCGTTCGCCGGGAAGAAGCCGATCACCCCGTTGGCGGTGAGCCACTTCTCCTCGATCAGCCGGTCCAGCATCGCCTGGGCGTCGTCGTAGAGCTTGCGTGCGGTCTCCCCGGACGCCGGGTTGTTGAGGATGTCGGGGAACTTGCCCTTCATCTCCCAGGCGTTGAAGAACGGCTGCCAGTCGATGTACTCGCGGAGCTCGGCGAGGTCGTAGTCCTCGAAGGCTTGCGTCGTGACTCCCATGGCCGGGACAGGTGGTTCGTACGACGACCAGTCGATGGGCGTCCGGTTGGAGCGGGCGTCCTCGAGGGACGCGAGCGGCCGGTCCGTCTTCGCGGCGTGGCGCTTGCGGAGGGAGTCGTAGTCGGCCTCGGTGTCGGCGAGCAGCTTGCCGCGTCGCTCCGGCGAGAGCAGCGCGGCGGCCACCGGGACGGACCGGGAGGCGTCCTTCACCCAGAGCACCGGGCCCTCGTAGCGCGGAGTCACCTTGACCGCCGTGTGGGCCCTGGAGGTGGTGGCCCCGCCGATGAGCAGCGGGATCTCGAACTCCTGGCGCTGCATCTCGGCGGCGAAGTTCACCATCTCGTCGAGTGAGGGCGTGATCAGGCCCGACAGGCCGATCATGTCGGCGTCGACCTCTTTCGCCTTGTCCAGGATCTTCTGCGCGGGCACCATCACGCCGAGGTCGTAGACCTCGTAGTTGTTGCACTGCAGGACCACCCCGACGATGTTCTTGCCGATGTCGTGGACGTCGCCCTTCACCGTCGCCATCACGATGGTGCCCTTCTTGGTCTCCGCATCACCGGGCTTCTTCTCGGCCTCGATGAACGGGATCAGGTACGCGACCGCCTTCTTCATCACCCGGGCGGACTTCACGACCTGGGGCAGGAACATCTTGCCGGAGCCGAACAGGTCTCCGACGACGTTCATGCCGTCCATCAGCGGCCCTTCGATGACCTCGATGGGCTTGCCGCCCCGCTCCGAGATCTCCGCCCGCAGCAGCTCGGTGTCGTCCTCGATGTGCGCGTCGATGCCCTTGACCAGGGAGTGCGTGATCCGCTCCCCCAGCGGCAGCGACCGCCACTCGAGCTCGGCGACCTCCGCCTGCTCGCCGGAGCCGCGATGCTGCTCGGCGATCTCCAGGAGGCGCTCGGCGGCGTCCTCGCGGCGGTTGAGCACGACGTCCTCGATGCGGTCACGCAGCTCGGGGTCGATCTCGTCGTAGACGACGAGCGCTCCGGCGTTGACGATCCCCATGTCCAGGCCGGCCCTGATCGCGTGGAACAGGAACACGGAGTGGATCGCCTCTCGCACGGGGTTGTTGCCCCGGAACGAGAAGGAGGCGTTGGAGATGCCGCCCGACACCCGCGCACCGGGCAGGTTCTCCTTGATCCAGCGGGTCGCCTCGATGAAGTCCACGCCGTAGTTCGCGTGCTCCTCGATGCCCGTGGCGAGGGCGAAGCAGTTGGGGTCGAAGACGATGTCCTCGGGCGGGAACCCCACCTCGTCGACCAGGATCCGGTAGGCGCGCTCGCAGATCTGGGTGCGGCGCTCGAGGTTGTCGGCCTGGCCGTCCTCGTCGAAGGCCATCACGACCGCGGCGGCGCCGTACTTGCGGCACAGGCGAGCGTGCTCGCGGAACGCGTCCTCGCCCTCCTTCATGGAGATCGAGTTGACGATCGACTTGCCCTGCACGTTGCGCAGGCCGGCCTCGATGACCTCCCACTTCGAGGAGTCGATCATCATCGGCACCAGGCTGATGTCGGGCTCGCTGGCGATCAGCTTCGTGAACCGGTCCATCGCCGCGACGCCGTCGATCATGCCCTCGTCCATGTTCACGTCGATGACCTGCGCACCGGCCTCGACCTGCTGCACCGCCACCGTGAGCCCCGCGTCGTAGTCCCCGGCCTTGATCAGGTTGCGGAACTTCGCCGACCCGGTGATGTTGGTGCGCTCGCCGACGTTGACGAACAGCGAGTCCTCGGTGATGTTCATCGGCTCGAGGCCGGACAGGCGCATCGCGGACGCGATCTCGGGGATCTCGCGGGGTGCCTTGCCGTCGACGGCCTTCGCGATCGCCGCGATGTGGTCGGGCGTGGTGCCGCAACAGCCGCCGACGAGGTTCACCAGCCCGGCGTCGGCGAACTCGCCCAGCGTCGCCGCGGTCTCGGCCGCCGCCTCGTCGTACTCACCGAACGCGTTGGGCAGGCCGGCGTTGGGGTACGCCGAGACGAAGGTGTTCGCGACCCGCGACAGCTCGGCCAGGAACGGGCGCATCTCCTTGGCGCCGAGCGCGCAGTTGAGGCCCACCAGCAGCGGCCGGGCGTGGCGCACCGAGTTCCAGAACGCCTCGGTCGTCTGCCCGGAGAGCGTCCGTCCGGAGGCGTCCGTGATCGTGCCCGAGACCACCACGGGCCAGCGCCGGTCGTACTCCTCGAAGACGGTCTCGACCGCGAAGATCGCGGCCTTGGCGTTGAGGGTGTCGAAGATCGTCTCGATGAAGATCAGGTCCGCCCCGCCATCGAGCAGGCCGCGAGTGGCGACGGTGTAGGCGTCCACCAGCTGCTCGTAGCTGACGTTGCGGGCGCCGGGGTCGTTGACGTCCGGAGAGATGGACGCGGTGCGGGTGGTGGGGCCCAGAGCACCCGCGACGTAGCGCGGCCTGTCGGGGGTGCGCTCGGTGACCTCGTCGCAGGCGGAACGCGCGAGGCGGGACGCCTCGAAGCAGAGCTCGTAGGCGAGCTCGGACATGTCGTAGTCGGACAGCGAGATCGCGTTGGCGTTGAACGTGTTCGTCTCGATCAGGTCGGCGCCGGCTTCGAGGTACTCCCGGTGGATCGAGCGGATGATGTCGGGCTGGGTGAGGGTGAGCAGGTCGTTGTTGCCCTGCACGTCCGACTCCCAGTCGGCGAAGCGCTCCCCGCGGTAGCCCGCCTCGTCCGGTCGGTCACGCTGGATCGCCGTACCCATGGCGCCGTCGACCACCAGGATGCGCTCGCGCATGACCGCACCGAGCTCCTCGGTGCAGTCGGGGCGGTGGTGGGTGGTGTCGGGCACAGGCAACCTCTCGTCACGGGCGGTGCGTGGTGGCGCACAGGCAAAGCCTACGGAAGGTGGCTCTGCGCGCTGCCCGAGATACCGGATCATGACATGGGCCCAGCCCATCAAGATGGGTAAGTCCAAGGGGGAGCACGCTGCGCCCCACTCATCACGCACGCTGGACTGCGTTGTCGTCAGTCGCCGTGGCTCCGCCACGGCTCCCTCCTCCGCCAAGCCACCACCCCACAGAATCACTCGCTGCGCTCCCGATTCCGCGGGACCCCGGAGAGCGACGCACGCACTGAGCGGCGCTCGCTTGCACACCCCCTTGGACTTACCCATCTAGGCTGGACGCGTGATCGAGATCGAGGACGTGCCGCACCTCGTCGAGCCGGTGATGGTGGCGGCCTTCGAGGGATGGAACGACGCCGCAGGAGCAGCCACGGGCGTGGTCGACCACCTCATCGAGGTCTGGGACGCCCAGGTCGTCGCGGTGGTCGACCCGGAGGAGTTCTACGACTACCAGGTCAACCGTCCCTCGGTGTCGACCACCAGCGAGGGCATGCGTCGGATCACGTGGCCCTCGACGCAGGTCTACGTCGCCCGCCCGCCGGGTTCGCAGCACGACGTGGTCCTGCTGCGCGGGATCGAGCCGAACATGAAGTGGCGCCAGTTCTGCGCCGAGCTGCTCGCGTGCGCCGACGAGCTCGGCGTCGAGCTCGTGGTCACACTGGGCGCCCTGCTGGCCGAGACCCCGCACACCCGGCCGATCCAGGTGAGCGGCACCGCCACCGAGTTCGACCTCGAGGACCGGCTCAAGCTCGAGCCGGCGACCTACGAGGGGCCGACCGGGATCATCGGCGTGCTCCAGGACGCGTGCGCCCGGCTCGACGTACCCGCCGTCTCGTTCTGGGCGGCCGTCCCCCACTACCTGCCGCAGCCGCCGTGTCCCAAGGCGACGTTGGCGCTGCTCGGCCAGGTCGAGGACCTGCTCGAGACCAGCATCCCCCTGGGTGACCTGCCCGAGGACAGCCGCGCCTGGGAGCGCGGCGTCGCCGAGCTGGCCGAGGAGGACGAGGACGTCGCGGAGTACGTCCGCAACCTCGAGGAGAGCCAGGACACCGCCGAGCTCCCCGAGGCGAGCGGCGAGGCGATCGCCCGGGAGTTCGAGCGCTACCTCAAGCGGCGCGACACGCCCGAGGAGTAGGGGTCGTTTCACACGGAGCTGCGACGCCGAGGCTGGCGTCGACCAGACCCCGGACGACCTCGCCGGCGCCGGGTTCCGCGTCGTCACCGAAGTCCGTGGCGTTGGCCCAGTGGTCGACCAGACGCAGGGCGGTGGGCGCGTCGAGATCCTCGGCCAGCGCCGCGAGGACGTTGCTCACGAGCTCGTGCGTCGGGGCTCCCGCGCCCCTCGCCACCGCGGCGCGCCACTTGTCGAGGCGCGCGCCGGCCGCCGAGACGTCGGCCTCGTCCCACTGCCAGTCGCTGCGGTAGTGGTGCCCCAGGAGGACCAGGCGGATCACCATCGGGTCGAGCCCGTCCTCGCGCAGCTTCGAGACCAGGACGAGGTTGCCCTTGGACTTCGACATCTTCGCGCCGTCCAGCCCGACCATGCCGGCGTGCACGTAGGTGCGTGCGAACGGTTCGTCCGGGTAGGCCACCTGCGCCTCGGACGCGCTCATCTCGTGGTGCGGGAAGACGAGGTCGCTGCCACCGCCCTGCACGTCGATCGCCCCCAGGGTGGCGGAGTCGAGGTAGTGGCGGGCGATGGCGGAGCACTCGATGTGCCACCCGGGGCGGCCGGGGCCGAGCGGGCTGGCCCAGGCCGGTTCACCGGGTCGTTCGGACTGCCAGAGCAGGCAGTCCAGCGGGTCCTTCTTGCCGGGGCGGTCGGGGTCTCCGCCGCGGTCGGCGAACACCTCCAGCATCTGCTCGCGGGTCCAGCCGGACACCTCACCGAAGGCGGGGTCGCGCGTGACGGAGAAGTAGAGGTCCGCGGACGTGCCGGGCGCCGGCACGTCGTACACGCTTCCCGCGCGCTGCAGTCGCTCGACCATGTCGACCACGAGCTCGATGGCCTCGACGACGCCCACGTAGGCATCCGGGGCGAGCACGCGCAGCGCCTCCATGTCGCGGCGGAACAGCTCCGTCTCGCGTTCGGCCAGCGCGAGCCAGTCCTCCCCCGTGTCCCGGGCGCGCTCGAGCAGCGGGTCGTCGACGTCGGTGACGTTCTGGACGTAGCTGACGTCGTGTCCGGCCGAGCGCCAGGCCCGGTTGAGCAGGTCGAACGCGACGTACGTCGCCGCGTGGCCCATGTGGGTGGCGTCGTACGGCGTGATCCCGCAGACGTACATCCGCGCCGGGCCCTCCGCGGGGGTCACGTCGAGCAGCGAGCGGGTGGAGCTGTCGAAGATGCGGACCGCCGGTCCCCGCGTGCCGAGCCGATGGGTCCCGGGATCGGGAGAGGGCCACGCACGCATGGATGCGAGCCTATCCGTCAGGTCTCAGAACGGTGGCCACGGGATCGACGGCCAGCCACCCGACGGCACCGGGAAGCGTGCGGTGCGCAGGAGGCGCTCGCAGCGACGCTCGACCGCATCCACCTCGCGCACCGTGAGCAGCTCCTCGAGGCGTTCCCGCAGCTTCCCGTCGAGTCCGTCGACGAGGTTCTCGACCCCGGCGCACTCGGCCGGCGTGAGGGGCTGTCCGGCCCACCCCCAGAGCACCGTTCGGAGCTTGTCCTCGGTGTGGAAGCAGACTCCGTGGTCGACTCCGTAGCGGTGACCGTCGGCCATGGGCAGGACGTGACCGCCCTTGCGGTCGGTGTTGTTGACGATGAGGTCGAAGACCGCCATCCGCCGCAGCGGCTCGGAGTCCTCGTGCACCAGCGAAACCGGGTCGTCGTGGGCACCGGTGGCGTCGAGCACGTGGAGGTAGCCCGGCGGCACCTGGCCCTCGGGCACGACGTCGACCGGGTCCGGGGCATCCTCGGGCCTGTCCTCGGGCTCCATCCACAGCTGCACCATGCCGGGCCCGGCGGGGCCGTCGCGCAGCACCGTCGGGGGGACCACGTTCCAGCCGAGATGGTCGGAGACCACCCAGGCGGCGTACTCCCGGGCTGCGAGGGTGCCGTCGGTGAAGTCCCACAGCGGCCGTTCCCCCGAGCTCGGCTTGTAGACGCACTGCACCCCCTCGTCGCCCAGGCGGGTGAGGAAGGTGTGGTTGGACGCCGGCATGATCCGTCCGAGCACGACCAGCTGCCCGTCGCGGAGCGTGGAGGGCGCGGAGGCGGACATGCGGAGTCAGCTGCGGGATCGCCGGTATCCGTTGGACCGCGGGCACAGGTGCCCGTCGACGTCCATCGGGCCACCGCAGAACGGGCACGGCGCTCGACCGGCCGCGACGACCGACTCGGCGCGCGCGGCGAAGGAGCGTGCCATCGCCGGCGGCATCCGCACGAGCAGGATCTCCTCGGGCTCGGGCTCCTCGATCGGGAGGTCGATGAGCTCCTGCTCGGCTGCCTCGACCGGCAGCTCCACCTCGACCTCGACGACCGGGAACACCTCGATCACGACGCGTTCGTCGCCGGCGTCCCACGACAAGGTGATCGTTCCGGCGCGGAACTCCTCCTCGATGGGCTGCTCCAGCGGTTCGTTGTCGATGAGCGCCACGGGAGTCATCGCCGGGATGGTGGTGCGCGCGTCCTCGGAAGCGATCAGCTCGTCCAACAGCTCGGCCACGCGCTCGCCCAGGATCTGCACCTGCTGCTTCTCCAGCCCCACGGACGTGACCTGGTTGCCGACGCGGGCCTGCAGGAAGAAGGTGCGGGCACCGGGCTCGCCGACCGTGCCCGGCACGAAACGCTCCGGGGGGTCGAAACGGTGGATGACCGGCATGCGGCCGAGCCTAGATGAGGCTAGGGAGCAGAGTCAGTCGAGGGACCGGCTCCGCCGCCGACGACGGCGTCGCTGGGGCGGGTACGCCGTTTGCGGGGCTTGCCCGACAGGTGGGACAGCGACCCTGCCGCTGAGTTCATCGTCAGCACGAAGGCGCGGTGCGGGGTGTACCGCACCACCGACAGGTTGCCGGGGTCGACGGTGATCCGCTGGAAGGCGTCGAGGTGCATCCCCAGGGCATCGGCCAGGATCGCCTTGATCGGGTCGCCGTGCGAGACGACGAGCCACACCGCATGGTCACCGGTCTCCTCCTCGATGGCCGCGTCCCGCGCCCGGACACCGGAGACGACCCGGGCCGACATCTCCTGCAGGGACTCGCCGCCCGGGAACCGTGCGCCCGAGGGCTGCGCCTGCACCGTGCGCCAGAGCTTCTCCTTGGCCAGCCGCTTGATCTCCTGACCGGTCCACTCGCCGTAGTCGCACTCCAGCAGCTGCCGGTCGGAGACCGCCCGCACCTCCGGCACCATCAGGCGCGCCGTCTCGCGGCACCGCTCGAGGGGGCTGGTCACGACCGCAGCGAGCTCCAGCCCCTCGAGCCGTCCGGCGGCGGCCCGGGCCTGTTCCACGCCGGTGTCGTCCAGATGGACGCCCTTGGTCCGTCCAGCAAGGACTCCGTCGGTGTTGGCGGCGGTGCGGCCGTGGCGCGCCAGGATCACGGTTGCCATGCCCGGAGCGTACGCGGCTCCCAGAACCGCGCCGACCTGCGCGCATCTGCTCGCAGCCACCGCCTAGCCTGCTCCTGTGATCGTGGACAACGCGCTGTACCGCAACGGCGAACGGGTCGACCTCGGCGTCGACACCCACGACCTCGCCGGCGTCCGGGCCGAGGCCACCGGGCCCGACGACTTCGTGTGGGTAGGGCTGCACGAGCCGGAGCCGCACGAGCTCGAGGCGGTCGCTGACCTCTACGACCTCCACGAGCTCGCCGTCGAGGACGCGATCTCCGAGCGCACCAGCGACCCAAGGTCGAGCGCTACGCCGACTCGCTGTTCATCGTCCTCAAGATCCTCTGGTACGTCGACGAGGAGGACGCCGTCGAGACCGGCGAGATCAGCATGTTCGTCGGGCACAAGTTCGTGGTCACCGTCCGCCACGGCTCGGGTGGCGGACTGAAGGAGGCGCGGCAACGACTCGAGGCTGCCAGCAACGTGCTGGCGCACGGCCCGTCCGCGGTGGTGTACGCCGTGTGCGACGCGATCGTGGACCGCTACGAGGACGTGGCTGGGTCACTCCAGGAGGACGTCGACGAGGTCGAGCAGTCGGTGTTCTCGACCGAGCGCACCAACGACGCCGCCCGCATCTACGTCCTCAAGCGCGAGCTCGCCGAGATGCGTCGAGCGGTGATGCCGCTGCGCGAGCCGATGAACAGGTTCACTGCCGGGACGGTGCACGGCATCCACAGCGATGCCGGTCCCGTACTTCCGGGACGTGGCCGACCACCTCAGCCGTGTCGCCGAGACGATCGACACCCTGGACTCCCTGCTCTCGACCGCGTTCGAGGCCCACATCGCGCAGATCTCGATCCAGCAGAACGACGACATGCGCCGGATCTCCGCCGCGGCCGGCATCATCGTGGCGCCGACGGTGGTCGGCAGCATCTACGGGATGAACTTCGACCACATGCCCGAGCTGCACTGGGCGCTCGGCTACCCGATTCGCCCTGGGCCTGATGCTGCTCAGCTCGCTCGCCGTCTTCCTGATCGGCAAGCGGGCAGGCTGGCTGTAGGCCGTCGCCTCAGGCGGTCAGCACACCGGCCGAGAGCAGGCCAAGGGTGAGCAGGCCGAGGCCGATCCGGTAGATCACGAACGGCGTGTAGGAGTTCGTCGCGACGTACCGCAGCAGCCACGCGATCGCGGCGTACCCCACCAGGAACGAGACGACCGTGGCGACGATCGTCGGTCCCCAGCCGAAGTCGTTGTGGCCGTGCGGGATCTCCTTGAGCTCGAACAGGCCGGCCCCCACGACGGCCGGGATCGCGAGCAGGAAGGCGAACCGGGTCGCGGCCTCGCGCTTCATCCCGAGGAACAGGCCCATGGAGATGGTCGCGCCCGACCGAGAGACGCCCGGGACGAGCGCGAGCGACTGCGCCAGCCCCATGAGGACCGCGTGCTTGAGACCGACCTGCTTGAAGTCGCGGTCCTGCCGCCCGGTGCGGTCGGCGATCCCGAGCACGATGCCCATGACGATCAGCGTCGTGGCGATGATCCACAGGTTGCGGAAGTCGCGCTCGATCGTGTCCTTGAGCAGCACTCCGAGCAGGACGATCGGCAGCGAACCGACGATGACGTACCACCCCATCCGGGCGTCGACGTGTCCGCGGTACTCCGGCTGGAACAGCGAGCGCACCCAGGTGGAGCCGATCCGCCAGATGTCCTTGCGGAAGTAGAGGAGCACGGCGAGCTCGGTGCCGATCTGGATGACCGCCGTGAACGCGGCGCCGGGGTCGCCCCACCCGAACCATTCCGGGAAGATCCGGAGGTGAGCGCTGCTGGAGATGGGCAGGAACTCGGTGAGGCCTTGGATGAGCCCGAGAACCACGGCTTTGAGGAAGTCGAGCACCCGGTCAGTGTAGGGACGCCCGGGAGCGGGACCCGGGCGCCCTCACGGCGAGCCGGGAGGCGGTCTGCTGGCGCGGGTGGATAGCGTTTGGCCATGCAACAGCGGTTCCTGGGCGCCACGGGACTCTCGGTCTCGCGCCTGGGGCTGGGCACCATGACGTGGGGGCGCGACACCGACGAGCACGAGGCCCGCGAGCAGCTGGTGGCTTTCGTGGACGCCGGTGGCACCCTGGTCGACACCGCGGCGGGCTACACCGACGGCGACTCCGAGCGGCTGATCGGCTCCCTGCTCGGTGACGTGTGCCGCCGCGAGGACATCGTCCTGGCCACCAAGGCCGGCGTGGGTCGGCGCAAGGGTGAGCGGTTCACCAATGCCTCCCGCGGACACCTGATCAGCACGCTCGACGCGTCGCTGGACCGGCTGGGCGTGGACTACGTCGACCTGTGGCAGGTGCACACGTGGGTCGACGACGCGCCGCTCGAGGAGACGCTGAGCGCCCTCGACTACGCCGTGACGACCGGCCGAGCGGCGTACGTCGGGGTGAGCAACTACAACGGCTGGCAGTCGGCCCAGGCCGCCACGTGGCAGCGGGCGGTGCCCGGCCGCGCGACGCTGGCGTCCAACCAGGTGGAGTACTCCCTGCTCAACCGCGCCGTCGAGGCGGAGACGGTCCCGGCCGCGCAGGCGCTCGGGCTCGGCATCCTGCCCTGGTCGCCGCTGGGTCGCGGCGTGCTCACCGGCAAGTACCGCAACGGCACGCCGGCCGACTCGCGCGCTGCCTCGCCGCACTTCTCCTCCTTCGTGAGCCGCTACCTCGACGAGTTCTCCCAGCGCGTGGTCGAGGCCGTGGCGCGGGCCGCGGACGGTCTCGGGTGGTCGCCACTCGAGGTGGCACTCGCCTGGGTGCGGGACCGCCCGGGCGTCGTGGCGCCGATCATCGGGGCGCGCACCGCCGCGCAGCTGCGCGAGTCGCTCACCGTCGAGGAGTGCGAGCTGCCCGTCGAGATCGTCTCGGCGCTCGAGGACGTGTCGTCGGACCAGCAGGAGGGTGATTCGTGAGCTCTGCGAAGCAGCGTCGGATCGAGCAGCGCCGCGCGCTGCGTCCGGGTGTGGAGTACGAGTTCTCCAAGATGCTCATCTCACGCGAGTTCTCGCGCACGGCGGTGACCCGGATGCTCGTGGAGCAGGCCGAGAAGGGTGGCTGGGAGCTGGACCGCCTGCTGATCGCCTACGACGGCACCCGCCGCGTGCAGCTGCGCCGGCGGATCATCCGACAGCGCATCGCCTTCCTCGTGGACGCGTAGGCCGTCTGCGCCAGCCGGGTCAGATCTTGCCCAGGAACCTGTCGAAGACCCGGGCACCGAACTCCAGCGCGTCCACCGGGACCCGTTCGTCGACCCCGTGGAACAACGCAGTGAAGTCGAGCTCCGGGGGCAGCCGCAGCGGCGTGAAGCCGAAGGCCCGCATCCCGAGCTGGGTGAAGTGCTTGGCGTCCGTGCCGCCACTCATCAGGTACGGCGCGACCAGGGCGTCCGGGTCCTCCTCGAGGATCGAGGCCGTCATGGCGTCGGCCATCTCTCCGTCGAACGCGGTCTCGAGGCCGGCCATCTTGGTGATCCAGTCGATGTCGACGCCGGGGCCGGCCAGCTCGCGCAGCGTCGACACGAAGTCGTCCTCGAGACCGGGCAGGAACCGGCCGTCGACCTGTGCCGTGGCGTGGCCGGGCACCACGTTCACCTTGTAGCCGGCATCGAGCATCGTCGGGTTGGTCGTGTGGCGGATCACGGCTCCGAGCATCCGTGCGGCCGAGCCGAACTCCTCGATCAGCTCCTCGGCGTTCTCCGGGGTCGCCTCGGTGCCGGCGAGCTCGGCGACCGCCCCCAGCAGCACCTTCATCGTCGGGGTCAGCTGCACCGGCCACTCGTGTCGGCCGATCCGCGCGACGGCTTCGGCCAGCGTGGTCACGGCGTTGTCGGGATGGACCATCGACCCGTGCCCGGCGTTGCCGTTCGCGGTCAGCCGCATCCAGGCCATGCCCTTCTCCGCAGCCTCGATCAGGTAGAGGCGCCGGCCGCGCACCGTCGTGGAGAACCCGCCGACCTCCCCCACCGCATAGGTGCACCCGTCGAACCACTCCCGCTTGGCCTCGACGAGCGGTCCGGCGCCCTTGGTGCCACCGGCCTCCTCGTCGGCGGTGAAGCACAGCACCAGCGGCCGGTCGGGCACCACACCGGCGCGGGCGCGGGCGCGCACCGTCGACAGCAGCATCGCGTCGAAGTCCTTCATGTCGACGGCGCCGCGGCCCCACACCTGGCCCTCGTGGATCTCCCCGCTGAACGGGTGCATGTGCCAGTCGTCGGCGTCCGCCGGAACGACGTCGAGATGGCCATGGACGAGCACGGGGTCGCCCGTCGTACCGCCCCACCTCGCGAGGACGTTGGTGCGGCCCGGCTCGGCCTCCCACAGCTCGCTCTCGATCCCGACCTCGTCGAGCAGCGTGGCGACGTGTTCGGCCGCCTTGCGCTCACCGGGTCCGGGCTGGTCGCCGAAGTTGGTGGTGTCGATCCGGATCAGGTCACGGCAGATCTCCGTGACCTCGGCTGCGGGGTCGTAGTCGGCGGTCGGATCCTGGGGCGGGGTCATGCCCCCATGGTGCCCCAAATCGGGCACCAACCAAGGGGCGGTGGACGCGGCCCGGGATCGGTCCGGGCTCAGTGGGCCTGACGGACTGTCGAGCGCGGCACCATGGCCCGCGGCTCGGACCAGCGCACGAACCCGGCGCTGTTGACCACCCCGAGCTGGAGGACCTCGGCCACCGGCCGGGTCCCCGTGGTCTCCCACGACTTGGCGTGGCGCCAGCGCTCCTCGAAGACCTGGATCTCGAGAATGGCGGTGCCGGGAGCGGCCCGCCGCACGATGCGCTCGCACCAGGCCCGGGCGGCGGTCATGTCGGGCCAGCGCCGCTCGATGCTGACCTCCTCGTAGCCGTCGTCCTCAGGCACGCGCATCTCCAAGCGCCCGAGGGCGGTGGTCCCGATCGCCGACCCCGGGACCACGGGCGCTTGCGTTTCCTCCATGTTCCGAGGCTAGATCCCCGGGGTGCCCGAGACACGGTCCGCGGCCTCGTGGTCACGGACCTGTCTAGCCCGCACGGACTAGTTCAGTGCGGGTCATGCATGGCCGACCTACTTCTTGAATGCGTCCTTGACGTTGCCGGCAGCGTCCCTGAGGTGCTCCACCGACTCCTTGACCGAAGCCTCGGCCTGATCGGCCTTGCCTTCGTTCTCCAGGTCCTCGTTGTCGGTCGCGCGACCGGTCGTCTCCTTGACCTTGCCCTTGGTGTCCTTGAAGGAGTTGCTGGCCTTGTCTTCCACGCCCATGGCGGAGTCCTTTCGTCGGTCGGTCAACCGTGAAGATCCCCCGATTACGCCGTACCCATGCGTGTGACCTTGATCGCGCTGGGCGGCACCGCTGAGCGTGGCGTGCGCCCTGCCCTGTGAGCCCGCTAACAAGGCGCTAGCTGTCAGTTTGCACTTGTCGTTCAGACATGGCTGACTAGGTCATCGCGTCGCCCTGAATGCCCGTTCGATCGGGCGGCGCTCATGACAAGCGAACCGCCGGCAAGGGAAACGCCTCCTGCTCGTCCCCGGCCGGTGTGCCCCCAACGTGAGACCTCTGACGAGCAGCGAGTGCGCCGACGCGCACCCGGCGATTCGGGTAAGCCAAATCCCTTCGCGGCGTGACGAGGAACCACCACTGCCATGCTCTCCAAGTCCCACTTGAAACGCGCCCTTGCGCCCACGATCGTGACCGGTCTGCTGACGACCTCCGCGCTCGCGGCCGCCACCCCGGCTGTTGCTCTCGATGCCTCGCCGCTGGCCGCCGTGGCGCCCGCCGCAACGGCGATCTCCTCGCCGGCCGGCGCGATCGTCAGGCAGTCCGCCGACACAGGCGAGGCCGCACCCAAGGCCCAGCCCGAGCGGGTACCGGCGCAGTCCGTCGTCTCCGGCGTCGAGCTCAAGGCCAAGCCCCCGCCGTGGGTGCTCCCGGTCGAGGGCTACGACCTCACCAGTGAGTTCGGTGACACCGGTCTCTGGTCGAGCGCCCACACCGGCCTCGACTTCGCCGCCGACGAGGGTGCGGAGCTCCGGGCCATCGGCCCGGGCGAGGTCGTGTCCACGGAGTCCGACGGCGCGTTCGGCAACAAGACCGTGGTCAAGCTCGATGACGGCACCGTGCTCTGGTACTGCCACCAGAGCGAGTTCGCCGCCGAGCCCGGGCAGCGCCTGGCCCCCGGTGACCTCGTCGGCTACGTGGGCTCGACCGGAAACGTGACCGGACCGCACCTCCACCTCGAGGTGCACCGTGGCGGCGAGCCGATCGACCCCGCGGCGTGGCTGACCGAGCACGAGCTGCAGCCCTGACCGGCCGGCGGATCGCCTACCAGGAACCGCCGACCCGGGCCTGGTCCGTCGTACCGCTTCCACCGACGTCCGCACCCAGGGCGCGGGCGTCACTGCCCAGGTAGGCGCCCACCACGGCGAGCAGGATGCCCACGGCCATCACGGCCACCGCACTCCGTAGCGCCGCGTCGGTCGCGCTGTAGGCCGACTGGACCCGCTCGAGCACGTCCTCGAACCCGTCGACCGGCACACCCGTCGACAGGGCGTGCGCAGCGGACCTGGCCTGCACGCGCGCACGAAGCGCGAGGCCCGCTCCGAGGAGTGCCATCAGGAGTCCGATGACCATCAAGGTCGTGGCGGCTGACATGGGTTCATTGTGGCCGTTCCCGGGCCGGACGGAGCGACATCTAGACCGGTCGAACGGATTCAACGGTTTCGGTAGCCGCCGCGTTGACCGCGCTTCTACTCTGAGCACGCAAACGGGGGACAAGCCCAGGGACTCCATTTCCTGGACATGGATTGCAGCGCCCGTGCCCCATCCCATGGGGCACGGGCTCAACCCCCGATCGATAGACCGCCACTCGGTGAAGCGCGCCCTCTCACCATCGGGGTCCCCCTCCTGAGTGCCACGACCGCCGCCCGTGGCCCCAACCCCCCGAGGGGCCGCGGGCGGTCCATCATTGTGTGGACATCGCCCGCTCGGCGATCGCATGCAAACGGATTCGTTGGCCCGGCCTCCCGAAGTCCTGATCGCCGGTCGTTCGGGCGGTCGCTCGGCCGGCGACCAGGACACTCCTTACATACCCAGACGGGGTCTGCGCAACACAAGGAATTCTCCTGTGCAGACCACCCGATTATCGAGGCTTCGTAGTCCGGTGGCGGGCTGGCTAACGTCTGCGGCGCGCGTGAGCGTGAACCCGAGAGGGCCGGGGCACCCCATGGCCCTGGCCCTCTCTCCCGACTGTTCTTCCGCAGGTGGTCAGGGGGCCAGGGTGAACCAGTCGGCGAAGCCACTGGGGTCGTGCCGACCGAGGGCACCGTGCTCGAAGAGGCCGAACCCCTCCTTGCCGTCCACCGTGGCGCGGGCGGCGTGGTCGATGACGCCGAACATCACGCGGCCGGCGACCGACTCGTCGGTCAGGTCGTAGGTGACCCGCTCGGTGAAGCCGGGCCCCTTCCAGGTGCCGTGGGTCCAGTCGGAGTCGCCGCCGTAGCCACCGCCGATGTGGATCGGCACCGGCAGCAGCGACTCCACCTCGAGCTGGAGCGGCTTGCCGTCCGGCGTCGTGCACGAGATCGAGGCGCCGGTGGGGATTCGGGTGCCCGAGGCGTACCGGACCGAGACCTGGGGCCAGCCGAGCTGCTCGACGCGGCCGTCGCGCCAGATGCGATGGCAGTCGTTGAGCGTCCGGTAGCCGTCGGGGTCCTCCTGGAGGATCAGCACGACGGCGTACTCATCGAACCGCAGCGGGACGTAGGTCCACCACATGCCTTCGAAGGGTGGGTCGGAGGGGGCGCCTGCCGGCTCGGCCTCCCCCACCGGGCGGATTCCCCACGAACGATCGCGGGTGCCGACCCAGCGGTCGGACGTGAGCGTGGTCTCCTCGCCGTCGATCAGGAGCGTGCCCGACCAGGTGCCCACCTGGGCGAACCGCTGGGCGTTGAGCGTCACCCGGCTGCCGGCGCGCATCACGTGCGGCTGTTCCTGGAGGACGTCGAAGGAGCCCTCCCAGGTCAGGTCGAGGGCGATCCCCTCAGTCTCCTCCAGCACCACGCGCAGCGTTCGGAGGGGCTCGACGACCTCGATGCGGTATCCCCCGACACGCTGGTCGAGCCGGTCGTCGTCGATCGCGTCGGAGAGGTGGACCGCGGTCTGCTCCTCGCCGCGACGCACGAGCACGAAGGCATCCTTGGTGCCGAGGTTGGGGTAGTAGCCCATCCCGGTGATCAGGAAGATCTCGCCCGTCCGGTCGTGCGCGTTGAGGTAGCAGCGGTCGTAGAAGTTCCGGTCGCTGGTGCCGGCCCAGGTCACGGGAAGCGGCACCTGGTGCAGCGGGTACTCGTCGAGCGGACCGACCACGCTCAGCCACCCACCCTGTCCAGCAGGCTCTCGAAGAGCGGCTTGTGGTGCATCAGCGTCTCGATGTCCTCGGGCCGTTCGATCTCACCGAAGTGGATCTGCCGGGCACCGGTGCGCATGAACACGATGCACCACTCGACGCCGTTGTAGACGTGGTACCAGTCAAGCGGCCCGAGGGTGACGCCGGTGAGCGCCTCGTACGTCGCGACGACGTCCTCTTCGCGCAGGAGGTGCGGCATGCCGGGCATCTCCAGCATGTTGGTGATCGACTCGAAGACCTGGTGTGCGAAAACGATCCAGGACACGTCCATCTCGCGCGGCCCGATGGTCGCCATCTCCCAGTCGAGGACGCCGACCGGCTCGAAGTCGCGGTAGAGCACGTTGCCGATGCGCGCGTCCCCCCAGCACAGGACCGCCTCGTCCGTCGCCGGGAGATGGGCCTCGAGCCAGGCCAGACCGCGCTCGGTGATCGGCGACCGGCCGATGTCGGGGACGGCGAACTCGTACCAGGCGCGCACCTGGGCAAGGTTGCGTGCCAGCGCCGTGGGGCCGTCACCGGGCGGATCGAGGAACCCGAAGGTGTCCGTGGCATCGGGGATCGCGTGCAGGTCGGCCAGGACCTGCACGGTCGAGTCCTGCAGCCCGCGCTGGTCTTCGGAGCTCGCGTCGAAGAGCCAGTTGTCCCCGAAGTTGTAGGGCAGCACGTCGCGCGGCACGAGACCGTCGATGCGGTCCATCAGGAAGAAAGGTGTGCCCAGGACCGTCCCGGTGGGCTCGATCCACCGCACCTGCGGGACGGGTACGTCGGTCCGCTCCCCCACGAGCCGGATGGCGTCGTACTGCTCCTGGAGTGCGTAGTGCTCGAAGACAGGGAAGTCCTCGGGCGCGGGCGCTACGCGGGCGACGTACTGCCCGGCATGCTGTCGTCCGTCCTCGGTCCACGTCACGTCCAGCGGGACGGTCTCCGAGGAGAGGCCGGTCTCCTGCGCCGAGCTGTGCAGGACGACGACGGGGTCTGCGGCCTCCGGGAGGACAGTCGCCAACCATTCGGTCAGCCGGGCGCGCATCACGCCCGCGTCCCGGCTCGTGCGCTGCAGGGTCATGTCGGCGGGTGGCGGTGCCTGGGCCATGCGTCAGCATCACTAGAACACGTTCTAGTTGTCAACCCAGGGTGGGGCGTGTGTGAGTGTCCGACGGAGGCTCGGAGGCGCCTCAGTCCGGCGTCCCGAGCCCGAGGTACGCCGGCCACTTGATCTCGATGAAGATGGAACCCTCCGGAGTGATGTTGGTGACGGTCCCTGGGTAGAGCTTGTCCTCGTAGAGGACATCGACCTTCTGCTGGATGGCGAGGTCCTCGTCCACGTCGAGCGCTTTGATCGAGACGATCACGCCATCGGCCCCGACGAGCATGGGGGTTTCTGTGGTCAGCGTGATCAGCGGGCGTTGGAGCATCAGAGACTCCGCAGGTCGTACGCGGCGATGAAGGGCCGAACGCTCCACCCCATGGCCACGTCAGGCGGCAGCACGAGCTCGGCGTCGTCGCACTTCTCCCCGGAGCGGACGTCGGCGGTCAGCGACCACAGCGCGGATGCCAGCAGCTCCGCGTCCAGCTCGTTCGGGCAGCTCGCCACGATGCGGCCGATCTCGTTGCCGGCCTTCCCGTTGTGGACGAAGACGTGGAACCGCCCGTCCTGGCCCGGCACGACAGCCACTCCCTTCGCTGCGGCAGCGAGCCACGGGCCCAACCGCGGCGCGCTTTCGGGGCTGATCTCGATCATCTTTCCTCCCATGGCGCCGTCTCCTCTGGCGACGCCAGCCGGGACCGTACAGGGGGTGCCTGAGCACTGCCTGAGCACCGCCCAAGAGATCTCTCCGGTCACTCGGGCCTCAGCGGCTCGAGGTCCTGGCCCTGTGTTCACGGGCCAGGAAAGACTCGGGCCTCTGACCTGGTTTCGCAGGTCAGAGGCCTTCAGTTTGTGTCCGAGGGGGGACTTGAACCCCCACGCCCTAATACGGGCACTAGCACCTCAAGCTAGCGCGTCTGCCTATTCCGCCACCCGGACGAGCGACGCAACACTAGCAAGCCGCGCCGTGGTTCGAGGAATCGGGCGCGGGTTTCCCGGCTCACCCCGGAAGGGTGAGCCGACGAGGCCCGGACCGCGCTGCAATGGCGGCCTACGAGGAGGTGCGCATGTGTCGCTGGCTGGCCTATTCAGGGTCTCCCGTCTGCCTGGAGGACCTGCTGTTCAAGCCCAAGAACTCGCTCGTCGTGCAGAGCAAGCACTCGCAGCTGGGTGTCGAGACGACCAACGGCGACGGCTTCGGGGTCGGGTGGTACGGCGAGCACGAGACGCCGGGAGTGTTCACCAGCACCGAACCGGCCTGGAACGACCGCAACCTGCGAGAGCTCTCTGCCCAGGCGGCGTCGCGTCGGGTCTTCGCCCACATCCGCGCCACGACCGGTACGGCGGTCCAGCAGACCAACTGCCATCCGTTCCGGCACGGCCGCTGGCTGTGGATGCACAACGGCGTGGTCGCGGACTTCCCGAAGGTCAAGCGCGACCTCGCGTTCGCAGTCGACCCGGACCTGTTCCCACAGATCGAGGGATCGACGGACTCCGAGCTGTTCTTCTACCTCGCGCTGACCTTCGGGCTGGAGGAGAACCCGCCGGAAGCCGTCTCCCACGCAGTCGGAGTCATCGAGGAGGCCGGGCGTCGACACGGCGTCGACTTCCCGATCCAGATGACCGTGGCGACCACCGACGGGGAGACCACCTGGGCGTTCCGCTACTCCAGCGAGGGGCGTTCGCGCTCGCTGTTCCACAGCACCGACGTCGCGACGCTGCGGTCGCAGTACCCCGACCACCCGGCCCTGCACGAGCTCTCCGACGACGCCCGTCTGGTGGTCTCCGAGCCTCTCGGCGACCTGCACGGCGCGTGGCGGGAAGTGCCGGAGGCGAGCTGTCTGGTGGTGAGCGGGGGTGACGAGCAGATCATCGACTTCTCCCCGTCCCTCGCCTCCCGACCAGGCGTGAGTCTCGCTGTCACCAGCCGCCGGGCAGGGGCCGTCCCTCGGCGAAACCGGCGGGTGACTGGACGCCGATGACGGCCCGCTGGGCGAAGTCCTCGAGGTCGTGGGCACCGGCGTACGTCGCGGCCGAGCGGACCCCGGAGCAGATCTCGTCGACCAGGTCCTCCACGCCGGGACGGTCGGGGTCGAGAAACATCCGCGAGGACGAGATCCCCTCCTCGTAGAGGGCCTTCCGGGCCCGGTCGAAGGCGCTGTCGTTCGACGTACGGCCGGCCACCGCGCGGGCCGAGGCCATGCCGAAGCTCTCCTTGTAGGGACGGCCGTCGGACCCGATGTGCAGGTCCCCGGGCGACTCGTGGGTCCCCGCGAACCAGGAGCCGATCATCACCTGCGAGGCGCCGGCCGCCAGCGCGAGGGCCACGTCGCGGGGATGGCGCACTCCCCCGTCGGCCCAGATGTGCTTGCCGTGGCTCTGGGCGGCCTCGGCGCAGTCGAGCACGGCGCTGAACTGGGGTCGCCCGACCCCGGTCATCATCCGGGTGGTGCACATGGCGCCGGGGCCGACACCGACCTTGATGATGTCCGCGCCCGCTTCCACGAGGTCGTGCACGCCGTCGGCGGCGACGACGTTGCCGGCCACGACCGGAACCTTCGGGTCGAGCGACCGTACGGAAGCGAGGGCCTCCAGCATCCGCTCCTGGTGGCCGTGGGCGGTGTCGAGGACCAGGCAGTCGATGCCCGTCGCCAGCAGACGTCTGGTCCGCTCGGCCACGTCGCCGTTGACGCCGATCGCGGCCGCGATCCGCAGCCGGCCGTGCCCGTCGAGGGCGGGGCGGTAGATCGTCGAGCGCAGCGCGCCGATCCGGGTGAGGATCCCGACCAGTTCCCCGTCGTCGTCCACTGCCGGGGCCAGGCGGTGCCTCGTGGAGGCGAGCACGTCGAAGGCCTCACGTGGCTCCATCGTGTGCTTGAGCGTGACCATGTCGGTGGTCATCACGTGTGCGACCTGCGTGAACCGGTCGACCCCGAGGCAGTCGGCCTCGGTGATCACCCCGACCGGCCGACCCTCCTCGAGCACGACGGCGGCACGATGCGCACGCTTGGGCAGCAGCGCCAGGGCGTCACTGACCGTGTCCTGGGGCTGCAGCGTGATCGGGGTCTCGAAGACCGGGTGGCGCCCCTTCACCCACGAGACCACCTCCTCGACGATCCCCAGCGGGATGTCCTGCGGCAGGACGCTGATCCCGCCTCGCCGGGCGATCGTCTCCGCCATCCGGCGCCCGGACACGGCGGTCATGTTCGCGACCACGATCGGGATCGTCGTACCCGTCCCGTCGAACGAGGCCAGGTCCACGTCATAGCGGGAGGCGACGCCGGAGCGCCTCGGCACCATGAACACGTCGTCGTAGGTCAGGTCATACGCTGGCCGGGTGTCGGAGAGGAATCGCACGGAAACTGAATCTACTCGCAGCGGGTCCGTCACCGGTGTCGCGCCCGGACGCGTGAACCTGATCGGGGAGCACGTCGACTACAACGGCGGGCGCTGCCTGCCGATGGCGCTGACGCAGTGCACCCGCGCGACCGTGACCCCGCGCGACGACGACGGCGTGCACGTCACCAGCGGGACCCGCGTCTGGAAGGGGACCCTTGACGGCCTCGCCGACGCCGACCCGTGGGCCCTCTACGTCACCGGCGTGCTGCAAGCTCTCGAGGTCGACCGCGGGGTCGACGTCGAGGTGAGCAGCGACGTGCCGATCGGGGCCGGGCTGTCGAGCTCGGCGGCCCTGGAGTGCAGCGTCGCCGTGGCGGTGAACGAGGCCTTCGGGCTCGGCCGGTCCGACGAGGACCTGGTGCGCGCGTGCGTGCGGGCCGAGCAGGAGTACGTCGGTGCGCCGACCGGCGGCCTCGACCAGGCGATCTCGGTGTACGCCGAACCGGAGCACGCGCTGCTCCTCGACTTCGCGACCGGTGCCCGCGAGCAGGTGCCCTTCGACCCGGCGGCGCACGGCCTCGCGCTGCTCGTCGTCGACACCAAGGTCAGCCACGAGCTGACCGACGGTGGCTACGGCTCGCGTCGAGACGCCGCCTGGGAGGCAGCCAAGCGCTTGGGGCTGGAGCACCTCGCCCAGGCCGGTTCGGACGACCTCGACGGCCTGCCGGAACCCCTGCTCCGCCGGGCACGGCATGTGGTGAGCGAGGTCGCCCTCGTGGACGCGTTCGTCGAGGCTCTGAGGGCCGATGACTGGGACGCGATCGGCCCGCTCATGGTCGCCTCGCACGTCTCCTTGCGCGACGACTACGAGGTGTCCTGCGAGGAGCTCGACGTGGCGGTGGACGTGGCGCGGGAGACAGGTGCCATCGGCGCGCGGATGACCGGCGGCGGATTCGGCGGGTCGGCGATCGCTCTGGTCCCGGTCGAGAGGGTCGGTGCCGTGCAGACGGCGGTGTCCACCGCGTTCGTGGCCCGGGGCTGGGGTCAGCCGGCCTTCATCGTGGCCGAGCCCGGCCGTGGCGCACGGGTCGAGGGCGCCCGGCCCTGACACCCGGTCGTCCTCGAGTCTCATTGAGGAGGGAGCGATGGCACCCACACCGCCCACCGGGGGCGTGCCGAGCATCGACCTGCGTCGTCAACTGACCGCTTGCTACCGGGTCGGACGCAGTCCGGTGCTGGTCGACGTACCCACGCTCAACTGCCTGATGGTCGATGGCCGCGGTGACCCGAACACCTCGGAGCAGTACCGCGAGGCGGTCGAGGCGCTGTTCACGCTCTCCTGGACGATCCGGTTCGCGCTGAAGCGCGAGGGTGTCGTCGACCACCGGGTGATGCCGCTCGAAGGGCTCTGGTGGACTCCCGACATGGCCGACTTCGCCACCTCGGCGAAGTCCGCCTGGCACTGGAGGATGTTGATCGTGCAGCCCGACGCGCTCGACGACAGCCGACTGGCCGGCATCCGCCGCGAGGTGACCGCGAAGAAGGATCTGCCTGCCCTTGACGCCGTGCGGCTCGAGCGGTGGACCGAGGGCCGCGCGGCGCAGGTGCTGCACGTCGGGCCCTACAGCGAGGAAGGGCCCACCATCGCGGCCCTGCACGCGTTCATCGATGAGGCGGGGCTCGGGCTCGCGGGGAAGCACCATGAGATCTATCTCGGTGACCCGCGACGGGCAGCGCCGGAGAAGCTGCGGACGATCATTCGCCAGCCGGTCGGCACGGACCTAGGTAGCAGCGACGCCGATCTTCCCGCTGCGGAAGGCGTCGACGAACAGCGCGTGGTCCTGACGCACCGTCTCGGCGTACGCCAGGCCGAACTCGACGACGTGGTCGGTGAACGCGCGTCGGCGGTCCCTCAGGGACGTCGCCACGGCCGCCTCCACCTGGAAGTCGACGAGGTCCTGGTCGCTGTCCTCGTCGCTCGCGCAGTGCACCTTGGCGGTGGCCCGACCGAGCAGGTCGACCACGGCGGCCATGTCGTCGGGCTCGGTGATGTTCTCCCAGTCGAGGTCCACCTCGTACGGCGACACCTCGGCCACCACGTAGCCCACGCCGTCCATCTCGGCGTACCCGAGCAGCGGATCGGTGTGCACCTGGAGCGCGCGCTGGCTGACCGCGGTGCGGTGGCCCTCGTGCTCGAAGTAGCGGTCCACGGTCGCGCTGTCGCTGAACCGGCTCAGGGCAGGCACGTTGGCCTGCTTCATCGAGAGCACGACGTCGTTGTCGAGCGCCTGGCTGTAGCCCTCCACCAGGAAGTTGTACGCCGGAAGTCCCGCGCTGCCGATGCCGAAGCCGGACTTGCCGACGACGTCGCGCAGGTCGTAGAAGAGGCCGCGGTCGAACCGCTTGGAGCGCGGGATCGTCTCGAGGTAGGAGGCGAACGCCTTCTCGACCTTCGCCCGCTCGCGCTTCGGGAGCGTGCGCACCGACGTGTCGTGGGAGAACATCCGGACGCCTGCGTCGACGTACGTCATCTCGTCGAGAAGATCGGCGCGCTTGATCTTGCGCGCGTGCACGAGGGCCTCGAGCACCGGTCCCTCGGTGTTGTCGAGGTGCAGGGCGAAGTCCTCGTCGTCCTCCTCACTGGCGTAGTGGTCGATCTGTCGGAGGTAGGCGCGCACGTAGCGCCGGATCAGGGCGGCGATGTCGTCATCCGGCAGCGCCTTCTGCCACCCGAGCAGTGCGAGGCTCGCCGCGAAGCGCTGGAGGTCCCAGGTGAAGTGACCGATGTAGGCCTCGTCGAAGTCGTTGACGTCGAAGACGAGTCGGCCGTCGGAGTTGAGGTAGGTGCCGAAGTTCTCGACGTGCAGGTCACCGTGGATCCAGATGGCACCGCTCTGGTCGTCCACCCAGGGGTCGTCCGCTGCGGTGACGTCGGCGTAGTAGAGGCACGCGGACCCGCGAAAGAAGGCGTGCGGGTCGGCCGCCATCTTGCGGTACTTGGTGCGGAAGGCCACCGGGTCGGCCCTCATCAGCGGGGCGAAGGCGTCCTTGAACACCTCCACGATGAGACGGGTGCGGTCCTTCTGGCTCATGGGCCCACCCTGTCATCCCGTGGCGGCGTACGAACGCGTCATGAGTACCCGGTGAGCCGGGCACTCCGGCAGCCCCTACTTCAGCTCGGCCGAGCTCAGCCCCAGCACCCGTCGGGCCACGATCAGCTGCTGGATCTGCTGGGTGCCCTCGAAGATGTCGAGGATCTTGGAGTCGCGCGCCCACTTCTCGAGCAGCTCGGTCTCGCTGTAGCCGAAGGTGCCGGCGAGCTCCACGCAACGGAGGGTGACGTCCGAGCCCATGCGACCCGCCTTCGCCTTCGCCATCGAGGCCTGCATCGAGTTGGGCTCGCGGTTGTCGGCCATCCATGCCGACTGCAGGGTGAGCAGGTACGCCGCCTCCCAGTCGGACTCGAGCTGGAGGAACGTCGCCGCCGCAGCTGACTGGGCCAACGCCGGCTTGTCGTAGTCGATGACCACGCCGGCGTCCTCGAGGATGTCGCGCGTCAGGTCGAGCGACGCGCGGGCGCAGCCCACGGCCATCGCCGCGACCAGCGGCCGGGTGTTGTCGAAGGTCGCCATCGCGCCGGCGAAGCCCTGCTTGGGGTCGACGTCGGCGTCGCCGAGGAGGTTCTCGGCCGGCACCCGGCAGTCCTCGAAGATGATCACCGCGGTGTCGGAGGCGCGGATGCCGAGCTTGTGCTCGAGCCGCTCCACCCGCATGCCCGGGGTGCCCTTCTCGACGACGAACGACTTGATCGCCGCGCGACCCAGGCTCTTGTCGAGCGTCGCCCACACCACCACGCTGTCGGCGCGCTCACCGGACGTGACGAAGATCTTCTCGCCGTTGAGGACGTACTCGTCGCCGTCCTTGCGTGCAGTCGTCTGGATGTTGGCGGAGTCCGACCCGGTGCCGGGCTCGGTGATCGCCATCGCCGCCCACGTGCCCGCGAACTTCTCCAGCTGCTCGTCGTTGGCGACCGACGCGATCGCTGAGTTGCCGAGTCCCTGACGCGGCATCGAGAGCAGCAGGCCCACGTCGCCCCAGCACATCTCCATGATGGAGAGCACGGACGCGAGGTTGGCGCCGTTCTTGTTGCCCTTCTTCTCGTTCTCGTCCTTCTCGCTGCGGCGTACGCCGGTGGCACCCGCTCCCCCGGTGGCCCCGGACTCGCTGATGCCGTCGATCATCGCGGCGAGCATGTCGAGCTCCTTGGGGTACTCGTGCTCGGCCTCGTCGTACTTGCGCGAGATCGGTCGCAGCATGTTCATCGCGACCTGGTGGGCCTGCTCGATGAGCGGACGGATCTTCTTCGGTGTCTCGAGATTGATCATGGCGGGTCGTCCTCAGACGAGGACTGCTCCTTCCATCAGGCCGATGGCTCGTAGGTCGCGGTACCAGCGCTCCACGGGGTGCTCCTTGACGAAGCCGTGTCCCCCGAGCAGCTGGACGCCGTCGTTGCCGATCTGCATGCCGCGCTCGGCGCAGAGCCGGCGGGCCAGTGCGATCTCGCGGTCGGCCGGCTTGCCCTGCGCGACCCGACCGGCGGCCTTCCAGGTGACCAGGCGCATGCCCTGCAGCTCGATCGCGATGTTCGCGACCATGAACGCCACCGACTGGCGGTGGGCGACGGGCTCTCCGAACGCCTCGCGCTCCTTGACGTACGGCGTCACGTAGTCGAGCACGGCCTGCGCCGTACCGACCGCGAGCGCGCACCACGCCAGGCGCGAGAACCGGACGCAGTCGAGGTAGTCCTCGGCGTCACCCAGCAGGGCGATCTTCTCGACCTGCACGTCCTTGAGCACCAGGCGCGACAGGCTGGCAGCGCGCAGCCCCATCGACGGGTCGGACTCGATGGTGATGCCGTCGGTCTTCGACTCGACGAGGAAGAGCTGCGGCTTGCCGTCGAGCTGCGCGCCCACGACGAACAGCTCGGCATCGGCGCCGCGGACCACGCCGGACTTCACGCCGTTGAGGACGAAGCCGTCGCCCGAGGCCTCGGCGGTGGTCGCGGGCGCTGCCGGGTCGAACAGGGCAGCGGGCTCCGCGAGGGCCAGCGTCGCGGCCGGGACCTCGTCACCGGTGAACGCCGGCAGGTAGGTGGACTGCTGCTCATCGGTGCCCCACAGCGACAGTGCCGTCGCGACGGCTCCGGGCGACAGCAGGGACACCGCCAGGCCCATGTCGCCCTTGGCCAGGGCCTCGTGGACGAGCGCGCCCAGCGACGGCGGAGCGCTCGGTCGCGATGCCGCCGAGGTCCTCGGGCACCCCGAGGATCGGCAGGCCGATCTCGAGCGAGGCCTTGAGCAGGTCGTCGGGAGCGGCGCAGGCCTCGTTGGCGTCGGCCGCTGCGGGTCGCACCATCTCCTCGGCGAACTCGCCGACCACGTCGGCCAGCATCTGCTCGTCCTCGCCGGGCGTCAGGTCGAACAGACCCCTGTTCTTGGCAGCCGGGACCCGGTTGCCGCGCGTGGCCTTGCCGGCCCGGGCGAACGTGCGACCCACGTTGCCCACGGTGCGGAAGCCCGCACTGGTCACGCGGTAGACGCCTCTCTCGCTGGCCTTGCGGAGTCCGAGCGTGTCGAGGAGGTCGCTGGAGGCGAGCTTGTTGAGGGCGAGCACGGCGAGCCCGATGGGGTCGCGCGTCTCGCTGTCGGAGAGCCCGTGCCGACCGCCGGCCCGCAACAGGCTCCACGGCAGCTTCTGGGTCTCGCGCTGCGCTGAGTTCGAAGACATGACATGAAATGTAACTGTGAGTTACACGCAGCGCCACACTGCGTCCACGTGTCGCGCCTCACGCAGGCGCATCTAGGATTCGCCGCATGGCGAGCCCCGACCCTGCTTCCCCACCGGCAGGCGACCCGCTGCCCGTCTCCCCCGACTCGGCCGAGCTTCCTGGCGGCGGCACGATCCGCCCCGTCACGCGCTGGGGCACCGAGGTGATGCACCGCCGGGCGCGCCCGGTCACGTCGTACGACGACGAGCTGCGCTCGCTCGTCGCGGACATGGTCGCCACGATGTACGCCGCCGACGGCGTCGGCCTGGCTGCCTGCCAGATCGGGGTCGACCTGGCGGTCTTCGTGTTCGACTGCCCCGACGACTCCGGGACCATCCACCGCGGCGTGGTGTGCAACCCGATCCTCGAGCTGCCTGAGGGCAAGGAACGGCAGCTCGACGACTCGGAGGAAGGGTGCCTGTCCTACCCGGGCGCCTTCGTGGAGTGCGCGCGGCCCGACCACGCCCGCGTGGTCGGCGCCGACCTGGAGGGGGCCGACGTCGCCTACGAGGGCAGCGGCCTGCTGGCGCGCTGCCTGCAGCACGAGGCCGACCACACCTACGGCACGGTGTTCGGTGACCGGCTGAACAACCGCTCCCGCAAGAAGCTGCGCAAGCAGATGGAGGCCGCGGCCGACAGCTATCCGGGGCAGTGGCCGGTCGGTGCGGCCGACGACGACCCGGACGGGCTCTCGTCCACCGCCGGTGGACGAGGTCGCGGACGGATCCGGAGAAGCGGAGCGCTGAGCCGGCGCCGTCGGCCGGAGGGTCGCGTGCGAGGGCAGCTCCACGGTCACCGTCGTGCCCACCCCGACCTCGCTCTCGATCGAGACGGTGCCGTTCTGCTGGTGCACGAGCTCCCGGACGCTGGCCAGGCCCAGTCCGCTGCCGCCGTCTTCCTCGGCCAGCCGGCCACGGAAGAACTCATCGAAGATCGAGCCGATGTCGCCCGGGTCGATGCCCCGCCCCTCGTCGGTGACGGTCATGCGCACGTGCCCTGCGCGGGCGCGGCTGAACTCGATGTCCACCGGTGAGTCCGGCGGTGAGTACTTCAGTGCGTTGACGACCAGGTTCGTCACGACGCGGTGCATGGCGACCCCGTTGGCGGTGGCCAGCGCGAAGGTGTCGGCGACATGGACCCGTGCGGGGTCGTAGTGGCCGGAGAGGTCGGCGACCGCGCTGCGAGCGACCTGCGCCAGGTCGATGTCAGCCAGGACGAGCGAGGCATGGCCGGCCCGCTGGGTGGCGAACTCCACGAGTCCCTCCACCATGCCCATCAGGCGGTCGGCGCTGGACTCGACCTTGTCGATGAGCATCGACCTGGTCGCGTCGTCGGCGTCGCGGATGGCGTCGACGAAACCCTTGATCGCGGTCACGGGGGTGCGGAAGTCGTGGTTGAAGGTGGCGTAGAACGCGTCCTGGGCGTCCTCGAGCGCCTTGAGGTCGGTGCGGTCGCGGGTGACCTTGGCGTAGCCGGTGATCCTGCCCTTCGCGTCGTGGAGCGCGGTGATCACCACATCACCCCAGAACCGTGAGCCGTCCTTGCGGACCCGCCAGCCGCTGTGCTCGACCCGACCGGTGCGGCGGGCATCGGTGAGCAGTCGCAGCGGTAGCCCGGCCTTCCGGTCCTCCTCGGTGTAGAACATCGCGAAGCTGCGGCCGATCGCCTCGTCGGCGGTGTAGCCCTTGACCCGTTCGGCGCCGAGGTTCCAGGTCTCGATGATGCCCTGGGGGTCGAGCGCGATGATGGCGTAGTCGACGACCTGGCCGACCAGCAGCCGCATCCGCTCCTCGCTCGAGCGCAGCGCCTCCTCGAGCGCGTGCTGCTCGGTCAGGTCGCGGGTGACCTTGGCGTAGCCGGTGAGGTTGCCCTGCTCGTCGTGGAGGGCGGTGATGACCACGTCGCCCCAGAACCGGGTGCCGTCCTTGCGGACCCGCCAGCCGGTGTGCTCGACGCGTCCCTGGTCGGCGGCCTCGGCGAGCAGTCGCAGCGGCAGACCCCGCCGGCGGTCCTCGTCGGGGTAGAACATCGTGAAGCTGCGGCCGATCGCCTCGTCGGCGGTGTAGCCCTTGACCCGTTCGGCGCCGAGGTTCCAGGTCTCGATGATTCCCTGGGGGTCGAGCGCGATGATGGCGTAGTCGACGACCTGGCCCACCAGCAGCCGCAGCCGCTCCTCGCTCGAGCGGAGCGCCTCCTCCAGCTCGTGCTGCTCGGTCAGGTCGCGGGTGACCTTCACGAAACCGGTGTGGTTGCCCTCGCTCGTCGTGGAGGGCGGTGATGACCACGTCGCCCCAGAACCTGGTGCCGTCCTTGCGGACCCGCCAGCCGGTGTGCTCGACGCGTCCCTCGTCATGCGCCTCGAGCAGCAGGTCCAGCGGCAGTCCGGCACGGCGGTCCTCCTCGGGGTAGAACATCGCGAAGCTGCGCCCGATGGCCTCGCGCGGCGGTGTAGCCCTTGAGCTTCTCGGCGCCCAGGTTCCAGGTGGTGATGGTGCCCTGCGGATCCAGGCCGATGATGGCGTAGTCGGAGACCTGCGCCACGAGGCCCGCGGCGTCGCTCTGCTCTGGTTCTTCCTCCCACCCCACGGGCACACAATAGGAGGTATCTCAGGGTTGTGCGGCGATTCGTCGGCCGGCCGCCACGTAGCACGCCACTGCCGTCGCCGCCGCGACGTTGAGCGAGTCGATACCGGGTCGCATCGGGATCACTGCCCGCCGCGTGGACGACCGTTCCCAACGCTGGGACAAACCATGACCTTCCGACCCGACAATCAGGGCCAACCTGTCTAGTCCGGACACCGCCTCCTCGATCGGGTCAGCATCCGCTGCCAGCGTCAGGGCGACCGTGGGGAACCCGCGGCGCTCGAGGTCGGGCATCGCGTCGTACCAGTCCGGCAAGCGAGACCAGGGCAGCGCGAACACGGCCCCCATCGCCACCTTCACCGAGCGTCGGTAGAGCGGGTCGGCGCAGCGGGGTGCCAGCAGGACGGCGTCGACGCCCAGGGCCGCTGCGGAGCGGAAGATCGCCCCGACGTTGGTGTGGTCGACGACGTCCTCGCAGACCACCACGGTGCGCGCACCCGCGAGGACCTCGTCGACGGAGGGCAACGACGTCCGGGCGAGGGACGCCAGCGCACCACGGTGCACGTGGAAGCCGGTGACCTGCTCGGCCAGAGCCTCCGACACGACGAAGCACTGAGCGTCGGTGCTGTCGAGGACGTCGGCCAGCCCGTCGAGCCAGCGGGATGCCATCAGGAAGGACCGGACCGGGTAGCCGGCCTCGGCGGCACGGCGTACGACCTTCTCGCCCTCGGCGATGAACAGGCCGTGCTCGGCCTCGAGGGACTGGCGCAGCTGCACGTCGCGCAGGTCGCGGTAGTCGGCGAGGCGCGGGTCGCGCGGGTCGTCGATCTCGACGTACGTCGCCACGGCTCAGCTGATTCCGGCAGCGGTTCCGGCGGAGGGTCCGAAGTGGTCCGGCCGGGCCACCCTCACCACCTCGCCGACGACGATGATCGCCGGCGGCTGCACCCGGTGCTCGACCAGGTCCTTCGCCAGGTCCCCCAGCGTGCTCAGCACCGTCCGTTCGGTCGGCATGGTCCCGTCGCACACCACCGCCACCGGGGTGAGGGCGTCGCGCCCGCCGCGCAGCAGCACCTCGGCGATCAGCGGAGCGTTCTCGACGGCCATCATCAGCACGATCGTGCCGCGGAGGCTGGCGAGCGCACCCCACCGCACCAGCGAGTCGGGATGCCCGGGCGGCAGGTGGCCGGAGACGATGACGAGGTCGTGGGTGACTCCGCGGTGGGTGACCGGGATGCCGGCCACGGCCGGCACGCCCAGCGGGCTGCTGATGCCCGGGATGACGGTCACCGGGACGCCCGCCTCCTGGCAGGCGATGACCTCCTCGTAGCCGCGGCCGAAGACGAAGTTGTCGCCGCCCTTGAACCGGGCGACTCGCTTCCCCGCGAGCGCGGCCTCCACGATGACCCGGTTGATCTGCTCCTGCTGCGCCGAGCGGCCGCGTGGCAGCTTGGCGACGTCGACGATCTCGGTGTCGGCCGGGAGCTCCGCGAGCAGCTCGCGCGGCGCGAGACGGTCGGCCACGACGACATCGGCCTCCATCAGCGCCTTGCGACCAGCAACCGAGATGAGCTCGGGGTCGCCGGGGCCGCCACCCACGAGCACGACGCCGGGGCCGTGGTCGCGGTGGTGCTTGGCGGCCAGGGAGCCCTCACGCAGGGCCGTGACGATCTCGTCGCGCAGGGAGGCGTGTCGTCGCGGGTCCCGGTCGGCGGCCGAGCTGCCCATGACCGCCACCGTGTCGCCGGCGTGCCGACCGACGGCCGGCGTGAAGGCCGTGGCGGCATCGGCGTCGTCGGCCCGGACGCAGAAGATGCGCTGCTGCTCGGCGAGCTCGCTCACCCGCGCGTTGACGGCCGGGTCGTCGGTCGCGGCCATGACGTACCAAGCGCCGTCGAGGTCGCGGTCCTCGAAGCCACGCTCGAGCCAGCGCACCTCGCCGGAACCGACCTGGCCCTCGATCGCGGGGGTCACCTCCGGCGAGACGAGGTGCACGTCGGCCCCGGCGGCGATCAGCGTGGGCACCCGTCGCTGGGCCACGTTCCCGCCGCCCACGACCAGCACCTTGCGTCCCGCGAGGCGGAGGCCGACCGGGTAGGTGGGGCGATCGCCGGGCAGTTGAGGGTGCGTGTCCACCCGTCCATTGTGTCCACCCCCGGCGTCGGCGAGGTTTCGCCCTCCCAGCCCTCGGACTAGCCTCGCCGAGCATGAGTCTCGAACGCCCTGTCCACCCAGATCCCTACGAGCTCCTCCCGACGGTGCCGAGCTTCACCGTCACCAGCGAGGACGTCACCGACGGCCAGCCGCTGAAGGACGACCAGGTCAACTCCGGAGGCGACTCTTCGCCCCAGCTGTCGTGGAGCGACGTGCCCGAGGGCACCAAGAGCTTCACGGTGACCTGCTTCGACCCCGATGCGCCGACCCCGTCCGGGTTCTGGCACTGGGTGCTGGTCGACCTGCCCGCGGACGTGACCTCGCTCGATGCGGGCGCAGGCGCCGACGGCGCCGACCTGCCCGGCAACGCGTTCATGTGCCGCAACGACGGGGGCTCGAAGGCGTTCATGGGCGCTGCTCCCCCGGAGGGCGACCAGGTGCACCGCTACTACTTCGTGGTGCACGCGGTGAAGGAGGAGTCGCTCGGGGTCGACTCCGACGCCTCCCCCGCGGTGGTCAGCTTCAACCTGGCGTTCAAGACCGCCGGCCGGGCGATCGTCAAGGGCACCTACCAGCACTGATCGCGGGCCCAGTCTTGACTCGTTCCAGACTGACTGCTTGTGTCGAAGACCTGCACCGCGACCCGGGGAGCCCGCTGCCAGAGCAGTCGCGCTCTGTGTGCGGAGTCCCCTTCCGGGTACGACACACACGTGCAGCAACCTTCAAGGAGTGAGCCATGACTGACTTGCCACAGCCGAACGACGGCACCTCGATCGCGTCCGCTCCCTCGTCCGAGGCCAGCGTCGGCTCGACGACGGACACCGGAGCTCCGGCGCCCAGCGACCGGAACTCGCTGACGATCGGTCCGGACGGGCCGATCGTGCTCCACGACGTCCACTTCCTGAACCAGATGGCGCACTTCAACCGGGAGCGTGTGCCGGAGCGCAACGTGCACGCCAAGGGTTCGGGGGCGTTCGGTGAGTTCGAGACCACCGAGGACGTGTCGCGCTACACCAAGGCGGCGCTCTTCCAGCCCGGTGTGAAGACCGAGATGCTCGCGCGATTCTCGACCGTCGCCGGCGAGCAGGGCTCGCCCGACACGTGGCGTGACCCGCGCGGCTTCGCGCTGAAGTTCTACACGACCGAGGGCAACTACGACCTCGTCGGCAACAACACCCCGGTCTTCTTCGTCCGCGACACGATGAAGTTCCCGCACTTCATCCGGTCGCAGAAGCGCCGCGGCGGCAACGGGCTGCGCGACAACAACATGCAGTGGGACTTCTGGAGCCTCAACCCGGAGTCGGCCCACCAGGTGACCTACCTGATGGGTGACCGCGGCATCCCGAAGACCTACCGCCACATGAACGGCTACGGCTCGCACACCTACCTGTGGGTCAACGAGGCCGGCGAGAAGCACTGGGTCAAGTACCACTTCCACAGCAACCAGGGCGTCGAGGGGCTCACCGACGACGACGCCACCCGGATCGCCGGCGAGGACGCCGACTTCCACCGTCGCGACCTCTACGACTCGATCGCGCAGCGCGACTTCCCGAGCTGGACGCTGTCGATCCAGGCGATGCCCTACGAGGACGCGAAGACCTACCGGATCAACCCGTTCGACCTCACCAAGGTCTGGCCACACAGCGACTACCCGCTGATCAAGGTCGGCACGATGACGCTGAACCGGAACCCGGAGAACTTCTTCGCGGAGATCGAGCAGGCCGCGTTCGAGCCCAGCGCCATCGTCCCCGGGATCGGCTTCAGCCCGGACAAGATGCTGCTCGGCCGTGCGTTCGCCTACTCCGACACGCACCGCCACCGGATCGGGCCGAACTACCTGCAGCTCCCGGTCAACCGTCCGCACGTCGAGGTGAACACCTACACCCAGGACGGCGCCATGGCCTACGAGCACCGCGGTGACGACCCGGTCTACGCGCCGAACTCCTTCGGCCGCGGCTACGCCGACGAGGTGGGCGAGGTCGACGAGAGCTGGGAGACCGACGGCGCGATGGTGCGTCAGGCCTACACCCTGCGCCCCGACGACGACGACTTCTCGCAGCCGGGCACGCTGGTGCGCGAGGTCTGGAACGACGAGCAGCGTGAGGCGTTCGTCAAGACGGTCGCCGGGCACCTGCTCGGCGGGGTCGAGGGCGACGTGCTCGAGCGGGCCTTCGAGTACTGGAGGAACGTCGACGCCGAGTGCGGCAAGAAGATCGAGGAGCTCGTGCGCCAGGATGCGGATCTCGGTGCCCCGGGTGCGCAGCCGGACGACGCGGAGGCGGAGGCCAGCGACCCGATCGTGGAGCCGGTCACCAACGCCGACAAGTGACGTGACGTCGCTGATCCTCGGTGCGTGACAGGATCGGCGGGTGCCCGACGTGAACGAGCCGGTCTCCTCCTGGGTGGACGACGTCCTGGGGTCGCCGTACACCTCGCTGACGCTGCCGCTGCGGTCCGACGACGAGGGCGAGGTCGTCGCCACCGTCGTCCGCCGACCCGCGGAGCCGGGCACGCGCAAGGCGGTGCTCCACGTGCACGGCTTCGCCGACTACTTCTTCCAGACCGGGATGGCCGACTTCTGGGTCGGCAACGGCTACGACTTCTACGCCCTCGACCTGCGCAAGTACGGCCGCTCGCTGCGGCCACACCAGACGGCGAACTACGTGGCCGACCTGCGCTCCTACTACGAGGAGCTCGACCTCGCCCACGCGCTCGTGGCCGAGGACCACGACCATCTCGTCCTCTCCGCGCACTCGACCGGTGGCCTGACCGTCCCGCTGTGGCTGCACGACCGAGGCCTCGCCACTGCCGGCGTGTTCCTCAACGCTCCGTGGATCGACATGCACGGGATGCCTTCACCCGGCTGATGGCGCTGCCGGTCATCCACCGGCTCGGTGCCCTGTACCCCATGCGTGAGGTGCCGCGGGAGGTCAGCGGCGTCTATGCCCGGAGCCTGCACCGGGACCACCTCGGCGAGTGGGACTTCGACCTCGGGTGGAAGCCGCTGGCGTCCTATCCGGTGTACGCCGGCTGGATCCGCGCGATCCGCACCGGGCAGGCACGCATCGCCCGGGGACTGGAGATCGAGTCCCCCGTCCTGATGATCACGCTCCGACCGCTCGGGGCGACCCGACGTCCGTGGACGACCCGGACCTGATGTGCACCGACGTGGTGCTCGACGTGGAGCGGATGCGACGCCGGGCGGCTCAGCTGTCCCGGCACGTCACCATCGCGCAGGTGCACGGGGCCGTCCACGACGCGGTGCTCTCCCCCGAGCCGGCGCGCACGAAGGTGTACGACGAGCTGCAGCGGTGGTTGACGGCGTACGTCGACTGAGATCGGCTGGCCGACGCGCCCGGGTGAGCCGCTAGCCTGCCCTCCATGGACAACATCACCGGACTCGCCTACGGACGCGTCGCCATCGGCGCCCTCTCGCTGCTGTCCCGTCGCTCACCGCCGGCTCTTCCTCCTCGACCCGAAGGCAAACCCGCAGCTGTCCTACATGGGCCGGATGTTCGGGTCGCGCGAGATCGCGCTGGGAGCGATCACGCTGGCCTCCTCCGGCGACACGCGACGGCGGCTCGTGCAGCTCGGTGTGGCCGTGGACGGCGCGGACGCCGCCACCGGGGTCGTCACCGCGGCTTCCGGTGCGGTGCCCAAGAAGACCGGCCTGCTGCTGGCGGCCGCGGGCTGGCCGCCGTGGTGACCGGGGTCCTCGAGCTCCAGGAGTCGTGACCCGCCACAACGTCATACGTCGTGGTCGCTCGGACAACCAGCCTCAGTATGACGTCGCGGGCGCCTCAGAGCACGAAGCTGACCACCGCGACGAGGCCGACCACCACGATCACGGCGCGAGGACGTTGGGTGAGAACCGGCGGCCGACGGTGGCGCCGAGCTGGCCGCCGATGATGGAACCTACCGCGATCAGCAGGACGACGGGCCAGTCGATGTGGCCGCCGGAGAGACCGGGACGTCGACGAGCTCGAGCACGATGAAGGCGATCGCCGCGACGCCGTTGACGATCAGCGCGAGCACGTTCTTGGTGGCGTTGTGCCGCTGCATCGAGTCGACGACGCCGATGCCGAGGATCGCCATCAGCAGCACGCCCTGCGCGGCGCCGAAGTAGCCGCCGTACACGCCCGCGACCAGGACGGCCGGCCACACCCACCAGACGCCGTGCTCGGCCACGCCACCGCGTGCCTCGGCACGGGCCGTCACCCGCTGCTGGATCCGCGGCCCGAGCGCCACCAGGACGCAGCCGAGCAGGATCAGCACCGGCACGATCGCGTCGAAGGCCGCGGAGGGCAGCAGGAGCAGCAGCAGGGCTCCCGCGACGCCGCCGAGGAGCGAGGCGCTCCCCAGCCGGAGCAGCCGGGCCGTTGGCCCCGAGCTCCGCGCGGTAGCCGATCGCGCCGGACAGCGAGCCCGGCACCAGCCCGAGCGTGTTGGAGACGTTCGCCGTCACCGGGGGGATGCCGAACGCGAGGAGGGTCGGGAACGTGATCAGCGTTCCCGACCCGACCACCGTGTTGATGGTGCCGGCGGCCACACCTGCGAGCAGGATGGCGACGATCTCCAGGGGCTCACCGGCCGGCGGGCGCCTCTCCTGAGGGGTCACCCGGACGGTCGCGGGAGGCGTCTGCGGGGCTGCCGACGGATCCGTGCCGCTCACAGCGCGTGCGGACTCCTCGGCAGCCGCAATGGCCCTCTGGACCTCCTCATGGGCGCTGGACAGCGTCGAGTCCGGAGCGGTGCTCGGGTCGATCGTGGGGATGTCGACCCGCACGCGGGGACCGTCGACCTTGTGCGGGATGCCGGCGACCTCGTGCACCGCGGAGCCGAGGCCCTCGAGCGCCTTGGTGATCTCCGAGGGCACCACCCAGACCTTGTTGGCCGAGCCCTCGGCGATCTTGGGCATCATCTGGAGGTACTGGTAGGCCAGCAGCGCCTGGTCGGGCTGCCCGTCGTGGATGGCCTGGAAGACCGTCTGGATGGCCTGGCCCTCACCCTGCGCCTTGAGGATCGCGGCCTCGCGGTTGGCCTGGGCACGCAGGATCAGCGCCTCGCGGTCGCCCTCGGCGTTGAGGATCGCGGCCTGCTTGTTGCCCTCGGCGGTGAGGATCGCCGACTGGCGCTGGCCCTCGGCGGTGAGGATCACCGCGCGCTTGTCGCGGTCGGCGCGCATCTGCTTCTCCATCGAGTCCTTGATCGAGGGCGGCGGGTCGATGCCCTTGATCTCGACGCGCCCGACGCGGATGCCCCAGCGCCCGGTCGCCTCGTCGAGGACCACGGACAGGCCGCGGTTGATCTCCTCGCGCGAGGTCAGCGTCTGCTCGAGGGTCATGCCGCCGACGATGTTGCGCAGGGTGGTCATGGTGAGCTGCTCGACCGCTGGATGTAGTTCGCGATCTCGTACGTCGCTGCGACCGGGTCGGTCACCTGGAAGTAGATGACGGTGTCGATGGAGACCGCCAGGTTGTCCTCGGTGATCACCGGCTGCGGGGGGAAGGAGACGACCTGCTCGCGCATGTCGATCACGTAGCGCACCCGGTCGACGAACGGCGTGAGCAGGTTCAGCCCCGGTGCAGCGTCGTCTTGTACTTGCCGAACCGCTCGACGATGCCGGCCCGCGCCTGCGGCACGATCCGGATGGTCTTCGCCAGCACGAGCACGACGAAGACCAGGAGCAGCGCGAACAGGACCAGGACTGCAGCACCCATCGGGACCCCCCTTCTCTCTCCAGTGGTGGCCGGGACGTCACGACCCGAGCCGGTGGACGCGCAGCACGTAGGCCGTCGCGCCCTTGATCGGACGACGTCGACGACCTCGCCGGGCTCGATCCGGTCGTCCTCGTCGTAGGGCTCGGCGGTCCACTCCTCGCCGCCGATCTTGACCCGCCCGGGCGTGCCGTAGGCGAGCTCGCGGAGCACGGTGGCGCGCTTGCCGATCAGCGCGTCGGCGCCGGTGCGCAGCGTCGGGCCCGTGTGCAGGCGATGACGACGTTGGGCCGGATCAGCGCCAGCAGGGCGACCGCGGTGATCAGCGCGAGCACGATCTGCAGCGCGAACGGGCCGCCGAGGGGCGGTGACGCCGCCGACGAGCGCGCCGCCGGCGAGCATCACCAGGAACAGGTCGAGGCTGAGCAGCTCCAGGGCGCCGAGGACCACGGCCAGGGCGAGCCATCCAGCCCACACGTGGTCGCGCAGCCAGTCCATGGCGCGAGACTATCCAAAGCCTCGCAATTCTCAGGCGTGCCGGCGCGCCATCCGACGGGCGGTGCAGCGGCCGTCCTCCTCGTGCAGGACGAGCCGCATCCCGAAGGTTGCCGAGAGCTGCTCGGCGGTGATCACGTCGGGCAGCGGACCCGCGGCCACCACCTGTCCTTCGCGCAGCAGCAGCGCGTGGGTGAAGCCCGGCGGGATCTCCTCGACGTGGTGCGAGACCAGGATCGTCGCCGGGGAGTACTCGTCCATCGCGAGCACCGACAGCGTGGAGACCAGGTCCTCGCGGCCGCCGAGGTCCAGCCCGGCGGCCGGCTCGTCGAGGAGCAGCAGCTCCGGGTCGGTCATCAGGGCGCGGGCGATCTGCACGCGCTTGCGCTCCCCCTCGCTGAGCGTGCCGAAGGTGCGGTCGAGCAGGCGCCGGCGCCGACCTCGACGAGCAGCTCGGCGGCCCGGTCGTGGTCGAGCTCGTCGTAGTGCTCGCGCCAGCGGCCCACCACGCCGTACGACGCGGACACCACCACGTCGCGGACGATCTCGTGCACGCGGGATCCGCTCGGCGACGGCGGCGCTGGTCCAGCCGATGCGGGGCCGCAGCTCGAAGACGTCGACGGTGCCGACCACCTCGCCGAGGATGCCGACGACGCCCGACGTCGGGTGGATCTGCGCCGAGCACAGCTGCATCAGCGTGGTCTTGCCGGCGCCGTTGGGACCGAGGATGACCCAGCGCTCGTCCTCCTCGACCGCCCAGTCGACGCCGTCGAGCAGGGTGGCACCGCCTCGCTTGACGGTGACGTCGGCGAGCTCGAGCACGGCATTCACGGATGGGACCTCAACGGCGCGTCGGGGTCAGGTGGAGTCGCACGTCAACCTACCCGGCCTCGAGCGGCGGTCGGCGCAGGCCGTGCCTACTCTTCGGTGTGTGAGCTCGCTGCCGGTCTCCGCCGTCCTCGCCACCTGGCTGGACGCCTCCGCGCGGGCGACGTCGGGCCCGACGACCTGGCCGACGCGGTGCGCGGCGACGACCCGCGCCACCTGGTCAGTGGCCTCGAGCGACGGCGACGTGCTCGAGCTGCACGAGCTGCCCGGCGCGCTGGACGGGCCGGTCTCGCTGGCCCTGCCGTCGCCCGGCGACCCGGTCGGGCTCGGCGGCCCGTCGGCGTTCAACCTCGCGGCGATCGAGGCCGGGCAGGCCGTCGTCGCGGGCGCGGTGGCCTGGTGCCCGAGTCGGACGCGCGCACGGTGGTCTGGAGCGCCCACCCCGCCGACCGCGTGCCGTGGGTCGACGAGCGCGAGACCGCGATCGAGCTGCGCACGACCCTGGCCGAGGTGACCCGGCGCCTGGTCGACCTCGACGTCGCCTCGTGGCAGCCGGAGATCCCCGACCTGCTGCTGAACCTGCGGCACCGGCCGCCGCTGCCGCTCCCGCCGGGTACGACGCCCGCCGGGTCGAGACCGTCGAGCGGGCCGTGCTGTGCCTCGAGATCGTGGAGCTGGCCCGTGCGGACGACGGCGGAGCGGTGTCGGCGTACGAGATGGACCAGCGGCGCGGCGCCCTGGCCGACCTCGACCGCGCCGCCCGCCGGGCCCTGGTCGGCGCCTGCTCGGGCCGCTCGGGCTGACCGTCGCCGGGACCGCTAACCTCGTCCCGTGCTGGACGAGACCGACCGCGAGCAGCCGCGCACCCTGCTGATCACGCTGACCGGCAAGGACCGGCCCGGCGTGACCTCGCTGGTCTTCGACACCCTGGCGAGGTTCGGCGTCGAGGTGATCGACATCGAGCAGATCGTGCTGCGCCGGCGGCTGATCCTCGGCCTGCTGGTCAGCTCGCCCCGCGACTGGAAGCCGCTGCGCGCCGCGATGGAGCGGGTCGCCGACGACCTCGGCATGACCCTCGAGGTCGACCGGGGCTCCGGCGACAACCGGCCGCGGCCCGAGGGCCGCAGCCACGTCACCGTGCTCGGCACCCCGCTGAAGTCGCCGCCGTCGCCGCCATCGCCGGCCGGATCGCGGACACCGGCGCCAACATCGACCGCATCGAGCGGATGGCGCGCTACCCGATCACCGCGATCGACCTGCACGTCTCCGGCGTCGACCCCGACAAGCTGCGCGACATCCTGGCCCGCGAGGCCGCCGAGCAGGGCGTCGACATCGCCGTGCAGCCGGCCAACCTGCTGCGCCGCGGCATGCGGCTGATCGTGATGGACGTCGACTCCACGCTGATCCAGGGCGAGGTCATCGAGATGCTCGCCGCCCACGCCGGCTGCGAGGACGAGGTCGCGCGGGTCACCGAGCAGGCGATGCGCGGCGAGCTCGACTTCGCCGAGAGCCTGCGGGACCGGGTCGCCCTGCTGGAGGGGCTCGACGCCTCCGCGCTCGACCAGGTGTACGACGACCTGGAGCTCGCCCCCGGCGCCCGCACCACCGTGCGCGTGCTCAAGCGGCTCGGCTACCGGTTCGCCATCGTCAGCGGCGGGTTCTCCCAGCTGACCGACCGGCTCGCCGCCGACCTCGGCATCGACTTCGCGCTGGCCAACGAGCTCGAGATCGTCGACGGCCGGCTCACCGGCCGGGTGGTCGGCGAGATCGTCGACCGGGCCGGCAAGGCGGACGCCCTGCGCCGGTTCGCCCGCGAGAGCGGCGTTGCCGAGCCGCCACGATCGCGATCGGCGACGGCGCCAACGACCTCGACATGCTCAACGCCGCCGGCCTCGGCATCGCCTTCAACGCCAAGCCGGTCGTCCAGGAGGCCGCCCACGCGGCCGTGAACGTGCCCTACATGGACGCCGTCCTCTACCTGCTCGGGATCAGCCGCGAGGAGGTCGTCGCCGCCGACGCCGAGGACGGCATCACCACCGCCCGAGCACCGCCGCGTCTGACCGGCCGGTCGCGATGCGCGAGCCGTGACTCGCAGCTCGCGTGACGTGCGAGCGCGCTGCGTCGGACTGCATGGCCTGGCGTCGTCGACCGCTCGCAGCGCCATGAGCCGGCGCGACCAGCCCAGGCCGCCGGGTGGAAGTCGACCGGGCGGTCGCGGGTCGAGCTCGGCCCAGGGGACGGGGACGTCGAGCACCGCCATGGCCGCGGTCGGGAAGCCGGCGCTGATCGCCGGAACGCCTCGGGGTCGGGGTCGCCGTCGTCGAGCAGGTGGGCGAGCGAGGCGGCGGTCGGGTTGTGGCCGACGTACAGCACCACCTCGGCGTCCTCCGGCGCGCGCGGAGGAGGTCCAGGGCGGTGTCCGGGCCGGCGGTGTAGAGGGCGTCGTCGACCACCGGCTCGATGCGGGTGCCGGTGACGCCCGCGAGACTCGCCCAGGTGTCCTGGGCGCGGACCGCGGAGGACACGAGCGCGTGGGTCGGGACCAGCCCCTGGTCGGCCAGCCACTCCCCCGCGCCGTGGGCCTCGCGGGCGCCGCGCTCGGTGAGCCGGCGCAGGTGGTCCTCGGCGGCGAACGGCTCGGCCTTGCCGTGGCGCATGACCAGGAGGACGCGTCGACCCGAGGACGAATCGGGCGAAGATGGGCTCACCTGAGCCAATCTCCCACCCCTTAGGCTTCCTGTCATGCCATTCGGTGCCCACGGTCGAACCGGAGCGGCGACGGTGACCTGCTCGTCATCGGCGGGGCCGAGGACAAGCTCGGCAAGCGCACCGTCCTGGGCGAGTTCGTCGAGCGCGCCGGCGGCGCGGACGCCCGCATCGCGGTGATCCCGACCGCGTCCTCGCTCGGGCCCGAGATCGTCGAGGTCTACGCCGCGTCTTCCAGCGGCTGGGCGCCGCCGAGGTGTACGGCGTCCGCCCGCAGGACCGCGCCGAGGCGCCGTCGGCCGACCTGGTGCCGAGCTCGACCGCGCGACCGGCATCTTCATGACCGGCGGCAACCAGCTCAAGCTGTCCACCGTGATCGCCGGGACGCCGTTCGGCGAGGCCATCGTCGAGGCCCGCGGCCGCGGCGTCACCATCGGCGGCACCTCGGCCGGCGCGAGCATCCAGTCCTCGCACATGGTCGCCTTCGGCCCCGGCGGGTCGACACCCAAGCAGCGGATGACCCAGGTCGCCGCCGGGCTGGGCCTGGTCGAGAACTGCGTGATCGACCAGCACTTCGCCCAGCGCAACCGCTACGGCCGGCTGCTGATGATCGTCTCGCAGAGCCCGCAGCTGCTCGGCATGGGCGTCGACGAGGACACCGCCGCGGTGATCAGCCGCACCGAGGAGGGCGAGGTGCTGCGGGTGGTCGGCCGCGGCTCGGTGACGCTGTTCGACGGCCGCCAGATGGTCACCAACGCCCACGAGGCCAAGGAGCGCCGGCCGATCCTCGCCTCGGGGGTGGTGCTGCACGTGCTGCCCGCCGGCTCCGAGTTCGACCTGACCGCCCGCACGCTGGTGCCCCCGCGCCCGTGGCGGATCCCGACGAGGCCGACGAATTGGCCATCGCCAACCGTGATCTGCGCAAGATGGCGCGAGACATCGCCGCCGGGGACGTCTCGCCCTCGGTGCTGCGCCGCCGCATCGCACGACGAAGCAGAGGAGCCGCCCAGTGACCGACAGCGTGAACGACGCGAGGACCCCGGACGACCGCCGTGAGCTCGGGCGGCCGCCCGACCGCCGACCTGGCGATCATCGAGACGCGGGTCTACCGCGGCGCCAACGTCTGGTCCTACGACAAGGCGATCCACCTCGTCGTCGACCTCGGCGTGCTCGAGGAGTACCCCACCAACACGATCCCCGGCTTCACCGAGCACCTGCTCGAGGCGCTGCCCGGGCTGCGCGAGCACTCCTGCTCCCGCGGCCGCCGCGGCGGCTTCGTCGAGCGGCTCAACGAGGGCACCTGGCTCGGCCACGTCGCCGAGCACGTCGCGCTCGCGCTGCAGCAGGTCGTCGGCCACGACATCCGGCGCGGCAAGACGCGGCAGGTCAAGGGCCAGAAGGGCCGCTACAACATCATCTACGGGTACGTCGACGAGCAGGTCGGGCTCGAGGCCGGCCGGCTCGCCGTACGCCTGGTCAACCACCTCGTCGAGGCCGACCCCGACTTCGACTTCGAGGAGGAGCTCGACGCGTTCATCCTGCGCGCGCAGCGCACCGCCTTCGGCCCCTCCACGCAGGCGATCATCGACGAGGCGGTCTCCCGCGACATCCCGTGGATCCGGCTCAACAAGCACTCGCTGGTGCAGCTCGGCCAGGGCGTCCACGCCAAGCGCATCCGCGCCACGATGACCTCGGAGACCAGCTCGATCGCCGTCGACATCGCCTCCGACAAGGACCTCACCACCCGGCTGCTCGGCGCCGCCGGGCTGCCGGTGCCCAAGCAGGAGTCCGTGCGTACGGCGGACCAGGCGGCCACCGTCGCCAGGCGGATCGGCTTCCCGGTGGTCGTGAAGCCGCTCGACGGCAACCACGGCCGCGGGGTCTGCCTCGACCTGCAGGACGAGGACGACGTGCGCGAGGCCTTCCCGATCGCCAAGGACCAGTCGCGACGCGGCTGGGTGATCGTCGAGTCGTTCATCACCGGCAAGGACTACCGCTGCCTGATCATCGACGGCAGGGTGGCCGCGATCGCCGAGCGGGTGCCGGCGCACGTCATCGGTGACGGCACCAGCACGGTGCAGGCGCTGGTCGACCTCACCAACGCCGACCCCCGCCGCGGCGTGGGCCACGAGAAGATCCTGACCCGCATCAAGGTCGACGCCGCCGCCGAGGAGGTGCTCGCCGACCAGGGGCACACCCTCGACTCGGTGCCCGCCGAGGGCGAGATGGTCAAGCTCGCGCTCACCGGCAACATGTCGACCGGTGGCATCTCCATCGACCGCACCTTCGAGGCCCACCCCGAGAACGCCGAGATCGCCGAGGAGGCGGCCCGGATGGTCGGGCTGGACATCGCCGGCATCGACTTCATCTGCCCCGACATCACCCAGCCGGTGCGCGAGACCGGCGGCGCGATCTGCGAGGTCAACGCGGCGCCCGGCTTCCGGATGCACACCCACCCGACCATCGGTGAGCCGCAGTTCATCGCCAAGCCGGTCGTCGACATGCTGTTCCCGCCCGGCGCGCCCAGCCGGATCCCGATCGTGGCCGTGACCGGCACCAACGGCAAGACGACCACGAGCCGGATGATCAGCCACATCTTCAAGGGCATGGGCCGCAAGGTCGGGATGACCTCGACCGACGGCGTGGTCATCGACGAGCGGCTGCTGATCCGGGCCGACGCCTCGGGTCCGCGCAGCGCCCGGATGGTGCTGCAGAACCCCCGCGTCGACTTCGCGGTCTTCGAGGTGGCGCGCGGCGGCATCCTGCGCGAGGGCCTCGGCTACGAGCGCAACGACGTCGCCGTCGTGCTCAACGTGCAGCCCGACCACCTCGGCCTGCGCGGCATCGACACCGTCGAGCAGCTCGCCGACGTCAAGGCGGTCCTGGTCGAGGCGGTGCCCCGCGACGGGCACGCCGTGCTGAACGCCGACGACCCGCTGGTGCGCGAGATGCGCCGCCGGTGCTCGGGCCAGGTGGTGTGGTTCTCGATGGCCGAGCCCGGCTCGGAGGAGCGCGACATGATCGACGCCCACTGCCGCCGGGGCGGCAAGGCGCTGGTGCTCCAGCCGACCGAGCGCGGCGAGATGATCGTCGTACGCCACGGTGCGCGGGACATGCAGCTCGCCTTCACCCACCTGCTGCCGGCGACGTTCTCCGGCCGGGCCCGGATGAACGTGCAGAACGCGCTCGCCGCGGCCGCGGCGGCGTTCGCCGCCGGCGCTCCGCTGCACGACATCCGGCAGGGGCTGCGCACCTTCTCGACGAACTACTACCTCTCCCCCGGCCGCCTCAACGAGATCGAGGTCAACGGGGTCAACGTGATCGTCGACTACTGCCACAACGCGCCGGGCATGAGGATGCTCGGCGACTTCGTGGACCGCGTCGGCGAGAGCCTCGACTCGGGCAGCGAGCTCGGCAAGCCGTCCCGCATCGGCGTCATCGCCACCGCCGGCGACCGGCGCGACGAGGACATGCGCGAGCTCGGCGAGATCGCCGCCCAGCACTTCGACGTGGTGATCGTCCGCGAGGACGACGCCCTGCGCCGACGCGTGCGCGGCGAGACCTCGGCCCTGGTGGCCGAGGGCGTACGCCGGGCCATGGACGACGGCGTCCGCTGCAAGCAGCTCGAGGTGATCCTCGACGAGATCGAGGCCGTGCACCACGCGATGAGCCGTGCCAACCGTGGCGACCTGCTCGTGGTGTGCGTCGACCAGCACCCGCTGGTGATGGCCGAGCTGGAGAACTGGTCGCCGATGGCCCAGGCCGGCGCGTCCG
>CAVRQA010000022.1:0-25951 GCA_963723255.1 uncultured Actinomycetota bacterium
CTACTTCAGTTCGGCTGAGGTCAGCCCCAGCAGCCGGCGGGCCACGATCAGCTGCTGGATCTGCTGGGTGCCCTCGAAGATGTCGAGGATCTTGGAGTCGCGGGCCCACTTCTCCAGCAGCTCGGTCTCGCTGTAGCCGAGGGTGCCGGCGAGCTCGACGCAGCGCAGGGTGACGTCGGAGCCCATCCGACCGGCCTTGGCCTTGGCCATCGAGGCCTCCATCGAGTTCGGCTCGCGGTTGTCGGCCATCCACGCCGACTGCAGGGTGAGCAGGTACGCCGCCTCCCAGTCGGCCTCCAGCTGGAGGAAGGTCGCGGCGGAGGCCGGCTGGGTTACGCCGGCCTGTCGTAGTCGATGACGACGCCGGCGTCCTCGAGGATCTCGCGGGTCAGGTCCAGCGAGGCCCGGGCGCAGCCGACGGCCATCGCGGCCACCAGCGGCCGGGTGTTGTCGAAGGTCGCCATCGCGCCGGCGAAGCCCTGCTTGGTGTCGATGTCGGCGTAGCCGAGCAGGTTCTCGGCCGGGACGCGGCAGTCCTCGAAGATGATCACCGCGGTGTCGGAGGCGCGGATGCCGAGCTTGTGCTCGAGCCGCTCCACCCGCATGCCCGGGGTGCCCTTCGGGACGACGAACGACTTGATCGCCGCGCGGCCCAGGCTCTTGTCGAGCGTCGCCCACACCACGACGCTGTCGGCCCGCTCGCCGGAGGTGACGAAGATCTTCTCGCCGTTGAGGACGTACTCGTCGCCGTCCTTGCGTGCGGTGGTCTTGATGTTGGCGGAGTCCGACCCGGTGCCGGGCTCGGTGATGGCCATCGCCGCCCAGGTGCCCGCGAACCGCTCCAGCTGCTCGTCGTTGGCGACCGACGCGATCGCGGAGTTGCCGAGGCCCTGACGGGGCATCGAGAGCAGCAGGCCCACGTCGCCCCAGCACATCTCCATGACCGAGAGCACGGACGCGAGGTTGGCGCCGTTCTTGTTGCCCTTCTTCTCGTCTCGTCCTTCTCGTCGCGGCGGACGCCGGTGGCACCGGCCCCCCGGTGGCCCCGGACTCGCTGATGCCGTCGATCATCGCGGCGAGCATGTCGAGCTCCTTGGGGTACTCGTGCTCGGCCTCGTCGTACTTGCGCGAGATCGGTCGCAGCATGTTCATCGCGACCTGGTGGGCCTGCTCGACGAGCGGGCGGATCTTCTTGGGGGTCTCGAGATTGATCATGGCGGGTCGCCCTCAGACGAGGACTGCTCCTTCCATCAGGCCGATGGCTCGCAGGTCGCGGTACCAGCGCTCCACGGGGTGCTCCTTGACGAAGCCGTGTCCCCCGAGCAGCTGGACGCCGTCGTTGCCGATCTGCATGCCGCGCTCGGCGCAGAGCCGGCGGGCCAGTGCGATCTCGCGGTCGGCCGGCTTGCCCTGCGCGACCCGACCGGCGGCCTTCCAGGTGACCAGCCGCATGCCCTGCAGCTCGATCGCGATGTTCGCGACCATGAACGCCACCGACTGGCGGTGGGCGACGGGCTCTCCGAACGCCTCGCGCTCCTTGACGTACGGCGTCACGTAGTCGAGCACGGCCTGCGCCGTACCGACCGCGAGCGCGCACCACGCCAGGCGCGAGAACCGGACGCAGTCGAGGTAGTCGTCGGCGTCACCCAGCAGGGCGATCTTCTCGACCTGCACGTCCTCGAGCACCAGGCGCGACAGGCTGGCTGCGCGCAGCCCCATCGACGGGTCGGACTCGATGGTGATGCCGTCGGTCTTCGACTCGACGAGGAAGAGCTGCGGCTTGCCGTCGAGCTGCGCGCCGACGACGAACAGCTCGGCATCGGCGCCGCGGACCACGCCGGACTTCACGCCGTTGAGGACGAAGCCGTCGCCCGAGGCCTCGGCGGTGGTCGCGGGCGCTGCCGGGTCGAACAGGGCAGCGGGCTCGGCGAGGGCCAGCGTCGCGGCCGGGACCTCGTCACCGGTGAACGCCGGCAGGTAGGTGGACTGCTGCTCGTCGGTGCCCCACAGCGACAGTGCCGTGGCGACGGCTCCGGGCGACAGCAGGGACACCGCCAGGCCCATGTCGCCCTTGGCCAGCGCCTCGTGGACGAGCGCGCCGGCCACGGCGGAGCGCTCGGTCGCGATGCCGCCGAGGTCCTCGGGGACCCCGAGGATCGGCAGGCCGATCTCGAGCGAGGCCTTGAGCAGGTCCTCGGGAGCGGCGCAGGCCTCGTTGGCGTCGGCCGCTGCGGGTCGCACCATCTCCTCGGCGAACTCGCCGACCACGTCGGCCAGCATCTGCTCGTCCTCGCCGGGCGTCAGGTCGAACAGACCCCTGTTCTTGGCAGCCGGGACCCGGTTGCCGCGCGTGGCCTTGCCGGCCCGGGCGAACGTGCGACCGACGTTGCCGACGGTGCGGAAGCCCGCACTGGTCACGCGGTAGACGCCTCTCTCGCTGGCCTTGCGGAGTCCGAGCGTGTCGAGGAGGTCGCTGGAGGCGAGCTTGTTGAGGGCGAGCACGGCGAGCCCGATGGGGTCGCGCGTCTCGCTGTCGGAGAGCCCGTGCCGACCGCCGGCCCGCAACAGGCTCCACGGCAGCTTCTGGGTCTCGCGCTGCGCTGAGTTCGAAGACATGACATGAAATGTAACTGTGAGTTACACGCAGCGCCACACTGCGTCCACGTGTCGCGCCTCACGCAGGCGCATCTAGGATTCGCCGCATGGCGAGCCCCGACCCTGCTTCCCCACCGGCAGGCGACCCGCTGCCCGTCTCCCCCGACTCGGCCGAGCTTCCTGGCGGCGGCACGATCCGCCCCGTCACGCGCTGGGGCACCGAGGTGATGCACCGCCGGGCGCGCCCGGTCACGTCGTACGACGACGAGCTGCGCTCGCTCGTCGCGGACATGGTCGCCACGATGTACGCCGCCGACGGCGTCGGCCTGGCTGCCTGCCAGATCGGGGTCGACCTGGCGGTCTTCGTGTTCGACTGCCCCGACGACTCCGGGACCATCCACCGCGGCGTGGTGTGCAACCCGATCCTCGAGCTGCCTGAGGGCAAGGAACGGCAGCTCGACGACTCGGAGGAAGGGTGCCTGTCCTACCCGGGCGCCTTCGTGGAGTGCGCGCGGCCCGACCACGCCCGCGTGGTCGGCGCCGACCTGGAGGGGGCCGACGTCGCCTACGAGGGCAGCGGCCTGCTGGCGCGGTGCCTGCAGCACGAGGCCGACCACACCTACGGCACGGTGTTCGGTGACCGGCTGAACAACCGCTCCCGCAAGAAGCTGCGCAAGCAGATGGAGGCCGCGGCCGACAGCTACCCGGGGCAGTGGCCGGTCGGTGCGGCCGACGACGACCCGGACGGGCTCTCGTCCCCGCCGGTGGACGAGGTCGCGGACGGGTCCGGAGAAGCGGAGCGCTGAGCCGGCGCCGGCGGCCGGAGGGTCGCGTGCGAGGGCAGCTCCACGGTCACCGTCGTGCCCACCCCGACCTCGCTCTCGATCGAGACGGTGCCGTGCTGCTGGTGCAGGAGCTCCCGGACACTCGCCAGGCCCAGTCCGCTGCCGCCGTCTTCCTCGGCCAGCCGCCCACGGAAGAACTCATCGAAGATCGAGCCGATGTCGCCCGGGTCGATGCCCCGTCCCTCGTCGGTGACGGTCATGCGCACGTGCCCTGCGCGGGCCCGGCTGAACTCGATGTCCACCGGTGAGTCCGGCGCTGAGTACTTCAGGGCGTTGACGACCAGGTTCGTCACGACGCGGTGCATGGCGACCCCGTTGGCGGTGGCCAGCGCGAAGGTGTCGGCGACATGGACCCGTGCGGGGTCGTAGTGGCGGGAGAGGTCGGCGACCGCGCTGCGGGCGACCTGCGCCAGGTCGATGTCAGCCAGGACGAGCGAGGCGTGGCCGGCCCGCTGGGTGGCGAACTCCACGAGTCCTTCCACCATGCCCATCAGGCGGTCGGCGCTGGACTCGACCTTGTCGATGAGCATCGACCTGGTCGCGTCGTCGGCGTCGCGGATGGCGTCGACGAAACCCTTGATCGCGGTCACGGGGGTGCGGAAGTCATGGTTGAAGGTGGCGTAGAACGCGTCCTGGGCGTCCTCGAGCGCCTTGAGGTCGGTGCGGTCGCGGGTGACCTTGGCGTAGCCGGTGATCCTGCCCTTCGCGTCGTGGAGGGCGGTGATCACCACATCACCCCAGAACCGTGAGCCGTCCTTGCGGACGCGCCAGCCGCTGTGCTCGACCCGACCGGTGCGGCGGGCATCGGTGAGCAGTCGCAGCGGTAGCCCGGCCTTCCGGTCCTCCTCGGTGTAGAACATCGCGAAGCTGCGGCCGATCGCCTCGTCGGCGGTGTAGCCCTTGACCCGTTCGGCGCCGAGGTTCCAGGTCTCGATGATCCCCTGGGGGTCGAGCGCGATGATGGCGTAGTCGGCGACCTGGCCGACCAGGAGCCGCATGCGCTCCTCGCTCAGGCGGAGCGCTCTCCTCGAGCTCGTGCTGCTCGGTCAGGTCGCGGGTGACCTTGGCGTAGCCGGTGTGGTTGCCCTGCTCGTCGTGGAGGGCGGTGATGACCACGTCGCCCCAGAACCGGGTGCCGTCCTTGCGGACCCGCCAGCCGGTGTGCTCGACGCGTCCCTGGTCGACGGCCTCGGCGAGCAGTCGCAGCGGCAGACCCCGCCGGCGGTCCTCGTCGGTGTAGAACATCGTGAAGCTGCGGCCGATGGCCTCCTCGGCGGTGTAGCCCTTGACCCGTTCGGCGCCGAGGTTCCAGGACTCGATGATCCCCTGGGGGTCGAGCGCGATGATGGCGTAGTCGGCGACCTGGCCCACCAGGAGCCGTAGCCGCTCCTCGCTCGAGCGAAGCGCCTCCTCGAGCTCGTGCTGCTCGGTCAGGTCGCGGGTGACCTTCACGAAACCGGTGTGGTTGCCCTGCTCGTCGTGGAGGGCGGTGATGACCACGTCGCCCCAGAACCTGGTGCCGTCCTTGCGGACCCGCCAGCCGGTGTGCTCGACGCGTCCCTGCGTCATGGGCCTCGAGCAGCAGGTCCAGCGGCAGTCCGGCACGGCGGTCCTCCTCGGGGTAGAACATGGCGAAGCTGCGCCCGATGGCCTCGCGGGCGGTGTAGCCCTTGAGCTTCTCGGCACCCAGGTTCCAGGTGGTGATGGTGCCCTGCGGATCCAGGCCGATGATGGCGTAGTCGGAGACCTGCGCCACGAGGCCCGCGGCGTCGCTCTGCTCTGGTTCTTCCTCCCACCCCACGGGCACACAATAGGAGGTATCTCAGGGTTGTGCGGCGATTCGTCGGCCAGCCGCCACATAGCACGCCACTGCCGTCGCCGCCGCGACGTTGAGCGAGTCGATACCGGGTCGCATCGGGATCACTGCACGCCGCGTGGACGACCGTTCCCAGCGCTGGGACAAACCGTGACCTTCCGACCCGACAATCAGGGCCAACCTGTCTAGTCCGGACACCGCCTCCTCGATCGGGTCAGCATCCGCTGCCAGCGTCAGGGCGACGGTGGGGAACCCGCGGCGCTCGAGGTCGGGCATCGCGTCGTACCAGTCCGGCAAGCGAGACCAGGGCAGCGCGAACACGGCCCCCATCGCCACCTTCACCGAGCGTCGGTAGAGCGGGTCGGCGCAGCGGGGTGCCAGCAGGACGGCGTCGACGCCCAGGGCCGCTGCGGAGCGGAAGATCGCCCCGACGTTGGTGTGGTCGACGACGTCCTCGCAGACCACCACGGTGCGCGCACCCGCGAGGACCTCGTCGACGGAGGGCAACGACGTCCGGGCGAGGGACGCCAGCGCACCTCGGTGCACGTGGAAGCCGGTGACCTGCTCGGCCAGAGCCTCCGACACGACGAAGCACTCAGCGTCGGTGCTGTCGAGGACGTCTGCCAGCCCGTCGAGCCAGCGGGATGCCATCAGGAAGGACCGGACCGGGTAGCCGGCTTCGGCGGCGCGGCGTACGACCTTCTCGCCCTCGGCGATGAACAGGCCGTGCTCGGCCTCGAGGGACTGGCGCAGCTGCACGTCGCGCAGGTCGCGGTAGTCGGCGAGGCGCGGGTCGCGCGGGTCGTCGATCTCGACGTACGTCGCCACGGCTCAGCTGATTCCGGCAGCGGTTCCGGCGGAGGGTCCGAAGTGGTCCGGCCGGGCCACCCTCACCACCTCGCCGACGACGATGATCGCCGGCGGCTGCACCCGGTGCTCGACCAGGTCCTTCGCCAGGTCCCCCAGCGTGCTCAGCACCGTCCGTTCGGTCGGCATGGTCCCGTCGCACACCACCGCCACCGGGGTGAGGGCGTCGCGCCCGCCGCGCAGCAGCACCTCCGCGATCAGCGGAGCGTTCTCGACGGCCATCATCAGCACGATCGTGCCGCGGAGGCTGGCGAGCGCACCCCACCGCACCAGCGAGTCGGGATGCCCGGGCGGCAGGTGGCCGGAGACGATGACGAGGTCGTGGGTGACTCCGCGGTGGGTGACGGGGATGCCGGCCACGGCCGGCACGCCCAGCGGGCTGCTGATGCCCGGGATGACGGTCACCGGGACGCCCGCCTCCTGGCAGGCGATGACCTCCTCGTAGCCGCGACCGAAGACGAAGTTGTCGCCGCCCTTGAACCGGGCGACTCTCTTCCCCGCGAGCGCGGCCTCCACGATGACCCGGTTGATCTGCTCCTGCTGCGCCGAGCGGCCGCGTGGCAGCTTGGCGACGTCGACGATCTCGGTGTCGGCCGGAAGCTCCGCGAGCAGCTCGCGCGGCGCCAGACGGTCGGCCACGACGACATCGGCCTCCATCAGCGCCTTGCGACCAGCAACCGAGATGAGCTCGGGGTCGCCGGGGCCGCCACCCACGAGCACGACGCCGGGGCCGTGGTCGCGGTGGTGCTTGGCGGCCAGGGAGCCCTCACGCAGGGCCGTGACGATCTCGTCGCGCAGGGAGGCGTGCCGTCGCGGGTCCCGGTCGGCGGCCGAGCTGCCCATGACTGCCACCGTGTCGCCGGCGTGCCGACCGACGGCCGGCGTGAAGGCCGTGGCGGCATCCGCGTCGTCGGCCCGGACGCAGAAGATGCGCTGCTGCTCGGCGAGCTCGCTCACCCGCGCGTTGACGGCCGGGTCGTCGGTCGCGGCCATGACGTACCAAGCGCCGTCGAGATCGTGGTCCTCGAAGCCACGCTCGAGCCAGTGCACCTCGCCGGACCCGACCTGGCCCTCGATCGCGGGGGTCACCTCCGGCGAGACGAGGTGCACGTCGGCACCGGCGGCGATCAGCGTGGGCACCCGTCGCTGGGCCACGTTCCCGCCGCCCACGACCAGCACCTTGCGTCCCGCGAGGCGGAGGCCGACCGGGTAGGTGGGGCGATCGCCGGGCAGTTGAGGGTGCGTGTCCACCCGTCCATTGTGTCCACCTCCCGCGTCGGCGAGGTTTCGCCCTCCCAGCCCTCGGACTAGCCTCCCGAGCATGAGTCTCGAACGCCCAGTCCACCCAGATCCCTACGAGCTGCTCCCGACGGTGCCGAGCTTCGCGCGTCACCAGCGAGGACGTCACCGACGGCCAGCCACTGAAGGACGACCAGGTCAACTCCGGAGGCGACTCTTCGCCCCAGCTGTCGTGGAGCGACGTGCCCGAAGGCACCAAGAGCTTCACGGTGACCTGCTTCGACCCCGATGCGCCGACCCCGTCCGGGTTCTGGCACTGGGTGCTGGTCGACCTGCCCGCGGACGTGACCTCGCTCGATGCGGGCGCAGGCGCCGACGGCGCCGACCTGCCCGGCAACGCGTTCATGTGCCGCAACGACGGGGGCTCGAAGGCGTTCATGGGCGCTGCTCCCCCGGAGGGCGACCAGGTGCACCGCTACTACTTCGTGGTGCACGCGGTGAAGGAGGAGTCGCTCGGGGTCGACTCCGACGCCTCCCCCGCGGTGGTCAGCTTCAACCTGGCGTTCAAGACCGCCGGCCGGGCGATCGTCAAGGGCACCTACCAGCACTGATCGCGGGTCCAGTCTTGACTCGTTCCAGACTGACTGCTTGTGTCGGAGGCCTGCACCGCGACCCGGGGAGCCCGCTGCCAGAGCAGTCGCGCTCTGTGTGCGGAGTCCCCTTCCGGGTACGACACACACGTGCAGCAACCTTCAAGGAGTGAGCCATGACTGACTTGCCACAGCCGAACGACGGCACCTCGATCGCGTCCGCTCCCTCGTCCGAGGCCACCGTCGGCTCGACGACGGACACCGGAGCTCCGGCGCCCAGCGACCGGAACTCGCTGACGATCGGTCCGGACGGGCCGATCGTGCTCCACGACGTCCACTTCCTGAACCAGATGGCGCACTTCAACCGGGAGCGTGTCCCGGAGCGCAACGTGCACGCCAAGGGTTCGGGGGCGTTCGGTGAGTTCGAGACCACCGAGGACGTGTCGCGCTACACCAGGGCGGCGCTCTTCCAGCCCGGTGTGAAGACCGAGATGCTCGCGCGGTTCTCGACCGTCGCCGGCGAGCAGGGCTCGCCCGACACGTGGCGTGACCCGCGCGGCTTCGCGCTGAAGTTCTACACGACCGAGGGCAACTACGACCTCGTCGGCAACAACACCCCGGTCTTCTTCGTCCGCGACACGATGAAGTTCCCGCACTTCATCCGTTCGCAGAAGCGCCGCGGCGGCAACGGGCTGCGCGACAACAACATGCAGTGGGACTTCTGGAGCCTCAACCCGGAGTCGGCCCACCAGGTGACCTACCTGATGGGTGACCGCGGCATCCCGAAGAGCTACCGCCACATGAACGGCTACGGCTCGCACACCTACCTGTGGGTCAACGAGGCCGGCGAGAAGCACTGGGTCAAGTACCACTTCCACAGCAACCAGGGCGTCGAGGGGCTCACCGACGACGACGCCACCAGGATCGCCGGCGAGGACGCCGACTTCCACCGTCGCGACCTCTACGACTCGATCGCGCAGCGCGACTTCCCGAGCTGGACGCTGTCGATCCAGGCGATGCCCTACGAGGACGCGAAGACCTACCGGATCAATCCGTTCGACCTCACCAAGGTCTGGCCACACAGCGACTACCCGCTGATCAAGGTCGGCACGATGACGCTGAACCGGAACCCGGAGAACTTCTTCGCGGAGATCGAGCAGGCCGCGTTCGAGCCCAGCGCGATCGTCCCCGGGATCGGCTTCAGCCCGGACAAGATGCTGCTCGGTCGTGCGTTCGCCTACTCCGACACGCACCGCCACCGGATCGGGCCGAACTACCTGCAGCTTCCGGTCAACCGTCCGCACGTCGACGTGAACACCTACACCCAGGACGGCGCCATGGCCTACGAGCACCGCGGTGACGACCCGGTCTACGCGCCGAACTCCTTCGGCCGCGGCTACGCCGACGAGGTGGGCGAGGTCGACGAGAGCTGGGAGACCGACGGCGTGATGGTGCGTCAGGCCTACACCCTGCGCCCCGACGACGACGACTTCTCACAGCCGGGCACGCTGGTGCGCGAGGTCTGGAACGACGAGCAGCGTGCGGCGTTCGTCAAGACGGTCGCTGGGCACCTGCTCGGCGGCGTCGAGGGCGACGTGCTCGAGCGGGCCTTCGAGTACTGGAGGAACGTCGACGCCGAGTGCGGCAAGAAGATCGAGGAGCTCGTGCGCCAGGGTGCGGATCTCGGTGCCCCGGGTGCGCAGCCGGACGACGCGGAGGCGGAGGCGAGCGACGCGATCGTGGAGCCGGTCACCAACGCCGACAAGTGACGTGCCTCGCTGATCCTCGGTGCGTGACAGGATCGGCGGGTGCCCGACGTGAACGAGCCGGTCTCCTCCTGGGTGGACGACGTGCTGGGGTCGCCGTACACCTCGCTGACGCTGCCGCTGCGGTCCGACGACGAGGGCGAGGTCGTCGCCACCGTCGTCCACCGACCCGCGGAGCCGGGCACGCGCAAGGCGGTGCTCCACGTGCACGGCTTCGCCGACTACTTCTTCCAGACCGGGATGGCCGACTTCTGGGTCGGCAACGGCTATGACTTCTACGCCCTCGACCTGCGCAAGTACGGCCGCTCGCTGCGGCCACACCAGACGGCGAACTACGTGGCCGACCTGCGCTCCTACTACGAGGAGCTCGACCTCGCCCACGCGCTCGTGGCCGAGGACCACGACCATCTCGTCCTCTCCGCGCACTCGACCGGTGGCCTGACCGTCCCGCTGTGGCTGCACGACCGAGGCCTCACCACTGCCGGCGTGTTCCTCAACGCTCCGTGGATCGACATGCACGGTGATGCCTTCACCCGGCTGATGGCGCTGCCGGTCATCCACCGGCTCGGTGCCCTGTACCCCATGCGGGAGGTGCCGCGGGAGGTCAGCGGCGTCTATGCCCGGAGCCTGCACCGGGACCACCTCGGCGAGTGGGACTTCGACCTCGGATGGAAGCCGCTGGCGTCCTATCCGGTGTACGCCGGATGGATCCGCGCGATCCGCACCGGGCAGGCACGCATCGCCCGGGGACTGGAGATCGAGTCCCCCGTCCTGATGATCACGTCCGACCGCTCGGGGCGACCGACGTCCGTGGACGACCCGGACCTGATGTGCACCGACGTGGTGCTCGACGTGGAGCGGATGCGACGCCGGGCGGCTCAGCTGTCCCGGCACGTCACCATCGCGCAGGTGCACGGGGCCGTCCACGACGCGGTGCTCTCCCCCGAGCCGGCGCGCACGAAGGTGTACGACGAGCTCCAGCGGTGGTTGACGGCGTACGTCGACTGAGATCGGCTGGCCGACCCGCCCGGGTGAGCCGCTAGCCTGCCCTCCATGGACAACATCACCGGACTCGCCTACGGACGCGTCGCCATCGGCGCCCTCTCGCTGCTGTCTCCGTCGCTCACCGCACGGCTCTTCCTCCTCGATCCGAAGGCAAACCCGCAGCTGTCCTACATGGGCCGGATGTTCGGGTCGCGCGAGATCGCGCTGGGAGCGATCACGCTGGCCTCCTCCGGCGACACGCGTCGGCGGCTCGTGCAGCTCGGTGTGGCCGTGGACGGCGCGGACGCCGCCACCGGGGTCGTCACCGCGGCTTCCGGTGCCGTGCCCAAGAAGACCGGCCTGCTGCTGGCGGCCGCTGGGCTTGCCGCCGTGGTGACCGGGGTCCTCGAGCTCCAGGAGTCGTGACCCGCCACAACGTCATACGTCCTGGTCGCTCGGACAACCACCTCGTATGACGTCCGCGGGCCCCTCAGACCACGAAGCTGACCACCGCGACGACGCCGACCACCACGATCACCGCGCGGAGGGCGTTGGGTGAGAATCGGCGGCCGACGGTGGCGCCGAGCTGGCCGCCGATGGTGGAACCCACCGCGATGAGCAGTACGACGAGCCAGTCGATGTGGCCGCCGGAGAGACCGGGGACGTCGACGAGGTCGAGCACGACGAAGGCGATCGCCGCGACGCCGTTGACGATCAGCGCGAGCACGTTCTTGGTGGCGTTGTGCCGCTGCATCGAGTCGACCACGCCGATGCCGAGGATCGCCATCAGCAACACTCCCTGCGCGGCGCCGAAGTAGCCGCCGTACACGCCTGCGACCAGAACGGCCGGCCACACCCACCAGACACCGTGCTCGGCCACGCCACCCCGTGCCTCGGCACGCGCAGTCACGCGCTGCTGGATCCGCGGCCCGAGCGCCACGAGGAGGCAGCCGAGCACGATCAGCACCGGCACGATCGCGTCGAAGGCCGCGGAGGGAAGCAGGAGCAGCAGCAGGGCTCCCGCGACACCGCCGACGAGCGAGGCACTCCCCAACCGGAGCAGCCGGGTCCGTTGGCCCTCGAGCTCCCGGCGATAGCCGATCGCGCCCGACAGGGAGCCCGGAACCAGTCCGATCGTGTTCGAGACGTTCGCGGTCACTGGGGGGATGCCGAACGCGAGGAGGGTCGGGAACGTGATCAGCGTTCCCGACCCCACCACCGTGTTGATGGTTCCGGCCGCCACACCTGCAAGCAGGATGGCGACGATCTCCCAGGCGCTCACCGGCCGGCGGGCGCGTCTCCTGAGGGGTCACCCGGACCGGTCGCGGGAGGCGTCTGCGGGGCTGCCGACGGATCCGTGCCGCTCACAGCGCGTGCGGACTCCTCGGCAGCTGCAATGGCCCTCTGGACCTCTTCATGGGCACTGGACAGCGTCGAGTCCGGAGCAGTGCTCGGGTCGATCGTGGGGATGTCGACCCGCTTGCGGGGACCGTCGACCTTGTGCGGGATGCCGGCCACCTCGTGGACCGCGGAGCCGAGCCCCTCGAGCGCCCTGGTGATCTCGGAGGGCACGACCCAGACCTTGTTCGCCGAGCCCTCGGCGATCTTGGGCATCATCTGGAGGTACTGGTACGCGAGGAGTGCCTGGTCGGGCTGTCCGTCGTGGATGGCCTGGAAGACCGTCTGGATCGCCTGCCCCTCGCCCTGGGCCTTGAGGATCGCTGCCTCGCGGTTGGCCTGGGCACGCAGGATCAGCGCCTCGCGGTCACCTTCGGCGTTGAGGATCGCGGCCTGCTTGTTGCCCTCCGCCGTGAGGATGGCCGACTGACGCTGTCCCTCGGCGGTGAGGATGACCGCACGCTTGTCGCGGTCGGCGCGCATCTGCTTCTCCATCGAGTCCTTGATCGACGGCGGCGGGTCGATCCCCTTGATCTCCACCCGACCGACGCGGATGCCCCAGCGCCCGGTCGCCTCGTCGAGGACCAGGGATAGCCCGCGGTTGATCTCCTCGCGTGAGGTCAGCGTCTGCTCGAGGGTCATGCCACCGACGATGTTGCGCAGGGTGGTCATGGTGAGCTGCTCGACCGCGGAGATGTAGTTGGCGATCTCGTACGTCGCCGAGACCGGATCGGTCACCTGGAAGTAGATGACCGTGTCGATGGAGACCACCAGGTTGTCCTCGGTGATCACCGGCTGCGGGGGGAACGACACGACCTGTTCGCGGATGTCGATGACGTAGCGGACCCGGTCGACGAACGGCGTGACGATGTTCAACCCCGGCTGCAGGGTCGTCTTGTACTTGCCGAACCGCTCCACGATGCCGGCGCGAGCCTGCGGGATGATCCGGATCGTCTTCGCGAGCACGAGCACGACGAAGACCAGGATCAGCGCGAACAGGACCAGGACTGCAACACCCATCGCGATCCCCTCCTTCTCTCTCCAGTGATGGCCGGGTCGTCAGGACCCGAGTCGGTGAACGCGTAGCACGTAGGCCGTGGCGCCCTTGATCTGGACCACGTCGACGAGCTCGCCGGGCTCGATGCGGTCGTCCTCGTCGTACGGTTCGGCGGTCCACTCCTCGCCGCCGATCTTCACCCGCCCGGGCGTGCCGTAGGCGAGCTCGCGCAGCACGGTGGCGCGTTTGCCGATCAGCGCCTCCGCCCCGGTGCGCAGCGTGGGGCCCTTGTGCAGGCGATGGACGACGTTGGGTCGAATCAGCGCCAGGAGGGCGACTGCGGAGATCAGGGCAAGCACGACCTGCAGGGCCAGCGGGCCGCCTAGGGCCGCGGTGGCGGCGCCGACCAGCGCGCCGCCGGCCAGCATGATCAGGAACAGGTCGAGGCTGACCAGCTCGAGCGCGCCGAGCGCAACGGCCAGGGCAAGCCATCCAGCCCACAGGTGGTCGCTGAGCCAGTCCATGGCGGCGAGACTATCCATAGCCCCGCAATTCTCAGGCGTGCCGACGCGACACCCGACGGGCGGTGTAGCGGCCGTCCTCCTCCTGCAGGACGAGGCGCATCCCGAAGGTTGCCGAGAGCTGCTCGGCATTCATCACGTACGGCAACGGACCCGAGGCGACCACCTGTCCCGCGCGCAGCATCAGGGCGTGGGTGAAGCCCGGCGGGATCTCCTCGACGTGGTGGGAGACGAGGATCGTGGCTGGCGAGTACTCGTCGAGAGCGATCGAGGACAGGGTCGAGACGAGGTCCTCGCGCCCGCCGAGGTCCAGCCCGGCAGCGGGCTCGTCGAGGATCAGCAGCTCCGGGTCGGTCATCAGGGCTCGCGCGATCTGCACCCGCTTGCGCTCGCCCTCGCTGAGCGTGCCGAAGGTGCGGTCCAGGAGTGCGCCGGCGCCCACCTCGCGAAGCAGTGCGGTGGCCCGGTCGTGGTCCAGCTCGTCGTAGCGCTCACGCCAGCGCCCGACCACGCCGTACGACGCCGACACCACCACGTCCCGCACGATCTCGTCACGCGGGATCCGATCTGCGACGGCCGCGCTGGTCCAGCCGATGCGAGGCCGCAGCTCGAAGACATCGACCGCGCCCACGACCTCGCCGAGGATGCCGATGACTCCGGAGGTCGGGTGGATCTGGGCCGAGCACAGCTGCATCAAGGTCGTCTTGCCGGCACCGTTGGGACCCAGGATCACCCAGCGTTCGTCGTCCTCGACGGCCCAGTCGACCCGGTCGAGGAGGGTGGCACCACCTCGCTTGACGGTGACGTCGGCGAGCTCGAGCACGGCATTCACGAATGGGACCTCAACGGCGCGTTCGGGGTCAGGTGGAGTCGCACGTCAACCTACCCGGCCTCGAGCGGCGGTCGGCGCAGGCCGTGCCTACTCTTCGGTGTGTGAGCTCGCTCCCGGTCGCCGCCGTTCTCGCCACCTGGCTGGACGCGTTCCGCGCGGGCGACGTTGGGCCTGACGACCTGGCCGACGCGGTCCGGGGCGACGATCCGCGCCACCTGGTCAGTGGACTGAGCGACGGCGCCGCGCTCGAGCTGCACGAGCTGCCGATGCGGCTGGAGGGGCCCGTCTCACTGGCCCTGCCGTCGCCGGGCGATCCGGTCGGGCTGGGTGGTCCGTCGGCGTTCAACCTCGCGGCGATCGAAGCGGGGCAGGCCGTCGTCGCAGGCGCCGTCGGCCTGGTACCCCACTCGGACGCGCGCACGGTGGTGTGGAGCGCCTTTCCCGCCGACCGCGTGCCGTGGGTCGACGAACGCGAGACCGCGATCGCGCTGCGCACGACCCTCACCGAGGTCACCGGCCGTCTGGTGGCGCTCGACGTGGCCTCCTGGCAGCCGGACATCCCCGACCTGTTGATGAACCTGCGTCATCGGCGCCCACTCCCCCTCCCGCCGGGGTACGACGCCCGCCGGGTCGAGACCGTCGAACGAGCCGTGCTGTGTCTCGACATCGTGGAGCTGGCCCGTGCGGAGGACGGCGGAGCGGTGTCGTCGTACGAGATGGAACAGCGGAGCGGCGCCCTGGGAGATCTCGACCGTGCCGCACGCCGGGCCCTCGTGGGCGCCTGCTCGGGCCGCTCGGGCTGACCTTCGCCGGGACCGTTAACCTCGTCCCGTGCTGGAGGAGACCGACCGCGCGCAGCCGCGCACCCTGCTGATCACACTGACCGGCAAGGACCGGCCCGGAGTGACCTCGATGGTCTTCGACACCCTGGCGAGGTTCGGTGTCGAGGTCATGGACATCGAGCAGATCGTCCTGCGCCAGCGGCTGATCCTGGGCCTGCTGGTCAGCTCTCCCCGCGACTGGAAGCCGCTGCGCGCGGCGATGGAGCAGGTCGCGGACGAGCTGGGGATGACCCTCGACGTCGACCGCGGATCCGGCGACAACCGCCCGCGTCCCGAGGGCCGCAGCCACGTGACCGTGCTCGGTAGCCCCTTGAAGTCGCCTGCGGTGGCCGCGATCGCGGGCCGCATCGCCGACACCGGCGCGAACATCGACCGCATCGAACGGATGGCGCGCTACCCGATCACCGCGATCGACCTGCACGTCTCCGGCGTCGACCCGGACAAGCTCCGCGACATCCTCGCCCGCGAGGCCGCCCAGCAGGGCGTCGACATCGCCGTACAGGCGGCCAACCTGCTGCGTCGTGGCATGCGGCTGATCGTGATGGACGTCGACTCCACGCTGATCCAGGGCGAGGTCATCGAGATGCTCGCTGCACACGCCGGCTGCGAGGAGGAGGTCGCGCGGGTCACCGAGCAGGCGATGCGCGGTGAGATCGACTTCGCCCAGAGCCTTCGTGACCGCGTCGCCCTGCTCGAGGGTCTCGACGCGTCCGCCCTCGACCTGGTGTACGACGACCTCGAGCTCGCCCCCGGCGCGCGCACCACCCTGCGCGTGCTCAAGCGGCTCGGCTACCGGTTCGCCATGGTGAGTGGCGGGTTCACCCGGCTGACCGACCGGCTCGCCGAGGAGCTCGGCATCGACTTCTCGCTGGCCAACGAGCTCGAGATCGTCGACGGAAAGCTGACCGGACGCGTCGTCGGCGAGATCGTGGACCGCGCCGCGAAGGCGGAGGCGCTGCGCCGCTTCGCCCGCGAGAGCGGGGTTGCCGAGCACGCCACCATCGCGATCGGTGACGGCGCCAACGACCTCGACATGCTCAACGCCGCCGGTCTCGGCATCGCCTTCAACGCCAAGCCGGTGGTCCAGGAGGCCGCGCACGCGTCCGTGAACGTGCCCTACATGGACGCGATCCTCTACCTGCTCGGGATCAGCCGCGAGGAGGTCGTCGCCGCCGACGCCGAGGAAGGCCTCACCACCCCCGAACCGCCGGTCTGAGCAGGGGTCGACCTCGGGGCGTGTCGGGCGTCGTCGGACATGCGAATGTCGCTGATGGTGCTGCTGAGCGCTGCGTGCGCCCCAGGCGTGACATTCGCATGTTCTGCTGGAGGTGCGAGGCGGAACGGGCTGTCGCGGACATGCGAATGTCGCTGGTGGTGCTGCTGACGCTGCGTGCGCCCCACGCGTGACATTCGCATGTTCGGCTGCGCCAGCCCACCCGCTCAGATGGCCGGGTAGAACCCCACCAGCCGGGCGGTCGCGGGGTCGAGCTCCGCCCAGGGGACGTGGACGTCGAGCACCGCCACGGCCGCGGCCGGGAAGCCGGAGCTCATCAGCCGGAACGCCTCGGGCTCGGGGTCGCCGTCGTCGAGCAGGTGGGCCAGGGACGCGGCGGTCGGGTTGTGGCCGACGAACAGCACCACTTCGGCGTCCTCGGGCGTCGCACGGAGGAGGTCCAGGGCGTTCTCCGGTCCGGCGGTGTAGACGGCGTCGTCGACCACCGGCTCGATGCGGGTGCCGGTGACGCCCGCGAGACTCGCCCAGGTGTCCTGGGCACGTACAGCCGAGGACACGAGCGCATGGGTCGGGACCAGCTCCTGGTCCGCGAGCCACTGCCCTGCGCCACGCGCATCACGGGCGCCGCGCTCGGTGAGCCGGCGCCGGTGGTCCTCGGAGGCGAACTGCTCGGCCCTGCCGTGACGCATCACCAGAAGGACACGTCGACCCGAGGACGAATCGGGCGAAGATGGGCTCACCTGAGCCAATCTCCCACCCCGTAGGCTTCCTGTCATGCCATTCGGAGCCCACGGTCAAACCCGGAGCGGCGAAGGCGATCTGCTGGTCATCGGAGGAGCCGAGGACAAGCTGGGCAAGCGCACCGTCCTGAGCGAGTTCGTGGACCGGGCCGGCGGCGAGGGCGCGCGCATCGCGGTGATCCCGACCGCTTCCTCGCTGGGGCCCGAGATCGTCGAGGTGTACGCCGCCACCTTCCAGCGGCTCGGCGCCTCGGAGGTCTACGGCGTGCGTCCCCAGGACCGCGCCGAGGCGTCGTCGGCCGACCTGGTGCGCGAGCTCGACCGCGCGACCGGCATCTTCATGACCGGCGGCAACCAGCTCAAGCTGTCCACGGTGATCGCCGGCACGCCGTTCGCCCGGGCCATCGTCGAGGCGCGCGGTCGCGGGGTGACCATCGGCGGCACGTCGGCGGGCGCCAGCATCCAGTCCTCGCACATGGTCGCGTTCGGTGCCGGTGGATCGACACCGAAGCAGCGGATGACGCAGGTCGCGGCCGGGCTGGGCCTCGTCGAGAACTGCGTGATCGACCAGCACTTCGAGCAGCGCAACCGCTACGGCCGACTGCTGATGATCGTCTCGCAGAGCCCGCAGCTGCTCGGCATGGGAGTCGACGAGGACACCGCGGCCGTGATCAGCCGCACCGAGGGTGGCGAGCGGCTGCGTGTGGTCGGCCGCGGGTCGGTGACGCTGTTCGACGGCCGCCAGATGGTGACCAACGCCCACGAGGCCAAGGAGCGCCGGCCGATCCTCGCGTCGGGTGTGGTCCTGCACGTGCTGCCCGCAGGCTCCGAGTTCGACCTGACGTCCCGGACGCTGGTGCCCCCGCAGCCCGTGGCGCATCCCGACGAGGCCGACGAATTGGCCGTGGCCACCCGCGATCTGCGCAAGATGGCGCGAGACATCGCAGCCGGGGACGTGTCGCCCTCGGTACTGCGCCGCCGGATCGCACGACGAAGCAGAGGAGCCGCTCAGTGACCGCCAGCGTGAACGACAGCGAGGACCGCCGGACGACGGCCGTGAGCTCGGGCGGCCGACCGGCCGCTGACCTCGCGATCATCGAGACCCGGGTCTACCGCGGCGCCAACGTCTGGTCCTACGACAAGTCCATCCACCTGGTGGTCGATCTCGGCGTCCTCGAGGAGTTCCCCACCAACACGATCCCCGGCTTCACCCAGCACCTGCTCGAGGCACTGCCCGGCCTGCGTGAGCACTCCTGCTCCCGGGGCCGCCGCGGCGGCTTCGTCGAGCGGCTCAACGAGGGCACCTGGCTCGGCCACGTCGCCGAGCACGTCGCGCTCGCACTGCAGCAAGTGGTCGGCCACGACATCCGGCGCGGCAAGACGCGGCAGGTGAAGGGCCACAAGGGCCGTTACAACATCATCTACGGGTACGTCGACGAGCAGGTCGGTCTCGAGGCCGGCCGCCTCGCCGTACGTCTGGTCAACCATCTCGTCGAGGCCGATCCCGACTTCGACTTCGAGCAGGAGCTCGACGCGTTCATCCTGCGCGCGCAGCGCACCGCGTTCGGCCCCTCCACCCAGGCCATCATCGACGAGGCGGTCTCCCGCGACATCCCGTGGCTGCGGTTGAACAAGCACTCGCTGGTGCAGCTCGGCCAGGGTGTCCACGCCAAGCGCATCCGCGCGACGATGACGTCGGAGACCAGCTCGATCGCCGTCGACATCGCCTCCGACAAGGACCTCACCACGCGCCTCCTGGGAGCGGCCGGGCTGCCCGTGCCCAGGCAGGAGTCCGTGCGTACGGCGGACCAGGCGGCCAGCGTCGCGAAGCGCATCGGCTTCCCGGTGGTCGTGAAGCCCCTCGACGGCAACCACGGTCGCGGGGTCTGCCTGGACCTGCAGAACGAGGAGGACGTGCGCGAGGCCTTCCCGATCGCGAAGGACCAGTCACGCCGCGGTTGGGTGATCGTCGAGTCGTTCATCACCGGCAAGGACTACCGGTGCCTGATCATCGACGGGAAGATGGCCGCGATCGCCGAGCGGGTGCCGGCGCACGTCATCGGTGACGGCTCCAGCACGGTGCAGGCACTCGTCGACCTCACCAACGCAGACCCGCGCCGCGGTGTGGGCCACGAGAAGATCCTGACCCGCATCAAGATCGACGCCGCGGCCGAGGAGGTGCTCGCAGACCAGGGGCACACCCTCGACTCCGTGCCCGACGAGGGCGAGATGGTCAAGCTCGCGCTCACCGGCAACATGTCCACCGGTGGCATCTCGATCGACCGCACCTTCGAGGCTCATCCCGAGAACGCCGAGATCGCCGAGGAAGCCGCGCGCATGGTCGGGCTGGACATCGCCGGCATCGACTTCATCTGCCCCGACATCACCCAGCCGGTGCGCGAGACAGGCGGCGCGATCTGCGAGGTCAACGCGGCGCCCGGCTTCCGGATGCACACCCACCCGACCATCGGCGAAGCGCAGTTCATCTCCAAGCCGGTGGTCGACATGCTCTTCCCGCCCGGTGCGCCCAGCCGGATCCCGATCGTGGCGGTGACCGGCACCAACGGCAAGACGACCACGAGCCGGATGATCAGCCACATCTTCAAGGGGATGGGTCGCAAGGTCGGGATGACCTCCACCGACGGCGTGGTCATCGACGAGCGACTGCTGATCCGGGCCGACGCATCGGGTCCGCGCAGCGCCCGGATGGTGCTGCAGAACCCCCGCGTCGACTTCGCCGTCTTCGAGGTGGCGCGCGGAGGCATTCTCCGCGAGGGCCTCGGCTACGAGCGCAACGACGTCGCCGTCGTGCTCAACGTCCAGCCCGACCACCTCGGCCTGCGCGGCATCGACACCGTCGAGCAGCTCGCCGACGTCAAGGCGGTCCTGGTCGAGGCGGTCCCCCGCGACGGGCATGCAGTGCTGAACGCCGACGAGCCACTGGTGCGCGAGATGCGGCGCCGGTGCTCGGGCCAGGTGGTGTGGTTCTCGATGGCGGAGCCGGGCTCGGAGGAGCGCGACATGATCGACGCCCACTGCCGCCGGGGTGGCAAGGCGCTGGTGCTCCAGCCGACCGAGCGCGGCGAGATGATCGTCGTACGCCACGGTGCGCGGGACATGCAGCTGGCCTTCACCCACCTGCTGCCCTCCACGTTCTCCGGTCGTGCCCGGATGAACGTGCAGAACGCCCTCGCAGCGGCTGCGGCGGCGTTCGCGGTCGGTGCTCCCCTGCACGACATCCGGCAGGGACTGCGGACCTTCTCGACGAACTACTACCTCTCCCCCGGCCGTCTCAACGAGGTGGAGGTCAACGGGGTCAACGTGATCGTCGACTACTGCCACAACGCCCCCGGCATGAGGATGCTCGGCGACTTCGTCGACCGCGTGGGTGAGAGCCTCGACTCCGGCAGCGAGCTCGGCAAGCCGTCGCGCATCGGCGTCATCGCCACCGCCGGAGACCGGCGGGACGAGGACATGCGCGAGCTCGGCGAGATCGCCGCCGAGCACTTCGACGTGGTGATCGTGCGCGAGGACCAGAACCTGCGCCGACGCGTGCGCGGCGAGACCGCGGGCCTGGTGGCCGACGGCGTGCGACGGGCCATGGACAACGGAGCCCGCTGCAAGCAGCTCGAGGTGATCGTCGACGAGATCGAGGCCGTGCACCACGCGATGAGCCGCTCCAACCGGGGCGACCTGCTCGTGGTGTGCGTCGACCAGCACCCGCTGGTGATGTCCGAGCTGGAGAACTGGTCACCGATGGCCCAGGCGGGCGCGTCCGCCGGCGGCGACGACACCCCCGTCGCGGACCCGGACTACACGCCACCGCCGTCGGAAGGCTGACTCTTCTTCGCGGCCTTCTTGGCTGCTTTCTGGGCCGTCTTCTTGACGGCCTTCCTCGGCGGACCCATCGGTTGCCGGGCGACGACCCTTGAGCCGGACCCACAGCTGCCCGCGGCCCCCGGCTCCGGTGACGGTCTTCGTCTCGACGAACGGCTGTGCCTTGACCAGGTCGCTCAGCTTGGCGAAGCCGTGGGAGCGGGCGTCGAACGACGGGTCCGTCCGGTTGAGGTGGTTCCCCAGCGCGCCGAGTGGGGCCCAGTCGTCGTCGTCGGTGCCGACCTTGTTCAGCGCCTTGGTCAGCACGCTCTGCAGCGGCCGCGGCTGGTCGTCCTTGGTCTGCTCGGTCGCCGCCGGCGCCTCGCCCCCGAGGACCTCGAGGAAGACGAACTTCTCGCACGCCTCCACGAACGCCTTCGGGGTCTTGCGCTGGCCCACGCCGATGACGCGCTTGCCCGACTCGCGCAGCCGGGTCGCGAGCGGGGTGAAGTCGCTGTCGCTGGAGACGATCGCGAAGCCCTCGACGTTGCCGGAGTAGAGCAGGTCCATGGCGTCGATGATCAGCGCCGAGTCGGTGGCGTTCTTGCCGGTGGTGTAGGCGAACTGCTGCTGCGGGGAGATGGCGTTGGCGAGCAGGTGCTCCTTCCAGCCGGTGAGGTGCTGGTTGGTCCAGTCGCCGTAGGCGCGCTTGACCGTGATCGTGCCGTAGCCCGCGAGCTCCTCGAACATCTCCTTGAGCAGCTTCGTCGAGGTGTTGTCGGCGTCGATGAGGACGGCCAGGCGGCTGTTGTCGTCGGTCATGCGGGGTCCCGTGGGGTGCTCATGCGTGATGTGTCTCCTCGATGGGCGGACGCCCAGTCTCCTGCAACCGGCCCACTTCGTGCAGGCCGAACCACGACACCACACCACCGATCGCCAGCATGCCCGCACTGAGCAGCAGAGCGAGATGGTAGCCGTCGGTGAGTGCTGCCGGGTCGCGGTAGTCGGCTCCACCCAGTCCGACCAGCGCGGGCAGGGCCGCCACGGCCAGCAGGCTGCCGGCGCGTGCGACCGCGTTGTTCACCCCGCTCGCGACGCCCGCGTGGTTGCCGGGCACCGCGGCGAGCACGGCCACCGTCAGCGGGGAGACCAGAGCCGCAAGGCCGAGGGCGAAGATCGTGATCCCGGGGAAGACGTCGCTCCAGTACGACGCGTCCTCGTCGACGCCTGCCAGGAGCAGCGTCCCGACGGCACAGATGATCGGGCCGACGGTCATCGGCAGCCGGGGGCCGGTCCTCGCGGCGATGACCGACGTGCGCGAGGACAGCAGCAGCATCACGACCGGGATCGGCAGCGTGGCCACGCCGGCGGCGATCGCGTCGTACCCCGCCGTGACCTGGAGCTGGAGCACCAGGAAGAACAGCACGGCGCCGAGGGCGCCGTACACCAGCAGCGTCATCAGGTTGGCCGCGCTGAACACCCGGGAGGCGAACATCGAGAGCGGGGCCATCGCGCCCGGTCGCCTCTCGAGCACGACGAACGCAGCCATGGATGCGACGCTCACCACCAGCCCGGCCGCCACCACCCACACCGGAAGGTCGCGCCAGGACGTGAGCAGGTAGGTCGTCCCGCCGAGGGCCACGACCCCCGCGAGGGCGCCCTGGTAGTCGAAGTGTCGCGGTGCGTCCTCGTCGAGCGACTCGGGCATCCGCGTGCCCAGGAGCAGCACCAGGACGCACAGCGGCAGGTTGATCGCGAAGACCCAGCGCCAGCCCGCATGCTCGACCAGGAAGCCGCCGAGGAAGGGACCGATGGCCACGGCGATGCCGGCCGCGCCGGCCCAGGTGCCGATCGCAGCGGGTCGATCCGCCTTGCGGAACGACGCCTGGATGATCGCCAGGGCACCGGGCGCGAGCAGGGCCGCGGCGGCACCCTGGAGCACCCGGAACACGATCAGCTGGAGCGGCGACTGGGCGAACGCGCACAGCGCACTGCCGACGGCGAACCCCGCGATCCCGATCAGGTAGACGCGGCGGCGCCCGCTCCGGTCACCGAGGGCGCCACCGACGAGGATCAGGGAGGCAAGGCTCACCAGGTAGCCGTTGGACACCCACTGGAGCTCCGCCAGGGAGGCCCCGAGGTCGGTACCGATGCGCCTCAGGGCGATGTTGACGACCGTGCCGTCGAGCATGGCGATGCCCGACCCCAGCGTGACGGTGAACAGGGTCAGCCGGCCGAGGGCCGAACGACGCTCGAGGAGCCGGTCGTCCGGCTCGGCAGGTGGCGCCGGGTCAGCCCCTGCCGGCGGCACGCTGGACCTTGGACCGCAGCTGTTCGGGGGTGTCGACGGTCGCGCCCTGCGCGGCCAGCCAGTCGTAGACCTCCTGCCGCTGGGCGTGGCACATCAGCCCGACCACGTCACCGGGCTCGGCGAGCTTGAGCAGTGCCTGGAGCGAGTCGAGCTCGGTCGGGTAGGCGTCGATGTCGGTCACCCCGACGCGTTCCGCGCCGGTGCGCAGCAGGCCTTCGAGCTCCCCGAGCGTGCGTCCGCGGAGGTACCTCTCCTTGTGGCCGATCGCCACGACGTCGGCGTCCCGGGCGGCGATCTCCCCGAGCAGCTCCAGGAGGTCGTCCTGGCGGTCGCCCACGGCGCCGAGGCCGAGCAGCAGGCTGCGGCCCGGTGCCCGGACCCCGCGCATGATCTCGATCATCGCCTCGAGCCCGGCCTCGTTGTGCGCGAGGTCCACCACCACCGAGATCTCGTCGAGGGTGAAGAAGTTCATCCGGCCGGGATTGTGCTCGGGGTCGGGGCGGAAGGACCGCAGGCCGGCGACGACGTGCCTGCGGTCGATCCCGGCCGCCAGGGCAGCCGAGGCGGCCGCGAGCGCGTTCTCGACGTTGAACCGGGACAGGCCGCTGAGCGTCATCGGTACGTCGACGACCTCGACCAGCGCGTCGGCCCGGCTCTCCTCGAGGACGGTGACCCAGCCGTCGATGATCGTGGTGGCCCGCCCGTGGCCGCCGAGGACCTCCCGCAGGGCCGGGGAGTCGGCGTCGCGGGAGAACACCCACGGCCGCGCCGGCGTGGTCAGCCGCATCGCGAACACGCGCGGGTCGTCGGCGTTCAGCACCGCCCAGCCGGACTTCTTGGTGATCCTGGTGACCACTCCCTTGACCTCGGCGAGCTGGTCGACGGTGTCGATCCCCTGGAGGCCGAGGTGGTCCGCGGTCACGTTGGTCACCACGGAGACGTCGTTGCTGACCAGCCCGATGCCCTTGAGCAGGATGCCGCCGCGCGCGGTCTCGGTGACCGCGAAGTCGACCTCACGATGGGCGAGCACGCGACCGGCGCCGGAGGGGCCGGAGTAGTCGCCCGACTCGACCTGGACCCCGTCGACGTAGATGCCGTCCGTGTTCGACCAGCCGACGAGGTGGCCCGCCTCGCGGGCGATGTGCGCGATCATCCGCGAGGTCGTGGTCTTGCCGTTCGTGCCCGTGACCGCGACGACCGGAACCCTGGGGCGGATGGTGGTCGGGCCGGGCCCTTGCTCGGCGGCGGCGACGTGCTGAGCCGCGCTCTCCACGAGGGTGTCGACGTCGGTGGTGCCGAGTCCGTCGATCACCGAGGCGACCGCCTCCCCGAGCGCGCGGGCCCGGTTGCGGTCTCGCCAGGGGTAGGCGACCACGACGCGCGTGGGCTCGGAGGTGGGGCGGACGCGGACGCCGAGACGGGTGGTCCCGGACTCGGCGGCCACCCGTCTGACCAGACGGGTCACCAGCCGGGTCAGCGAACGCTGGCGGAACCCGCTCATCGGCGCGTCGGCGCGCAGGGAGCTGATGCCGAGGCGCTCGGCGAGGCGGCGTACGTCGGGTTCGGGTGCCTCGGCCAGGGCCGTCACGTCGAGCGTGAGCTTGATGGCCGCCCGGGGGAAGTAGAGGTTGGGACCCTCGAGGACCCTCAGCTCGACCAGGGCGGTCGCCTGGTCAGGCACGGCGTCAGTCGTCCTCGAGGCGGAACCCGACCTTGAGTCCGACCTGGAAGTGCTCGACGGCACCGTCCTTGACCTGGCCACGTACCTGGGTCATCTCGAACCAGTCGACGTGACGCAGTGTGCGGGCTGCCCGCTCGACGGCGTTGCGGATCGCCTGGTCGATGCCTTCCGGGGAGGTGCCGACGATCTCGGTCACGCGGTAGGTGCGGTTGGACATCGGCGTACTCCTCGGCTCTCGGAATGGGGACTGGTCAAGAATGCCACGTCGCGTGCAGGGCCCGGTTTGGGGCGTCGTGCACCCGACGTAGGCTGGCCACGTGGTCACCTCCCGCCGGGCGCGACGTGAGACCGCACCGGTCAGAATCACCACTGCGCCGACCAGTCACCACGACGACATCGTTCGTCGTCGGCGTCGCTACCTGATCTCGATGGGGATCCGCACGGTGTGCTTCGTCGGCGCCGTGGTCGCCGACGGATGGCTGCGCTGGGTGCTGGTCGTGGCGGCGTTCATCCTTCCCTACGTGGCCGTGATCATGGCCAACACCGCGAGCCCGCGCATCGAGGGCGCCGACCTGCTGGGGGCGGACCAGCAGCACAAGGAACTCGGTCCGTGACCGACCTGCCCGAGGGGCCCGACGGCCCCGACGTCTGCTCGGCGCGCGGTTGTCAGGCTCCCGCCGTCCACGAGCTGCGCTGGAACAACCCCAAGCTGCACACCCCCGACCGCCGGAAGGTCTGGCTCGCCTGCGACGACCACCGGCAGAGCCTCGCCGACTTCCTCTCCGCCCGGCACTTCCTCCAGGAGATCGCCCCCCACTAGCTCGCCCTGGTAGTCCGCCGAGAGGGCAATTCTGGTTGGCTGTACGCCGCCGAGAGG
>CAVRQA010000023.1:0-143789 GCA_963723255.1 uncultured Actinomycetota bacterium
TGCCCTTCATCCCCTCGCCGATGAGCTCCATCACCGTCGAGTCGGCCAGCGTGGTCACGTCGCCGACCTCGCGGTTCTCGGCCACGTCCTTGAGCAGACGGCGCATGATCTTGCCCGACCTGGTCTTCGGGAGCTCGGGGACGACCATCACCTGACGCGGCTTGGCGATGGCGCCGATCTCCTTCTGCACGTGCTTGCGCAGCTCCTCGATCAGCGAGTCGGGAGCCTCCTCGCCATCGTCGAGTGCGGACTCCTTGAGGATCACGAACGCACACACGGCCTGGCCGGTCGTGTCGTCGGCCGCACCGACCACGGCGGCCTCCGCGACCTTCGGGTGCGACACGAGTGCCGACTCGATCTCGGTCGTCGAGAGCCGGTGGCCGGACACGTTCATCACGTCGTCGACCCGACCGAGCAACCAGACGTCGCCGTCCTCGTCCTTCTTGGCGCCGTCGCCGGCGAAGTAGTAGCCCTGCTTGGCGAAACGCGACCAGTAGGTGTCCTTGAACCGCTCGTCGTCGCCCCACAGGGTGCGCAGCATCGACGGCCACGGCTCCTTGATGACCAGGAAGCCGCCGGAGCCGTCGGGCACGGACTCGCCCTCGTCGTTGACCACGTCGGTGACGACGCCCGGGATCGCCTTCATGGCGGAGCCCGGCTTGGCGGCGGTCACGCCGGGCAGGGGGCTGATCATGATGGCGCCGGTCTCGGTCTGCCACCAGGTGTCGACCACCGGGGTCCGGTCACCGCCGATGGTCTTGCGGTACCAGACGTAGGCCTCCGGGTTGATCGGTTCGCCGACCGAACCGAGCACCCGCAGCTTGGACAGGTCATGCTTGGCCGGGATCTCGTCGCCCCACTTCATGAACGTGCGGATCGCCGTCGGGGCGGTGTAGAAGATCGTGACGCCGTACTTCTCGCAGATCTCCCACCAGCGCCCCTTGTGAGGCGTGTCGGGGGTGCCCTCGTACATCACCGACGTCGCCTGGTTGGCGAGTGGCCCGTAGACGCCGTAGGAGTGTCCGGTCACCCAGCCGACGTCGGCGGTGCACCAGTAGACGTCGTCGTCGGGCTTGAGGTCGAAGATCCCCCAGTGCGTGTACGCACAGCCGACCAGGTAGCCACCCGTCGTGTGCAGGATGCCCTTGGGCTTGCCGGTCGTGCCGGAGGTGTACATGACGTAGAGCGGGTGCTCGGCGTCGAAGAACTCGCACTCGTGGTCGGCGGACTGGCTGTCGACCAGCTCGTGCCACCACACGTCACGCTCGTCGTTCCACTCCACGTCCTGGCCCGTACGACGGACGACCAGCACCTTGCGCACGACGCCGGACTTCTCGGCCGCCTCGTCGACCGCCGGCTTGAGCGCCGATGGAGCACCACGCCGGTAGCCGCCGTCGGCGGTGATCACCACCTGCGCGTCGCAGTCCTCGACACGGTTGGCGAGCGCGTCGGAGGAGAAGCCACCGAACACGACGGTGTGGGGGGCACCGATGCGCGCGCACGCCAGCATCGCGATCACCGTCTCGGGGATCATCGGCATGTAGATCGCCACGCGGTCCCCGGTCTTCACGCCCAGCTCGACGAGCGCGTTGGCGGCCTTGCACACCTCGTCCTTGAGCTCGCCGTAGGTGATGTCGCGGGTGTCGTCCTCCGGCTCACCCTCCCAGTGGAAGGCCACCTTGTCGCCGGCTCCGTTCTCCACGTGCCGGTCCACACAGTTGTAGGCGGCGTTGATCTTGCCGCCGATGAACCACTTGGCGAACGGCGGGTCGTCCCAGTCGAGCACCTGGTCCCACTTGGTGTCCCAGTCGAGCCGCTCGGCCTGCTTCTCCCAGAACGCCAGCCGGTCCTTCTCGGCCTCGTCGTAGGCGTCCTCGGTGAGGTTGGCCTGCTTCGCGAAGTCCGCGGCGGGCTCGAACCGGCGCTCCTCGTGGGACAGGTTGGCCAAGGTCTCGTCGCTCATGGAAATGCGCTCCTCGTCGTACGTCCTGGTCGTTGTCGAACCTACCGTCAGCACCGCGTCCGGACGACCCTCCGAGGAGGGCCGTCCGGACGGCCACGGCGCTCATGTGGCTCAGTGGTGCACCGCCGCCTCGGCACCCGAACCGGTGAAGGCCCGAACCTCCAGCTCGGTGTAGCGGTCCTCCGCCTCGGGCTCCTTGGACGTGACCGTGCCCAGGTAACCGAACAGGAACCCGAGTGGGATCGAGATGATCCCGGGATTCTCCAGCGGGAACCAGGAGATGTCGACGCTGGTCGGCAGGAGCGACAGGTTCTTGCCGGTGACCGGGTCGAGACCCTTGCCGGACACCACGGGGCTGAAGATCACCAGGCCGACGCAGGTGATCAGGCCGCCGTAGATCGCCCACACCGCTCCGCGGGTGTTGAAGCGCCGCCAGAAGAGGTTGTAGAGCAGCGACGGCAGGTTGGCCGAGGCCGCGACCGCGAAGGCGAGCGCCACCAGGAACGCGATGTTGAGCTTCTGCGCCGGGATGGCCAGCGCGATCGCGATGCCGCCGATGACGAAGGCCGCGATCCTGGCCACCTTCACCTCGTCCTTCTCAGTGGCGACGCCCCGCTTGAAGACGGTGGCGTAGAGGTCGTGCGCCACCGACGACGCCGAGGTCAACGTGAGGCCCGCGACGACCGCCAGGATGGTCGCGAACGCCACCGCCGAGATCAGCGCCAGCAGGATGGCGCCACCGGTGGTCCCGTCGCCACCGCCGACGGCCTCGGCCAGCAAGGGTGATGCCAGGTTGCCGCCGGAGACGGCGACCTCGCTCTCCGGGCCGGTGTCCAGCATCGCGGCCGCACCGAAGCCCAGCACCAGGGTCATCAGGTAGAAGCTGCCGATGAGCCCGATCGCCCACAGCACCGACGTACGGGCCGCCTTGGCCGTGGGCACCGTGTAGAAGCGGATCAGGATGTGCGGCAGCCCGGCCGTGCCCAGCACCAGGGCCAGGCTGAGCGAGACGAAGTCGATCTTGGAGGTGGTGCTGACGCCGTACTTCAGGCCTGGCTGGAGGAACGCGTCGCCCTTGCCGGTCTTCTCCGCGGCGGAGCCCAGCAGCTCGGAGAGGTTGAACCCGAACTCGGCCAGCACCAGGACCGTGATGAGCACCGTGCCACCCATCAGCAGGACCGCCTTGACGATCTGCACCCAGGTGGTGCCCTTCATGCCGCCGACGGTCACGTAGAAGACCATCAGCAGGCCGACGCCCACGATCGTCACGGCCTTGAGGCTCTCGCTCTCGATGCCGAGCAGGAGGGTGACCAGGGCGCCTGCACCGACCATCTGGGCGAGCAGGTAGAAGATCGACACCACGACCGTCGAGGTGGCGGCTGCGGTACGGACCGGACGCTGCCTCATCCGGAAGGCGAGCTGGTCGGCCATCGTGTAGCGGCCCGAGTTGCGCAGCAGCTCGGCGACGAGCAGCAGGGCGACCAGCCACGCGACGAGGAACCCGATCGAGTACAGGAAGCCGTCGTAGCCGGTGAGCGCGATCAGGCCGGAGATGCCGAGGAACGAGGCGGCCGACATGTAGTCACCGGAGACGGCCATGCCGTTCTGGAAACCGCTGAAGGAGCGTCCGCCGGCGTAGAAGTCGGTCGCGGTGGAGGTCTGGCGACTGGCCCAGAAGGTGATGCCGACGGTCACGAGGACGACGGCGACGAACAGGACTGCGGTGAGGGCCTCGGAGCTCATCGACGTGCCTCCTTGCCGTACTCGACCTCGAGCTGGCGGGCGATCGGGTCCACCTTGCTGTTCATGTAGCGGGCGTAGAGCGCCGGCGATCACGAACGTGGACACGAACTGGAGCAGCCCGAAGACGAGGGCCACGTTGATGTTCCCGAACAGCTTCTGGCTCATGAAGTCGGTGCGCCCAGTTCGACATCACGACGTAGAGCAGGTACCAGCCGAGGAAGATGGCGGTGGCGGGCCAGACGAAGTTGCGGAAGCGGATGCGGAGCTCCTTGAACTCCGCGGTCTCCACGAGCCGGTCGTAGACCGGGTCGTGACGCGACGCCTGGTCGTGCGCGTGGACGGTGGGTTCAGCCATGGGAGGCACCCTTCTCGAGACGGCTGTGATGCCGTCACCGTGGCATCGCGGTCGCGCGGCGAACAGCGCGACGCCCGAGTACGTCGCCCGGCGGCCATCCTGAATCGCCCAGCGGTCGAAGACGCGCGACGAGCGGTCGGCGCTACTCCTCGATGAGCAGCCGCTGCAGCATGCTGCGGAGCTGGCGGTGTCCCCGCGCACCGAGGCGCCGTCTGATCTCCTCCTCGAGCCCGTCGATGGTCGTCTGCGCGGCGGCGACACAGGCCTGGCCCTTCCTGGTCAGGACGATCAGCTTGGCCCGCCGGTCTCGCGGGTCCGGCCGCCGTACGACGTAACCGAGCGACTCCAGCTCGTCGACGAGCTCGCCCATCGCCTGCGGTGTCATGTTCGCGCCGCGGGCGAGCTCGGAGAGTCGCGAACCGGCCGGGTCGATCTGCGCGAACACGGCCGAGTGCGACGGTTTCTGCGGGAAGCCGGCACCCACGACGCCGTCGACGATGCGGAACCCGAGCAGGCTGTAGGCCTGGCCAAGCATGGCCACCGTGTTCAGTGGTCCATCTCGGGTCTTGTGACGTGGGCATCGAGAAGTCCTAAGGTTACCTGAAGATCAGGCTACCTTAGTGGTGAGTGACATGGACACTGTGCTGGACAGGCCGACGACCGACCGAGCCCTACACGGCACTGGCCCGGATGACGGGGATCATCGGGATCGCCTGGACGGTACTGCTGTTCGGCCCGGTCATCGCTCTGGCGTCAGCGGGGGAGCCGCCCCTGAAGGCCACTGCGGCCGAGGCGGTGAGCTATTTCCGCAACCTCGAGGCGACGTGGGCCCAGCTGACGATCGCGGCGTCGACGCTCGGCATGATCGCCAGCCTGTGGTTCTTCGTGGCCCTCGGTTTCCTGCTCCGGCGGGCCGAAGGCGACCCGGCCTGGCGGGCCACCATCGCCACGCTGTCGGGCACGCTGCTGGCGGCCTACGGCCTGATCGGCGCGGCCTGGGCAGCGGCTTCCGTGCCAGGCGGCGAGATCGTGCCCGGAGTGGCCGACTTCGCCTTCGCCCTCGGCAATGTCGGCTTCACGAACATCTGGATCGCGATCGCGAGCTTTGCCGCCTGCGCGGGCTGGGTGATCCTCACCACCCGCGCGTTCGAGCGCTGGCTGGGCTGGTGGCTGGTAGTGGTCAGCGTGGGGCTGGTCGTTGCCCGCTTCGTATGGACCTCGGAGTTCTGGCTGCTGCCGTACCTGCTGTTCTGGGTCTGGGTGCTCGTGGTCAGCGTCCGCCTGCTTCGTCATCCCGAGCGCTGGCTCAGAGACGTGCGGTGAGCTAGCCGCGCTCGAGCTGGACCGACTCGGGGGTGTGCAGGCGGACCATGAAGCGCGAGGTGTGCAGCGGGAGTCGGTGCCGGGTCATCCGCGACACGATGATCATCGTCGCGAACGACAGCGGGACTGACCACGCGGCCGGCTGGGCGACGAGCGCGGCGAACCAGCCCTCGCTCCGGTCGGTCAGCAGGTTGTCGACGACCGCGCCGCCCGTGAGCAGGCCGCCGACGACCAGCCCGGCGAAGGCACCGACATCGGTGAGGCCCCGCCACCAGATGCCCAGCAGCAGCAGCGGGCTGAAGGTCGCCGCTGCCATCGCGAAGGCCAGGCCGACGACCGTGGCCACCGCCACGTCCCGGGTGACCAGCGCGAGCACGAAGGGGACGACCACGGCGACGACGGCCGACAGGCGGAACGCGGTGACGCCCTCGAGGCGCTTGCTCACCACGTCCTGGGAGATCACCCCGGCGACGGCGATGGTCAGTCCCGACGACGTGGCCAGGAAGGCTGCGAACGCCCCGGCGGTCAGCAGCGCCGTCAGGAGATCGCCTCCGACGTCGCCGAGCATGCGCCCCGGCAGCTCGAGCACCACGCTGTCGGCCCGTCCGCTGCCGACCAGGTCTGGTGCGTAGAGGCGACCGAGGGCGGCGTACACCGGCGGCAGCACGTAGAAGAAGCCGAGCAGGGCCAGCACGGTGACGGTCGTCTGCCGCGCGGCCTTGCCGTCGGGGTTGGTGTAGAAGCGCACCACCACGTGCGGCAGGCCCATGGTGCCGAGGAAGGTGGCCACCATCAGGGAGTACGTCGAGTAGAGCGGGTGCCCACCGGCGAAGTCGAGCGGGTCGGCCCAGGCCGAGCCGGACTCGCCTCCGACGAGGAGTGACGGGTCGGCCGGAGAGCGGCCGCCGTCGCCGAGCCAGACGATCACGAGGAACGCCAGTGGGACCAGGAGTGCCGTCAGCTTGAGCCAGTACTGGAACGCCTGGACGAAGGTGATCGACCGCATCCCGCCCGACAGCACGTTGAGGAGTACGACGACCGCGACCACGAGCCCGCCTGCCCACGGGGGCAGGCCGGTCGCCGCCCTCAGCGCGACCCCGGCGCCCTGCAGCTGCGGCATGATGTAGAGCCAGCCGATCGCCACCACCATCACCGACGCGAGCGTGCGCACGGCCCGCGAGTCGAGCCGGGCCTCCGCGAAGTCGGGCAGCGTGTAGGCGCCCGAGCGACGCAGTGGCGCGGCGACGAGCACGAGCAGGACGAGGTAGCCGGCCGTCCAGCCGACGGGGTACCAGAGCATCTCGGCGCCGAAGCTGAGCACCAGCCCGGCGATCCCGAGGAAGGACGCCGCGGAGAGGTACTCCCCGCTGATCGCCGAGGCGTTCAGTCCGGGCCGGACCGATCGCGAGGCGACGAAGAAGTCCGACGTGGTCCGGCTGAACCGCAGTCCCCAGGTGCCGATGGCCAGCGTGGCCAGGGTGACGGCGAGGACTGCCACGAAGCCCATGGCGTGGTTCACGACGAGCGCTCCACGACCCGCGCGAACGCGCGCTCGTTGCGCTCGGCCAGGCGGACGTAGCGCCAGGCGAGGAAGACCAGCAGCGGGTAGCAGCCGAACGCGAGCAGGCCCCACGACACCGGCATCCCCAGCACGTGGTGCGCGTTCAGGCTGGGCGCGAGCGTGAACAGCAGCGGCAGCATGCCGATGGTCACGCCGAGGGCGACCAGGATGCTCAGCGCCAGTCGGAGCTGGGCTCGCAGCAACGTGCGGAGGTAGATCTCACCCACCTCGCTCAGCGCATCGATCTCCGAGGTCGCACTCGGCCGGGGACGGACCCTGGGGCGGTCGGTCCAGGGACTCGTGACCCGCACCCGCTCGGGCGGTTGCTGGCTCACCTGCGCCTCATCCCCGGCTCACCCGTCGGCACCCGGCCTCGCGTTGCGGACGAGGAGGTCGCGCAGCTCGCGGGTGTGTCGCCGGCTGACCTGGAGCGTGTGGTCGCCGATCACCACCGAGCATCGGCCGCCGTCCACGTGCACCTCGTCGACGTACGCCGTCGCGATGAGCAGCGACCGGTGGATCCGCACGAAGCCGGCGTCGGCCCACTCCTGCTCGAGCTGGCTGAGAGGCACCCGCACGAGGTAGCTGTCGTCGTCAGCAGTGTGCAGGCGGGCGTAGTCGCCCTCCGCCTCGACGTAGCGGATCCGCGAGATCGGCAGGAAGCGGGTGACGCCGCCGCGCTCGACGGGCACCTGTTCCTCCGCGTGCTCGGTGCGGGTCGCGGCCAGCACCCGACGGACCGCCTCGGCGATGCGGGCCGCTCGAACCGGCTTGAGCACGTAGTCGACCGCGTTGAGCTCGAAGGCGTCCACCGCGTGCTGCTCGTGCGCGGTGACGAACACGGCGACGGGCGGGGTCTTGAAGCGCGAGAGCACCTGGGCGAGCTCGATGCCCGTGAGCCCGGGCATCTGGATGTCGAGGAAGACCGCGTCGACGTCCAGCTGCTGGAGCAACCGCAGCGCCTCGGTCGGGGAGTCGGTCGCGCGGACCTCGGAGACGCGCTCGTCACGCTCGAGCAGGAAGGTGATCTCGTCGAGCGCGGGACGCTCGTCGTCGATGACCAGGATCCGGAGGCCGGTCATTCGGGGTCCCCGCGGGGGTGTGAGCGAAGCGAGCAGCCTCGGGGGTACTCATGCCGAGACCCCGGGGGCGAACTTGGGCACGCGGACGACCACCCTGGTCCCGGCGCCGGGTGCGGTCTCCACGACGAGACCGTATTCGTCGCCGAACGTCGACGCGCAGCCGCTCGTCGACGTTGGCCAGCCCGATCGACTCGCCGCCGGTCTCGCCGGCGAGCACGGCGCGGATGCGTTCGGGATCCTCCCCGACACCGTTGTCCTCGATGGCGATGACGCACTCACGGTCTGCGTCCCGGGCCTCGATCGAGATCTGGCCGGTCGCCGGTCGCTGCCTCGAGGCCGTGCCGCACGGCGTTCTCCACGAGCGGCTGCAGGCAGAGGAAGGGGATGTTCACGCCGAGGACCTCGGGCGCGACCTGCAGGGTGACGCGCAGCCGGTCGCCGAAGCGGGCCTGCTCGAGCAGCAGGTAGCGCTCGACCGAGCGCAGCTCCTCGGCGAGCGTCGTGAACTCTCCGTGCTGGCGGAAGGAGTAGCGGGTGAAGTCGGCGAACTCGAGCAGCAGCTCGCGCGCACGGTCGGGGTCGGTGCGGACGAAGGACGCGATCGCACCCAGGGAGTTGTAGATGAAGTGCGGGCTGATCTGCGCCCGCAGCGCCCGGACCTCGGCACGCATCAGGCGGTGCCGCGACTCGTCGAGCTCGGCGAGCGCGAGCTGCCCGGAGACCCAGCTCGCCACCTCCTCGGTGGCACGGAGCAGGCTCGCCGAGGACCGCTCGGTGAGGGCGACCAGGGCGCCCGCCACGCGTTCGTCGATCACCAGTGGACTGGCGATCGCGTGCTGCACCAGGCACCCCTCGGTCTCACAGGCGAGGTCGGCCCGGCCCGCGACGACCGTGCCCATCGTCTCGACGGCTCTCGCGCCGAGGCGCTCGGCCTGGTCGGCGTGGTGGGTCGAGAGTCCGTCGTACCCGAGGAGGCGGTGGGTGTCCGCGATGGCGACGGCGGCGGTGCCGAGCAGGTTGCGCAGGTGCTTGAGGCTGCGTTCGACGGACTCCTCGTTCAGGCCCTGACGGAGCGCAGGCGAGGCCAGCGACGCGGTGTGGAGCGTGTGGAAGGTGGCCAGGTCGGCGTCGCTGCCGAGCTGACGGGCGTACCAGCGGCTCCTGATCCCCTCGAACGCCATGGCCGACTCCCTATTTGAAGTCGATCAGCTGCATGCCTGGGTCCTCCGGCGGCTTCCGGGTGGACGAGCGCGCGCCGGGGTCGGCCCCCTCGGCGTCCGGCTCCTCCAGCCCGGGCGGGGCCGCGGACACTGACGGCTGTCTCGGGCAGCAGGCCCTGGTGGCGTACGACGGCGCGGTAGCACCGGGTGATGTAGGGGACCTGCATGCCGTCGTGACCACGGCCGTACTCGGCGTACAGCTCGTCGACCTTCGCCAGCGTCGCCGTGCGCTCGGAGTCCTTCATCGTGGCGACGTGGGAGATCGACCGCGCCAGGTCGGCGAGCGAGGCCGCGGTGTGCGGCTGCCAGATGCGGAACTGCTTCTGGTCGACGAAGCCGAAGTACGGCGTCTCCATCAACGGCGTCGCGAAGCCTTCCTGGTCGGGAGGAGAGATCAGCCGCTTGAGCCGCTTCACCCACGGGATGCCCTCGTCGTAGGTGTTCCAGGCGAGTGCGAGCGCGCCGCCGGGCCGCAGGACCCGGGCGATCTCCGCCAGGGCCACCTCGTGGTCGAACCAGTGGAAGGACTGTCCGCACACGACGACGTCGACCGAACGCGAGCGGACGGGGATGGACTCGGCGGTGGCCACCACATGAGGGACGTCGACGCGCTCGGCGAGGACGTCGAGCATCTCCGGAAGCGGGTCGGTCGCCAGCACGTCGTGCCCGGCGCGGTGCAGGACCTCGGTCAGCTTGCCGGTTCCGGCACCGAGCTCGAGCACCATCGAGCGACCCGATCCGGTCATCCAGCTGACGGCCTCGTCGGGGTACGACGGGCGCGCTCGGTCGTAGATATCGGCCACCGGGCCGAACGACCGTTCCGGGGATGGTTTCTGCGCGCTCATCGTGCGCTCGAAGTTACCCGATAGCCTTCGCGCCGTGCCCCACCCACCGACCGACTCCCCGGGAGAGAAATCCGCCGATCCACTCGGCTGGCTCACCGAGCTCGAAGGGGTCCCCTCGGCGTTCGCCGCCACCCGCGACGGCATCGACGTGATGCTGCGTGATCGAGGGCTGCGGAGGACCACTCCGGAGCAGACGGCGGAGTCGTTGCTGAGGGGTGCCCATGCCAGCGCCGTGCTGGAAGGGTCGGGCTCCTCGCTCGAGGACGTGCGAGAGGGGTCGGGCGACGAGGCCGCTCGATCGGCCGTGCGAGTGAGCACCGAGCTGCTGTCCCTGGCACCGGTGCTCGGGCGAGCGCCGCTGCAGGTGTTCGCGCGGTTGAACGTCCTCGCCGGCGGTTCGGGACAGCCTGCCTCGCCCGACAGCGCGGCGCGGTTGCAGTCGCTCTCCCAGACCCTGCTCGCGACCTCGGCGCCGGCCCTGATGGTGGCGGCGCTGGTGCATGCCGACCTCGCCACGTCGGACCCGTTCACCGCGCACAACGGGATCGTCGCCCGGGCAGCCGAACGGCTGGTGCTGGTCTCGCGGGGAGTCGACCAGGCCTCGCTCGTCGTACCGGAGGCCGGTCACCTGGCACTGCGCGCGCAGTACGAGTCCAACCTGCGTGGCTACCGCGAGGGCGGACGCTCCGGCCTGCACGCCTGGCTGCTGTACGCCGCCGAGGCGCAGGCGAAGGGTGCGGAGGCCAGTCCGCTGCGGACCGCCGGCTGAGCTCGTCGAAGCCCCCCAGACGAGATGAGCGGCACCGAACTCCCCCAAACAGATTTGGGAGATCTCGATGCCGCTCGACACACGGGATTGGCTACCAGGCGTGCATTGTCTAATTGTGGCCCCCGGCAGTTCCGGGTCTGACCAGCGCCCTGTAGGAAGGGTAGATCGCCGCGTGGGTACCGCCACCGTGTGAGTCTGTGGAGTTGTTGTCTCCTGTGTACGCCGGGCTCAGGGGCTAACACAACCCTTGACTTTTCAGGTTGTGGCGCGACGCCTCCGGAGGTTCAGCCACAGGGCCGCACCGATGGCCGCGAACCCACCGACGGTGAGCGCCGCGATCGTCTGCCTGGCAGGCGGGAGCTTCAGCCGGGTGCGTAGAGCCACCGGCTTGTCGAAGACGAGAATGGGCCAGCCGCGATCGCGGGCGATGCGTCGCAGGTCCTTGTCGGGGTTGACGGCGTGCGGGTGCCCGACCGCCTCGAGCATGTGCACGTCGGTGACCGAGTCGCTGTAGGCATAGCTGCGGTCGAGGTCGTAGCCGCGCCGCTGGGCGAGGTCGCGAATGGCGGTGGCCTTGTTCTCGGCGTAGGCGTAGAAGCCGATGTCCCCGGTGTACTTGCCGTCCCGGACCTCCATCCGGGTCGCGATCACCTTGTCCGCGCCGAGCATCTCCCCGATGGGCTCGACGACCTCGGATCCGCTGGTGGACACGATGATGACGTCACGGCCGGCGAGGTGGTGGGTCTCGATGAGGCTCACCGCTTCGTCGTACACGAGGGGATCGACGATGTTGTGGAGGGTGTCGGCGACGATCTCCTTGACCGTCTCGACGTCCCAGCCCGAGCACAGCTGCGACATGAACTGCCGCATCTTCTCCATCTGGTCGTGGTCGGCTCCGCCGACGAGGTAGACGAACTGTGCGTACGCCGAACGCAGCACCGCGCCGCGCGAGATCAACCCACCTGCCTGGAACTCACGGCTGAACGCCAGCGTGCTCGACTTCGCGATGATGGTCTTGTCGAGGTCGAAGAACGCTGCCGTCGGTCGGGGCACCCGGCTCATGTCCTGAAGTGTAGGCAGCGGGCGCGAATGTGCCCATGCCATGGGCCGTTTCGCGTCCACAGGTGCTGTCGTCCGCGGCCGGATCCACAGTCTGCGCGGACCACGTCGCCGGGACCGTGGGCGGTGGACACGATCGGCCCATGGATGTCAGTGCCCCGCTACTCGTCTCCTCGGACCCGCTGCTCGTCGCGGACGTGCAACGCCTCAGCGCGGCGGCCGGTGTCGTGCCCGAGGTGGTGCGCGACCCCGGGCAGGCCCTGCGCTGGTGGAAGGCTGCGCCGGTCGTGCTCGTCGGCTCGGACTGTGCCGGCCCTCTCGCAGTCGCGAATCCTCCGCGGAGGCCGCGGGTGTTCGTCCTCGGCCGGGCCCCGGTCGATGACGCGCTGTTCCGGGACGCGCTGGGGGTCGGGGCCGAGACGGTGGCGGGGCTGCCGGAGTCCGAGACGTGGCTCGTCGAGCTGCTCACCGACGTCGGTGACGGCGGGGCCGCGCCCGGTGTGACGATCGGGGTGATCGGTGGGTCCGGGGGTGCCGGTGCGACCGTGTTCGCGGCGGCGCTGGCGCACACGACGGCAGCGATCGGGTCGACCCTCCTCGTCGACGCGGACCCGATCGGGGCCGGCATCGACCGTGTCCTCGGCCTCGAGGCGAGCGACGGCATCCGGTGGGACTCGATGCTGCAGACGACCGGTCGACTCAGCTCACGGTCGATGCGCGAGGCACTGCCCCGTGCCGGTCGGCTCTCCGTGCTGACCTGGCCGACGGACCGGCCCGCCTCGCTGCAGGCCTTCGCGATGCGCGAGGTGCTCTCGGCCGGGCGACGCGGCTTCGAGGCCGTGGTGATCGACCTCCCCCGGCACCGCGACGCGGTCGTCGAGGAGACGATCACCCGTTGCGACCATGTCGTGCTGGTCTCCACGCTCACGGTCCCCGGCGTGACCTCGGCCGCCCGGGTGGCGACGCGGTTGCCGGAGTTCAGCCCGCAGCGCCACCTGGTCACCCGGGGGAGCCGGGCCGGGGTCACGCCGGACTCGGTCAGCCGGCTGCTGCGGATGCCGCTGCTGGCGGCCATGGGCGACCAGCGGGGACTCGACGAGGCGATCAACCTCGGTGCGGGGCCGGCACGTTCGCGTCGCGGCACCCTGGCGCGCGCGGCCCGGACGTGTGCGTCCGCGCTCCTGTCCGAGCGGCCGGCGGCCGCTGCATGAAATCACCCCACGACATGAGCGAGGTGCCGGTCGAGCTGCTCGACGGGGTGCGCGAACGGCTGGCGCGGGACGCAGCACCCCTGACGCCCCAGCTGGTCGCCCAGGCGCTGCGCGACCAGGGCCGCCCGGTGGGTGACGCCACCGTGCTGGCCGTGCACGACGCCCTGCACCGCGACGTCGTGGGTGCCGGCCCGCTCGAACCACTGCTCCGTCTCGACCGGGGTCACCGACGTCCTGGTCAACGGTGCCGAGCAGGTCTGGATCGACCGTGGCGCCGGGCTGGAGCGGACCGGCATCGCCTTCTCCGACGACCAGGCCGTGCGCCGACTGGCCCAGCGGCTCGCCGCGGCGGGTGGCCGCCGGCTCGACGACGCCTCTCCCTACGTCGACCTCCGTCTCCCCGACGGGACCCGCTTCCACGCGGTGCTCGCGCCGCTGTCACGGCCGGGGACGGTGCTGTCACTGCGGGTCCCCCGACAGCGCGTGTTCACGATGGACGAGCTGGTGGAGGCCGGCGCCGTCCCGCGGGCGGGGGTGGGGCTGCTGGAGTGCGTCGTGGGGCGCCGGCTGGCGGTGCTGATCAGTGGCGGCACGGGCTCCGGCAAGACCACGCTGCTCAACGCGCTGCTCTCGATGGTGGGGGCCGAGGAGCGGTTGGTGATCGTGGAGGACGCCTCGGAGCTCCGGCCCGAGCATCCTCATGTGGTCGCGCTGGAGGCACGCCCCGCGAACATCGAGGGCGCCGGCGCAGTCACCCTGCGCACGCTGGTCCGGCAGGCGCTGCGGATGCGTCCCGACCGGCTGGTCGTGGGCGAGGTTCGCGGTGCAGAGGTCGTCGACATGCTCGCGGCGATGAACACGGGTCACGAGGGTGGGTGCGCGACGATCCACGCCAACTCCGCGGCCGACGTGCCGAGCCGCGTCGAGGGACTCGCCCTCGCCGCCGGACTGACGCGCGAGGCCGCGCACAGCCAGCTGTGCTCCGCGGTCGACGTGGTCGTGCACCTCGGCCGGGACCGTGGGCGGGTGCGCCGACTCGAGGAGATCGGCGTCGTGACGCGGCGTGAGGACGGCCTGGTCGAGGTGGTCACCGGGATCGCGTTCACCGCTGACGGCGCGCTGCGGCCGGGGCCGGCCATCGACGCGTTGACCGCGCTGGTCGAGCCATGACCCTGGTGACGGTGGCCCTCGCGATGACCGCGGTGGCGCTCGCGTTGCGCGGCCCGTCGAAGGGGCCGACGGGTCCGTCTGCGGCCGCACGGGCGGTTCCCCGAGCGTTGGTGCTGCTCGCACTCGGGTCCCTGGCTGCTGCCCTCTGGGCCTGGCTGGACGCGCACCAGTTCGTCCTGGCGATACTGCTCGGGCTCGTGGTCGTGGCGGTGGGCCGGCTGCTCCGACGACGGCGAGACGCGCGCGCGGCCGACCGCACGGCCGACCAGGTCCTCGCGCTGTGTGACGCGATGGCCTCGGACCTCGCGGCCGGACAGCCGCCCCTGGTCAGCCTGGATCGCGCGGCGCGGAGTGGCCCGAGTTCGCCCCGGTGGCGGTGGCCGGGCAGATGGGGGCGGACGTGCCCAGCCTGTTGCGCGAGCTCGCCCACCGGCCGGGCGCACGCGAGCTGCGGACGCTCGCCGCCACGTGGCAGGTCGCCCACGAGACCGGTTCCGGGCTCGCCGCTGCGATCGCGCAGGCAGCGGAGGCCATCCGCGCCGAACGGCGCACCGCTCGTCTGGTCGCCTCCGAGCTGGCCGCGGCGCACGCCACCGCTCGGATGCTCGCGGTGCTGCCCGTCGGAGTGCTGCTGCTCGGTGCCGGCATCGGCGGCGACCCGGTGGGGTTCCTGACCGGCTCGACGGCGGGACTGGTGTGCCTCGGTGTCGGCCTGGGGCTCTCCTACGGCGGGTTGCTCTGGCTCGAGCGGATCGCCGACCGCGTGCTGCGCCGATGAGTGGCGGGCACGCAGCGCTGGTGGCGGCGCTGGTCGGTCTCTCCGTCACCCTGGTCCTCCGGCCGCGACCGGCGCTCCGTCGGGCCCGTCGGCGACGGCGCCTCCACGGCCCGCGAAGTCCGGGGAGCCGGCGCTGCTGCGACGACTCAGACCCTTGCTCGCCGGGGTGGCGTTCGCCGGGGGCTGGGCGCTGCTCGGTGGTGTCCTCGGGTGGGCAGGCGGTGTCGCTGCCGCCGCGGCGGTGTGGGTGGTGCTCGGGCGCACGGAGGACCCGTCCGTCGTACGACGTCGGGAGCGGCTGGTCGACGACCTGCCCACCGGTGTCGACCTGCTCGCCGCCTGCCTCGACGCCGGGTCCGCTCCCGAGTCCGCCCTCGTCACGGTGAGCCGCGCACTGGGCGGCCCGGTCGGCGAGGAGCTCGTCGCGATCCACCATCGGCTCGAGGTGGGTGTCGATCCCCGCCAGGTCTGGCGATCGGTCTCCGCCCACGACCAGCTCGGGCCCCTGGGGCGCGCCGTCGGCCGCGCCCACGAGACCGGCGCCCCGGTCGGTCGGGCGGTGCACCAGCTCGCCACGGAGCTGCGCGAACGTGCCCGGGCCGACGTGGAGGCCCGCGCCCGGAGCATCGAGGTGAAGGCGGCCGCTCCCCTGGGGCTGTGCCTCCTGCCGGCGTTCGTGCTGCTCGGCGTCGTTCCGCTGGTGGCCGGGGTCTTCGGTGCGATGCGGCTGTTCTGAGTGACCAGCCCGCATCCACAAGCCGGCGCCGCACCCCGGTTCTCCACCGGCCCCGAAGACGTGATCGCGCCCCACGCCCAGGTCGAGAAGCCTCGACCGCGTCAACACATCCGCCCCGGACCGAGCGGCCCGGGTCAGCAGTCAGGAGAAGTCATGAGCCACACCGCACTCGCCGTCGTCCGGGACGAGGCCCGACACGAGACCCCGGAGAGCAGGCACCGCACCGGGCACAGGGCCGCGGAACCGGGCCAGGGACGAGATCGGGGCCACCACGGCGGAGTACGCCACCGTCACCGGGTGCGGTGTCGGGTTCGCTGCGGTCCTGTTCAAGTTCCTCACCAGCACGGCAGGGCAGGACCTGCTCAAGCTGATCTTCAACGCCATCAAGGCACTCCTGCCCTTCTGAGGGCCCACCGACCGACCGGCGGGACGGGACGGGCTGCCTGTCCCGCCGGCCGCACCACACGGCACCCGCCGTCCCCGACCAGCCCGAGAGGCAAGAAAGGAGACAGCCATGGAGCGACGCGACGAGTCCGGGGCCGTCACCGCCGAGACGGCCATGGCGCTGCCCCTGCTGGCGATCTTCACGCTGTCGATGGCCTGGCTCGTGACGATCGGCATCACCGAGGTGCGGGCACTCGACGCAGCGCGCGAGACCGCCCGGGCGGCAGCGCGTTCGGAGGGTGCCGGAGAGGCCACGTCGTGGGGCCGAAGGGTGGCACCCGACGGCTCCCGCATCAGCGTCAGCCGCTCGAACGGCGCCGTGGTGGCCCGGGTGAGCAGCCCGGTCAACGGTCCGGCGGGCCTGTTCGGCCGATGGGCTGCCTTCCACGTGACGGCCGAGGCCGTGGCCGCGGAGGAACCGTCGTGGTGAGAGGCAGCCGCCGGCGCGGCGAGCAGGGCGCCGGGTCCGTGCTCGCCGTGGCGATGCTGGGGCTGCTGGTGACGGTCACCGTCGCGGCTGCCGGCGTGGTGGGCGTCATCGCCACCCACCGGGTCGCCCAGGCGGCGGCCGACCTCGCCGCCCTGGCCGGTGCGTCGGCGCTCCAGCAAGGCGGCGACCCCTGCCGACAGGCGGCCGTCGTGGCCGATCGCAACCGGGCGAGGCTGACGCGCTGCGAGGTGGCGGGGTGGGTCGTGACCGTGGTCGTCAGCGCGGACACTGCCCGCCTCCCCGGAGGTGTGCTGGACCTCCGGGCCCGGGGTCGCGCGGGCCCGGCCGTCCGCGGAGCACCCGGCGTCAGCGCACCGGACCGTGACGTCCAGGAGGGTTCAGCGCTCCTAGCGATCGTCGCGGGGACCGGCGTCGCGCTCCTCACGCTTGTACTCGTCGAGCTTGCTGCTCAGCTCGCTCACCCGCTTGCGGTCGGCCCGACGGGCAGCGGCTCGCTTGGCGGCGACGCGGAACATCAGCAGGCTGAGCACGAACAGCAGGAGCGTGCCCATCCCGGCGAAGAACACCAGGGACGCGGGTCCGTTGAGGTTGAACGCGCCCATGTCGATGGTGGTGGCGTCGCCCCCGCCGAACAGCGCAGCGATCACGAGCAGGACGGCGACGATCAGGACGATCAGGGCTGCGACGAACACGGGCACTTCCTCTCCGGGGGCCGACAGCACGACCCTAGTGGTGCGGAGCGCCCTCGAGCAGGAGGTCGAGCAGGGCGATCGCGCCCGGCTTGTCGAGCGGGTTGTTCTGGTTGCCGCACTTGGGCGACTGGACGCACGAGGGGCACCCCTCGGCGCAGGTGCACGAGGCGATGGCCTCGCGGGTCGCGCGGAGCCAGGCCGAGGCGGCGTGGAAGCCGCGCTCGGCGAAACCGGCGCCACCGGGATGGCCGTCGTGGACGAAGACCGTGAGCTGACCGGTGTCAGGGTGCAGCGCGGTGGAGACGCCGCCGATGTCCCAACGGTCGCAGGTCGCGAACAGGGGCAGCAGGCCGATCGAGGCGTGCTCGGCGGCGTGGGCGGCGCCGGGCAGGTCGGCCTCCGCCAGGCCGGACTCGGCGAGGACGTGGTCGGGAAGGGTCCACCAGACCGCGGTGGTCTGGAGGATCCGCTCGGGCAGGTCGAGCGGCTCCTCGCCGATCACCTCTCCCGAGGGCACCTTGCGCTTGAGGAACGACACCACCTGGTGCGAGACCCGTACGTCGCCAAGGCTCAACCGGGCCGCGCCCCAGGCCACCGTCTCGCGCTGGGCCAGGATCTCGATGTCGGTGATCTCGCGGGCCGAGGTCGAGTAGTCCGGCTCGGCGGGCACCACGACCGCGACCGACTCCTCGAGGTCGAGATCGGTGACCAGCCACGTCTCGCCCTGGTGGAGGTAGACCGCCCCGGCGTGGGCAGTGCCGTGGGCCGAGGCGTGGTCGACGGTGCCCAGCACGCGCCCGGTGTCGTCCTCGACCAGCCGCACCGGTGGTCCTCCGGTGGAGCGGATGTCGGCCAGGTCGCTCGCACGGCGCCGGTCGGTCCAGAACCAGCCACGTGGCCGTCGGCGGAGGAGACCGCCCTCGGTGAGAGCGTCCACCGCAGCACGAGCACCCGGACCGAACAGCGGCAGGTCGTCGAGCGTCAGCGGCGACTCGGCCGCGGCGGCACACAGGTGCGGGCCGAGGACGTAGGGATTGTCGGGGTCGAAGACGTTGGCCTCGACCGGCCGGCCCAGCAGGGCCTCGGGGTGGTTGACCAGGTAGGTGTCCAGCGGGTCGTCGCGCGCCACCATCACGCCCAGCGCGTCCCGGGCACCGCGGCCGGCCCGGCCCACCTGCTGCCAGAGGGCGGCGCGGGTGCCGGGGAAGCCGGCCAGCAGCACGGCGTCGAGCCCGCTGATGTCGATGCCGAGCTCGAGGGCGTTGGTCGCGGCCAGGCCCAGGAGTCGCCCGTCGCGCAGCGCCTGCTCGAGGCTCACGCCGCTCCTCGGGAAGGTAGCCGCCGCGGTAGGCGGCCACCTGGTCGACGAGGCTCCGGTCGACCTCGCCGAGGAGTCGTCGGGCGGTGACGGCCACGGTCTCCGCACCGCGCCGGGAGCGGACGAAGGCGAGGGTGCGCACGCGCTCGACGACGAGGTCGGTCAGCAGGTCGGCCACCTCGCTGGCGGCCGAGCGGCGTACGGGAGCGCCGTTCTCGCCGAGCCCGGGCACGAACGGCGGTTCCCACAGCGCGAGCGCCGTGCGTCCGCGCGGCGAGCCGTCGTCGGTGACGGCGGTGACCTCCAGGCCGGTGAGCCGACCGGCCGACACCTCCGGCTCGGCCACGGTCGCGGAGGCCAGGACGAAGGTCGGGTGTGCGCCGTAGAGCGCCGCCACCCGCCGCAGCCTGCGCATGATCTGGGCGACGTGGGCGCCGAACACGCCGCGGTAGTGGTGGCACTCGTCGACCACGACGTAGCGCAGCGAGCCGAAGAACCGCGACCAGCGCGCATGGCCCGGCAGCAGGGAGCGGTGCAGCATGTCGGGGTTGGTGAGGACGTACTCGCCGTGGTCCCGCGTCCACTCCCGCATCTCCGGCGTGGAGTCGCCGTCGTGGGTCGAGGACCTCAGCTCGGGCAGGCCCGACTGGCCGAACCGGCGGAGCGTCGCGAGCTGGTCCTGGGCCAGCGCCTTCGTGGGCGCCAGGTAGAGGACGCTGGCGCCGCGCTGCCCCTTCGGCCCGCGGGACGTCTCGATCGCGTGCAGGCCGGGCAGCAGGTAGGCGAGCGACTTGCCGGACGCCGTGCCGGTCGAGATCACGGTGTGCCGACGCTGGTGGGCGAGGTCGGCGGCGGCCCGCTGGTGCGTCCACGGCGCGGTCACGCCGAGCCGCTCGAACGCCTCTCGAACGGGGGCGTGCAGCCACTCCGGCCAGGCCATCTCACGCGCGGGCCGGGGCTCGACGACCTCGAGGTGGGTCAGGCTCTCGCTGCGCCCGGGACCACCGGCCAGCCGCCCCACGAGCGTTTCGAGATCCACCACCTGCACCTGTCCAGTCTCTCAGCGGACACTGACGGTCTCCCCACGGCGTCGGCCCGAGCGTGGTTCAATACATTTAAGTGCAGTGGAAGCGTAGGAGTGGGGGACCGGGGTAGGGCCCTGGCTCGGAGGAGAGACCGTGGATCTTTCGCTACAGACCCGCGAGGTGGACAGTCGCACGATTGTCGCCGTCGGCGGGGAGATCGACGTCTACACGGCCCCGAAGCTCCGCGACAAGATCACCGAGCTCGTCGGCGAGGGTCACCACCAGCTCGTCATCGACATGGAGAGCGTCGACTTCCTCGACTCCACCGGTCTCGGCGTCCTCGTCGGCGGCCTGAAGAAGGTCCGCGCCCACGACGGCTCGATGGAGCTGATCTGCTCCCAGGACCGGCTGCTGAAGATCTTCCGCATCACCGGTCTGGCCAAGGTCTTCACGATCCACGAGTCCGAGTCGGCGGCCCTCGGCGCCTGATTCGTCCCCTACGCCAGCGCGGCCCGCGGCGTACGACTCACTGTGTGAACCCGGTCACGGCGTTGCGCCCTGCCACACGTAGACTCCGCGCCGTCATCCCCAGACAGATCCCCGAGGAGAATCATGACCGGGCTCCACCCCGCTGTCGTGCAGCTCGAAGGCTCCAACCTCGTGCTGGTCATCGTCGTCGCCGTGATCGCGCTCGCCGCGCTCGGCATGGCTGCGATGTTCCGCAAGGAGGTCCTGGCTGCCGCCGAGGGCACCGACAACATGAAGAACATCGCGCACGCGGTGCAGGAGGGCGCCAGCGCCTACCTGACGCGTCAGTTCCGCACGCTCGGCATCTTCGCCGCCGTGGCCTTCGTGGCCCTGCTGGCGCTGCCCGCCGACGACATCGGCGTGCGCATCGGACGCTCGCTGTTCTTCCTGCTGGGCGCCGGCTTCTCCGCCTCGATCGGCTACCTGGGCATGTCCCTGGCCGTGCAGTCCAACCTCCGTGTGGCCGCGGCCGCCAACACCGTGGGCCGCGACCCGGCCATGAAGATCGGCTTCCGCACCGGCGCGTTCGTCGGCATGGCGACCGTGGGCCTGGGCCTCCTGGGCGCCAGCGCCGTCGTGCTGATCTTCCGTGACGAGGCCGCGCACGTGCTCGAGGGCTTCGGCTTCGGAGCGGCCCTGCTCGCCATGTTCATGCGTGTCGGCGGCGGCATCTTCACCAAGGCCGCCGACGTCGGCGCCGACCTGGTCGGCAAGGTCGAGCAGAACATCCCCGAGGACGACCCCCGCAACGCGGCCACGATCGCGGACAACGTGGGCGACAACGTGGGTGACTGCGCCGGCATGGCCGCCGACCTGTTCGAGTCGTACGCCGTGACGCTGGTCGCCGCGCTGATCCTCGGCTCGCAGGCGTTCGGCGACGAAGGACTCGTCTTCCCGCTGCTGATCCCCGCCATCGGTGCGCTGACCGCCGTGCTCGGCGTCTACATCACCACCCCGCGTGCCGGCGAGAACGGCCTGACCACGATCAACCGGGCGTTCTACATCTCGGCCGCGGTCGGTGCGGTCGTCTCGGTGATCGCGTCCTACGTCTACCTGCCCGGCAGCTTCGCCGAGTTCGAGAACGTGATGGGCACCGACATGGGCGGCGCCAGCGGCGACCCGCGTCTGATCGCCTCGGCCGCCGTGGTCATCGGCATCGTCATGGCCGCGGGCATCCTGGCGCTGACCGGCTACTTCACCGGCACCGAGTACCGCCCCGTCAAGGACGTCGGCAAGACCTCGCTGACCGGTGCCGCGACCGTGATCCTCAGCGGTCTGGCCGTCGGCTTCGAGTCGGCCGTCTACACGACCCTGGTCATCGGCGCCGCTGTCTTCGGGGCGTTCCTGCTCGGTGGCGCGACGCTGACGGTCTCGCTGTTCGCCGTGGCACTGGCCGGTTGCGGCCTGCTCACCACCGTCGGCGTGATCGTGGCCATGGACACCTTCGGCCCGGTCTCCGACAACGCCCAGGGCATCGCCGAGATGTCCGGCGACGTCAGCGAGGAGGGGGCGCAGATCCTCACCGAGCTCGACGCGGTCGGCAACACCACCAAGGCGATCACCAAGGGCATCGCGATCGCGACTGCCGTGCTGGCCGCGACGGCCCTGTTCGGCTCGTACTCCACCTCGGTCTTCGAGGCGCTCGCGGAGGCCAGGCCCACGCAGCGACGAGTTCAGCGCGGCCGACTTCTTCGTGTTCAACCCCGGTGTCCTCGTGGGTGGGCTGCTCGGCTCGGCCGTGGTCTTCATGTTCTCCGGCCTCGCGATCAACGCGGTCGGCCGCGCTGCCGGCGCGGTGGTCTTCGAGGTCCGTCGCCAGTTCCGCGACATCCCCGGGATCATGGAGGGCACCGGCCGTCCGGAGTACGGCAAGGTCGTCGACATCGTCACCAAGGACTCGCTGCGTGAGCTGATCACGCCGGGTCTGCTCGCCGTGCTGGCGCCGGTGGCTGTCGGCTTCGGCCTCGGCGTGACCTCGCTGGCCGGCTTCCTCGCCGGCGCGATCGGCACCGGCACCCTGATGGCCGTGTTCCTGGCCAACTCCGGTGGCGCCTGGGACAACGCCAAGAAGCTGGTCGAGGACGGCCATCACGGTGGCAAGGGGTCCGAGTCGCACGCGGCCACCATCATCGGTGACACCGTCGGCGACCCGTTCAAGGACACCGCCGGGCCCGCGATCAACCCCCTGATCAAGGTGATGAACCTGGTCTCGCTGCTGATCGCCAGCGCGGTCGTGTCGATGGGCGTGGGGCAGGACCAGAACGACGCCCTCCGGATCGTCATCGCCGTCGTTGCGGCAGGGATCATCGTGGTCGCTGTCGTCGTCTCCAAGCGCCGCTCGAGCGTGATCAGCGACGAGGCCCCGGCCCCGGCTGAGGCTCGCGTCTAGTCCCGCGAGCGGGCAATTCTGGTTGCCCTGAGCACCCTGACCGGGCAGTTCTGGTTGGTTCGTCCAACCGAAACTGCCCGGTCAGTGCTTTCCGGCCAACCATGAGTGCCCGGTCGGCGGGGTGCGGGAGACCTATAGCGTTCCCGGGGTGGTGACGGTGACGGCGAGGCGGACGAGGATCGCGGGCTGGCGGCCGGGTTGCGGGAGGCGTTGACGGCAGCGGGGTTCACCTACGACGGCGTCGCCGAGGCCCTGGGTACGACGGCCCACCGGGCCCTCTCGCGCAACGAGACCCTTCCCGGGCTCCGGGCGACGACCGGCGGCAGCCCCGTCGAGACGCTGACCCGGCTGTGGCTCCTGCAGGCTCCCGTGGCCGTCGACCGGGTCGAGGCCGCGCTCCCCGGACTGCTCGACCCGCTGTGCGGCGCCGGGATGCTCGAGCGCTCGGTGGACGAGGTGCGTGCCCGGGTCGACGTACGCCCCTATGCAGCTGACGACCTCGACCTCTGGGTGGCCGGCGACCTGACCCCGGGCCTCGACGGTCGCCCGTCCCGTCTGGCACCCGATCACGTCCTGGGCGTCAGCTCGGCCGCCACGTCTCTGGCGCAGCTGACGGTGCGTGAGCCGGTCGAGCGGGCACTCGACCTCGGCACCGGGTGCGGTGTCCAGGCGCTGCACCTGGCCGCGCACGCGAGCCAGGTCGTGGCCACCGACGTCAACCAGCGGGCGCTGCGCCTGAGCAGGTTCAACGCCGAGCTCAACGGGGTCGCCGGCCGGATCGAGGTGCGCGACGGCAGCTTCTTCGAGCCGGTCACCGGTGAGCTCTTCGACCTGGTGGTCACCAACCCGCCGTTCGTGATCTCGCCGGCCACCGGTGAGCGCCTCGTCTACCGCGACTCGGGCCTGCCCGGCGACCGTGTCGTCGAGCACATCGTGCGAGGCGTGCCAGACGTGCTCGCCGAGGGTGGCACCGCGCAGGTGCTGGCCAACTGGATGATCCGCCGGGACCAGCCGTGGGACGAGCGACTTGCGAGCTGGCTCTCCGCGAGCGAGGGGCCCGGCTGCGACGCCTGGGTGGTGCAGCGCGAGGTGGTGGACCTGCCGACGTACGTCGAGCTCTGGCTCAAGGACGCGGGGGTGCACGGCGCGCCGGACTACCACGACCGCTACGACAACTGGCTGTCCTGGTTCGACGACCAGGGCGCGGAGGCCGTGGGCTTCGGGTGGATCAACCTGCGCCGGGTCCTGACCGAGCAGCCGACGGTCCGCCTCGAGGACTGGCCCTACGACGTCGAGCAGCCGATCGGCCCGGAGGTCTCCGGCTATTTCGGGCGCGTAGAGACCCTGCGTGGCCTGACCGACGATCAGCTCGGCGCTGCCCGGCTGGTTGCACCCGCCGACCTCCGCCAGGAGACGTACGGCGCGCCCGGGGCGGCGGACCCCGCGGAGATCGTGCTGCGTCAGCAGCGACTACTCCGTCGGGGCCGCCAGGTCGACACCGTCGAGGCGGCCCTGGTGGGCGCCTGCGACGGCGAGCTCTCGGTCGACCAGATCATCGCTGCCCTGGGGCAGCTGCTGGACCGTGATGTCGCGGACCTGCGTCCGGCGTACCTCCCGGTCGTGCGCGACCTGGTCGCCGAGGGGTTCCTGCTGCTCAGCTGACCGACGCCCGGAACTCCACGGCCTCTCCGCCGATCGCTGCGAGGTCGGCGATCTCCAGGACCGGTTCGACGCTCATCTCGAAGAACGCGCTGAAGATGGACATGTCCTTCGCGATCAATGCCGGGTCGTCGGTCTCGACGACTGCGTAGCCGCCGCGCGCGTCGACGCGCCCCAGGAACTCGTGGAAGGTCGTCCCCTGCGACGGGGACCACTTGCTGAACACCTGCAGGCCACGTGCCTGCAGCTCCTCCGAGGCGGTCTGTCGCGTCTTCCAAGACACCACGTACTTCATGCTGATCTCCCTTGCTCGGCTTGTTCCTCACGCTAGGTCGATCGCGCCGGAACCGCATGACGTGGACGGGCTAGCCCCTGCACGACATGTCGCGAAGAGTCGGCACATCTGCGCCGCCCCGGCTATACGGCGAGGGCGTGAACCCGGGCCCGTTCACTCTCCCGGGGTGACCAGGCCGCACTCGTAGGCGAGCACCACGGCCTGCACGCGGTCGCGCAGCTCGAGCTTGCGCAGCAGCGCCGAGATGTGGGTCTTCACCGTCGCCTCACCGACATGGAGACTCCGGCGATCTCGACGTTGCTGAACCCCCGGCCGACCTCGACCAGCACCTCCCGCTCCCGCGACGTGAGTACGCCGAGCCGGCGGTCGTCGTCGCGAGAGCGGGACGCCGCGAACCGCTCGACCAACCGACGGGTGACAACCGGGTCGACCAGCATGTCCCCGCGCGCGACCGAGCGGATCGCGTCGGCGAGCCGCTGCCGGGGCGCGTCCTTGAGGAGGAAGCCGGACGCCCCTGCCCGCACCGCCTGGTAGACGTACTCGTCGAGGTCGAACGTGGTCAGCACCAGCACGCGTGCCAGCTGCGACCCGGTGATCACGCGGGTGGCCTCGATGCCGTCCATGCCGGGCATCCGCACGTCCATCACGACGACGTCGGGCCGTTCGCGCCGCGCAAGCTCCACCGCCTCGCCGCCGTCGGCTGCTGTGCCCACGATCTCGAGGTCGGCCTCCGCGTCGAGGATCGCGGCGAGTCCGTCACGCACCATCTCCTGGTCGTCGGCGACGACGGCACGGATCACGAGTCGCCTCCCGGCGTCGGCAGCACGGCATGCACCCGGAGACCGCCGGCGGGCGCCGGATCGACGGTGAGCGAGCCGCCGACGAAAGCGGCCCGCTCGCCCATGCCGGCCAGACCGTGGCCGGCGCGCAGGTCGGTGAGGACCTCGCCGTCGTTCTCGACCACGACGTCGATGGCGCCGGGCTCGTAGGCGAGCCGCACGTGGGTGGGTGCCGACGACGCGTGCCGCACCACGTTGGTGAGCGACTCCTGCACGATGCGGTACGCCGCCAGCGCAACGGCCGGTGGCACCGGCCGGGTCGACCCGGCCGCCTCGAAGGTCACCGGCAGCCCGCCTTTCCGGGTCTCGTCGACGAGCTCACCGACGCGCGCGAGGTCGGTGTCTCCCGGGCTGAGCCGCGCCGGGTCGTCGTGGTGGAGCAACCCGAGCACCGACCGCAGTTCCGTGAGAGCGTCACGACCCGCCGCCTCGACCGCGCGGATCGCCCCGCGGGCACGGTCCGGGTCCTGGTCGAGGACCGTCTCGGCGAGCTGGCTCTGCACCACGATCATCGACACGCGATGCGCGACGACGTCGTGCAGCTCCCGGGCGATCCGGAGCCGCTCCTCCTCCGCACCCGCGCGGGTGGCCGCGAGCCGCCGCAGCTCGAGGGCGCCGAGGTCATCGGTGCGGCGTCCCACCAGCACGCCCGCCAGCCACGCGGCACCGAGCACGACAAGGACGAAGAGGTTGTCGGCCAGGTCCTGGCCGACCCCGAAGGAGACGGCCGCGACCAGCAGGATGCCGGCGAACCCGGCCGGCGGCCGGGCGTAGCGCCCCAGCGACCAGGACACCAGCAGCATCGTCAGCAGGTTGGCCAGCCCCTCGGGCGGGGTGGGGAACCGGCCCAGCGCGATCTCGGTCCCGAAGCAGACCGTTGCGACCGCCCACGGTGCCTGCCGGCGGAAGACGAGCGGGAGCGAGAGCCCCAGGCTGACCGCGCTCATGAGCGGCCGCTGGCTCAGCGCGGTCTCGGCCCCCACCAGGCCCGGGGCCCAGATCTCGGCCTGGGTCGCGAGCGTGAGAGCCAGCGCCACGATGACGTCGATCGGCTCGATCCGCGACCAGGACGGCGTGCGCATGACCGGACGGTACTGCTCCGCCACCCGTCCACGCCTCCGACCACAGGGGGAGACGAACCAGATCCCGGGTGGACGACGCGCGGCGGGCGGGCGGGCCATCCTCGGGTCACGCACTCAACCAGGAGGACACATGAACATCAGGAACCAGGTGGTCGTCGCCATCGTGCTCGGCCAGGCCGTGGGTCTGCTCGGGTACGTCGACCCCCTCTTCTTCCCCCTCGTGCTGGCCGGCCCGCTCGTGGTCGGAGGCATCGCCGCTGCTCGGGGGTTCCCGCTCCTTCCCGTCGTCGTCCTGTGGGTCAGTGCCGGTCTCAACATGACGGTGATGGACTGGGTCCTCCTGCACGAGGACGTGGTCTTCCACCTCGCCCTGACGGTCGTGATGTCGCTCCTCGCGCTCGCCGGGTACGGCGTCGTACGAGGCCTGACGCGGTGGCGGTCGAGGACCAGCGCGATGGCCGCGCCGCGCTGAGTCGACCGGAAGTAGACCAGTCGGGCGGCCCCGGCCCCCTCCGGGGGCCAGCGGGTGTCCACTCTGGACGGGTTGGCAGGGCCGTTGCACCGACGCGCTACCTTGACGGGGCCCACAGGGCAAGCAGCATCGTCAGCAGCGCAAAGGATGAGTAACCCAGCAGTGGCACACAAGCTCGTCATCGTCGAGTCACCGGCCAAGGCCCGCACCATCGCGGGGTACCTCGGGCGGGACTACGTCGTGGAGTCCTCCATCGGACACATCCGCGACCTGCCCCAGAGCGCCGCTGACATCCCGGCCAGGCTCAAGGGTGAGTCCTGGGCCCGGCTTGGGGTCGACGTGGACAACGGCTTCGAGCCCGTCTACGTGGTCTCCCGCGACAAGAAGTCCCACATGACCAAGCTCAAGGGTCTGCTCAAGGACGCCGACGAGCTCTTCCTGGCCACTGACGAGGACCGCGAGGGCGAGGCGATCGCCTGGCACCTGCTCGACGAGCTCAAGCCGAAGGTGCCCGTACGTCGGATGGTCTTCCACGAGATCACCCCGCAGGCCATCAGCGCTGCCGTCGAGGCCCCGCGCGAAATCGACATGGACCTCGTCGAGGCCCAGGAGGCGCGGCGCATCCTCGACCGTCTCTACGGCTACGAGGTCAGCCCGGTGCTGTGGCGCAAGGTCATGTCGGGCCTGTCCGCCGGTCGGGTGCAGTCGGTCGCCACCCGGCTCGTCGTGGACCGGGAGCGCGAGCGGATGCGGTTCCGGGTCGCGTCGTACTGGGATCTCGAGGGCACCTTCGACGCCGGCGAGAAGCACGACCAGCGGATGTTCCCCGCACGGCTGCACTCCGTCGACGACACCCGGGTGGCCCGGGGCTCCGACTTCGGCCCCGACGGTGAGCTGGCGAAGAAGAACGTCGTCCACCTGACCAAGACCCGGGCCGAGGACCTGGCCGGCGCCCTGCACGACACCGACTTCGAGGTCCGCTCGGTCGAGTCGAAGCCCTACACCCGCCGTCCCTATGCGCCTTTCCGGACGACGACGCTGCAGCAGGAAGCCAGCCGGAAGCTCGGCTACGGCGCCTCGCGGACGATGTCGGTCGCCCAGCGGCTCTACGAGAACGGCTTCATCACCTACATGCGTACCGACTCGACCACCCTGTCGGAGACGGCGATCGCGGCGGCACGGGCCCAGGCGCGGGACCTCTACGGCGCCGAATACCTCCCGGACACTCCCCGGATCTATGCCTCGAAGGTGAAGAACGCCCAGGAGGCGCACGAGGCGATCCGCCCGGCCGGCGACTCCTTCCGTACGCCGGCCCAGACGGGCCTGACCGGTGACGAGTTCCGGCTCTACGAGCTGATCTGGATGCGCACCATCGCCTCGCAGATGAAGGACGCACAGGGCCGGTCGGTCACGATCCGGCTCGGCGGCGCGGCCAGCACCGGCGAGGACGTCGTGTTCTCCGCGAGCGGACGCGTCATCACCTTCCACGGGTTCCTCAAGGCCTACGTCGAGGGCAGCGACGACGATGCGGCCACCGACGACCAGGAGACCCGCCTGCCCAACGTGTCCGAGGGCGACGCCGTGAGCGCCGCGACGATCCGCGCGGAAGGCCATCAGACCAAGCCGCCGGCGCGCTACACCGAGGCGACGCTGATCAAGGAGCTCGAGGAGCGCGAGATCGGCCGGCCCTCGACGTACGCCTCGATCATCGGCACGATCCTGAACCGCGGCTACGTGTACAAGAAGGGGACCGCGCTGGTGCCGGCGTGGCTCGCGTTCTCGGTCATCCGACTGCTCGAGGAGCACTTCGCGCGGCTGGTGTCCTACGAGTTCACGGCCGGCATGGAGGACGTGCTCGACGAGATCGCCGGCGGGCGCCGCGACCGCAACACCGAGCTCGCCGAGTTCTACTTCGGGAGCGGTCAGGTCGAGGGCCTGAAGAAGCTGGTCAGCGAGCTCGGCGAGATCGATGCCAAGGAGCTCGCGACGTTCCCCATCGGCGGTCCCGACAGCGGGATCGCCCTGCGGGTGGGCAAGTACGGTCCCTATCTCGAGGGACCCGGCGACGACGGGACACCGGCGGCCAAGAAGGCCAACGTGCCCGAGGACCTGCCGCCCGACGAGCTGACGATGGAGAAGGCGAAGGAGCTGCTCGCGAACCCGGCGGGCGAGGAGATCCCGCTCGGCACGCACCCGGACACCGGCCTCGAGGTGGTCGCGAAGAACGGCCGCTACGGCCCGTTCGTGACCGAGCTGCTTCCCGAGGACGCCCCGAAGAGCGCCAAGCCGCGGACCGGTTCGCTGTTCAAGGACATGTCCCTCGACACCATCAACCTCGAGCAGGCGGTCAGGCTGCTCTCGCTCCCGCGGGTCGTCGGCGAGGACAGCGACGGGGTGGAGATCACTGCGCAGAACGGTCGCTACGGCCCCTACCTCAAGCGTGGCTCCGACTCGCGCTCGCTCGAGACCGAGGCGCAGCTGTTCGACATCACCCTCGACCAGGCGCTGGCGATCTACGCCCAGCCCAAGCAGCGCGGCCGCGCGGCTGCTGCGCCGCCGCTCAAGGAGCTCGGCAACGACCCGGTCTCGGGCGCACCCGTCGTGGTGAAGGCCGGCCGTTTCGGTGAGTACGTCACCGACGGTGAGTACAACGCCACCCTCCGCAAGGATGACTCCGTCGAGGCCATCACCCTCGAGCGGGCCGCGGAGCTGCTCGCCGAGCGCCGCGCGAAGGGCCCGGCGAAGAAGGCCGCCAAGAAGTCCGGGGCCAGGAAGTCGGGAGCCAGGAAGTCCACCGCCAAGAAGACGGCGAAAAAGACGACCAAGAAGGCAGCGAAGAAGTCCTGACCCCCGAGGAGCTTGGTCACCCCCGCCCCCTAGGGTGAAGCCGTGTCAGAACGGTTCCCCGGTGTCTACGCCTCGCGTGGAGTCTTCGTCTGCTTCGAGGGCGGCGAGGGGGCCGGGAAGTCCACCCAGGCCGAGCTGCTCCGCGAGCGGCTCGAGGCCGACGGGCACGTCGTACTGCTGACCCATGAGCCCGGCGACACCCCCGTCGGCGCGAAGGTACGTCGCATCGTGCTCGACCCCGCGACCGGCGAGCTGGCCGACCGCACCGAGGCGTTGCTCTATGCCGCCGACAAGGCGGAGCACATCCATGCCGTCGTCCGCCCGGCGCTGGAGCGTGGCGAGGTGGTGGTCACCGACCGCTACGTCGACTCGACGCTCGCCTACCAGGGGGCCGGCCGCTCGCTCGACGGCGCCGAGCTGGAATGGGTCGCCCGGTGGGCCACCGACGACCTGCGCCCACACCTGACCGTGCTGCTCGACCTCGAGCCGAGTGACGGGCTGACCCGGTTCGAGGACCGCGACCGCATCGAGGGGGAGTCGATCGAGTTCCACCAGCGGGTCCGCGAGGAGTTCCTGCGCCTGGCGAAGGCGGACCCCGACCACTACCTCGTGCTCGACGCCGCCGCTCCCCGCGACGAGATCGCCGACCAGGTGCACGCCCGGCTGGCCCCACTGCTGGAGTCGGCGACGTGACGGCTGTGCAGAGTTCAGGATCGGTCTGGGACGCACTCGTCGGCCAGCGGCCGGTCGTCGAGCGCCTCCGGCGAGCCGTCGACGGCGACATGACCCATGCGTGGCTGTTCACCGGACCGCCGGGCTCGGGCCGGTCCAACACAGCGATCGCCTTCGCTGCGGCGCTGCAGTGCGAGCAGGGCGGATGCGGCCAGTGCCACTCCTGCCACGAGGTCGAGGTGGGTTCTCACCCCGACGTCCGCGTCACCCGCACCGAGAAGCTCTCGATCGGCGTCGACGAGGTCCGCGAGCTGGTCCGCACGGCCGCCCTCGCCCCCGTAGGTCGGCGCTGGCAGATCATGGTGGTGGAGGATGCCGACCGGCTCACGGATCAGGCGGCCAACGCACTGCTCAAGGCCATCGAGGAGCCGACCGAGCGCACGGTCTGGCTGCTGTGTGCCCCGACCGTCGAGGACGTCCTCCCGACGATCCGGTCGCGGACCCGCCTCGTCGTGCTCTCCACCCCGTCCGTCGACGACGTGACCGACTTCCTGGTCCGCGCCGAGGGGCTCCCCGTCGAGACCGCGTCGTACGCCGCCCGCGCCAGCCAGGGCCACATCGGCCGTGCCCGGGCGCTGGCCCGGGACGAGGACACCCGGCGCCGGCGCCGAGAGGTGGTCGCGATCCCCGGTCGACTCGTCTCGCTCGGCGCCTGCATCGCCGCAGCCGCGGACCTGCACGACCTGGCCAAGGAAGAGGCCGACTCGCTCACCAGCGAACACGACCAGCGTGAGAAGACCGAGCTCGAACGGGTCTACGGGGTCGTGGAACGGGGTCGGCGGCCACGCGAGTACGCCCCCGCCCTGCGTGACCTGGAGAAGTCGCAGAAGACCCGGGCCAAGCGCCGCCATCTCGACGTGGTCGACCGTGGCCTGATGGATCTCGTCTCGGTCTACCGCGATGTCCTCACCGTTCAGCTGGGCGCCGGGGTCGACCTGGTCAACGAGGAGGTGCGCGGCGACGTCGTCGCGCTGGCGAACGCCTCGTCCACCGAGCAGAGCCTGCGCCGGATCCGTGCCGTCTTCGAGGCGCGCGAGCAGATGCTGGAGTTCAACGTCCCGCCCCTGCTGGCACTCGAGTCGATGATGGTGGCCCTGCAGGTCTCACACGACTGAGCGATTCGCCCAGATCGCCACGAGCCACCCCCTACCCTTGCCGCATGTCCGGACCCGCGCCGTCGCCGTACCCGCCGCGACCGCGTCGGAGCACCGGCGTCATCGTCGGCGTCGTGGCACTGGTGCTGGTGGTCGTGCTGGCCGCTGCCGGGGTCGCGGCCCTGGTCACGTTCAAGGTCCTCGACGACGACGGAGGTGGCGAGACTGCCACCCCACCGGCGCCCAGCGGCACGGCCGAGGCGCCGTCGTACCCGCCCGAGCTGGCGCGGTACTACGAGCAGGAGCTCGACTGGGAGAGCTGCGGGTCCGACGAGTGCACCCGGCTCGAGGTGCCCCTCGACTACGCGGATCCCGACGGGAAGAGCATCAAGCTGGCGGTGCTGCGCGCGCCGGCCTCGCGGCGGGGGGAGCGCGTGGGGCAGCTGGTCGTCAACCCGGGTGGACCGGGGGGGTCGGGTGTCGACTACGCAGCTTCGGGTGCGTTCACGTTCGGTGACCAGCTGACGCGCTACTACGACATCGTGGGCTTCGATCCGCGAGGGGTCGGGAAGAGCACTCCGCTGGACTGTGGTGGTACGGCGCAGACCGACGCGTTCCTCGACTACGACCCCGACCCGGACAACCCCGCCGAAGCGTCCGGACTCGACCGGGTCACCCGGGAGTTCGGCGAGGGCTGCCTGCGGCGCAGCGGCGACCTCGCCCGGCACATCTCCACCGTCGAGGCGGTGAAGGACATGGACATCCTGCGGGCTGCCTTGGGCGAACGGCAGCTGGACTACCTCGGTGCGTCGTACGGCACGCTGCTGGGCGCCACGTACGCCGACCTGTTCCCCACGCACGTGCGTCGCATGGTCCTCGACGGAGCGGTCGACCCCACGCTGACGAGCGAGAAGCTCAACCTCGGCCAGACCCGCGGGTTCCAGGTCGCGCTCGATGCCTACCTGGAGTACTGCATCAAGGAGGGCGACTGTGTCGTCGGTGGCACTGTCGAGGAGGGGGCCCGCAGGATCCGCGAACTGCTCGACGAGCTGGATGCGCAGCCGCTGCCCACCTCCAGCGACCGCGAGCTCACCGAGGGTCTCGCGAGGTTCGGCATCATCCTGCCGCTCTACGTGCAGGACTACTGGCCGCTGCTCACGATCGGGCTGAGACAGGCCATCCAGGATGGTCGCGGCGACCGGTTGCTCGCGCTCTCCGACCAGTACACCTCGCGCGGTCCCGACGGCTACACCGACAACTCCATGGCGGCACTGAACGCCGTCAGCTGCCTTGACTACTCCGATGTGGTGCCGGTCGAGCAGATCCCCTCGCACGTCGAGGAGTTCGAGCAGGCCTCGCCCGCCTTCGGACGGCTCTTCGTCTACAGCCTCTCGACCTGCGACTCGTGGCCCGTCAAGAGCACCAAGGAGCCCGAGCCCATCCACGCCGCGGGAGCGCCGCCGATCGTGGTCATCGGTACGACGCGCGACCCCGCCACGCCGTACGAATGGGCCCAGTCGTTGGCCTCACAGCTGGACTCAGGCCGGCTGATCACGCGCGACGGCGACGGCCACACCGGCTTCCACCAGGGCAACAGCTGCGTCGACAACGCCGTCGAGCGGTACCTGGTCCGCGGCACCGTCCCCGAGGACAACCTCTCCTGTTGACGCGGAGCTCGCGGAGGCGCGAGCCTGCCGCGACCACCGGTGGTTGGGCTTGTCGAAACCACGTGCGCTACCGCTCTGCCCCGGTTTGGAGGCACCCGCCCACCCGGACCTATACTCGTGCGGCGTGCCCGGCTGATCGGCCGGGCACTGCGCCGCCTTAGCTCAGTCGGTAGAGCGTCTCACTCGTAATGAGAAGGTCGTCGGTTCGATTCCGACAGGCGGCTCCATGAGTCGTGCGGACCCGGGTCATCCTTGACGGATCGTGATGGTCGCCATCGTGCGTGAGCACGCGACCGGGAAGTGCTGCAAGCGCGTCCCATGCGCACCCGGTCCACCGCGACCGGCCTCGCCTGGAGTGTTCGTGGCCCGGCGCCTGACGCCTATGCGCAGCAGTAGGGGTCCGCGCCCGCTGAGCTGGTGGACGTCTCCGCGAGGAGCTGTCGCCGCAGAGACCTCGCCCGTCTGCTCGGTTCAAGGCCCAGGTCGCGGCGCAGCACCTGGTCGAGCTGGTCGAGCTGCCGCAGGGCCGCGGCCCGGTCACCGCTCGCGGCGTACCGCTGAGCCAGGGCCAAGTGGGCTGGCTCGTCAGACGGGTCAGCGATCAGAGCCTGGTGCCAGTCCTCGGCCTGGTGCAGCAGCTCGGTGTAAAGACGGCCCAGATGCAGGCGGTGCTGCTCGGTCCACGGCTCGTAGAGGTCGTGTGGCAGGAGGAGGCCGCCGTAGGCCGCCAGCGCCGCCTTGGCCGCCGCGATGCCACCGTTGCTGACGGCCGACTCGGCCGAGTGCTGGAACTGGGTGGCGTCGACGTGCAGCTCGTCGTGAGGGAACAGGCGGACGGCGTCAGCGCTGAGGACGACGGCGTCGCGGTGTCCGAGCGCCTTGCGGGCGTAGTGCGCTGCCTTGTGCAGGCGCGGTGCGGCCTCGTCGATGTCGAGGTCCGGCCAGAGGGCGTCCATGACCTGCTCGCGGTGCAGCCGTCGGCCCGGGGTAAGGGCGAGAAGCTTGACCAGGGCGGCACTGTGGCGGCGCGACCATTGGCCCGCAGAGACCGTGCGGCCATCCACCCGTACCTCGAAGTCGCCGAGCAGTCTCACCTCGACCTCGGTGAGCGTCCGGCTGTTGGGTTCCGGCTCCCGAGCGAGGACGCGGGCAGTCCGAGTGTCGTCGAGGACCGCAGTGCGGGTGGCCATGTCAGGCACCCTGGCCGCTGCCGGCACAGCAAGGCGTGGCGCCGTCGTCGGAGCCCGTCGCGCAACACGTCCCGGCCGATGCCTGCTGGGCAGCTGGGTCGATCGTCGAGAACGGTGTAGAACTCCCACGCGCCGAGCGGTACGTCGGGGGCCTCGACCCACGCCTTGTCCTGGACCGCGTGGCAGCACTCGTCGACCTCGGCGGTCGTGTGCGCGAGACCGGCATCGGCGAAGCGGCGCGTGGCCTCGACGACGTCGGCGCTCGAGGGCACCTCCACTCCGAGGTGGTTGAGCGCGGAGTCGGCGCCCGGGTTCTCGAAGAGGACCAGCTTCATACGGCGGGTCGGCGACCACGAAGTTCGCGTAGCCGGGTCGTTGCTTGGCCGGCTGCACTCCGAACATGTCGGAGTAGAACCGGGTGGCGGCCTCGATGTCGCGGACGTTGAGGGCGAGCTGGACGCGGCCGGTGCGGGTGCTGCTGGTCATGGGGAGCTCCTCGAGGTCTGCTCCCGCCTCGTGCGAGAGCCAAACCTGAAGACGAACCAACCCCTGAAGGGACGCACCCGGGGCTCGGCTCTGGCACAGGATGCGTCCATCTCGGGGTCGCTTCGTCTTCTACGATGAGCAGACGCGAAGGATGGGCAATGACCGGAACACGCAGCGAGCGCTCCATCAACCATCGTGACCAGGACTGGGGCGAGACCCTGGACCGGTTGCGCGGCTTCGTTGCCGCGCGGGTCGAGGACCCCGAGGTCGCTGCCGACATCACTCAGGACGTCCTGGTGCGCACCATCGCCTCTGGTGCGCTGGACAAGGTCGACAACCTCGGCGCATGGCTCTACCGCGCGGCCCGTAACGCTGTCATCGACCACTACCGGACCCGACGCATCCACGAGCCGGATGCCGACCTGGAGCGTTGGCCTGACCCGGGCCAGAGCGACAACCTCCCGAACGACGCCACCCGCGAGCTCGCGCGTTGCCTCCAGCCCATGCTCGGTCGGCTGCACCCGGCCGCGCGCGATGCCCTCACCCGCGTCGACCTGGACGGTCAGACTCACCAGCAGGCGGCGGCCCAGCTCGGGCTCTCCACCTCCGGGATGAAGTCCCGGGTACAGCGCGCCCGTCGCGAGCTCCGCGAACACGTGACCTCGTGCTGCCAGGTCGAGACTGACTCCACCGGCGCTCTCGCCGACTATGTGCCGCGCGTGGACAGCTGCGGCTGCGACTCAGGCGCGAGGTAGGTCGGGGTCGCGCCCCCGCCGCGGTGCTGAACACGGAGTAGCGTGAGGGACATGGCAGCTCAGGTGTGCTCCGGCGGTCCGGCGAAGCCTTGCCGAGTACCTGCCTACGACTGCTGCGACAGCGACGACGCGGCGAATTGACGCCACTGGCGCCGGCAACGGCGCCGACGCTCAGTCCTGCCCGCATACCTCGCATCGGAGCCTCACCATGCCCACTCAGTCCACTGACCCTTCCCGGCTGCGCGCGTCCACGTCGCGAGCAGCAGCCGCTGCGCTGGTCGCCGCGGCCGCCTGCTGGGGTATCGGCACCGTCGTCAGCAAGCAGGTCGTCGACGACGTCGCCACCCCTGACCCTCCTTCCCGGTCCAGCTCGCCGTCAGCTGCGCCCTTCTGCTCGCCATCGCGGTGGCTCGCCGTGAGCGGTTCGCCTGGACGCAGCCGGTGCGTCGGCTCTCAGCACTCGGCGTACTCAACCCCGGCATCGCCTACGCACTCGGCCTGGTGGGGCTGACCAGCATCACCGCCAGCATGTACGTGCTGCTGTGGGCCACCGAGCCAGTCCTCATCCTGCTGCTGGCCGCACTCGTGCTGCGCGAGCAGATCCCGGCCGCCCTCGCTGCCGCAGTCGCGGTCGCGGTCCTCGGGGTGTTGCTTGTGGTGTATCAGCCCGGAGCGGCCGGAGCCGCAGCCGGCATCACGCTGACCTTGGTCTCGGTCGGCTTCTGCGCCCTGTACACGGTGCTCACCCGGCGTATGATGCTCGACGACTCCTCGCTGACCGTGGTGCTGCTCCAGCAGGCAGCAGCACTCGCCTTCGCTGTCGTCCTTGCCACGGCTGTCGATATCGCGGGCGGCACCGGCTGGGACCTCGCCGGGCTGGATGCCACCGCCTGGCTTGGCGCCGGAGTCTCCGGTTTCCTGTACTACGGGCTCGGGTTCTGGTTCTTCCTCACCGGCCTGCGCCACGTCCCGGCGTCGTACGCCGGCGCGTTCTTGCCGCTGATCCCGGTCTTCGGCGTCGCGGCCGGGTTCCTCGTGGGGGAACGTCTGGAGCCGTGGCAGTGGGTCGGGGCGTTGGTGATCGTGGCCGCCACCGTCTACATCGCCCGCAAGCCGGCTAGGTCGCTCAGCCATCGCCGGCACATGACCACGTCGCCCGGAGTCCGAGACCACCCGCTGCACGTTCGTCTGCACCGGCGGGTCAATGGGCCCGCGGCAGCGAGACTGGCCGACCCGTCAGCACCTTGTCCGTGAGCAGGTCGGCGTAGCGGGCGAGGTACAGCGGCCATCCCTCGTCGCCGTCGACACCGTCGAGGACGGCTTCCCAGCCGGGTCCGTGACGGTCGAGGTGGCGGTGCTCGAGCTCGACCCGGGTCCGCTGCGGCGCCTCGGCGCGTGAACCTGACCTCCACCTCGCTGGTGCGATCCGGGGTCGGACTCGATGCGCCACTCAGGGCTGATGTCCCAGCTGAAGACCAGCCGCTCCGGAGGGTCGAAGGCCAGGATCCGCGCCCACCGGCACTCGGTGCCGTCGACGGCGCGGTCGACGATGTGCCCGCCCACGCGTGGCTCGAGCACGGTCTCGGCTATCGGCGCACCCAGCAGGTTGTGCTCGGGAGGCTTGAAGTCCCCGAGCCGTTCGGTGAACACAGCGAACGCCTGGTCGATGCCCACGGGCACGACGATGTCCTTGCGTACGACGGCTTCGGTCTCGGTCATCGGTCCTCCTCGGTTGCCGCGGTCGTCACTGTCCGAGACGAGGTCGGCGTAGCTCGTCAGCGTTCTCTGCCAGTAGGTGTCGAGCTGGTCGCGCAGGGCCGCCAGGGCGTGGGGATTGAGTCGGTAGATGCGCCGGGTGCCTTCCGCGCGTTCGCTGACCAGGCCGGCGTCCTTGAGCACCTTCAGATGTTGCGAGACGGCGGATCGGCTGACGGGAAGCCCCGTGGCCATCTCGCCGACCGCGCGCGGCCGCTCCGCCAGGCGGGCGACGATCGCGCGACGCGTCCCGTCCGCCAGGGCGTCCCAACCATCGTGTCCTCGGTCAGCATTCACTAACCGTTAGTAAAACCTAACCGAGTCGTGCGTCAACCGGAGCGCTGGCCCCGGGCGAGCACCGCCAGCTGGTCCTGGCTGATCTCGTGGACCAGGGGATCGGCATGGCGGTGCACCTGCAGCCAGTCCGATCCGTGCCGGCGGAACACCATGGTCACGCGCAGTGACCAGTCCTGGGGAGGGAGCTCCCCGACCTCGCCGTGCTGCCGCTCGACCACCACCAGGACGACGAGGTCTCCGGACGCGTAGGTGGCGACGACCTCCACGTCGGCCTCGCCGCCCCGGAAGTAGCGCTCCAGGGCGCCCAGGGCCTCCTCCGAGTCGTCGAAGCCACGCCTGGCCTGCCCACCCGTGGGCGGCATCAGGGTGTAGTCGTCCGCATGGGTGATGAGGCGTGAGGTAGCCACGGATGTCCCCGCGAATGAGGGCCGAGGCCGCCTGCCTGTTGCGCTCGATGAGCTCGGCGACCTCCTGGTCGGTGACATCGCCAGTGCTCATGGCCTGGGACCTCCCGCATCGATCAGAGCGGCGAGATTCGCCGCTCAGCTGGGTGATTCGAAGTTACGCCTCCCCGGACCTCGAGCGGCTCTGGCCTACTACTGGTCGGGCAGCACCCGCACCTCACCCGGCGGGAGCCTGTCCCACCAGTGCGCGTAGCGGCCGTACACCCCGGGATCCCGGTCAGCCAGGAGCGCCACCAACGACCGGCTCTCGCCCGCGAGACCGGCCCAGTCGTCGTCGGCGAGCCGGTGGAAGGCAGTGACCTCGATCCCTTCCTCGACCGGGCGCCACACGCCGGCGGCGTACCCGTCGACGAGCACCGTCGGCAGCACGTCACCGTTCCGCCGTGCCACCAGGGTCCGGTAGGTCGGCGGGATGACCCGGCTCCGGTCGTGCTGGGCGAGCAGGACGCTGTCCCACATGGCCAGCAGCCTCGGCGGGGCCGGAGTGTCCTCGTCCGGACGCGCGCCGCCGGGGACGTCGTACAGCTCGGTGCCGTCCGGCCCCTCCACGACCTCGAGCGGGTCGGCGAGCCAGCGCAGTGCTTCGCGCACCGGCGGCTTGTAGGACAGGGCGAACTGGGCGATGTCAGCGACGGAAGCGGGGCCGAACGCCTCGAGGTAGCGCCGCACCAGCACCTGCAGTGCCGCGTCCCAGTCGTCCTCCTCGGGGGTGGCGTCCCCGCGGCGACGTACGACGTCTGGGTGTCGAACGACCACGGGCCTCCGGTCGGGGCGCGGTGGAGCGGCGCGTACTGGCGCAGCGCCCACCACACGCCCGGTACGGAGGAAGCGTCGAGACGCTCCCCGAGCCAGGCCTCCGTCTCGGTCTTGCCGCGGGGTCGCGACGCGAAATCCAGGAGGTCGGGGATGATCCGGTCGGCGTCGTCGGCTGACAGCCCCGTCACCTTGAAGCGACGGTCATGGAGTCGGGCGGCCCGCAGCGTCCGCTGCATGGCGGTGTGCAGGTCCGGGTAGTCCCCGGCCCCCACGGCGTGCAGGGTGATCCGCATCAGCGTGGCCTTGACCACGGCACGATCGGCGAAGGCCTGGTCGAGGTCGGCGGGGTCGAAGCCGGCGAGGCGACCCCAGAGCGCGATGTACGGCGACGCGGGCGACTGCGCCTGGAGGGCCAGCACCCGCCGGACGCCGTCGACCACGCTGAGCGGCTCCCGGCGCAGCAGCAGCTGACGCTCGAGCGTGGCCCGGTTCAGCTGCCGATGGGTCAGTCCCATGCAGGGATTGTGACCCTGTCCCAGCGAAGGAAGGGAGGAGACCAGGTCGGCAGTTCGGCGAAGAACGACGAACAGGATGACGCGGGCTTGTCCAGTTCTGTCCGGGTTTGGAGCGAGGTGGGCCCACGGAGGTGGACACACCCGTGATGCTGTCTGCGGGGCGACCTACGATGCTTTGCATGCCAGCCGCCGCCCCAGACTCTCCGGTGCTCGGCCGTGCCATTGTCGAACCGCGAGTTCTGGGCCGAGTCGGTGCAGGCTGACGAACCCGAGCGACGAGCTGTTGCTGCGTGAGCTCGGCAGGATCAACAGCGAGCTGGCCGCCCAGCGTCGCCTGAACGCGATGACCGTCCACGACCTCTCGAACCCGGCACAGGTGATCCTGGGCCTGAGCGAGGTCCTGCTCGAGCACCAGGTGCTCGACCCGATGGTGCGCCGGCACCTCGAGCAGCTGCACCGTTCGGCCGTCACGATGACGGCGCTCATCACCGATCTCAGCCACGGCTTCTCGCTGGACGACACCGAGAGCCTCGAGCTCGAGCGGCTCGACCTCGTCGAGCTGGTGACGTCGGTCGTGGAGCGGATGCACCTGCTGGCCGAGGCGAAGGACATGAAGGTGCTGCTCTTCGCCGAGCAGCCCGACCACCGGGCGTGCTGGATCGACGGCGACTCGGTCCGGTTGGAGCGGGCGTTGGTCAACCTGCTGGGCAACGCGATCAAGTTCTCCCCGGCTGGGTCCCACGTGACCGTCGCCGTCGATCGCGGGGTCCATTTCGCCAAGGTGTCGATCCGCGACCAGGGGCCCGGGATCAGCGAGGACGGCAAGGCCCGCATCTTCGAGGTCTTCCACCGCGAGGAGGGTACGTGCGCACCTCCCGGGCCTCGGTCTCGGGCTGTTCATCACCAAGCAGATCGCGGAGAGCCACGGCGGGACCGTGAGCGTGGAGTCGGAGCACGGAGACGGGGCCACCTTCCTGATGCAGGTGCCGCTGGCCGTGCACGCCCTCGCCGACCCGGCCTGAACCGCTCGGACGCTGTCGCCGTACCTGGGTTTCGACAAGCTCAACCAGCGGTGGGTTCAACCGGCGGACGCGTGACGGCTCCGCAGGTCTCGCCGGCTCGACCCGTGACGGGAAAACTAGAACCTGTTACATTTCCGGAATGATTCTGGATCGCTTCAGCGTGGACGGGAAGGTCGCGGTCGTCACGGGCGCCGGACGAGGGATCGGTGCCGCGAGCGCCATCGCGCTCGCCGAGGCGGGGGCCGACGTCGTCCTCTCCTCGCGCACTGCCGACCAGCTCGAGCAGGTGGCCAAGGACGTGGAGGCGCTCGGCCGCCGGGCACTTGTCGTCCCGGCCGACCTGATGGATCTCGAGGCGGTGGCGGACCTCGCGGACGCGGCGTACGACGAGCTCGGGCGCCTCGACATCGTGGTGAACAACGTCGGCGGCACGATCCCCAACGCTCTGCTCGACACCGACGCCGGCTACCTCGAGGAGGCGTTCCACTTCAACGTCTCCACCGCCCACGCCCTCGTCCGCGCCGCGGTGCCGCGGATGCTCGAGAACGGCGGCGGCTCCATCGTCAACATCTCCAGCGTGATGGGTCGGGTCTCCGGGCGCGGCTACCTCGCCTACGGCACGGCCAAGGCGGCACTGGCGCACTACACCCGGCTGGCCGCGCTCGACCTGAGCCCGTCGATCCGGGTCAACGCGATCGCGGTCGGCAGCGTGATGACCAGCGCGCTCGAGTTCGTCGCCAGCGACGAGGCGACCATGGACGAGATGACGTCCAAGACCCCGCTCGGGCGGGTCGGCGAGGTCGAGGACATCTCCGCGGCCGTGCTCTACCTGGCCAGTCCCGCCGGGGGGTTCCTCACCGGCAAGGTGCTCGAGGTCGACGGCGGCCTGCAGGTGCCGAACCTCGACCTGGGTCTGCCTGACCTCGTCGCCGACAGCGGGGACGCGTCCTGATGGGTGCGGACACGAAGAGGGTCGTCGCCTGGTCCACCGGCACCGTCGGCCGGCACGCGATCGCCGGCATCGACGCCCGACCCGACCTCGAGCTCGTCGGTGTCTGGGTGTCGAGCCCGGAGAAGGTCGGCAAGGACGCCGGCGAGCTGGCCGGCCTCGGCCGGGAGCTCGGTGTCGCGGCGACCGACGACAAGGAGGCGCTCTTCGCCCTCGAGCCCGACTGCATCGTGCACACCGCGATGGTCGACGACCGCATCTTCGAGGCGATCGCCGACCTGACCGAGATGGTCGAGCGTGGCATCAACGTGGTCTCCAGCGGTCCGGTGCTGCTGTGCTATCCGCGAGGTCTCGGTCTCGACGAGCTCGTCGACGCGATCGACGTGGCCGGCGAGAAGACCGGTGCCAGCCTGCACGTCAACGGGATCGACCCCGGCTGGGCCAACGACGTGCTGCCGCTGGCCCTGACCTCGCTCTCCCAGCGGATCGACCTGGTGCGGGTCAGCGAGATCGCCGACTACTCGACGTACTACCAGCCCGTGGTGATGCGCGAGATCTACGGCTTCGGGCAGCCCATGGACGAGGTGGCGATGCTCTGGCAGCCCGGCATCCTGACCACGGCCTGGGGTCCCGTCGTACGCCAGATCGCCGCCGGCCTCGAGGTCGAGCTCGACCCCGAGCTCGAGGAGATCGTCGAGCGCGAACCGGCCGACCGCGACCTGAGCACGGCGAGCGTGGACATCGCCGAGGGGACCATGGGCGCCGTCAGGTTCCAGGTGGTCGGCAAGGTCGACGGCGAGCCCCGGGTCATCCTCGACCACGTCACGCGCACCCACGTCGACCAGATGCCCGCATGGCCGCAGCCGCCGGAGGGGGGCGGTTGCTACCGCGTCGAGGTGGAGGGAGAACCGGTGATGCGCCTCGACTTCACCCACCACGGCGAGGACGGCGACCACAACGTGTCGGGCATGATCGTGACCGCGATGCGGCTGGTGAACTCCGTGCACGCGGTCTGCGATGCCGAGCCAGGGCTCGTGTTCGCCAAGGATCTGCCTCCGGTGACCGGTCGCGGGTTGGTACCGTCGCGGCCGTGAGCCGTCCGCGGGACGCAACCGGCTCGTCACCGACAAGGGGGCCCCGATGCACCGTCTGGTGCCCGCCGCGGCCGCCCTCGTGCTCGCGGCCGTGGCCGCCGGATGCGGCGGCGATGACGACGGCGCATCGACGAGCAACGGCTTCGCCGACGGGTACTCGGTCACGGCCGCCCTGGCCGAGCTGCCGTACGCCGAGCCGAGTGGCCGGACCCAGGTGATCGTGATGACCGGCGACCTCGAGGAGGCGACCGGACTGGCGGGACTGGAGCGCCCCGCCTCCGATGACCCGCGGTCAGGTGGGGGAGTGGCGGCGGGCGCTCAACGGCGACGTCACCCTGCCGGCCGCCGAGTCGCTCGGGTCTGAACACGGTTGACCCAGGGCTCGTCGGAGACGACACTTGGATTCACGGCCGCCGACGTCCGCTTCTTCGCCGAGCTGCGCGACAGCCTCGACCGGTTCTCGGTCCAGTCGCTCCACGAGGACGCCGAGGTCAGCGACGACCTGCCCACCACCGACGGGCTGCGGACGACGGGTGAGGGCGAACCCGGCTCGTTGAACAAGGACCCGGCCTCGTTCGCCCAGTTCCCGATGGTCAACGTGCTGGACACGAAGGGCCAACAGGTGGCCTTCTCGACGGAGGCGTCCTGGATCGAGGACTGGCGGTCCGGCACCGGCCGCCGTCTGCTCCGCGACGAGAAGCTGGCCGACCTGGCCGAGGCGCTCGACCGCCGGTCGGTCTACGGGGCCTACCTCGTGGAGGGCTCCTTCGACCAGTTCCGGGGTCACCCGCCCGAGGAGGCGATCGACGAGACCTTCGACGCCGTGGGCATCGGCCTCGACCTCGACGAGGAGGTGCCGGTCGTCCACGTCGCCTACTGGTTCCCACGTCACGCCGAGGAGGCCGCCGATCAGGTCGAGAAGGTGTGGAACGGCCTCAGCCGGCGGACGAACCGGCCGCTGTCCGACTACGTGGAGGTCCGCGCCTCGGACCGTGCGGGGCATGTGGTCACCGTGGAGCTGGTCGCCTCCGGGGCCGGTCCCGGGGTGGTCCTGCAGATGCTGAGTGCCGCCGACACCCCGTTCCAGGGAGAGTGACCATGTCCGAACGCGTCATCGACCGCGCCGGGCGGGGCGAATGGACCGAGCCGGGGGCCTTCGAGGTGGCGCCGGGAGTCCACCGGCTGCCGCTGCCCCTGCCGATGGACGGCCTGCGGGCCGTGAACGTCTACGTCATCGAGACCGACGACGGGCTGGTGCTCGTCGACGGCGGCTGGGCGATCCCGGAGTCGCGCAAGGTCTTCGACGCCGGGCTCCGACAGCTCGGCTACACCGTCCGCGACATCCGCCGCTTCCTGGTGACGCACATGCACCGCGACCACTACACCCAGGCGTACGTGGTCGGCCGCGAGGTCGAGGCGCACGTCGCCCTCGGGCTCGGCGACAAGGCCACCATGGACCTGATGCACAGCGAGGCCCTCGACGAGGACCCGAACATGGACCGGCTGCGGGCAGCCGGCGCCGAGCATCTCGCTGAGGGCTGGCGCGAGATGATGCCGGACGGCCGACCCGCCATGGACGACTACGGGATGCCGGACGAGTGGCTCGACCGCGACCTCGTCCTCGATCTCGGCCCGCGCCGGCTCGGGGCGATCTCCACGCCCGGCCACACCCAGGGGCACTACGTCTTCGCCGACGAGGACGCCGCGCTGCTCTTCGCCGGCGACCACGTGCTGTCGACCATCACTCCGTCGATCGGCTTCGAGCCGGCGTACGTCCAGCAGCCGCTACGTGACTACCTCTCCTCGCTGGCCAAGGTCCGCGCCCTTCCCGACATGAAGCTGCTGCCTGCGCACGGACCGGTGACCGACTCCTCGCACACCCGCATCGACGAGCTGGTCGCGCACCACGACGTCCGCCTCGAGCAGGCGCTCCGGGCCGTCGAGGGAGGCGCCCGCACGTCGTGGGAGGTGGCCGGCGAGCTCCCCTGGACCCGCCGTGAACGTCACCGCGACGAGCTCGGCCCCTTCGACGGTGTCCTGGCGGCGTTCGAGACCCTCGCCCACCTCGAGCTGCTCGCGCTCCAGGGCAAGATGGCTCGAGTCGCCGGCCCGACGGTCCGTTTCGAACCGCTTCGCCGCGACTGACCGGTCGGCTGGTCTCGACCGGCCCTGTGCGCCGGGCCGCGACAGGAGGCACCATCGACACATCCGCGAAGGAGGCGCCGTGCCCACTCGAACCCTGCCCCAGCTCTCCGGTGACTCGGTCTACCTGACCGACGGAGGGCTGGAGACCACCCTGGTCTTCCTCGACGGCATGGACCTGCCCGACTTCGCGGCGTTCCCGCTGCTCGGCAGCGAGGACGGCCGGGTGCACCTCGACCGCTACTTCAAGCCCTACCTCGAGCTCGCCGAGAGGACCGGCGCGGGGTTCGTGCTCGACACGGCCACCTGGCGGGCCAACCCAGACTGGGGCGTGCGGCTGGGGTGCGACGCCGCCACCCTGTCCGAGGTCAACCGCCGTGCCGTGGAGTACGCCGCCGGGCTGGGCCACAACCGCTCGGTGCCGATCGTGCTCAACGGGGTCGTCGGGCCGCGCGGTGACGGTTACGTCGTCGGCGAGACGATGACGCGCGACGAGGCCGCTTCCTACCACTCGTTGCAGGCGCAGGCGTTCGCCGACGCCGGTGCCCAGATGATGACCGCCGTCACCATGACGTACGCCGCCGAGGCGATCGGGGTCGTCGACGCGGCGACGTCGGTCGGCCTGCCGGTGGTGGTGTCCTTCACCGTCGAGACGGACGGCCGGCTGCCCTCGGAGCAGGATCTCGGCGACGCGATCGACGAGGTCGACGCAGCGACCGACGGAGCTGCGGCGTACTTCATGGTCAACTGCGCCCACCCGACACACTTCGCCTCGGTCCTCCGGCCCGAGGAGCCCTGGGCCGAGCGGATCAAGGGGGTCCGGGCCAACGCCTCGACGATGAGCCACGCGGAGCTGGACGAGGCCACCGAGCTCGACCGCGGTGACGTCGACGGCCTCGCGCGCCACTACCGCGGCCTGCGCGACACCCTGCCCGACCTGCGCGTGGTCGGCGGATGCTGCGGCACCGACCACGAACACATCACGGCCATCGCGGGGGAGCTTGCCCGGGCGTGACGGACCCGAACCCCCACGGGATAGTCTGGGGGAGTCCGACAGGGGAGCGCCCGGGAACACTTCGGGGGCGCTGAGAGTGCGGTGAGCCGCAGACCCTTGAACCTGCTCCGGTTAGCACCGGCGAAGGAAGTCGAAGGAGATGACCCACATGCGGTCTCGACTGCTGCCCACCGTTCTGCGCGCCCTCGTGGCGCTCACCATGCTCAGCGCCCTCGCCGGCTGCGGCTCGTCGGAGTCGAAGGAGGACCCGAAGACCCTCGTGGTCGCCACCCACGACAGCTGGGCGATGTCGAAGGACGTGCTCGCCAAGTTCAAGGCCGAGACCGGGATCACCGTGAAGGTGCGGCCGCAGGGCGATGCCGGCGAGCTCACCAACAAGCTCGTGCTCACCAAGGGCTCCCCCCTCGCCGACGGGGTCTACGGCATCGACAACACCTTCGCCTCTCGCGCGGTGGACGAGGGCGTGCTGGCGTCGTACGCCCCGAAGGGGTTGCCGTCCTCCGCCGACCAGTACCGCCTCGAGGGCGCCGCCGCTGACCGGCTCACCCCCATCGACTTCAGCGACGTCTGCGTCAACGTCGACGACACCTGGTTCGCGAAGAAGAAGCTCGCCCCGCCGCGGACGATCGAGGACCTGACCGACCCCGCGTACAAGGACCTGTTCGTCACCCCGGGCGCCACCACCTCGTCGCCCGGGCTCGCCTTCCTGGTCGCGACGATCGCCGCCGAGGGTGACGGCTGGAAGGACTACTGGGAGCGGCTGATGGCGAACGGCACCAAGGTGACCGCGGGCTGGACCGACGCCTACGAGGTCGACTTCACCGCCGGTGGCGGCAACGGCGACCGCCCCATCGTCACGTCCTACTCCTCCTCGCCGCCCTTCACCATCCCCGAGGGCGCCACGAAGCCCACCACGAGCGCCCTGCTCGACACGTGCTTCCGCCAGGTCGAGTACGCCGGAGTCCTCAAGGGGTCCGACAACCCCGAAGGCATGGAGAAGTTCATCGACTTCATGCTGGAGGAGGACTTCCAGGCAGCCCTGCCGGACAACATGTACGTCTACCCGATCGACACCGGCGTCGCGCTGCCGGAGTCCTGGGCGACGTACGCCAGGACCGCGCCGGAGCCGCTGACGATGGATGCGGGAGAGATCGCCGACAACCTCACCACGTGGCTGCGCGACTGGAGGGACATCATCACGCGGTGACGAGCCTCGACCCGGCCCGACCCGCGTGGCGGCCGCACCGGAAGACCCACTGGGGAACCGTGGCCGTCGCTGCGGTGCCGCTGGCCGCGCTCGCCCTGTTCTTCGTCTACCCCGTCGCGGGCATGCTCGCGCTGGGACTCTTCCCCGACGGGACGTTCGACCCGGGCGGCGTCGCGGAGGTCCTCGCCCGCCCTCGGGTGCACCGGGTGCTGTGGTTCACGGTGTGGTCGGCCGGTGCGGCCACCATCCTCTCGGTGGTCCTGGGCCTGCCGGTCGCGTTCGTCCTGCACCGGTTGCGGTTTCCCGGTCGTGACCTGCTCCGGGCCCTCGTGGTGGTGCCGTTCGTGCTGCCGACCGTGGTGGTGGGTGTCGCCTTCCGGCAGCTGATCGCCCCGAACGGCCCGCTGGGCTCCCTCGGTCTCGACGGCACCGCGGCCGCGATCGTCGCCGCGCTCGTGTTCTTCAACATCAGCGTGGTGGTCCGCACGGTCGGCGCCTTCTGGGAGGCCATCGACCCGCGACGGGAGGAGGCCGCGGCCGTGCTCGGGGCCAGCTCCCTGGCAGGTGATCCGCACGGTGACCCTGCCCGCCCTCGTCCCGGGCATCGTCTCCGCTGCCAGCGTCGTCTTCCTGTTCTGCGCGACCTCGTTCGGGGTCGTGCTGACGATGGGAGGCCTGCGCTACGCCAACGTGGAGACCGAGATCTACCTGCTCACCACCCAGGAGCTCGACCTCACGGGGGCGGCGGCGCTGTCGGTGCTCCAGGTGCTGGTGATCACCTTGCTCCTGGCCCTCTCCGCCCGCGTACGACGCTCGCCGGGCTCCGTCGATCGCATCACCCGGCGCCAGCCCCGGCCGGGTCCCCGGCACCTGCCGGCTCTCCTGTGGACGGGGGCGGTGATGGTCTTCCTGATGGCCCCGCTGGCCTCGCTCGTGGCCGCTTCCCTGCGCCGGGGTGAGCAGTGGGGCCTGGAGAACTACCGTGACCTGGGCACGACCGGTGCGCGCAACGCGTTGCTGGTGCCGGCCACCGAGGCGCTCGCGAACTCCCTGGTCGTCGCCCTGGCGGCGAGCGTCATCGCCCTGGTCCTGGGATCGTCGGTGGCCTTCCTGGTCTCGCGTCCCTCGGGTGGCCGGGGCGTGTCCCTGCTCGACGGGCTTGTTCATGCTGCCCCTGGGGGTCTCGGCGGTCACCGTCGGCTTCGGCTTCCTGATCACGCTGGACGAGCCGCCCCTGGACCTGCGCAGCTCCGCGCTGCTGATCCCGATCGCACAGGCGATGGTGGCGTTGCCGCTCGTCGTACGCACCGTGGCGCCCGTGCTCCGCTCCCTCGACGACCGTCAACGCCAGGCGGCGGCTTCGCTGGGCGCCGGACCGATGCGGGTGTTCCTCACCGTCGACCTGCCAGTGGCGTGGCGTGGCCTGCTCGCCGCCGCCGGCTTCGCCTTCGCGGTCTCCCTCGGTGAGTTCGGGGCGACCAGCTTCCTGGCGCGCGACGACAACCCGACGCTGCCCGTGGTCATCTACCGGCTGATCGGGCACCCGGGAGCCGAGAACTTCGGGATGGCCATGGCCGCGTCCGTCGTGCTCGCTGCCACGACAGCGGCGGTGATGTTCGCCGTGCAGCGCCTGCGCGTCGGGTCGATGGGAGCCTTCTGATGGTTTCGACAGGCTCAACGTGGAGACCCTCAACCGACGGAGAGCCGTTCGGCCGCCAGCGGGCTCGACGTGCGCGACCTGACCGTTCGCTTCGGCAGCACTCTCGCGGTCGACCACGTCGACCTGGTCGTCGCCCCGGGATCGGTCGTCGCCGTCCTCGGCCCCTCCGGTTGCGGGAAGTCCACCCTGCTGCGCGCTGTGGCAGGTCTGGAGACTCCCGCCTCAGGAACGATCGCGTACGACGGCCGCGACCTCGCCCACACCCCGGTGCACAAGCGCGGCTTCGCCCTGATGTTCCAGGACGGCCAGCTCTTCGAGCACCTCGACGTCGCCGCCAACATCGCCTACCCGCTCCGGCTGCGGCACCGGAGCCGCCACGACCAGCAGGGTCGCGTTGGAGAGCTCCTCGCACTCGTCGGTCTCGAGGGGTACGCCGACCGGGTGCCGGCCACGCTCTCGGGCGGTGAGCGTCAACGCGTCGCACTGGCCCGCGCCCTGGCGGTGGAGCCACGGTTGCTGCTCCTCGACGAACCGCTCAGCGCCCTCGACCGCGGGTTGCGCGAGCGGCTGGCGGGCGAGCTGCACGACATCCTCCGCGCCGCCGGGGCCACGGCCATGCTCGTGACGCACGACCAGGAGGAGGCGTTCGCCGTCGCCGACCGGATGGCGGTGATGCGGGAGGGGCGCATCGTCCAGGCGGGGACCCTGGAGGAGGTCTGGAGCCGGCCGGCCGACGGCTGGACGGCAGCCTTCCTCGGCTACGCGACGGTGCTCACCGGTGAGCGCGCGGCCCGACTGCGCGAGCTCGTCGCGCCGGGCCACGACGAGGAGTCGGTGGCCCTGCGACGCTCGGCCCTGCGGGTGGATCCCGGCGGCCCGCTGGCGGCTCGTGTCGAGGAGGCCCGGGTGACGCCGGACCAGATCCGGGTGCAGCTCGACGTGGAGGGGGCGGGGTCGCTGCCCGGCGTGGCCGACCCGGGGAGCGACGTACGCGTCGGGGCGCGGGTGCGTGTGTCCATTGACACGTCGCGGATCGCCTTGGTGCCTTCGAGCGACTAGCGGGCGAAGCCTAGAATGGCGCGAGTGAAGCGGCGCGCCTATGCAGCATTGGTGACGATCGCCGTGGTCATGGGAACGCTGGCCTTCATCACGGGCCAGGCGGTGGGCTATCCCCTGCGGGACCCGGACGGCTTCCTGGGCCCGGCGTGGGTGCGGCTGCCCCTGCTCTGCATCGGCGCGTTCGTCATCGACATCCTGCCGCGCACGCTGTGGCGCTCGCGCGGCAGGCCGGGCCACTTCAAGCTCGAGGCCCGCCTGCTCATCAGGGAGCACTGGACCAAGGAGCGGATCACCCTGGTCGTGGTGGGGATCGTCTGCTTCTACGTGACCTACGTCAGCTACCGCAACCTGAAGAACTTCCTGCCGTTCGTGCGGGGCGGCGACAGTCGTGTCCAGAACGACTACGAGCTGCACCGGCTCGACCAGTGGGTGCTGTTCGGCAACGATCCGGCCGTGGTGCTGCACGACCTGCTGGGCACGACGTTCTCTGCGCACGTGCTCTCCTGGGTCTACCTGATCTTCCTGCCGATGGTTCCGGTGTCCGTGGTCGTCTGGGCCGTCTGGTCGCGAAACGTCAGCTTCGGGTACTGGTTCATCACCGGCCAGTGCATGTGCTGGACCCTGGGGACCGCCAGCTACTACCTGATCCCCACGCTGGGTCCCAACTTCGCGTTCCCCTGGCTCTACCGGGACCTCTCCCAGACCGGGGTCACCTCGCTCCAGGAGGCGTTGTTCTACGGACGGCAGAGCGTGCGCTTCGACCCGTTCGCCAGTGGCGTGCAGTCCGTGGCCGGCTTCGCGTCCCTGCACGTCGCCATCACCTTGTTGATGGCGCTCGTCGCGCAGTACACCGTGCGCCACCGCATCATCAAGATCGTCCTGTGGACCTACATGGTGATCACGGTGCTGGCGACGACGTACTTCGGCTGGCACTACATCGCCGACGACATCGCCGGCGCGATCATCGCGTTCATCTCCTTCTACCTCGCCGCGATCGCGACGGGGCAGAAGTTCGACGCGCACGGGCGACATTCGCACCCCACGACCACGACGAGCGACATCCCCGTCGACAGCGACGACAAGGCCCGGCTGACGAGCTGACCCGGCCTGCCGCGCGTCTGTGGTGGGAGGGGTTCGAGGGGCGGATGTGACAGGTGGGTCGACCCTTCAGGCGTGAGTTACCTGGCTGTAGTTGTCAAGGCGACACGCGTATTACAGGTCTGTAATTCTGTGAAAACTGTTTCATGTGTGACGTGTGAGCCCTAACGTCTGATTTGTCTCGTGTGGTGGGGAAGCGACGCGAGACCTCCGACGAAAGGGATATTTCCGGTGCGACCCGTCGCTCGCATGGCCATCGCGGCCGCAACGACCTTGGCAGTCACCCTCCCGATCAGCGGCACCGCCTCCGCGGACCCGACGCCCTCCGTCCCGAGCCGGGCCAAGGTGGACAAGGCCCGGGAGAACGTGGCCAGCAAGCGGCAGCACGTCAAGCAGATCGAGGCCCAGCTCGCGGCAGCCAACGCCCGCCTCGAAGCGGCCTCGCTCGAGGCGAGCATCGCCGCCGAGGCCTACAACGGCGCCGTCTGGAAGCTCTCCGAGGCGCGCAAGGCCTACAGCGTCGCCCAGGCCCAGGAGAAGCAGGCGAAGGCCGACGTCGCCGCCCAGCGCGACGCCATCGTCGCGCTGGTCACCGAGAGCTACCAGAACGGCACCGAGCTCAACAGCGCCACCGCGATGCTGAGCGACGAAGGCCCCGAGGGGCTGATGAACCGCTTCGCGGTGGTGCAGAGCGCGGGCGACTCGATGGAGGCCCACTACGACGCCTACCGGAAGGCCTCGGCTCGTGCCGAGGTCGCCACCGCGAAGGCGCTGAAGGCCAGGAAGAACCAGGAGACGCTGGCCGCGGAGGCGCGCAAGCTCCGCGACGAGGCCAGTGCCGCCGCGAACAACGCGGCCGTCGCCGCCGGCCAGATCGCGGTCCAGCGGCAGCAGCTGATCCAGGCGCTGGCCCGGGCCCAGAACATCTCGGTCGAGCTGGCCGGCAAGCGCCAGGCCGCCCTCGAGAAGATCGCCCGCCAGAAGGCGGCCGCTGCTGCGAGGGCCCGCGAGGCGGCCGAGGCCGCGGCACTGGAGAAGGCGGCGCGGGAGGCCAAGCGGAAGGCCGCCCAGGCCAAGAAGGACCACAAGCAGGCCGAGAAGTCCGGCGACGACATCGACATGACCGGTGGCGACGCCGGGCCCCCGGTCAGCGACAACCCGCCGGCCCCCGGCACCGGTGTCCAGCGCGCCATCGCCTACGCCAAGGCCCAGCTCGGCAAGCCCTACAAGTGGGGCGCCGAAGGTCCGAACTCGTTCGACTGCTCCGGCCTGACGATGATGGCCTGGCGCGCGGGAGGCAAGTCACTTCCGCACTGGTCGGTGGCGCAGTTCCAGCAGAGCACGCGGATCTCCGTCGGGCAGCTGCGACCGGGGGACCTCGCGTTCTGGGGTTCCTCGCCCGGATCGATCCACCACGTGGCGATGTACATCGGCAACGGGCAGATCATCCATGCTCCGCGCACCGGCCAGCCCGTGCAGATCAACAGCATGTACTACTGGGTGCCTCCGGACTACTACGCCCGCCCGTGATCTGGCCGGTCCGCTGGGTGACGGAACCGTGACGTCGCGCTGAGCGATACGGCAGAGTGACGCCATGGCCGATCGCGAAGCACCCGACGTCGATGTCCCCGCCCTGACCGCCATGCTCGACGGCAAGTACGCCGAGATCCGGGAGATGACCCGCAAGAACCTCGCCGAGTACGCCGGTGTCCTCGACGACGCGATCGAGATGCCCACGGACGAGTTCCGTGACCGGGTGCTGGAGCTGGTCCGGCTGATGGCCTCCACGGGGGCCACCGGGCTGGGCTTCCCGACCGAGTACGGCGGCGGCGGTGACATCGGGGCCTCCGTCGCTGCCTTCGAGACGCTGGGCTTCGGTGACCTCTCGATCCTGGTCAAGGTCGGTGTGCAGTTCGGACTCTTCGGTGGCGCGATCCTCCAGCTCGGCTCGAAGGAGCACCACGACGCCTACCTGGCCGATCTCGTCAAGGCCGACCTGGTCGGTTGCTTCGCGATGACCGAGTCGGGCCACGGGTCCAACGTGCAGGCGCTGGGCACCGTCGCGGCGTACGACAACGACGCGCAGGAGTTCGTGATCACGACGCCGGACGACCTGTCGCGCAAGGACTACATCGGCAACGCCGCGGCACACGCGTCGATGGCGGTCGTGTTCGCCCAGCTCGAGATCAACGGCACCTCCGAGGGTGTGCACGCGTTCGTCGTACCGATCCGGAGCGAGAACGGGAAGCCGCTCGACGGTGTGCGCATCGAGGACGACGGGCCGAAGATCGGCCTCAACGGTGTCGACAACGGCCGGATCTGGTTCGACCACGTCCGGGTGCCGCGCACCAGCATGCTCAACCGCTACGCCGAGGTGACCGAGGACGGGCGCTACCTCTCCAGCATCGAGAACAAGGACCGGCGGTTCTTCACGATGCTCGGAACGCTGATCCAGGGCCGGGTGTGCGTCGGAGGCGCCGGCATCACCGCCAGCAAGGTCGCGCTCGCGGTGGCGATCAAGTACGCCAACCTGCGCCGCCAGTTCGGTGCGCCCGACAGCGACGAGGAGGAGCTGCTCCTCGACTACGGGATGCATCAGCGACGACTGATCCCGCTGCTCGCGAAGACCTATGCCCTGCACTTCACGCAGGAGAACCTGCTTGCCGAGCTGCACAACGTGCTGTCCACGACCGAGGCACCCGACCGGCAGCGGCGCGCGCTGGAGTCGCTCGCGGCGGGGACCAAGGCGATCGGCACCTGGCACGCCAGCAAGACCATCCAGGAGTGCCGCGAGGCCTGCGGTGGTGCGGGCTACCTGATGTCGAACCGGCTCGGCGCACTGCGGGCCGACACCGACGTGTTCACCACGTTCGAGGGCGACAACCACATCCTGTTGCAGCTGGTCGCCAAGGGCCTGCTCACCGACTACTCCTCGAGCTTCGGCGACCTCGACCAGCTCGGCATGGTGCGGTTCGTCGCGGAGCTGGCGGTGGAGACCGTGGTCGAGCGCACCAGCGCGCACAAGCTGCTCGAGCGGATCAAGGACGTGCTCCCCGGCGGACGCGACGACAGCTGGGACCAGGAGGCGGGGCTGCTCGACCCGGAGTACCAGCTCGCGATGTTCCGCTGGCGCGAGGAGCACATCCTCTCGGGGGTGGCGCGGCGGCTGAAGCGCGGGATGGACCAGGGGATGGACACCGTCGAGGTGTTCAGCCGCGTCCAGGACCACGTGATCGCGGCCGGTCGCGCCCATGTCGAGCGGCTGGTGCTGGAGGGCTTCGTGGAGAAGACAGCCGCGATGGTCGACAGCGACAACAAGGTCGTGCTGAACATGCTCTGCGACCTCTACGCGCTCTCCACGATCGAGGCCGACCGGGCCTGGTGGATGGAGCACGGCCGACTCTCCAGCTCGCGCTCCAAGGCGATCACCCGGGAGGTGTCCTCGCTGTGCCGCGGGTTGCGACCCATCGCCGAGGACCTGGTCGACGCCTTCGGGATCCCCCCGGAGATGCTGCACGCCGAGATGCTCGAGGGGCCCGACGTACGCCGCTCCGGTGGTCGGTCAGCGAGCGAGCAGTAGAGCCTCCGATGCTGGACCGGCTCCGGATACCCGGCCTCGGCGGCTGGGGGGACGATCCACTCTGGGCCACGTTCTACGACTGGACCGTCGAGCATCCCCAGGCCGGCGGGATGCTCTGGAAGGCCGGGATCGGCAGCGACCTGCGACGCCTCTACTCCGCGACCGCAGAGATCGGCCGGCAACCCGCGGGCTCATCGGTGCTCGACATCCCCGTCGGCGGCGGGGTCGCGCTGCGCAGTCTGCGGCCCGGGCAGGGGGTCCGCTACGTCGCCGCCGACATCTCGCAAGCCATGCTCGACCGCACCATGCGGGTCGCCCTGGAGCGTCACGTCGTGGCCCAGGTCGAACCGGTCATCGCCGACGTGGGTTCGTTGCCGTTCGCCGACGGCGAGTTCGACCTCGTGGTCTCCTTCACCGGCCTGCACTGCTTCCCCGACCCGCACCTGGCCGTCCTCGAGATGGCCCGGGTGCTGCACCCCGGCGGGATCCTCACCGGCAGCGCCCTCCTGGAGGACACCGGCCTGCGCTACCTGCCGATGCGTGGCGTCGGACGGCTCGCGGGTCTCCTGGGCCCGGGCGCCACCACCACCGACGTCCGCTCCTGGCTCGCCGAGGCCGGCCTGGAGGACGTCACCCTCGAGCTGTCCGGGGCGATGGGTACTTCCGCGGGCGCAAGGAGTAGGGGGCGGTTTCCCCGGCGACCGGGAAACCGTCATGACGGCAGCTCCATCGCAGTTGCCCATCGTCGCCGCCGTCGCACAGCGGGCTCAAGCGACCCAAGACCGTACGACGAGACTGATCCACCAGCCGAAAGGGAGTCCATGTCCACCGAACGACGACCACGCTCCGACGCCAGGACCCGCTCGTCATGGCCATGGCCGCCCTGCTCGCCGCGGACGTGGCCGGTGGGCTGCTGGCCGTCTCGTCCGGGGTGAACACCTGGGACGAGGCGTGGGGGAGCAAGGCGCTGCTCGCGGCCCCGCTGCCGATGATCGGCGCGCAGGTGCTGCTCACCACGCTCGCGGTCCGGCTTCCCGGGCGGAGAGCCGCCGTCCCGGCCGGCATGCTCGCGGCGGCCTGCCTGGTCAGCGTCGTCTCCGGGTTCTTCGACGGTGGGCTCGGCAACGAGAAGCTCACGCCGGCCCTGTCGGCGTACCAGGTGTTCCTGCTCGGGGTCACCGGCGTCGTCGGGTGTGCTGGCCGCCCGCCGCGCCGTGAGGGCGGCCCGGCGGCGCTGACGCCGGGGTGCGTCAGTTGCCGGGAGTGCGCCCGGCGTCCGGGCTCGCGTCCTCCTTGGTGGCCGCCTCTTCGGGGTTCTCCTCGAACCGCTCGAACGAGGCGCGCACCTCTTCCTCCGCCTCGGTGCGGCCGACCCAGTTGGCGCCCTCGACGGACTTGCCGGGCTCGAGGTCCTTGTAGACCTCGAAGAAGTGCTGGATCTCGAGCCGGTCGAACTTCGAGACGTGGTTGATGTCGCGCAGGTGCTCCAGACGCGGGTCGTGGGAGGGCACGCACAGCACCTTGTCGTCGCCGCCGGCCTCGTCCTTCATCCGGAACATGCCGATCGCGCGGCAGCGGATCAGGCACCCGGGAAAGGTCGGCTGCTGGAGGATCACCAGGGCGTCGAGAGGGTCGCCGTCCTGGCCGAGGGTGTCCTCGATGAAGCCGTAGTCGGCGGGGTATGCGGTCGAGGTGAACAGCGTCCGGTCGAGGCGGATGCGTCCGGACTCGTGGTCGACCTCGTACTTGTTGCGCTCACCCTTCGGGATCTCCACCAGTACGTCGAACTCCACCGACTCTTCCTTCCACCAGACACCTGGACGCCCCTCAGCGGGCGTACCGGGGCTAGTCTCGCAGCACTTTCGCCCGAAGGGCACATCGAAAGGGGCCTCAGGAGATCGTGGGTGAGCAACGCCACTGGCTCGACCGCTTCCCGGGCGGATACCTCGCGGAGATCGTGGTCCTGGTGCTGCTGGCGGTGGGCGTGGCCAGCTACCGCTTCGACCTCGGCGACCGCCTCGGCTGGGGAACCGCCGACCCTGCGACCGAGCCGGCCGCCGTACAGCCGCCCGAGGGCCTCAAGCTGCCCAGCAGCGGCGCCGCCCGGCAGGTCGCGCGACCCGGCTCGTCGGTCGACGCCGAGCCGGCCCGGGTGGCCGCCGCCGTACAGCCCATGCTGATGCGCAGGCGGGTGCTCGGGCGGCACGTGGCCGCCCTGGTGACCGACCTCGAGACCGGAGCCCAGCTCTACCGCTACGGCGCCACGAGCATCATCCCCGCGTCCACCACGAAGGTGCTCACGTCCGCCGCCGCACTGGAGTCGCTGGGGCCGATGGCGCGCTTCCGCACGACGGTGCGCTACGTGCCCCGGACCCGGCAGCTCGTGCTCGTCGGCGGTGGGGACCCGTTCCTGGCCAGCTCGCCACGCAAGGCCCGGGTCAGCTATCCCCACAAGTCCGACGTCGTCACCCTGGCCCGGAAGGTCGTGCGCAAGCTGCGTGCGACGAACGTCGCCCGCGTCCGGCTCGGGTTCGACGACTCCTACTTCACCGGGCCGTCGGTCAACCCGGCCTGGCCGGCCACCTACCTGCCCGAGGACGTGGTGCCGCCGATCAGCTCGCTGTGGGTGGACGAGGGGCAGGACCCCGACGGGTTCGGCTTCGTCGACGATCCCGCGGCCGCCGCTGCGCAGGCCTTCCGCGCTGCTCTCCGCGACGCCGGGCTCAAGGTCGGCCCGCAGGTGCGCCGGATGACGACGCCCGCCGGCGCGACCGAGGTCGGCACCGTCGCGAGCGCTCCCCTGGGCGAGATCGTCGAACGAACCCTGGAGGTCAGCGACAACCAGGCCGCCGAGGTGCTGGCCCGTCACGTCGGCCTGGCCGAGCGGCAGGAGGGCTCGTTCCGGGCCGGCGCCGCGTCGGTGCTCCAGGTGCTCGAGGGTCTCGGCGTACGCGTCACCGGCAACGTGCTGTACGACGGCAGCGGGCTCTCGCGCCAGAACCGGCTGACCACCGACTCGCTCTCCGACGTCCTCCGGCTCGTGGCCAGCCCGGACCACCCCGAGCTGCGTACGGCGCTCACCGGCCTGCCGGTCGCGGGGTTCACGGGGTCGCTGTCCTACCGCTTCGACAAGGGTCCGGACGACGCACGCGGCCGCGTCCGGGCGAAGACGGGGACGCTCACCGGAGTCCACGGCCTCGCGGGCATCGTCGACGACACGACCGGCGCCCGGATGGCGTTCGTCGTGGTGGCCGACCGGGTGCGACGCGTGAAGGACTTCCAGGCCCAGACGCTCATCGACCGGATCGCCGGCGCCCTGGGCGCGTGCAGGTGCGGCGTAGGGTCTGCGTCATGAGGTCACCCCACGACTCTGCTCCCTCCAGCCACGCCGCAGCGGGGACCACGGCATGAGCGAAGAGCGGCCGAACCGCCCCGGCATGGTCGACTGGGACCTCGCCGTCCGGGTGGGGTCCCGGCTCGTCGGCGAGGGACCGCAGGTGACCCGCAGCGAGGCGGTCGAGGCGGTCGAGGAGCTGCGCGCGGGAGCGGAGCGCTCGACCCCGCTGGTCCGCGACTACACCGGCCTGGTCGCCAGCGAGCGGACCGCTCCGGTGCTGGTCGTCGACCGACCCGGATGGGTGCAGGCGAACGCCGACGGTTTTGCGACCGTGATCGCGCCGCTGATCGAGAAGCTCCAGGAGAAGAGGGGCGCGCCGGGCCCGATCACCGAGGCGATCGGCTCGCGGATCACGGGCGTGGAGCTCGGCGCGATGCTCGGCTTCCTCGGGTCCAAGGTGCTCGGCCAGTTCGATCCCTTCCACGAGAAGCCCGGTGAGCAGGGTCGGCTCCTGCTCGTCGCGCCCAACATCGTCCACGTGGAGCGCGAGCTCCAGGCCGACCCCCACGACTTCCGGCTCTGGGTGTGCCTCCACGAGGAGACCCACCGGGTGCAGTTCACCGCGGTGCCCTGGATGACCGACCACCTGCGCTCCGAGATGAGCTCGATCGTCGGCTCGGTGCAGACCGACCCGGCCGAGCTGTTCGGGGACGCCGTCCGCAAGATCGGCGACATCGTCTCCGGCAAGACCGACGGCAGCCTGCTCGACCTCTTCTCCAGCCCCGAGCAGAAGGCCGTCATCGAGCGGGTCACCGGCGTGATGAGCCTGCTCGAGGGCCACGCCGACGTGGTCATGGACGGCGTCGGGCCCGAGGTCATCCCCACCGTGGCGGAGATCCGGCGCAAGTTCACCCAGCGCCGCAAGGGCGTCGGCGCGCTCGACCGGCTGTTGCGGCGGCTGCTCGGGCTCGACCAGAAGATGGCGCAGTACCGCGACGGCGCCGTCTTCGTGCGCGCCGCGGTCGACAAGGTCGGCATGGAGGGCTTCAACGCCGTGTGGGCCGAGCCGGCCAACCTGCCCACCAAGAAGGAGATCCTCGACCCGGCGCTGTGGATCGCACGCGTCCACGGTTGATGTCGCTCGACCCGTCGGTGGCCGCGGTCCGGCTCGCCGTACGACGCACCCTCGCCGCGGTCACCACCCCCGGGGAGCCCGTGCTCGTCGCGTGCTCCGGCGGCGCCGACTCCCTCGCGCTGCTGGCTGCCACCGTCTTCGAGGCGCGCACCGACGCGCTGCGAGTCATCGGCGTGACCGTCGACCACGGCCTCCAGGAGGGCTCGAACGACCACGCGATGCGTGTCGTCGCCCAGATGGCGCAGCTGGGCGCGGACGAGACGGCCACGATCTCGGTCACCGTCGATCCGGGAGGGCAGGGGATCGAGGCCGCTGCCAGGGAGGCTCGGTACGCCGCCCTGGCCCAGATCGCGGAGCACTTCGGCGCCCGCGTCGTGCTCCTCGGTCACACCCTCGACGACCAGGCCGAGACCGTGCTGCTCGGTCTCACCCGCGGCTCGGGAGGCCGGTCGCTGGCGGGGATGCGCCGGTCGGTCGAGGACCTGTTCTTCCGCCCGTTGCTCGACGTCACCCGGGCGCAGACCGAGGCCGCGTGCGCGGCGCAGGGCATCGAGTTCTGGACCGACCCGCAGAACAGTGACCCGCGCTTCACCCGCTCGCGGGTGCGCCATGAGGTGATGCCCATGCTCGAGCGCGAGCTCGGACCGGGCGTGGCCGCGGCCCTGGCGCGCACGGCCGACCAGGTCCGCGCCGACACCACCTACCTCGACGACGTGGCGGCCGCGGCGCTGGACTCCGCGCGGGAGGAGGGCTCCCTGTCCGTGGCGGCGCTGGAGGGGATGGCCGGGGCGATCCGTACCCGGGTGCTCCGGCTGGCCGCACTCGAGGCCGGCGCCCTCGGAGCCGAGCTGTTCCACACCCACGTGCGCGAGATCGAGCGCGTGGTCATCGACTGGCACGGCCAGAAGTGGGTCGACCTCCCCGGCCACGTGCGCGCCGTACGACGTGGGGACCTGCTCACCTTCGAGCCGCAGATGCCGGGTAGTCCAGAACGAAAGTCCGCCACCGGCACCCACCGGAGCGGCTTTCCGTTCTGGACTATCCGGCTTGTGTCAGTCCCGAAGAGCCGCCGGCGAGCAGGGAGAGCGTGGTCTCGCGAGCGGGAGAGGCGTCGACCGGGGAGCCGATGAAGGCACCCGCGACGGGGTGGACCATCACCTCGTCCACGTCGTACGACGAAGCCAGCTCGCGAACTTCCGCCGCAGCCGAAGCCGGCGTCCCGATGACCCAGCGGCGGGCCATCGCCTCGAGGAGGCCCTGGTGCTCCGCGGGCACGGTCTCCTTCTCCGCCTCCTCGACGAGGCGCTGCGGCGCCAGCGGCTGACCCGTGCGCAGCGCCACCATCGCCTGGAGCTGCGGGAGCGCGAGCCGGTCGGCGTCCTCCTGGGAGTCGGCCACGACCGCGTTGACGGTCAGGAACGTGCGCGGCTCGGGCGTCGCCTCGGAGGGCTGGAACGTGGACCGGTAGAGGTCGAGCGCCTCCGCCGTGCCCTTGCCGGAGAAGTGGTGGGCGAACACGTAGGGCAGCCCCCGCGCGGCTGCGAGCCGGGCCGAGTAGTCCGAGGAGCCGAGCAGCCACACCGGCGGGACCGAGGTCGCGGCCGGTGTCGCGGTCAGCGCATGAAGACGGCCCCCGACCTGCAGGCCGACCCCGCCGGGGCTCATCATCGAGATCACGTTGTCGACGTACTCGGGGAAGCGCGCGACCGCGTCCTCGTCCACCCCGCCGGCGCCGTGGCGGAGCGCCCAGCTCGTCACCGGGTCGGAGCCCGGGGCCCGGCCGATGCCGAGGTCGATGCGGCCCGGGAACGCCGCTTCGAGCAGCGCGAACTGCTCGGCGACCACGAGGGGCGCGTGGTTGGGAAGCATCACGCCGCCCGACCCGACGCGGATCCGCGAGGTGGCCGCCGCCACCATCGAGATCAGCAGCGGCGGGTTGGTCGCCGCGACGGCCGGCATGTTGTGGTGCTCGGCCAGCCAGTAGCGGTGGTACCCGTGCTCCTCGGCGACCCGCGCCAGGCTTCGTGTCGCTGCGAGAGCGTCGCCGGTGGTCTGGTCGCTGCGCACGGGCACGAGATCGAGGACGGAGAGGTGCATGCCCGGCCCAACGCCCGGAGGCGGCCGAGACTTCCCACCGACCCCGTGGCAGGCTGCACCTCATGGAGGCATCCGACGTCGACGGTGAGCTGGTCGACATCCTGTTCACCGAGAAGGAGATCCTCAGCCGACTCTCGGAGATGGCGCGGGAGATCGAGAAGGACTACGAGGGCGAGGACCTGCTCATCGTGGGGGTGCTGCGCGGCGCGGTGATGGTGATGGCCGACCTGGCGCGCGCGTTCAACCGACACCTCGAGATGGACTGGATGGCCGTCTCGTCGTACGGCTCGGGCACCAAGAGCTCCGGTGTCGTCCGCATCCTCAAGGACCTCGACACCGACATCAGCGGCCGCCACGTGCTGATCGTCGACGAGATCATCGACACCGGCCTGACGCTGAGCTGGCTCACCGCCAACCTCGCCTCCCGCAACGCCGCCTCGGTCGAGATCTGCACCCTGCTGCGCAAGCCGGAGGCGCTGCGGATGGACGTCGCGGTGAAGTACGTCGGATGGGACATCCCGAACAAGTTCGTCGTCGGCTACGGGCTGGACTACAACGAGGAGTACCGCAACCTGCGGGACATCGGGACCCTCGCCCCGCACATCTATTCGTGAGGTCTGTCATACCGCCCATTCGTGAGGTCTGTCCACCGCCCATTCGTGTGGTCTGGAGTGACCTGAGAGGATTGCGCGCGTGAAGCGTTTCCTGCGTAGTCCATGGCTGTGGATCCCCGTGGCCGTGGTCGGTGTCCTCCTGGCTCTGCAGTACCTCGTGCCCAACGGGGGCTACACGGAGATCGAGACCTCGAAGATGGTCGACGAGATCAACTCCGGCGAGGTCAAGGAGATCACCTTCGTCGACGGCGGCGACCAGCAGATCCGCGCCACCCTCGACGGCGGCAAGAAGGTCATGGCGACCTGGGTCATGGGCCAGCAGCGCACCCTCGTCAAGCAGGTCGAGCAGCAGGTCGAGGACGGCAAGATCGAGAAGTACAACGTCAAGAACCCCAAGCCCAGCCTGCTCGGCTCGATTCTCGCGACGCTGCTCCCGTTCGTGCTCATCATCGGGCTCTTCCTGTTCCTGATGAACCAGGTGCAGGGCGGCGGTGGCCGGGTCATGCAGTTCGCCAAGTCCAAGGCGAAGCTGATCAGCAAGGACATGCCGAAGACCACGTTCTCCGACGTCGCCGGCTGCGAGGAGGCGATCGAGGAGCTCGGCGAGATCAAGGAGTTCCTGCAGGAGCCCGCCAAGTTCCAGGCCGTCGGCGCGAAGATCCCCAAGGGCGTGCTGCTCTACGGCCAGCCCGGCACCGGCAAGACGCTGCTCGCCCGTGCGGTCGCGGGTGAGGCCGGCGTGCCGTTCTACTCGATCTCCGGCTCGGACTTCGTGGAGATGTTCGTCGGCGTCGGCGCCTCACGGGTGCGCGACCTGTTCGAGCAGGCCAAGGAGAACGCGCCCGCCATCGTCTTCATCGACGAGATCGACGCCGTCGGACGCCACCGCGGCGCCGGCATGGGCGGCGGTCACGACGAGCGGGAGCAGACCCTCAACCAGCTGCTGGTGGAGATGGACGGTTTCGACGTACGCGGCGGGGTCATCCTGATCGCCGCGACCAACCGCCCCGACATCCTCGACCCGGCGCTGCTCCGCCCGGGCCGCTTCGACCGACAGATCAGCGTCGACGCGCCCGACCTGCGGGGTCGCGAGCAGATCCTCAAGGTGCACGCGCGGGGCAAGCCGATGGCTCCCGACGTCGACCTCCTGTCGGTGGCTCGCCGTACGCCGGGCTTCACCGGCGCCGACCTGGCCAACGTGCTCAACGAGGCCGCCCTGCTGACTGCTCGCCAGGACGCCAAGCTGATCGACAACGCGGCCCTGGAAGAGGCGATCGACCGCGTGATCGCCGGTCCGCAGAAGCGCACCCGCCTGATGAGCGAGAAGGAGAAGCTGATCACGGCGTACCACGAGGGCGGCCACGCCCTGGTCGCCGCGGCGCTCCCCGGCACCGACCCGGTGCACAAGGTGACGATCCTGCCGCGCGGGCGGGCGCTGGGCTACACGATGGTGCTGCCCGACGAGGACAAGTACTCCCAGACCCGTTCGGAGATGCTCGACAAGCTCGCCTACATGATGGGCGGCCGGGCTGCCGAGGAGATGGTCTTCCACGACCCGACGACCGGCGCCGGCAACGACATCGAGAAGGCCACCGCGCTGGCCCGCGCGATGGTCACGCAGTACGGCATGACCGAGCGGCTCGGCGCGATCAAGCTCGGCGAGGCCCAGGGCGAGCCCTTCCTCGGCCGCGACATGGGTCACCAGCGCAACTACTCCGAGGACGTCGCCGCCATCGTCGACGAGGAGACCAAGAGGCTGCTCGCGAACGCCCACCAGGAGGCCTTCGACATCCTCGAGGAGAACCGGGACGTGCTCGACGCGCTCGTGCTCGCCCTGATGGAGCGGGAGACCCTCGACAAGGAAGAGGTCGCGCAGGTCTTCGAGCCGCTGCGGCGTCGCCCGGTGCGGCCCGCGTGGACCGGCTCTCCGGACCGCAACCCGTCGAACATCCCGCCCGTGCGCATCCCCGAGAAGATCCGGGCTGCCGCGGCCGACGGCGCCATCACCGACGAGTCCGAGGGCGCCGTCGTACTCACGCCTCCGGGCTCGGGTGGCGACGTCCACGGCGACCCGGGGCTGGGCGTCGCCCCACCGACCCCGCCGACGCCGGGTGGCCAGGGACACTCGTCGTGACCACACTGCGGCCCCGCCGGACACCGGGGCGGACTGCGCGATGGGCGTGAACCCCATCGGCGAGGGACACGGCGGGACCGGCGAGTTCGACCACGAGCGGGCCGCCGCAGCCGTCCGTGAGCTGCTCATCGCGATCGGTGAGGACCCCGAGCGCGAAGGTCTGCTCGAGACCCCCAGACGGGTGGCGCGCGCGTACGCCGAGCTCACCCGGGGACTGCGCGAGAGCCCCGAGGAGGTGCTCACCACCACCTTCGACATCGGCCACGACGAGATGATCCTCGTCCGCGACATCGAGCTCTGGTCGATGTGCGAGCACCACCTGGTGCCGTTCACCGGCGTCGCTCACGTCGGCTACATCCCCAACGAGAACGGCAAGATCACCGGCCTGTCCAAGCTGGCACGGCTGGTCGACGTCTTCGCCAAGCGGCCGCAGGTGCAGGAGCGCCTCACCACCCAGGTCGCCGACGCGCTCGTGGAGCTCCTCGAGCCGCGCGGTGTCATCGTCGTCATCGAGGCCGAGCACCTGTGCATGACCATGCGGGGCGTCCGCAAGGCCGGCGCCCGCACGATCACCTCGGCCGTGCGGGGGATGATGCACAAGCCGGCCACGCGCGCCGAGGCGATCTCGCTGATCAACGCGGCTCGATGACCGCGTGATCGTCCGGTGATGTTCGGGGGATGATCGGGCCATGATCACCCGGGAGTCCTGGAGCGCCGGGCTGCCGTCGCTGCCGCGCCCCCTCGTCATGGGCGTCGTCAACGTCACGCCGGACTCGTTCTCCGACGGGGGCCAATTCGTCACCACCGACGCGGCGATCGCCCACGGCGCCGAGCTGCGCGCGCAGGGCGCCGACCTGCTCGACATCGGTGGCGAGTCCACCCGCCCCGGCGCCACCCGCCCGCTGGTCGCCGAGGAGCTCGACCGCGTCGTACCGGTCATCCGCGCGCTCGCGGCCGACGGCGTCGCCGTCTCGGTGGACACGATGCGGCACGAGGTCGCCTCGGCGGCTCTCGAGGCGGGGGCGGTCCTCGTCAACGACGTCTCCGGTGGCCTGGCCGACGCGCGGATCCTCGACGTCGTGGCCGAGCACGGTGCGGCGTACGTCGTGATGCACTGGCGTGGCCACTCCGCGGTGATGCGCAAGCACGCGACCTACGACGACGTGCTGGTGGACGTCCGCACCGAGCTCGCCCAGCGACTCGAGCAAGCGAGCCGCGCGGGGATCGCGACCGACCGGCTCGTGGTCGACCCCGGTCTCGGGTTCGCGAAGACCGCCGACCACAACTGGGAGCTGCTCCAGCGGCTGCAGGAGCTGGAGCAGTTGGGGGTGCCCATCCTCGTCGGGTCCAGCCGAAAGTCGTTCCTCGGGACTCTCCTGGCCGAGCGGGACGGTACCCCACGCCCGGTCCTGGACCGGGAGGACGCCAACGTGGCGTTGACCACGATCGCGGCGATCCAGGGGGTCTGGGGGGTCCGTGTCCACGAGGTGCGGGCCAGCATGGACGCCATCCGCGTCGTCAGCCGTTGGCTGGGTGACTGACGGGCACCTCGGCCCGACTCCAGCCGGCGCGGTCAGCGTTCCCGCAGGTCAGTGCGCTGCGACGCTCAGCGCAGCGGGACAGCCGTTCCGGTCCCCCCAGCCCGCCGGTAGTGTCAGGTCACCATGACCGACCACCTCCCGACCCTCACCGGGGACCGCCTGGCCGTGCGCGGCATCGCCGTCCACGGGCACCACGGCGTCTTCGAGGTCGAGCGCCGGGAGGGCCAGGAGTTCCGCATCGACCTGGTCCTCGGCATGGACACCCGGGGGGCCGCCCGCAGCGACGACTTGCAGGACACCGTCGACTACGGAACCCTCGTGGACCAGGTCACGTCGGCCGTCGCCAGCGACCCGGTGGACCTGATCGAGACCCTGGCCCAGCGCATCGCCGACATCTGTCTGCGCAACGACCAGGTGGACACCGTGGAGGTCACCGTGCACAAGCCCCACGCCCCGATCCAGGCCTCGTTCGACGACGTCGCCCTGACCATCAACCGGAGTCGTGAGTGACCCCGGGAGCGACCCAGACCCCCGTCCCCACGCCCCGACCAACAACCGGAGCCCCCTGTGACCGAGTCCCCTAATCCCAATGTCGTCGACGCCGACACGATCACCGGCGAGATGCACCCCATCCGCCGCGCGGTGATCTCGATCGGCTCCAACATCTCCTCACGTCGCGTCAACCTCCAGGGCGCGATCGACGCCCTCGCGGACACCCCCGAGGTCTGGGTGACCGCCGTGTCGGCGGTCTACGAGACCGAGCCGGTCGACGCACCCGAGGGGTCCAGGGACTTCTTCAACGCGATCGTGCTGCTCGACACCACGCTGTCGGCCAGGACACTGCTCGAGCGAGCCCTGGCGATCGAGTCCGCCTACGGGCGGGAGCGCGACGCCGAGCGCAACGCTCCCCGCACGCTCGACGTGGACCTGATCGTCGTCGGCGACCGGCGTTCCGACGACGAGGACCTCACCCTCCCGCACCCCCGCGCCGCCGAACGCGCCTTCGTCCTGGTCCCCTGGCTCGACCTCGAGCCCGAGGCCGAGATCCCCGGCGTCGGCCCGGTGGCCGAGCTCGTCGAGAAGACGGGCCGCGAGGGCGTGGCGCGCCGCGAGGACATCGAGCTCGAGTTCAACTGACCTCGGGTCCGCGGAGGTGAGTCAGCCGCCACCGGAGGAGGAGCCGGACCAGGACCTGCCACCGGGGCACATCCGGAGCACCGGACCCGGTCCGCTCGTCGTGGCCGGGGTTCTCGGGCTCGTGGGCGGCTGGGCGATCCGTCCGCTGTGCCTGCGTCTCGGGTACGCCGAGCCCAACGTCCCCTTCACCGCGATCGGTGCCCTCTTCTTCGTGGCCGCGATCATCGCCGGCACGGCGTACGTCACCCGGCGCACGGTGCGTCGCAACCGCTTCGACCTCGCCCACCACCAGGCCGTGAACCGTCTCGTCCTCGGCAAGGCGTGTGCTCTGGCGGGGGCGCTGGTGCTCGGCGGATACCTCGGCTACGCCCTGGCCCAGCTCGGGGTCGGCGACCCCGCTGCTGACCTCCGGCTCTGGCGATCCCTGCTGGCAGCGCTCGGCGCGCTCGCGGTGACCGTGGCAGCCCTGCTGCTCGAGCTCGCGTGTCGCGTCCCGGACGACCAGTCCTAGCCACCTACCCTGCGAACATGGCAGCCTCTCGTAGTCCCCTGCGTCGTCGGCAACGCAGCGTCCGCGTCACCGTCGCGGTCGTGCTGCTCTCGGCGGCCTCGGTCGCCGTCCTGTCCTCCCTCCCCACCCGATCGACCCTGTGGCTCAGCCTCGCCGGTGTGCTCGCACTCGCCCTGTCCTGGGGCGCGCTTCGCACCATGTGGACCGAGGTGCTCGAGTCGCGGCGCGAGAACGCCGCGGACCGTGCGGCAGCCGCGGCCGCCTACCGCAACCTGTTCGCTGTGCGTGCCGCGGAGCACGCTGAGTTCACCACCGCGATGACCGAGCGGCTCGCGCAGGCCCACCTCGCGGCGCGCGAGCTCGAGGGTCTGATCGTGCAGCACGAGACCCGCGCCCAGCGGGCCGAGTCCAAGCTGGAGGCCGAGACCGAGGCCCACACCAGGACCCAGCGCCGCGTGCACCAGCTCGAGGAGTCAATCGCGATCCTCCGGGACGAGGACGACTCGGTGGTCGAGCTCGTGTCCTGGGACGAGCAGCAGGCACAGAAGGCGAGTCACAAGGCTGCCCAGCAGGCGCGCGCCCTCAAGCACGCCTGAGCTCAGTTCTCCTTGGGGTCGACGCACCCCCTTCATCCACAGGCAGCGCAACGACGTGGCTCCGTCGAGGTGGTCGATCGGACTCCTCGGACGAGCACGGTGGGGAAGCCATCCGGAGCCTTCCCGATGGTGAAGGGCAGTGCAATAGTGTCGCGAGGCGGCAGTCCGCTGCTGCACAGTGAAACCGTTGGTCCGGGCGCTCGGTCGAGTGCGCGGCAGAGGGAGTGCGATGACCCAGGTCGGCGCCGGTGCTCAAGCACTTGCGCACGCGCAGGACCGGGTCAGCTCCACGCGGGCTGTGGAGCGGGCTCTGGCACTCCTTTCCGAGGTGTGCACCCACGATGCGGCCACGCTGACCGAGTGCGCCCGGGCCACGGGTCTCGCGACCAGCACCGCGCTGCGACTGCTGCGCACGATGGAGGCCGCGGGCTTCGTCAGCCGTGACCAGGGCGGCAGCTTCCGGGCCGGCCCACGGATGATCCAGCTCGGCGCGACGGCGATCGGACGTGACGAGCTCGCCCGGCTGGCGCGGCCTGCGCTCGACCGCATCGGCTCGGCGACGAACGAGTCGGCGTACCTGTCGATCAAGGGTGTCGCGGACACGGCCGTCTACGTCGCGCAGGTCGAGGGCACCCACGCCGTGCGTCACCGCAGCTGGATCGGACGCGCCGTACCCATGGAGGGCCTTGCGGTGGGCCAGGTCCTGCGCGGTGAAGTCCCCCCGACGGGGTACGTGGCCGGTCGTGACCGCATCGAGCCCGACGTGACCGCGATCGTGGCGCCCGTCCGCCACGCCGGCGGCGTCGTGGCGGCGCTCAGCGTGCTCGGCCCGACCTACCGGATCGACAAGGCGACCATGCACCGCTACGGCCGGATCGTGGCCACCGAGGCGGCGACGCTGAGCCGGCAGCTCGGGGCGGTCGACGACCAGCAGGAGGCCCCGGAGTGATCCGCTTCGACCGCGCGACCAAGCGCTACCCCGACGGCACGACCGCCGTGGACGAGCTCGACCTCGAGGCACCCTCGGGCCAGATCACCGTGCTGGTCGGGCCTTCGGGCTGCGGGAAGACCACCTCCCTGCGCATGATCAACCGGATGATCGAGCCGACCTCCGGGACGATCTGGCTCGACGAGACCGACACGGCGAGCATGCCGGCCCACGAGCTGCGGCGGCAGATCGGCTACGTCATCCAGCACGCCGGTCTCTTCCCGCACCGCACGATCGTGGACAACATCGCGACGGTGCCGCTGCTCCTGGGCACGGACAAGAAGCAGGCGCGCTCGCGTGCCATGGAGCTCATCGAGCGCGTCGGCCTCGACCCGGCGTTCGCCAAGCGCTACCCCGCCCAGCTCTCCGGCGGCCAGCAGCAGCGCGTGGGCGTCGCGCGGGCACTCGCGGCCGACCCGCCGGTGATGCTGATGGACGAGCCGTTCTCGGCGGTCGACCCGGTCGTGCGCGAACAGCTGCAGGAGGAGTTCCTGCGCCTCCAGGACGAGCTCGGCAAGACGATCGTGTTCGTCACCCACGACATCGACGAGGCGATCAAGCTCGGCGACCAGGTCGCGGTGCTTCGTGTGGGTGGCACGCTCGCGCAGGTCGCCGAGCCGCACGAGCTGTTGTCGCGTCCGGTGGACGCCTTCGTCGCGGGCTTCGTGGGCCGCGACCGGGGCTACCGGGCGCTGGGATTCGCCGACTCCGGATCGCTGCCGACGCACGAGGAACCCACCGTCACGCTCGGCGACTCCGCTCCGGGCGAGACCGCGGGCGGCCCGTTCCTGCTCGTCGTCAACGACCGACGCGAGCCCCAGGGCTGGCTGGACCTGGACGAGCCGTCCGAGCGCACGGTGGTGACGGAGGAGATGGTCCACCGTGGCGGGACGCTCGCCACCCAGGGCGGCACCCTTCGGGCGGCGCTGGACGCCTGCCTGTCCTCCCCGTCCGGTCGGGGGGTCGTGGTCGACGAGGACGGTCGGCTGCTCGGCACCCTCACCGCGCGCGAGGTGCTCGACCTGATCGAGTCCGAGCCCGGCGGGGCCCCGCAACCGGTGGCCTCGCCATGACGCCCCTCCCGCTCGACAGCTCCAGCTCGTCGCCGTGGTACTTCGTCGGCTACTTCTTCGACCACCTCGAGCAGGACCTGGCCTGGTTGTGGGACCACACGTGGCTCTCCGTGGTCCCGGTGGTCGTCGGGCTGCTGCTGGCGCTGCCCCTCGGCTGGCTCGCGCGTCGTTACAAGGTCGTCTACCCGCCGATGATGTCCATCACGGGGCTGCTCTACACGATCCCCTCCATCGCGCTCTTCGTGCTGATCCCGCCACTGCTCGGGTTCCACGACCCCCTCAACCCGTTGCAGGTGCCGATCGCCCTCAGCGTCTACTCCACCGCCCTGCTGGTGCGGGTGGTGGCAGACGGGCTCGGCGCGGTCCCGGACGAGACGCTCCAGGCCGCGACCGCCCTCGGCTACCGCCCGCTCGGCCGGTTCTTCCGAGTCGAGCTGCCGATCGCCGTACCCGTCATCTCGGCCGGCCTCCGGGTGGCCGTCGTGGCCAACGTCAGCCTCGTCGCGATTGCAGGAACGATCGGCATGGACAACCTCGGCCGGCTCTTCGACCAGGGCTTCACCCTCTCGGTCGACGAGCCGTACTACCCGCCGATCGTGCTCGGCATCGTGCTGTGCGTCGGCCTCGCGCTGGTGCTGGACGTCCTCGTCATCGGCCTCACCAGGGCGATGACCCCCTGGCGACGGGCGGTGCGGGGATGATCGGCGACACCTTCGACTGGCTCACCGACCCGGCCAACTGGACGAGCACCAACTTCGACACCGGCATCATCGACCAGCTGCTCGCGCACGTCGCGTTCTCCGCGATCGCGCTGGGGATCGCGTTGCTCATCGCGCTGCCGCTTGGACTCTGGATCGGGCACACCGGCAAGGCCACCTGGCTGGTGAGCGCGGCCAACGCCGTGCGCGCGCTGCCGACCATCGGGGTGCTCGTCCTGCTGGTCGTGATCATCGCGCCGAACTTCTACGGTCGCACCAACGCGGGCTACCTGATCCCGACCGAGATCGTGCTCGTGCTGCTCGCGATCCCGCCGATCCTCTCCAACGCGTACGCCGGGGTGCAGAACGTCTCGCCCGCCGTGCGCGACGCAGCGTTCGGGATGGGCATGACCGGACCCCAGGTGCTCACCCGGGTCGAGCTGCCCAACGCGCTGCCGCTCATCTTCTCGGGCTTCCGGTCGGCGACCCTGCAGGTCATCGCGACGGCGACGATCGCCTCCTACGTGACGCTGGGCGGGCTCGGCCGCTTCATCTACGACGGCCTCGCGCAGCAGGACTACGGGCAGATGATCAGCGGCGGCCTGCTCGTCGCCGCCCTGGCCCTCGTCTCCGACCTGCTGCTCGCGCTCGCGCAGCGCTACACCGTCTCGCGCGGCATCACCGGCCGTGCCGGCCGACAGAAGGGAGTCGACTCGCGCGTGGCCGTCATCACCGAAGAGCTCGTCAGCGAACCGAGCTGACCGTCCCACCGATAGACCTGTCCCACCGATAGACCTGTCCCACCTGAAACCAGGAGAGAACATGTTGTCCAAGCTCCTCGCGGTCGCCTCCGTCGCCACCGCCATCACGCTCGGTCTGAGTGGCTGTGGCTCCTCGGACTCCCCCGAAGGCGACGGCCCGATCGCCTCGCAGATGATCTTCGGCGGACCGCCGGAGTTCAAGACCCGTGCGGACGGGATCCCGGGCCTGAAGAAGAACTACGGTGTCGAGTTCGGCCAGTACAAGGTGACCGACGTCGGCGGACCGGTCACGGTCAGCGCCCTCAAGCGCGGACAGGTCGACGCGGTCGACCTGTTCACCACCGACCCGGCGATCAAGGCGAACGACTTCGTCATTCTCGAGGACCCGAAGTCCAACTTCGCGGCGCAGAACATCGTGCCCGTCATCGCGAAGGACAAGGCCACTGACGGTGTGAAGACGGTGCTCAACGGCATCTCGGCCAAGCTGACCAGCGAGGGTGTCAGTGACCTCATCGGCCAGGTGGCCAACGACAAGGAGGACCCGGCCGACGTCGCCAAGGGCTGGCTCTCCGAGAACGGCCTGGACTCCACCGGGACCTCCGCCAAGGGCGTCACGTTGACGGTCGGGTCGGCGAACTTCCCGGAGAACGTCATCCTCGCCGAGATCTACGCCGGCGCGCTGGAGGCCCAGGGCGCCACGGTGGAGAAGAAGCTCAACATCGGCAGCCGCGAGAAGTACTACCCGGCGCTGGAGGCGGGCTCCCTCCACCTCTTCCCCGAGTACACCGGCGTGCTCCTCACCCACATCGACGAGAACGCCACAGCGACGACTCCGGACGACGTCTACGCGGCGCTCACCAAGGCCCTGCCGCCGAACCTGGTCGCTCTCGACTACGCCCAGGCCGAGGACAAGGACGCCGTCGTGGTCACGAAGGAGACGGCCGAGAAGTTCAACCTGAAGACGATCGCCGACCTGGCCAAGAAGGGCTAGGGCGACACGCGCTGGCCGCGACCGCACGACGCGCGCCGGGGACCGCCTCGGTGCGCGTCGTCGGGTGGCTGGCATGTGCGGCCGCCGGAGGCGGTCGAGTGGCTAGAGTGGCTGCGCGTTCAGGTCAGCCGGGTGCCACGCGGTTGTGTCGCCCCGGCATCTCGGCCCGAGTCGAAAGGCGCGTCACGTTCGCATGGCAGAGAAGGGGATCCGGTAGCAGGCATGGCTGACCGCGTATACCTGCACATCGGCGCACCCAAGACCGGGACCAGCTACCTGCAGAAGATGATCTGGGCGAACAAGGCTTCGCTGCGTGAGCAGGGACTGTTCATGCCGCCGGGCAGCCGGCGCAAGCAGTTCGACGCGGTCTCCGACCTGCGTGGTGGCATGTGGGCGGCGGGCGACCTCTCCGCCACCTGGGACCTGCTCGCGGAACGGGTCCGCAACCGCCCAGGGACGGCGCTGGTCAGCGAGGAGCTCCTGTGCGCCACGCCTCCGGAGCTGATCGCCCGCGCCGTGGAGTCGCTGGCCCCGGCCGAGGTGCACGTGATCTTCGCGGCCCGCGACATCGGCAGGCAGGTGCCCGCGGAGTGGCAGCAGGCGCTGCGCAGCCGATCACCGATGACCTACGACGAATGGGTGAGGTCGCTGCGGGACGACCCGACCCGCAGCTTCTGGAACGTGCAGGACCCGGTCGCAGTCTTCGGGCGCTGGGGCCAGGCGCTGGAGGCCGGCCGTTTCCACGTGCTCACCGTCCCGCAGCCCGGCGCCCCTTCGTCGTTGCTGTGGGAGCGGTTCGCCGGCGTCCTCGGCCTGGACCCGGACCGCGCCGAGGCCCCGGAGTCCCGGCAGAACGAGTCGCTCGGGCTCGTCGAGGCGGAGCTCCTCCGCCGGTTCAACGCCCGGCTCGGAGACCGGTTCCCGTTGCGGGCGCCGTACATCAACGTCGTGCGCGACCACCTGATGCGCCCCGCGCTCTTCGGAGCCCCCGAGGCGCAGCGGATCGGGGTTCCGGCCGAGTACGCCGACTGGGTGGTCCAGCGCAGCGAGCAGATGGTGCGCGACGTCCGCGAGCTCGGGGACAGGATCGACGTGATCGGTTCCGCGGACGAGCTCGCCGCGGCGATCACCCTCGCCGAGAAGTCCCCCAGCGACCTCAGCGACTCCGAGCTGCTGGAGGCCGCCCTGGACGCCTGGGTGCGCCAGATGGAGAACGTCGAGGCTCGGCAGGAGGCGGCAAGCGCCAGGACCCGGTCGGAGCAGGAGACGCCGCCGGCCCCTCCGGACGAGTCGCCGGCCGGACCGATCAAGAGGATGCTGCGCCGGCGTGGCTGAGGCCGTCTTCCTCGTCATCGGCCAGGATCCCGTCACGGGCTGGGTGCGGGACCGGATCTGGGCCTCCCGTGAACGGCTGCTGTCCGCAGGCCTCGCCTTCCCGCCCGGAAGCCCTGCCAAGCAGCGGGCGGCAGTCGCGGACCTGGTGGGTGAGTCCGGCGACGAGACGACCACGTGGTCGCACCTGGCGCGGCGGGCCGCCGCGCGACAGGAGAGCTGCGTCGTGGTGGCCGCCCAGGGGCTGCACGGGGCGCATCCGGACGTCCTCGCCACCGTGGTCTCGAGCCTGTCCCCGGCCCCGGTCCACGTGCTGCACCCGGTGGGCGCACCGGCACTGCTCGCGACCCTGGCCTGGCAGGACGAGCTGCGGCGCGGGAGCACGATGACCTTCCCGACCTTCGCCGCGGACGAGCAAGCACTCCCCGATCCCGCTGACGCGCTCGATCCGTTCCTGGACCTGCTCCCACCCGAGCAGATCCACCTCGTCGTGGGGGCCACTCCCGAGGCGCTGGCGCGTCGTACGGCTGAGGTGCTGGGTGTCGACCCGGACGTGCTCGACGGGACGGACGACCTGCTGCTCTCACCGGCGGCCGCGGAGGTGTTGCGCCGCTTCAACGAACGGCTCCGCGAGCGGACGGGCGAGCTCTACGACGACCCCGAGCTGCGGGAGGCCGTCGTCGAGTCCTACTTCGTCCACCCCGCCTTCGGGCCGGTGCAGGGCGACGCCCGGCCGATGCTCCCGGACGCCGAGGCGTGGTTCGAGGGCACGCGAGCGCTGGCTCGGAGGCTGGATCTCGTCGGTGACCTGGACGAGCTCGCTGGACCTACCCGAGCCGTCGACCCGGACGAGCGGGACGTGCTGGCCTCCGGACTTCGGCACTGGGTGCGACAGCTCGAGGTGGTCGAGCGGCGCCTGGACCGCGCCCTCGAGCTTCGACGCCTCCGCCTGGCCGGAGGCAGCGGTGGCTGAGGCGATCTACGTCCACATCGGCGCCCCCAAGGCGGGGTCGAGCTACCTGCAGAAGATGCTCGCCGCGCATGCCGAGACCCTCTCGGAGGCCGGGTTCTTCCTGCCCCTCGGGACCAGGGCGGCCCAGTTCGCGGCGGCCGCGGACCTCCGGGGCGAGACCTGGACCGACGAGCAGGAGCACAGCTGGGAGGCGCTCGCTGCCGACGTCGCGTCACGCGACGGTGTGGGCATCTTCTCCGAGGAGCTGATGTGCGCGATGACGGACGAGCAGATCCGCAGGATGGTGGCCGACCTCGCGCCCGCCACCGTCCACGTCGTCGTGTGTGCCCGCGACCTCGCGCGTCAGCTGCCCGCCGAGTGGCAGCAGTCGGTGCGAGCGCGCGGCGCCCGCGCCTACGGCGACTGGCTGGCCGACCTCCGCGACGACCCCGAGCACTGGTTCTGGGACCGGCAGGACCCGGCCCGGATCGCCGAGCGCTGGATGCCGCACCTCCTGCCCGGACACTTCCACGTGGTGACGCTCCCGCCCCCGGGAGCGGCCAGCGGGCTGCTGTGGCGCCGGTTCGCCACGGCGGTGGGTCTCGACCCGGAGCTGGCGGCTCCGGACGCTCCCCAGAACGAGTCACTCGGGGTGGTGGAGAGCGAGCTCCTGCGTCGGCTCAACGCGGAGCTCGGTGAGCGGGTGCCCCTGCGGTTGCCCTACCTGCGCGTCGTACGCGACCACGTCCTTCGGCCCGCCCTGCTGGGAAAACCGGGGACCCGTCGCGTCGGGATCCCTCCGGAGAGCACGTCGTGGATCGCCGACCGCACCGCCGACGCCGTGAACCGGCTCGCCTCCCTCGACGACATCGCGGTGGAGGGCGACCTGCAGGACCTGTCGGCACAGTCACAGGTGGGCGACTCGGGACCCGGCGACGTGGACGACTCCGAGCTTCTCGACGCACTCCTCGACGCCTGGGTGGCACAGACGGAGAAGGAGCGTGCCCGCCACGAGCACCGGCAGGCGTACGCGCGGGCCAGGGCCACCTCCGCCCAGGGCGAGGAGCTGGACGCGTTGCGCCGCCTGGCCGGCTCCTACGCGCGGCGGACCCCGGTGCGGTCGGTGGCCGTGGTCGGCAACGCGCCGATGGATCCGTCCCGGTCGCGGGCCGACGCGATCGATGCCGCGGACCTGGTGATCCGGGTCAACTCGTTCGTGCTGGACACCCCGGGTCAGCCCGCTGTCCAGGGAAGCCGGACCGACGTGGTGCTCTGGAGCAGGCTCGTCCAGGCCACGCCGTTCCTGTTCGAGCGCTACCGGGAGCGCCTCTACGTGCTGCTCGAGCCGATGCGCATGTTCGGCAGGCGCGAGGTCTGGCCGGCGTCCTGGCCAGCCGACCTCGGTTTCGTCGCGGCGCGCAACGACGAGGTCGCGGTGCCGCTCAACGAGGAGCTGGGTCTGCCCTGGCGGGCCGAGCGGCTGGCACCGACCACCGGCACGACTGCCGCCTGGCTGGCGGTGCGGCTGTTCCCGGACGCCGAGGTGCTGCTCACGGGGCTGTCGTTCGTGGATGATCCCGACCAGGTCGAGTGGGACCACCAGTGGGGTGACTCCGTGCGCGTCGGGCCGGAACACCGCATCGCAGCCGAGGCCGCGCTCCTGCGCAGGTGGCGTGACGAGGGTCGTGTGAGGATGCTCGCGACGACCGAGACAAGGATGGCAGACTCTGCTGAATTCGCAGCCGAGGCCGCGCTCCTGCGCAGGTGGCGTGACGAGGGACGTGTGAGGATGCTCGCGACGACCGCAGAGGAGATGCCATGAGACTCCCGACCTCGGGCCGCGTGCGAACGCTCCAGGAGCGTGTCGAGCGACAGCACCAGCGCATCGCCGAGCTCGAGCGTGAGCTGACGCGCATCTCGCCGCAGGTGGCTGCGCTGGAGGAGCGCCTCGAGGACCTGCGCCAGCGGCTCGACGTGCCCGACCTCGACGCGTCGGACGCCGACCGGGCGGAGGCCCGCTCCCTGGTCGAGGAGATCCGGCGCGAGCACGCGCAGGTGCGTGCCCGCATCACGGCCGCAACCGTCTTCGAGGAGCGGCTTCGCGTCCTGGAGGAGCGGGCCGGGGTCGACTCGGCGACAGGTAAGCCGCTCTCCTCCTGACAGCCGGAGGTGCCCGCGGTCCGTGATCGCCTGCCGCATGGTGTGGTTCGACAGCTACCAGGCGGTCCAGCCGCCGTCGACGGTGACGTTCGAGCCGGTGACGTACGACGAGGCGGGCGAGGCCAGGTAGAGCAGTGCCGTCGCCACCTCGCCCGGTTGTCCGAGCCGCCCGAGCATGGTCCGCGCTGCGATCCGTTCCAGGAGTGCCTCGGTGCCGGGGGTGGCCGCACCCGGGAACGGACCCAGCGTGATCGAGTTGACCCGGATGCCCTCGGGGGCGAGCTCCGCGGCGGCGTAGCGGGTCAGCTGGAGCATGGCCGCCTTGGCAGCGCCGTACGCCGGTGGGTTGCGCGCCTCCTCGGACTCGTAGACACGGGGGTCGGGGGCCACCAGGCCGTACATGGATGCGATGTTCACCACCGAGGCCGGCCCGCCCGACTCTGCCGAGATCCTCAACCCCTCGCGCGCAGCGTTGATGCCGTCGGCGGTGGCGGTGACCGCCAGCCCGAAGGCCTCGGCGAAGTCCTCTGGTTGGGCCAGGCGGAGCGACCCGCCGCGGCCGACGTGCGCGTTGTTGACGAGGACGTCGATGCGGTCGTACTCCCCGGCCACCGACGCGACCAGGGCCGGCCAGTCCGGCGAGGTGATGTCGCAGGTCCGGACGTCGACGGGCATCCCGTCGAGGGCCTGCTCGAGGCGGGACCGGTCCCGAGCCACGGCCACCACGCGGGCGCCGGCCTCGACGAGCGTCCGCACCATGGACGGTCCCAGACGCCCGGACGCACCGCTCACCACGGCGGTGCAGCCGGTCAGGTCGAACAGGTCACTCATGGGGTCCTCCATCGCGAGGGGTCAACGAGGTCGTCGCCACCGGCGGGGAGCACGTCGGCCACATGGGCGATCTCCTCCGGTGAGAGCGGCGGGTTGCGGGTCAGGCGGGCACTCTCCCGCACCTGCTCGGCGGTCTCGGCCCCGACGACCACCGAGGTGACCCAGGGATGTCCCAGGACCCAGGCGAGGCACAGGTCGGCAGCGGACTCGCGACCGAGCTCGTCGACGAGGCTCGCGACGAGGCCGGTCAGCTGGGCCTGGTCGAGGCCGGCGTTGGCCGGCCAGCGGGCGTCGGGCGTCACGAGCAGGCCCTGGAGGTAGGCGCTGCGGACGGTGACGACGACGTCGGGCCGCGCCCCGATCGCGGCCGTCACGTCGTCGGCGAGCCAGCGGCGGTCGAGGAGGTTGAAGGGCAGCTGGACGTAGCCGACCTCGCGGTCGTCCAGCAGGGTGAGCAGCTCCGCGGGACTGGACAGCGATGCTCCGACGAGCTCGGCATGCCCGGCGTCGCGGAGCTCGACCAGCGCGTCCTGAACGCCCGGCCGCTGCCAGTCGGCGGCCCGGTGCAGCAGCAGCGCATCGACGGAGCCGGTGCCGAGGAGGCGCAGGCTGGTCTGGGCGGAGGCGAGCACGGCTTCGTGCCCCCAGCCGTACGGCGCGTCGGCGGGCACGTCGTCCAGCGGGCGCACCTTGGTGACCACGCGGAGGTGCTCGGACAGGCCGCGTTGCAGGGCGGCGCCGACACGTCGCTCGGACTCGCCGTAGGCACGGGCGGTGTCGAGGTGGGTGACGCCGGCCGCCGCGGCCGCGGCGAGCACCTCGTTGGCGGTCGACTCGTCGGGCATCCCGGTCCGGTTCGCGGCGCCGTAGGTCACGCCGAGCTGCACGGTGCCGAGCACGAAAGGCCCCTGGGCCAGCGGGTTCTCGCGCCTGGGCGCTGCTGGGGGGATGACGGCGGCGAGCTCGGCCAGCCGGGCGCAGACCTCGCGCCATCCGGTGCCCACGGGGTCCCCGATGCCGTCCAGCACCCGGCTCAGCGCGACGTAGTCGTCGAACGTGTCCACGGTGCAGCGCAGTGCTCCCCAGTCGTCCGGCACGTCCGCCACCGTCGCTCGCCGGTCGCCGTGCACCCGGCGGACGTACGGCGTGACGTGCTCCCGGTCCGCCGGGTCGGCGGCCTCCTTGTCGGCCTCGCGCAGCGCCCGGACGGTGAACGCCTCGCCGGCCACCCCGTAGGGGAGGGCCGGGTCGTCACCCCCCACGCGCACGTACGCCGCAGGGCCGGTCACCTCGGCGGCCAGGAGCGACACCAGGTCGCCGTCGGGCACCACGTTGTCGGCCGTGAGCCGCACGACCACGTCGTCGTCGGCGAGGTCGGCCGTCGCGATCGCGAACCGGCGTAGGGGGTCGTCCAGCGGCCCCCGCACCACCCGGATCCCGGCGTCGTCGACGGCCCGCGCGATCACGTCGTCCTCGGGCCGGTCGCTGGTCGCCACGACCACCTCGGCGCCGGTGGTGCCCGCACGCTGCGCTGCCAGGACCACCATCGGTCGACCGGCGGCACTGAGCATCGCCTTCCCGGGGAGACGGGTGGAGCTCAGCCGCGACTGGAGCACGACACGCACGCGAGGGGCGGCACCGGCCGGGCCAGCAGGGGGAGCCATGGCCTACCCGACCACGTCGAGGAGGGTCTCGATCACCTGGTCGACCTGGGCGTCGGTCAGGTCGGGGTACAGCGGCAAGGAGAGCTCCTCGGCGTAGAAGGCCTCTGCGTTCGGGCACATGCCGCGGCGGTAGCCGAGCTCGGCGTACACCGGGTGCCAGTAGACGGGGATGTAGTTGACCTGCACCCCGATGTCGCGGGCCCGCATCTTCTCGAACACCTCACGCCGCCGGCCGTCGAGGACCCGGAGCGGGTAGAGGTGCCAGGCGGGGTCGACGTCAGGTCGCTGGGTGGGCGTGCGCAGCCCGTCGACTGCGGCGAGTGCTGCGTTGTAGCGCGCGGTGATCTCCGTCCGGCGCTTCTTGAAGGCGTCCAGCCGGCGCAGCTGGGCGAGCCCGAGCGCGGACGCGATGTCGGTCAGTCGGTAGTTGAGCCCGAGCTCGTGGACCTCCTGGTGCCAGGGACCCTCGTCGGTGATCGCGAAGCGGTCCGGGTCACGGACCAGGCCGATGAAGTGGAACTCGTGGGCCCGTTGCGCAAGCTCGGGGTCGCGGCACACGACCGCGCCGCCCTCTCCGGTGGTGAGGTTCTTGGTCGGGAAGAACGACAGGGTCGAGATGTCGGCCAGGCTGCCGACCGGGCGGTTCTTGTAGGTGCCGCCGACCGAGTGCGCCGCATCGTCCAGCGTCACTGCGCCCACGCGGTCGGCGATCGGTTGCAGCGCGTCGTAGTCGGCCGGGTGGCCGGCGTAGTCGACGGCAGCGACCACGCGGGTGCGGTCGGTGACCACGGCCTCCACCGCCGCGGGGTCGAGCAGCGCGGTGTCCTCCTCGACGTCGGCGAAGACCACCTCGGCGCCGGCCAGGGAGGCACCCGAGGCGGTGGCCACGAACGTCATCGGCGTGGTGACGACCTGGTCTCCCGGCCGGAGTCGCAGTGCCGAGTAGGCGATGTGCAGCGCGGCAGTGCCGGAGGTGCAGCTCACGGCGCGGAGCCCGCCGCACTGCTCGGCGACGGCCTCCTCGAAGGCGGTGACCGTCGGGCCGGTGGTCAGCCAGTCACCCCGGAGGACGGCGGTGACCGCCTCGATGTCCTCCTCCGCGATGGACTGCCGCCCGTAGGGAATCATCAGATGCCTGCTTCGATGATCGCGCGGATCTCCTCCTCGGAGTACCACTGGTCGTTGCTGTCGGAGCGGAAGAAGAAGCCGTCCTCGACGGGCTTGCCGTCCGGCGGCGGCTGGTAGCCCCACGAGGCGAGGTCGGGCTGGATCACGAAGTACTTGCCGTCGGCGACGATCACCGCACGACGGCCCTCCTCCGGGCTGATCATCTCCTCGTGGAGCTTCTCGCCGGGACGCAGGCCCACGTCGTGCATCTTCGCGCCGGGTGCGATCGCCTGTGCCAGGTCGGTGACCTTCATCGACGGGATCCGCGGCACCAGCAGCTCGCCGCCCTGCATCATGTCGAAGGTGTCGACGACCATCTGCACGGCCTGCGGCAGCGTGATGAAGAACCGGGTGCAGCGCAGGTCGGTGATCGGGAGCGACTCGCCGGCCTCGCCGAGCCGCCTGAAGAACGGGATCACCGAGCCGCGGCTGCCCATGACGTTGCCGTAGCGCACCACGGCGAAGCGGGTGTCGTAGGCCGCGGCGTAGTGGTTGCCGGTGATGAAGAGCTTGTCGGCGGTGAGCTTGGTGGCGCCGTAGAGGTTGATCGGGCTGGAGGCCTTGTCGGTGGAGAGGGCGACGACCTTCTTGACGCCGGTGTCGATGGCGGCCTCGATCACGTTCTGGCTGCCGAGGACGTTGGTCTTCACGAACTCGTAGGGGTTGTACTCCGCGGTGTCGACCTGCTTGAGGGCCGCCGCGTGGACGACGTAGTCGACGTTGTGCATCGCCCGGAGCAGGCGGCGCTCGTCGCGGATGTCGCCGATGAACCAGCGCAGCCGGTGGTCGTTGTTGAACAGCTGGCGGACCTCGTACTGCTTGAGCTCGTCGCGGGAGAAGACCACCAGCCGCTTCGGGTCCAGGTGCTCGAGGGCATGGGTGATGAACGCCTTGCCGAAGGAGCCCGTCCCGCCGGTGATCAGGATGCTGGAACCGCTCAGTTCTGACACTGTGTCGTGGCCTTCCCGTCTGAGCACAAAGTGCGGGTCCGGGCCCGCTGTTGACAACCGGCTTGACGATACCGTGGGCCGACTCCGTCCCTACGACCCACGGCGAGGAGGCACCGGGTTGTCGCAGATCGGGACGCCGCCGCGGACACTGCTGGTGCGCTGCGACGTCGGACCGGCGTACGGCGTGGGTCACCTGATGCGCTGCGTCGCCCTCTCCGAGGAGTACGCCGCCCGCGGCTTCGAGGTGGTGTTCTCGGCCGAGGTCGACAGCGTCCCGTTCGCCCTCGACCAGCTGGGCAGTCGCGGGTTCCGGTGGGTCAGCCCGCCGGACTCGGTGGACGGCCTGGTCGAGCAGGCGCGGGGGGCGGACGTCGTGGTGATCGACTCCTACGCCCTACCGCGCGACGCCTACGCCGCCGTACGACGGGTCCGGCCCACGCTGGCGATCGTCGACGGCGACCCGGCCCAGAAGGACGGTCACGTCATCGTCGACCAGAACATCGGTGCCGAGGCCGACGAATGGCCGCTTCCGGAGGGCACGGTCAGGCTCGCCGGGCTGGACTACGCCCTCATGCGTGACGAGATCCGGGCCTCGAGGACCGCGCGGCACCGCCCGCTCGGCTCTCCGGTGCGCGCCTTCGCGTTCTTCGGTGGCACCGACGCGTTCGGCGCCGCTCCGGTGGTGACGCGAGCGATGGTGGCGACCGGAGTGCCGTTCGACCTCCGCGTGGTCGGGGCGACCGAGGCGTTGCGCGAGGAGCTGTCGGGGATCACGGCTGGGACCGGCCAGCGCGTCACGGCGATCGAGCCGACCTCGGAGCTGGCGAGCGAGGTCACCGCCGCCGACGTCGTCGTGAGCGCGGCCGGCACGTCGTCCTGGGAGCTCCTGTGCCTCCGGGCGGCCTGCGCGTTCGTCTGCGTGGCCGAGAACCAGGTGGTCTCCTACGACCGTGTCGTCGCACAGGGCGCCGTGGCCGGCGTCGGCAGGCTGGACGAGCTGCGCGACGACCCGACCGAGGGCACCGCGGTGCTGGCGGCCCTCCTCACCGACACGTCGCAGCAGGAGCGGCTCCGCGAGCTGGGAGGTCGCCTCGTCGACGGCCGCGGACGTGAGCGAGTGGCCGACGCCATGGCGCGGCATGTGCGGTAGGGATCGGCGCCGCGGCGGTTGATATAACTGCGACGTGCGCGAGCTGACCGACTTCACTCCATTCTGCGAGACGGCCAGCGCGTTCTGGAAGGTCAACGTCCTTCCCGAGGGAGAGCGCATCATCCTCGTCGAGGCGATGAGCCAGGACCTCCGCGTCACCCTGCGCAACCTCACGGTCGCCAACGCGCTGCGACGCATCGAGCCGGCGCGCCTGATCGTCTACAGCGGCGCCGACGAGGACTGGAACCAGATCGTCTGGACCTACTTCAACCTCGACGAGATCCGCCAGATGGCCGTCGCCTACGGCGCCGAGGCCGTCTTCGACGCCCACCGCCTCGTCGACCAGCGGGTGGCCGGGAATGCCGAGGAGCTGGTGGTCGCCGGCGTCGACCTCGGCGGCGACCTGCCCGAGTCCGGGATCCCGGACGAGACCTTCGACTCCATCGTCTACGCGACCGCGTGCAGGATGGCCAAGGTGGCGCGCCTCGACGCGACCCCGGAGCACGAGAGCAAGAAGGCGCAGGTGCAGGCGCGCAGCCACGAGTTCGCCCGCATCTACGACGCCCTGATCACCAACAACGACGTGGTCGCCCTGGTCTCCAGCCACGTCGACTACAACAACTTCGGCCTGGCGGTCGAAGCAGCGATCCGCCACGACGTACCCGTGCTCTTCCCGCAGTCGACGGGCGGCCTGAAGGCCTACGCGCTGTTCCCCGAGCAGGTGCGCCAGGGCATGCCGATCCGCGCCGGCCTGACCGACGAGATCGGCGAGTTCTTCGAGAAGCACATCTGGTCCAACCGCGAGATCCTCCAGCGCAGCCGTGAGCTGACCATGTGGCGGGCCAAGGCCACCCTCGGCCGGCCCTCGTGGTGGCGAGCGGGACGCAGCTACTCCAGTGTCGACCTGCGTGGCTCGGACGACCGCTCCGTCGTACGCACCTACGCCGCCCGGCGCATCGGGGTCGATGCCGCCAAGCCAGTGCTCAGCGTGTTCAACCACGCCGTCTCCGACGCCCTCGGCACCAACGTCGAGGCCTTCGGGGACCTCGGCGAGTGGTTCGAGAAGACCGCGGAGTACGCCGCCGATCACGACGAGGTGAACTGGCTCTTCCTGGACCACCCCCAGCAGTCCCTCTACGACGCGTCCGACTTCTTCGACCGGTGCGGCGCGCGCTACGACAAGCACGAGCACATGCGCTTCATGCGCAGCATGGACCTCTCGAAGAACTTCCTGACCGCGCTCACCGACCTGGTCCTGACCGTCCGGGGGAGCGTCAGCAACGAGTACCCCGCCCTCGGGATCCCGGCGCTGCAGTCCGGCTGGTCGGAGTGGAGCAAGTGCGGGTTCACCGAGGTCGCGGAGACGCCCGAGGAGTACTTCGAGAAGCTCCAGGACCACATCGACGGGCTCATCGCCGGCAAGGTCCTGATCACGCCCGACCAGGTCGAACGGGCCCGGCTGTGGGCCTGGTTCTACCGCTCCGGGAGCGACGTCCCGTCCGGTCTCGTGCAGCAGTGGCAGGTCGGTGAGGGGGACGAGCTGTTCACCCTGCTGATGATCAACATGCTCCAGACCGAGGCGGACGCCGAGCCCGCGTTCACCGCCGTACGCCGGCTGTGGCGCCGGCGGGACCCGTTCCTGACGCGGATCGACTGGCGCAACGACTCCGACTCCATCGCCGACCTGCTGGCCCCGGTGAGTGCCCTGTGACCACCAACTTCCGGTTGAACAGCCTCCAGCTCGGCACCGAGTTCGACGGTCCGATCGTTCCCCTGGAGGTGCCCGGCACCCTCGGCAAGGGCACCGACTCCGCCCTGTGCATCCTCGACGGCGCCAACCGTGCGCCCCACCGGCTCTCCCGCATCGTCCGCCCGGTGGGCCTGCTCGGCGTCAAGCTGGCCCAGCCGGGCACCGGCATCCGCATCACCATGCGGCTGCTCGTGGACGACATCTCCACGGGACTGTGGGACCGGCACATGCTCCGCCAGCGCGGCGAGCCGATCCCGGACGAGGAGGAGTACGTCCCGACCGACGTGTCCTCCCGGCACCGGGTGGTGGAGGTCAGCGCCCAGGGGCGTTCGCGCGGGCTGGCCATGCTCGCGCTGCGGCGGTCCGACGAGGGGATCGTGCGCCAGCACCTCTCCTTCGAGCTGCCGGCCGAGGAGATCGGTGACTCCGGCCTCGTCATGATCGGCCTCGAGCACCCCGCGCACGCCCCCGAGTGGACCCGGCACAACGAGCTCGAGGACTCGCTCGTCGGCGTGTGCGTGGCTCGAATGCTCGTCGAGCCGCTCGACAAGCCGGTCAAGCCGCATGTGCTGACCGGTCGCCCCGGCGTGGAGCACACCCCGATCGCCGCTGCGAACCCGGGCTTCTTCGTCCTCAACCCAGCCTCCGACGGCGGTCCTGTCGAGGTGTCGCTGGCCGTCCGCGACGCCGGTGGCGAACGCCTCCAGGGACGGCGCGCGAAGGTGAAGCACCCACTGCGCTACACCCGCGAGCTGCTCGAGGATCGCAAGGCCGGGTCGCCGACCCCGGCGGTAGTGGAGGTCGTCGACCTCCGGGGGGACACCGTCCTCGACACCACCGTGGAGGAGTCGAACGGGCGCCACGAGTTCACGGTCCCGGCGGGGACCGGCCCGGTCTTCGTCCGGGCACGCAAGCTCATCGGGGGCGAGCCGACGAGCGTCAACTGGGGTGTCCGGGTCAAGCGCCCGAAGGACTGAGCGCGAAGACGACTATCCCGTCTGCGGGGGGCCCTCGAGGCGCCGGTAGCGCAGCAGCATCGCCCCTCCGGGATACGTCTTCGGCGGCTCGACCTGCTCGAACCGGGTGGCGGCGGTGCCTTCAGGAAAGAGCTTCTTGCCCTGCCCGATCACGACCGGACACACCCACAGGTTCACCTGGTCGACCAGGGCCTCGCGGAACAGGGTCTGCAGCAGGTTCGCGCTGCCCCACGTGTGGATCTGCTGATGCCGCTCACGCAGGTCACGAACCTCGGCGCCCGCGTCGGTTATCTGGACGCTGTTGTCCCAGGACAGCTCGGGCGTGCCGCGGGACGCGACGTACTTGGGGACCCGGTCGAAGGCCTGCCCGATCCCGTCGGTCTTGCCCGGCCAGTAGGCGCGGAAGATGTCGTACGTCGTGCGACCCAGCAGCAGCGCGTCGGATGCCTGCACGTCCGCAGTGATCTGTTCGCCGGACTCCGCATCCCCGAACGGGCGCTCCCAGCCGGCGTACTCGAAGTCGCCGTCCTGCTCGTTGGGGCCGCCGTTGGCCTGGATCACGCCGTCGAGCGTGATGTTCATGTTGACGTGCACCTCACCCATCGCCCGCTCCCGTCATTCTCGTGGTGTCCATTCGGATCACCTCCACGGTCAGCATCGGTCGCTGGCTACGGATCGGTCCACCCCGCTCACCGAGAGGACGACGACCGAGGGGGCAGCGCCTCAGAGCAGGTCGAGGGACATCGGGGTGCCCTTGGCCGCGTCGACACGGAAGACTCGCCCCTCGATCTCGCGGAACGAGTCCGGTGGCATGCCGTCGGCGGGGCGCACGGAACGCACGTTGTCGGCGCTGACCTTCTCGCCGGCCTTGACGTCGCGGCTGACGAACAGCGACCTGCGGAAGCGCAGCCCCTCGGCCTCGATGGTCTTCGGCCCGATGCGGGCCTCGCCCATCGCCTGCCACGCGATGCGGCTCTCGGCCACCAGCGAGGCGAACTCGCTCGGGTCGAGGGAGAAGTCGGCGTCCACGCCGCCCTCGTCGCGCGAGAGCGTCAGGTGCTTCTCGATGACGGTGGCCCCCATCGCCACGGCGGCGACCGAGGCGCCGATGCCGAGCGTGTGGTCGGAGAGCCCGACTTGCACGTCGAGGGCGTCGCGCAGCACCGGGATGCCGCGCAGGTTGGAGCTCTCCGGTGGAGCGGGGTACGACGCCGTGCACGACAGCACGACGATGTCGTCGTTGCCGGTCTCGCGGGCCGCCCTCACTGCCTGGTCGATCTCGCCGAGGGTCGCCGTACCCGTCGAGATGATCGTGGGCAGGCCGGTGCCGGCGATTGCCCGGATCAGCGGGAGGTCGGTGATCTCGCTGGACGCGGACTTGATGAGTGGCACGCCCAGCCCGACCAGGAAGTCCACGGCCGTGGGGTCGAAGGGCGCGGAGAACGCCACCATGCCCAGCTCCTGGGCGAGCGCGAAGATCGGCTCGTGCCAGTCCCACGGGGTGTGCGCCTCGGTGTAGAGGTCGTAGAGCCGACGGTCCGGCCACAGCGGGTGGTCCTTGCTCAGCCGGAACATCGGGGAGTCGACGTCGAGGGTGATCGTGTCGGCCGTGTAGGTCTGGATCTTCAGCGCGTGCGCCCCGGCCTCGCCCGCGGCGCGCACGATGTCCAGCGCGCGTTCGAGGTCGCCGTTGTGGTTGCCCGACATCTCGGCGATCACGAACGGCTCGTGGTCGGGTCCGATCGAACGGTCGCCGACCTTGATCGTGCGCGTCGCCGCTCCCGTGGGCAGGTCCGTCATGAGGTCGATCCCTTCCGCTGGTCCGTCGGGGAAGCCTTCGGCTTGCGGCGGTCCTCGCGGCGCAGGGAGATCGGGTAGACGGTGATGGTGCGCCCGTCCGCCTCGCGCTCCTCCGGCTCGCCCTCGGTGAACCGGAACCGCCGGTTCATGGTGCGTACGGCGTCGTTGCCGTCGAGCACCTCCCCTGTGAGTACGTCGAGCCGGGGACCGTCCTCGTCGTCGAAGGCGTAGCCGGTCGCCTCCTTCATCACCTGCATCCAGGCCATCATCGTCGTCCCCTCGGCACCCGTGGTCTCGGCGTCGAGGTAGAAACCCCACGCTCCGCTGCGTTCGGGACCGTCGAGGTCGAGGTCGAAGAAGCTCACGATGCCGAGCGGGCGCCCGTCGTACTCGAAGACCAGCACCTGCCGGGACGGATCCTCCGAGACCCTCGACCACCAGGCCTGGTGCTCGTCGGCGCTGATCTCGTGCTGGTGGATGCTCGCCTCACGGTTCACGGGCTGGTTGCGCCACGCGCGCATGTTCTCCACGTCGGCCTCGCCTGCCGGGCGCAGCATGTGGTCCTCCTCGCATCGGGACGGGACGGGCTCAGGTCGGGCCCAGGTCGGGCTGGGCCCAACGGTAGTCTGCCGCCATGAGTGCTGTGTCCCGTGAACAGTTGCGCACCCTGATGAGCGAGGTCCTCGAGGCGCAGGGCAAGTCCCTGCCCAGCCGACGAGTCGGCGGACCTGCAGCAGATCGGCTTCCGTTCGCTGGACTTCTCCGAGCTGGCGCTGCGTGTCGAGGACGAGATCGACGAGGAGCTCAACTTCGACGCGGCCGGACTCCGGCAGATCACGACCGTCGGCGACGTACTGGACCTGCTCACCGAGATCCAGCAGGCCTGAAGCATTGGCTCCTGAGCTCGCCGGCGCCGGGAACGCCCTGGTCGACGTACGCACCGGTGAGACGACCACCTGGGCAGACCTGCCCGGCGTCGACCTGCCGGCCCCCGCCGCCGTGGTGGCTCCTTCGTCGTTCGACGCCCTGCCGTCGGTGTGGGCCCACGCACGCACCGGGGCGGAGTTCGTGGTCGTGGCGCGGGGCCGGATGGAGCAGAACCTCCGCGCCGAGCTGCTCGAGGGCGGGTTCAACATCGTCGAGGGCGACGAGGTCGAGCACGCCCCGACGCCGCGTGACCCGGAGGCCGACCGCCTCTGGCTGCTCACCTCCGGCTCGACGGGCCGTCCCAAGCGCATCGGCCACACGCTCCGGTCGCTGACCACGGTGTCCGGCGAGATGGCGCCGCGGCGCTGGCTGTGCCCCTACTCGCCCGGCACCTACGCCTGGTGGCAGGTGGTCACCCTCGGGCTCGGCAGCCCGGGACAGGACCTCGTCGTGGTGGACCCTGCGGACCTCGAGGGCTGGGTCGCAGCCGGCGTCGAGCACGGCGTCACCGCGGCCTCGGGCACGCCGACCTTCTGGCGCCAGACGATCATGACCCACGGCGACGCCCTGGCCGAGGTCCCGCTGCAACAGGTCAGCCTGGGCGGCGAACCTGTCGACCAGGCCGTGCTCGACCAGCTGACCGGCCTGTTCCCGCACGCCCGGGTCTCGTGGATCTACGCCTCCTCGGAGCTCGGCGCCTCGATCGTGGTCCACGACGGTCGCGCCGGCTTCCCGGTCGAGTGGCTGGAGCGCGATGCGCCCGACCGTCCCCGGCTCGCCGTCGAGGACGGTGAGCTCGTCATCGCCTCGCCCCACCACGGTGAGGGCCTCGAGGGTGCGGTGCGCACGGGCGATGCCGTGGTCGTGGAGGACGGCCGGGTGCTGATCACCGGACGCACCAGCGCAGACGAGATCAACGTCGGTGGGGCCAAGGTCTCCGCCGGGGTCGTGCGGTCGGTGCTCCAGTCGCATCCCGACGTGGTCTGGGCACACGTGCGTGGCCGGAAGGCGCCCCTGGTCGGCACCATGGTGGTGGCCGACGTCGTGCTGCGCTCCGGCGAGACGTCCGCGCCCGAGACCGTGTCCGCGATCAGCCGGTGGTGCCAGGAGCGGCTGCCGGAGTACGGCGTCCCGCGCCGCATCAAGCTGCTCGACTCGATCCCCCAGAAGGAGACGCTGAAGAGCGATGTCTGAGAACCCCACACCCGAGACCCCCGCTTCGGAGAACCCCGCCTCCGCCGAGGAGATGTCCCCTGTTCCGGCGGCGACGGTCGTGCTCATCTCTGGCGCGTCACGTGGCCTCGGGCTGGCGATGGTCACCGACCTGCTCGAGCAGGGGGTCAAGGTGGCCGCCTTCGCGCGCACGGTCACCCCGGAGCTCGAGGCACTGGCCGAGCGCTTCCCGGACGCCTCGCACTTCGGCTCGGTCGACATCACCGACGTCAAGGCGTGCCAGGCGTTCGTCAAGGAGGTCGAGGGCAAGCTCGGCGTCGTCGACGCCCTGGTCAACAACGCGGCGATCGGCCAGGACTCGCTGCACGTGCACACCCCGGCCGAGCGCATCGAGCAGATCATCGGCACCAACCTCACCGCCCCGCTGGTGCTCACCCGCTACTGGCTGCGCCGGCTCCTGGGCAAGGGGCGTCGGGGCCGGCTGGTCAACGTGACCTCGATCTGCGGGCAGCGCGGCTATCCGGGCCTCGTCGCCTACTCCTCGACCAAGGGCGGCCTCGACGCCGCCACCCGCTCGCTCGCCCGCGAGTTCTCCGGCCGGGTGCTGGCCAACGCCGTGGCGCCCGGGTTCTTCGCCTCCGAGATGTCGGCGGTGCTCGGGCAGACCCAGCTCGCCGCGATCCTCCGTCGTACGCCGACCGGGCGACTGACGACCCCCGAGGAGGTCGTCCCCGTCGTACGCATGCTGCTGCTGGAGGACACCAACATCAACGGCCAGTCGATCGTGGTCGACGGTGCCGGCTCGATCTGAACCGATGCCTGCGATGACTGGCCCCTGCGCCCACCTGCGGATCGGGACCCGCCAGCGAGATGGCCGACGCGGTGACCCGCTCCCACGTCGGGGACGGCCGGGTCGTCGGGTGGTACGGCCGCGCCGGAACCGTCATCGACGCGGAGATCAGGGACGCCGCACTGCCGGCCCGGCTCGTGGCCAGGTTCGGCGCCGAGGACTTCCTGGCCCGCTGGACGCGGGCGGAGTGTGCGGCCAAGCTCGCCGACGTCCCGATGCACGTGTGGCTGCAGCGGCACGGGCTCACTGCCGGGGGAGTTGAGGCCGAGACGGTCGCGATGGGCGACCTCGTGATCAGCCTCGCCCACCGATGAGACGTGAGCTAACACACCAGCCGTTCCACTCCCGTGACCAACGGGTGCCGCGTACCGTTGTACTGCACGAGTCATTGAGTAGTCCGGTACCCCCTGTGGACTGGAACGAAAGGCGATGAGTACTGATGGCCCGAATCGGGGTTGTCGGCGCCGGTCGTGTCGGCGCCGTACTGTCCGCGGCATTCCGCGCTGCTGGTCACGAGGTCGTGGCCGCTGCCGGTGACTCCGCGGCTTCACTGCACCGCATCGAGACCCTGCTGCCCGGTGTCCGCTCCGCGAAGCCCACCGACGTGGCGCGTTCGTGCGACCTGCTGCTGCTCACCGTTCCCGACGACATGCTCGAGAACGTCGTGACCCAGCTCGTCGGCGCCGGGACGATCCGCGAGGGCCAGGTCGTCTGCCACACCTCCGGCCGCCACGGACTCGCCGTGCTCGCGTCGGCAACCGCCGTGGGGGCGCGGCCGATCGCGATGCATCCTGCGATGACGTTCACCGGCACCGAGCTCGATCTCGACCGCCTGGCCGGGTGCGTGTTCGGCATGACCGCCGGCGACGCCGAGCGGGAGCTACGCCGAGGGTCTCGTCAGCGACCTCGGCGGCATCCCGCTCTGGGTGCCGGAGAGCAAGCGCACGCTCTACCACGCCGGTCTCGCGCACGGCGCCAACCACCTCGTCACCCTGGTCAGCCAGGCCATGGAGCTGCTCGCCGCCTCCGGTGCCGAGGACCCCGCCGCCACCTTGCGACCGCTCCTCTCCGCCGCCCTCGACAACGCCCTCGCGCAGGGCGACGCCGCACTGACCGGCCCGATCGTGCGTGGAGACGTGAAGACGGTCCAGGCCCACCTCCAGGACATCGCCGAGAACGCGCCGGCCACCGTGCCGTCGTACGTCGCCATGGCGAAGGCCACCGCCGACCGCGCCGTTCTCGACGGCCGGCTGCTGCCCATCCGGGCCGCCCGGATCGTGAGCCTGCTCGACGAGGCGCTGGTGCGCGTCGGCGAGGCGGGTCCGATCCCGGGTGCGGGTGAGGCTGCTCGCGGCACCCGGAGCGACCTTCGATGACCACTGGCCCACTCCTCGCGAAGAGCCGTGAGGAGCTGCGCGACGCGCTGGACGGGAGGCAACGACCCGTCGGGTTCGTCCCCACGATGGGTGCGCTGCACGGCGGCCACGCCGCCTTGCTGGAGCGGGCCCGCAAGGAGGTCGGCTCCGAGGCCCCCGTCGTGGCGTCGATCTTCGTCAACCCGATGCAGTTCGGGCCCGGTGAGGACCTCGACCGCTACCCGCGCAGCTTCGACGCCGACCTCGAGCTGTGTGCCGAGCAGGGTGTCGACGTGGTCTTCGCGCCGTCGGTGGAGGAGGTCTACCCGGGCGGTGACCCGCAGGTCACCATCGACCCCGGGCCGCTCGCCGCCGAGCTGGAGGGGAAGTCCCGGCCGACCCATTTCCACGGTGTGCTCACCGTGGTCGCGAAGCTCTTCGGCCTGGTTCGTCCCGACGTGGCGGTGTTCGGCGAGAAGGACTACCAGCAGCTGGTGCTGATCCGGCGGATGGTCTCCGACCTGTGCATGGGTGTCGACGTCGTCGGTGCCGAGACGGTGCGTGAGCACGACGGCCTGGCGCTCTCCAGCCGCAACGCGCTACCTCGACGAGGACCACCGCTGGCGCGCCGCCGCGCTGTCCCGCACCCTGTTCGCCGCCCGGGACGCCGCCAAGTACGGCGCGAAGGCCGCCATCGACGCCGCCCGGCACGAGCTCCGGCACGCCCGCGGCGTCGACCTCGACTACCTCGAGCTGAGGGATCCCGACCTCGGCCCGGCACCCGAGTCCGGGCCCGCCCGCCTGCTCATCGCCGCCCGCGTCGGGCCCACCCGACTGATCGACAACGTGGCCCTCACCCTGAACGCCCCTGCCTGAATGACCTGTCTGAACGGAGAAACCGATGTTGCGAACCATGATGAAGAGCAAGATCCACCGCGCGACGGTGACCCAGGCCGACCTGCACTACGTCGGCTCGGTGACCGTGGACGAGGACCTGCTCGAGGCGGCCGACCTGCTGCCCGGCGAGCTGGTGCACATCGTCGACGTGACCAACGGCGCCCGGATCGAGACCTACACGATCGCCGGCGAGCGCGGGTCCGGCGTGCTCGGGATCAACGGCGCCGCGGCCCGTCTCGTCCACCCCGGCGACGTGGTCATCCTGATCGCCTACGGACAGATGGACACCGCCGAGGCCAAGGCCTACCAGCCGAGCGTGGTCTTCGTCGACGCCGACAACAAGATCGTCGGGACCGGCTCCGACCCGGCCGAGGCCCTTCCCGGCAGCGACCTCGTGCGCGGTGACCTGCACAGCTTCGCGCCGTCCGACCTCGTCGCGGGCCGCTGAGCGTGCGTCATACGAACTGGTCGCCTCGGCAGCCAACTCGTATGACGTCCCGCGCAGCGTCATGCGAAGCGGTCGCCCCGGCAGCCAACTCGTATGACGTCCCGGGCCGGTGCCTCGATAGCCTGCCGCGGATGACCTCCACGGTCCCCGGCCGACTCTCCGCCGGTGAGCCCGGCTGGACCACCGATGCCGACGTGGTCGTGGTCGGCTCCGGCATCGCCGGACTCACGGTGGCGCTCCGCCTGCGCCACCAGGTCGACAAGATCCTCGTCGTCACGAAGGACGTGCTCTCCGCCGGCTCCACCCAGTGGGCGCAGGGCGGCATCGCGGCGGCGCTCGGGCCCGGGGACAGCCCCGACCAGCACGAGCGCGACACCCTCGTCGCCGGGGCGGGTGCCTGCAACCCCGCCGCCGTGCGGGTGCTGGTCAACGAGGGGCCCGAGGCGGTCCGCGAGCTGATCGCGCTCGGCGCCAACTTCGACCACTCGCCCGAGGGCGTGCTGTCGCTGACCCGCGAGGGCGGCCACCATCGCGACCGGATCGCGCATGCCGGCGGCGACGCCACCGGCGCGGAGATCCAGCGCGCGCTCGTCGCCGCGATCCAGGCTGCCCCGGACATCGAGGTCATCGAGCATGCCCTCGCCGTCGACCTGATGCGCGCGCCCGACGGAGGGGTCGCGGGGATCACGCTGCACGTGATGGGAGAAGGGCAGCGGGACGGCATCGGCGCGGTGCGCTGCCGTGCCGTCGTACTCGCCTCGGGCGGGCTGGGCCAGGTGTTCTCCCAGACGACCAACCCGGAGGTGTCGACCGGGGACGGCATGGCGCTCGCCCTGCGTGCCGGTGCGGTGCTGCGCGACCTCGAGTTCGTGCAGTTCCACCCGACGGTGATGTACCTCGGCCCCGACTCGCGCGGCCAGCAGCCGCTGATCAGCGAGGCCGTCCGCGGCGAGGGGGCGTTCCTCGTCGACTTCGAGGGCAACCGCTTCATGCAGGGCCAGCACGAGCTCGCCGACCTCGCGCCCCGCGACGTGGTCGCCAAGGCGATCACCCGCCGGATGCACGAGACCGGGCAACCGCACATGTGGCTCGACGCGCGGCACCTCGGCGTCTGCCGTTCTGGCAGAGCGGTTCCCCACGATCCTGGCGACCTGCCGCGAGCACGGCGTCGACCCGGTGACCGAGCTGATCCCGGTGGCACCGGCGTGCCACTACGCGTCCGGCGGCGTGGCCACCGACCTGTGGGGGCGCTCCGGCGTCCCGGGTCTCTACGCGACCGGCGAGGTGGCGTGCTCCGGTGTGCACGGAGCCAACCGGCTCGCGTCCAACTCGCTGCTCGAGGGCCTGGTGTTCTCCCGGCGGATCGCCCAGGTGCTGCCCGACGAGCTGCGGCCGTCCGCCGACGCCGTGCCCGACGAGCGACCCGCCGGCCTCGTCGCTGCGGACGTCCGGTCGCACGCGCAGGCCGTGATGACCGAGGAGGCCGGGGTGCTGCGCTCCGCCGACGGCCTGGCCCACGCGCTCGACGAGCTGGCCGCGCTCGCGGAGAAGGCGGGCGAGGTGGGCACGCGCGCCTGGGAGGCGACCAACCTGCTCACGATCAGCAGCGCGCTCGCCGAGTCGGCCCGACGCCGCGAGGAGACCCGTGGGTCGCACTGGCGTGAGGACTTCCCGGATCGCGACGACGCAACGGTGGTCGGGCCACTTCGACGTGCTCCTCGACGGCGACGCGCTCGCGATCACGTTCACTCCGACCGAGCCCTCGGACGGAGCGTCCGCATGAGCTTCACGGCGTACGACGACCTCCCGGGTGAGCTCGTCGACGAGCTGTCCTCCGCAGGGCTGGACCCCCGAGCGGTGTACGACGCCGTCCTGGGTGCTCTCGAGGAGGACCTGCCCGACGGCGGGGAGGACATCACCAGCGAGGCCACCATCCCCGAGGACGCCCGCGGCGCCGCGGACTTCGCGGCCCGCGAGGCCGGGGTCGTGGCCGGGCTCGGCGTCGCGGCGCTGGTCTTCGCCGTCGTCCTCGGCGACGACGTCTCGGTGACCGACCGCGTCCCCGACGGCACCCGGGTCGACGCCGGGGAGACCGTCATGCGCGTGGCCGGCCCCACGCGCGGGCTGCTCACCGCCGAGCGCACCGCCCTGAACTTCGCTTCGCACCTCTCCGGCGTCGCCACCGCGACCGCGCGCTGGGTCGAGGCCCTGGAGGGCACCAAGGCCCGGGTGCTCGACACGCGCAAGACGCTGCCCAACTGGCGTGCGCTGCAGAAGTACGCCGTGCGCTGCGGTGGCGGCGTCAACCACCGCTTCGGGCTCACCGACCTGGCCATGGTGAAGGACAACCACGTCCTCGCGGCGGGCGGTGTCGTGCCGGCCTTCGAGGCCGTCCGTGCCGCCCATCCGGACATCCCCGTCGAGGTCGAGGTGACCGACCTCGACCAGCTGCGCGAGCTGCTCGACGCGGGCTGTGAGCGGATCCTGCTCGACAACATGACCGACGAGGAGATGGCCGAGGCCGTGCAGATCACCGACGGCGACGCCACCCTCGAGGCCTCCGGCGGTCTGACCCTCGAGCGCGCCCGCGACGTCGCCGAGACCGGGGTCGACTTCATCTCCGTGGGCGCGCTGACGCACTCGGTGACCGTCTTCGACATCGGGATGGACCTGACCCGGGAGGACCCGTCATGACGCTGCTGTGCGCCGACATCGGCAACTCCCACACGGTCCTCGGACTGGTCTCGGACGGCGACGTGCTCGACCACTGGCGGGTGGCGACCGAGGAGCGGCGTACGGCGGACGAGTGGGCGGTGCTGCTCAAGGGCCTGCTGCGCGAGAGCAACGTCTCCGACCAGGTCCAGGGCATCGCCGTGTGTGCGACCGTCCCGGCGGTGCTGCACGAGTGGCGCGACATGCTGGTGCGCCACTACGGCACGCTGCCGAACGTGGTCGTCGAGCCCGGCGTGCGGACCGGCGTACCCGTGCTGATGGACAACCCCCGCGAGGTCGGCGCCGACCGGGTGATCAACGCCCTCGCCGCCGCCAGCCTGTACGACGGACCGGCGATCGTCGTCGACTTCGGCACCGCGACGACCTTCGACGTGGTCAGCCAGCGCGGGGAGTACATCGGCGGCGCGATCGCCCCCGGCATCGACATCTCGCTCGAGGCGCTCGGCCGCCGCGGCGCCCAGCTGCGCAAGGTCGAGCTGCTCCGACCGCGCACGGTGATCGCGAAGAACACCGTCGAGGCGCTGCAGTCGGGCATGGTCTTCGGCTTCGCCAGCCAGGTCGACGGCATCGTCAGCCGGATGATCGAGGAGCTCGGCGTACCGACCTCGGAGGTGAACGTGATCGCCACCGGCGGCCTCGCCCCGATCGTGGTGGAGGAGTGCCGCTCGTTCACCGCCCACCAGCCCTGGCTCACCCTGCTCGGGCTCGAGCTCGTCTTCGTCCGGAACTCCTGAGATCCCGGATAGTCCGGAGTCGAGTTCGCAGGCCCTCGAGACGTCTGAACGGGTGCCGAACGGTCCGGACTATCCGGCTTCAGACGGTCGCCACCGCGCTCGCCGGGTCGATGAGGATCTTCGCGTGGCCCTCGGGGTTGCCGAGGACCTCGAAGGCGCCGGCAACCCCGTCGAGCCCGACGGTCCCGGTGACGAGCGGCGTCGGGTCCACCTTGCCGTTCGCCATCAGGTGCAACGTCTCGCGGAACTCCTGGGGCTGGTAGACGAACGAGAACTTGAGGTCGATCTCCTTGTTGATCGCCATCGCAGGCTGGATCGTGTCCTGCTCCATGCACACGCCCACCACGACGACCCGTGACGCGAGCGGCGCAGCATTGATGATCTGGTCGATGATCCCGGGGACCCCGACACACTCGAACACCACCGGCCCGCTGGGTGTGGCTCCCGCGACCTCGGCGGCGCGGAGCACCTGCCACCACGGCAGCTTCGGCACCTTGCGCAGCTTGCCCATCGTGTCGAGCGCGAGGTCGAAGAGGTCGTTCGCGTCGGTGAAGTAGCGGCTCTTCTCGAAGCCCGCCCACGGCGACTCCGCTCCGGGGTCGATCACGATGTCGGCGCCACACTGCTGGGCGAGAGCGCGACGCCCGGGCGACAGGTCGCTCGCGATCACCTTCCGCACACCGCGAGCCTTGAGCATCAGGATCACGGCCAGCCCGATCGGACCGCATCCGATGACCACGGCGGTCTCGCGCTTGCGCACCTTGCTACGGCGTACGGCGTGCCACGCGACCGCCATCGGCTCGGTGAGTGCCGCCGTCTCGGGGGAGAACCCGTTGGGCACGTCCATCGTGAGGGACTCCTGGACGAGCACGCGCTCGGCGTACGCCCCCGGCGCCTTGGCCGACAGGCCGGTCATCTGGACCTTGTCGCCCATCTGGATCATCGGCAGTGCCACCACCGGGGTCCCGGTCGGCCAGGCCTTGCGGGTTTCCGGACCGTAGTCCAGCACCCGACCGCTGAACTCGTGCCCCATCACCACCGACTGGTGGGGCCGCATCACGTCGGGGTAGCCGATGGCCGAGGCCAGGTCGGCGAGCTGGTCGGCGTGCGTGCGGGCGTGCAGGTCCGAGCCGCAGATGCCGCTGCGGACCACCTCGAGCAGGACCTGACCGGGCCCCGGGACCGGGTCAGCGACCTCCGCGACCTCGAGCTTTGTCTCGTGACAGACCACAGCCTTCATTGCCCTGCTCCTCCAGTCAGACCGTCAGTGGACGCAAAGTAGCCTGTGCGCCATGAATGACCAGCCCGAGGCCCCTGGGACCCAGGGCGACGACGTGCCCGAGCAGATCCGGGTACGCCGGGACAAGCGGCAGCGGGTGCTGGACTCGGGGCGACAGCCCTACCCGGTCAAGGTCGAGCGCACGCCACACGATCCGGGAGATCCGCGAGAAGTGGGACCCGAAGCTCGAGGCGGGGCGAGCTCGAGCCGGACACCCGCACCGGCGAGCACGTCGCGATCACCGGGCGGGTCATCTTCCAGCGCAACACCGGCAAGCTCTGCTTCGCCCGGCTACGCGAGGGCGACGGGTCGGAGATCCAGGTGATGCTCAGCCTCGCGGAGGTCGGCGAGGAGTCGCTCGCCGAGTTCAAGGCGCTGGTCGACATCGGCGACCTCCTCGCCGTCCGCGGCGAGGTGATCACGAGCCGACGTGGCGAGCTGTCCGTGGCCGCCACCGACTGGGAGCTCGCAGCGAAGACCCTGCGGCCGCTGCCCAACGAGCACCGGCCGCTCTCCGACGAGGCCCGCATCCGGCTGCGCTACGTCGACATGATGATCCGGCCCGAGGCGCGCGAGATGGTGCGCACCAAGGCCACCGTGCTGCGCAGCCTGCGCCAGACGCTCGACGCGCGCGGCTACGTCGAGGTCGAGACGCCGATCCTGCAGCTGACCAACGGCGGCGCGGCGGCCCGGCCGTTCAAGACCCACCTCAACGCCCTCGACCAGGACATGCTGCTGCGGATCGCGCTCGAGCTCGACCTCAAGCGCGCCATGATCGGCGGGATCGACAAGGTCTACGAGATCGGCCGGACCTTCCGCAACGAGGGCCTCGACTCCACCCATGCGGCCGAGTTCTCCATGGTGGAGGCCTACGAGGCCTACGGCGACCAGTTCACGATGATGGAGCTGACCAAGGCGCTGGTCCTCGATGCTGCCCGGGCCGTGGGCCGCACCGTCGTACCTGCTCGCGGTGGTGGTGAGATCGACCTCGAGGGTGAGTGGCGACAGGCCTCGATCCTGGACCTGGTCTCGGAGGCGGTCGGTGAAGAAGTGAGCGTCGAAACGCCGACCGAAACGCTGCGAAAGTATGCCGCCACCCACGATGTCGAGCTGCAGCCGAAATGGGGGTCACCGGAAATAGTCGTGGAGCTCTACGAGCAGCTCGTGGAGGACCATCTGATCAATCCCACTTTCGTGATGGATTATCCGTCGGCGGTGAAGCCGCTGGCCAAGCCGCACCGCAGCCGGCCGGGCGTGAACGAGGCCTGGGACCTGATCATCAACGGCGTCGAGCTGGCGCCCGCGTATTCGGAGCTGAACGACCCCATCGAGCAACGCCATCGGCTCGAACAACAGTCACTGCTCGCTGCCGAAGGGGACCCGGAGGCGATGGAGCTCGACGAGGTGTTCCTCAAGGCGATGGAGTACGGCATGCCCCCGGCAGGCGGGATGGGAATGGGCGTGGACCGACTCGTCATGCTGCTCACCGGGGCCGGTATTCGCGAGACGATTCTTTTTCCGCTGCTTCGCCCCGAGTGAGCTTTGGATCTCACATAGTGGTCTGTTAGTGTCACGTTGGGAAATTCCCGATCACGCATTCTGTGAGGACGGCAGATTCAATGGCTCAGAAGGTGCACATCGTGCTCATCGACGACATCGACCAGAGCGATGCCGAGGAGACGGTGACCTTCGGGCTCGACGGCAAGGAATTCGCCATCGACCTGAACAAGAAGAATGCGCGCTCGCTCCGCGACGCGCTGGCGCCGTACGTCGCACACGCCCGGCCGGTCAGCGGCGCGGCAGTCGCCGGAGCACCGCCAAGGCCGCAGGGGGCACCGCTCCCTCGGAGATCCGGGCCTGGGCCCGCGAGAACGGCTTCGACGTGCCCGAGCGTGGGCGGGTCTCGGCCGAGGTGCGCGAGGCGTACGCCGCCGCGCACTGACACACATCCAACCGACCACCACCCCCGTGCGAGAACCCTCGCCCGGGGGTGGTGTCGTTTCGGGGTCCCGGCGCCCACTCACTAGGCTGACCGGCGTGCCCGACTCCGCTGCTCCGCACCGTCTTCGACCCGGCCGACCCCGACGTCAACGCCTACCGCCTGCTGACCGGGCTCGTCGTGCCGCGGCCCATCGCCTGGGTCTCCACCGTCGACGCCGAGGGACACGGCAACCTCGCGCCGCACTCGTTCTTCACCGTGGCGAGCGGTCGCCCGCCGGTGGTGCTGTTCAGCTCGCTGGGCCGCAAGGACACGGTCCGCAACGTCGAGGAGACCGGGGAGTTCGTGATCAGCTTCTCCTCGGAGTCGCTGCTCGAGCAGGTCAACGCGAGCAGCGCGCCCTTCGAGCACGGCGACGACGAGGCCGAGGAGCTCGGCATCGCGACCGAGCCGTCCGCGACCGTCGCACCGCACCGGGTCGCGGCCTCGCCGGCCTCGATCGAGTGCCGTCTCGACCGCATCGTCGAGGTCGGTCACGCGTTCGTGGTCTTCGGCGCGGTGACGGCGATCACGGTGGTGGACGATGCGCTCGTCGACGGCCTGCCGGCGATGGACCGGCTGCGACCTGTGTCACGTCTCGGCGGGCCGGAATGGGGACGACCACCGGAGGTCTTCCGCATGACACGCCCGACGAGCCCGGAGGACGTGCTCTGAGGCCATGCTCTGACCCCCTGCGGCCGCCCGCCTGTTCGCTGAGAGCAGAGCGGGCCCGTGGTCGGAACACGTAGGCTGTCTTCAGGGTTCAACCGGCCGTGCGGGTAGCACGCGTCGACCCCGCAGAGTTTGAGGAGTTGCCCATGTTCGAGCGGTTCACCGACCGAGCCCGACGAGTTGTCGTGCTGGCCCAGGAAGAGGCCCGCATGCTCTCCCACAACTACATCGGCACCGAGCACATCCTGCTCGGCCTGATCCACGAGGGCGACGGCATCGCCGCCAAGGCCCTGGAGAGCCTCGGTGTCTCGCTGGAGGCCGTCCGCGCGCAGGTCGAGGAGATCATCGGCCAGGGCCAGCAGGCGCCCAGCGGCCACATCCCCTTCACCCCCCGCGCCAAGAAGGTGCTCGAGCTGTCCCTGCGCGAGGCGCTGCAGCTCGGCCACAACTACATCGGCACCGAGCACATCCTGCTCGGCCTGATCCGCGAGGGCGAGGGCGTCGCCGCCCAGGTGCTGCACAAGCTCGGCGCCGACCTCAACCGCGTGCGCCAGCAGGTCATCCAGCTGCTCTCCGGCTACCAGGGCAAGGAGCAGCAGACCGCCGGTACGGCGCCCGAGACGGCTCCCTCGAGCTCGCTCGTGCTCGACCAGTTCGGCCGCAACCTGACCCAGGCCGCCAAGGAGGGCAAGCTCGACCCGGTCATCGGCCGGGAGCAGGAGATCGAGCGGGTCATGCAGATCCTGTCGCGGCGTACGAAGAACAACCCGGTGCTCATCGGTGAGCCCGGCGTCGGCAAGACGACGATCGTGGAGGGCCTGGCGCAGGACATCGTCCGCGGCGACGTGCCCGAGACGCTCAAGGACAAGCAGATCTACACCCTCGACCTCGGTGCGCTGGTCGCCGGCTCGCGCTACCGCGGTGACTTCGAGGAGCGCCTGAAGAAGGTCCTCAAGGAGATCCGCACGCGCGGCGACATCGTGCTGTTCATCGACGAGATCCACACCCTCGTCGGTGCCGGTGCGGCCGAGGGCGCGATCGACGCCGCCAGCATCCTCAAGCCGATGCTGGCCCGCGGCGAGCTCCAGACCATCGGCGCGACCACGCTCGACGAGTACCGCAAGCACCTCGAGAAGGACGCCGCGCTCGAGCGCCGCTTCCAGCCGATCCAGGTCAACGAGCCCTCGATCGCGCACACCATCGAGATGCTCAAGGGCCTGCGTGACCGCTACGAGGCGCACCACCGGGTGACGATCACCGACGAGGCGCTGGTCTCCGCGGCGACGCTGGCCGACCGCTACATCTCCGACCGGTTCCTGCCGGACAAGGCGATCGACCTGATCGACGAGGCCGGCTCGCGGCTGCGCATCCGCCGGATGACCGCGCCGCCGGACCTGCGCGAGTTCGACGACAAGATCGCCGACGTACGCCGCCGCAAGGAGGGCGCCATCGACGGCCAGGACTTCGAGGCCGCCGCCCGTCTGCGTGACGAGGAGAAGCAGCTGATCCTGGCCAAGGGCGAGCGCGAGAAGCAGTGGCGCGCCGGCGACATGGACGTCGTCGCCGAGGTCGACGAGGAGCTGATCGCCGAGGTGCTCGCCGTGGCGACCGGCATCCCGATCGTGAAGCTGTCCGAGGAGGAGTCCACGCGACTGCTCAAGATGGAGGACGAGCTGCACAAGCGGGTCATCGGCCAGGAGGAGGCCGTCAAGGCGCTCAGCCGGGCGATCCGTCGTACGCGCGCGGGCCTGAAGGACCCGAAGCGTCCCGGTGGCTCGTTCATCTTCGCCGGCCCCTCGGGTGTCGGGAAGACGTGGCTGTCCAAGACGCTCGCCGAGTTCCTCTTCGGCGACGAGGACGCCCTGATCCAGCTCGACATGTCGGAGTTCAGCGAGAAGCACACCGTCTCGCGACTGTTCGGCTCGCCTCCCGGCTACGTCGGCTACGAGGAGGGCGGCCAGCTCACCGAGAAGGTGCGGCGCAAGCCGTTCTCCGTCGTCCTCTTCGACGAGGTGGAGAAGGCCCACCCCGACATCTTCAACAGCCTGTTGCAGATCCTGGAGGAAGGTCGCCTGACCGACAGCCAGGGCCGGGTCGTGGACTTCAAGAACACGGTCATCATCATGACCACCAACCTCGGCACCCGGGACATCTCGAAGGGCGTCAGCCTCGGCTTCAACCAGGCCGGCGAGCAGGGCGACTACGACCGGATGAAGAACAAGGTCACCGAGGAGCTCAAGCAGCACTTCCGGCCCGAGTTCCTCAACCGTGTCGACGAGATCATCGTGTTCCCGCCGCTGACGAAGGAGCAGATCATCTCGATGGTGGACAACATGATCGCCTTCGTCGAGCTGCGCATGAAGGACCGCGACATGTCCCTCGAGCTGACCCAGGACGCGAAGGACCTGCTCGCGACGCGCGGGTTCGACCCGGTGCTGGGTGCCCGCCCGCTTGCGCCGCACGGTGCAGCGCGAGATCGAGGACGTGCTCGCCGAGAAGATGCTCTACGGCGAGGTCGGGCCGGGCCAGATCGTGCTGGTGGATGTCGAGGGTGAGGGCGCCGAGGCCCAGTTCACCTTCCAGGGCAGCCACAAGGGCAGTCTCCCCGACACGCCCCCGCTCGAGCCGGTCGGCGGTCCGGACGACAGCGAGGGTCCGGTCGACATCCCGAAGAACGACTGAGCCGGGTCCAACGGCACAACGTCATCCGAGGTGGTCGCTGCGGCGACCACCTCGTATGACGTCCAGGGTCGGTCAGCCGGGGCAGGGCGTAGCGACCGTCCGACTCGACCACGAGCCCGTCGGCCAGCAGGCTCTGCAGCGCGCGCTCCCGCTGCACGTCGTCGGACCAGACCTGATCCAGGCGGGCTCCGGCCACGCTGCCGTTCGTGTCGCGCAGCACCGCCATCAGTCGGCCGCGCACCATCCGGTCGGTGCCGGCCCAGGCCTGGCCGCGGCGCGGTGGTCCGTCGTACGGCGGGCGGCCGGCGAGGTTCCAGGCGCACCGGTCGCTGACCGGGCAGGCGCCGCACTTCGGGTTCGTCGCCGTGCAGACCAGGGCCCCGAGCTCCATCACCGCGACCGCCCAGGTCGCGGGCTGTTCGGAGGGCACCAGCGAGTCGGCGAGCTGCCGCTCGGACGCGGTCACCGACGTCGACGGGGTACTCGACACCGCTGACGGCCCGCGCGAAGACGCGGCGCACGTTGGTGTCGAGGACGGCATGGCTGCCACCGAAGGCGAACGACGCGATGGCGCTGGCGGTGTAGGCACCGACACCGGGAAGGGCCAGCAGGTCGTCGTACGACGACGGCACCTCGCCGTCGTGCCGCTCCACGATCGTCCGGGCGGCGGCGTGCAGCCGGAGCGCGCGGCGCGGGTACCCGAGCCGGCCCCACGCGCGGACCGCCTCGCCGCTCGGTGCGTCGGCGAGGGCGCCGGGCGTGGGCCAGGTGCTCATCCAGCTCTCGTAGACCGGCAGCACCCGGGCGACCGGGGTCTGCTGGAGCATGAACTCCGAGACCATCACCGCCCACGGGGTGACGCCGGAGGCGCGCCAGGGGAGGTCGCGGGCGTGGTCGTCGTACCAGCGCAGGATCGGTTCGTGCAGGTCGCTCATGTCGGCCACCATTAAAGATCACCGCCCGCGAGGGGCAGGCAGCCATCTCGATCGCACCAGTGCCTCGGCGTCGTACGGCCAACCAGAAGTGCCCTCTCGGCGTCGTACGGCCAACCAGAAGTGCCCTGTCGGCGTTGCATCCACGATCGGGCCGGAACGCTGACTACGGTGGCGCGCATGGGCTCGGTGAGGCATCCGCGTGGACGGTTGCCGCGACGCGTCTACTGGATGCGCCGCAGCGTCGTGCTCGGGGTGGCCCTCCTGCTGGTCTTCGGGATCGGCAAGCTCCTCGGCGGCACGGGGAGTGATCCCGGCTCGACGATCGAGGCGAGCACCAGCTCGGCCAAGCAGCAGGAGCCCGAGCCGTCGATCAGCATGGGACCGGTCGCGCCGTCGAAGGTGCCGAAGCGCAAGGCGAGCACGGTGCTCCTGCCGCCGAGCGGCGAGTGCCGCGACAACGAGGTGAGCGTGCTGCCGTCGGTGTCGCGTGCCTGGGGGCTCCGTCCGGTCGTGATCCGGCTGGCGCTGCAGGGCCTGCAGCCGGCGTGCACCTTCAAGGTCTCGCCGGAGAGCCTGGTCGTGAAGATCACCAGCGGTGACGACCGGATCTGGTCGAGCCAGGACTGCCCCGAGACGATCCCGACGTCCGACGTGGTCGTGCGCAGCAGCGTGCCGACCCACGTCAACGTGACCTGGAACGGACGTCGCTCCGACACCGGTTGCCCGCGCGAGACCGACTGGGCGCTGGCGGGCTTCTACCACGTGTACGCCGCCGCGCTCGGCTCGACGCCGACCGACGTGCAGTTCGAGATCACCCGGGCTCCCACCCAGGTCGTCACCAGGACCGCGAAGCCGAAGCCCAGCCCGTCAGCCTCCGAGAGCGCCAAGCCCAAGCCGAGGGCCAAGCCCTCGTCGAGCGGGGGCGTCTCGGGCAAGCAGTCGAAGTGCGGTGGCGACAACACGGCGAGCAGCTGCTGACGGCTGGCTGTCTCGGCTCACTGGGTTTCGAGACGCGTCGCTCAGCCCCTCCTGCGTCGGGTCTGAGCCGACGCTCCTCAACCTCTTCGGCCTTCGCCGCTTCGCAGGCTCGAGCGGCGTGCCTCAGACGTACCTTTCGAGGATGCTCGACTCCGCCAGCCGGGAGAGGCCCTCGCGCACGCTCCTGGCCCGGAGCTCGCCCACGCCGTCGACCGCCTGCAGGTCCTCGACGCTGGCCGACAGCAGCTTCTGGAGGGTCTCGAAGTGCTCGACCAGGCGGTCGACGACCGTGCTCGGCAGCCGGGGAACCTTCGCCAGCAGACGATGACCACGCGGGGTGACCGCACCGTCGAGGTGCTCGCCCTGTCCGAGTCCGAGGGCCCGCGCGACGCAGCCGATGTCGACGAGGTCGGCGGGGGAGAGTGCCTCGAGCTCGGCCAGCACCTCCTCGGGAGGGCGTTGGACATCGGCCTGGTAGTCGCGCACGACCAGGCCACGTTCGGCCTCGACGCCGGTGACCAGCTCCTCGAGCTGGAGCGAGAGCAGGCGGCCGTCGGAGCCGAGCTCGTTGACGTAGTCGTCGATCTCCCGCGCGATCCGGCTGACCATCTCCAGCCGTTGCGCCACGACGGCGACGTCGCGGACGGTCACCAGGTCCTCGATCTCCAGGGCCGACAGCGTGCTGGAGACCTCGTCGAGGCGCACCTTGTAGCGCTCCAGGGTCGCCAGGGCCTGGTTCGCGCGCGCCAGGATCGAGCCGGAGTCCTCGAGCACGTAGCGGATCTCGCCGACGTAGATCGCGATGATGTGCATCGACTGCGACACCGAGATCACGGGAGCGCCGGTCTGCTTGGCCACCCGGTCGGCGGTGAGGTGCCGGGTGCCGGTCTCCTCCGAGGGAATGGCGTGGTCGGGCATCAGGTGCACGTTGGCCCGGTAGATCCGCGAGATGTCGCGGTCGAGCACGATGGCGCCGTCCATCTTGGCCAGCTCGCGCAGCGCGGTGGGAGAGAACGGGACGTCGAGGATGAAGCCCCCGGTGAGGATCCCCTCGACGCCGGCGTCGTGGCCGAGCACGATCAGGGCACCGGTGCGGCCGCGCAGGATCCGCTCGAGTCCGTCACGCAGCGAGGTGCCGGGGGCGATGACGGCCAGGGTCGCCCGCAGACGGGCCGCATCGGCTTGACGCTCTGGGGAAGCCACGTGGGGAGTCTAGGGCAGTGATGTCTGCTGGTTGTCGGGCTTTTCCAGACCCAGCAGGCTCAGGGCGCGCGCGATGTTGTCCACGTCGACGACGCGCATGCCGTCGAGCAGCCTGCTGTTGCCGGCGCTCTCGGGGGTGACCGCGGGGACCAGCGCCGAGCGGAACCCCATCCGCCCGGCCTCGGCCAGCCGGACACCGATGTCGCGCGCACGACGCAGCTCGCCGGAGAGGCCGAGCTCGCCGATGGCCACCACGTTGCGGGCCAATGGCCTGCCCAGCCAGGCCGAGGCGATGGCCAGCGCGATGGCGACGTCGTTGCTGGGCTCGGTGAGCCGGGCGCCTCCGACGCTGGAGACGAACACGTCGAAGCTGTGCAGCCGGATCCCGGCATGTTGCTGCAGGACGGCGATGATCATCGCGACGCGGGCGTTGTCGACTCCGGACGTGGTGCGCCGTGGCCGTTCACCGGCAGTGTGGGTGACCAGTGCCTGCACCTCGCTCAACAGCGGGCGACGGCCCTCGAGGGCGACCGCGACGCAGGTGCCGGGCACCGGGCCGTGGCGAGTGTCGAGGAACAGCCCGGTCGGGTCGGTGATCGCCTCGATGCCCTCGGCGGAGAGGTCGAAGCAGCCGACCTCGTCGACGGGGCCGTAGCGGTTCTTGACCGCGCGGATCATCCGCAGGCGGGAGGTGCGCTCGCCCTCGAAGTGGAGCACGACGTCGACGAGGTGCTCGAGGACGCGTGGGCCGGCGATGGTGCCGTCCTTGGTGACGTGGCCGATGATCACGAGGGTGATGTTGCGCAGCTTGGCCATCCGGATCAGCGCGGCCGAGACCTCCTTGACCTGGGTGACCCCACCGGGACGCCTTCGACGTCGCCGGCGCTGATCGTCTGCACCGAGTCGATGACGAGCAGGGTCGGCTTCACCTCCTCGACGTGGCCGAGCACGGCGCCGAGGTCGGTCTCGGCGGCGAGGTAGAGCTCGTCCTGGATGCCGCCGGTGCGGTCGGCGCGCATGCCGCACCTGGGCGGCGGACTCCTCACCGGTCACGTAGAGCACCCGGTGCCGCAGGCGCGCGGTCTGCGCGGCGACCTCGAGCAGCAGCGTGGACTTGCCGACGCCGGGCTCGCCGGCGATCAGGATGGCCGCGCCGGGGACCAGGCCGCCGCCGAGCACCCGGTCGAGCTCGGGCACGCCACTGGTGCGCGCGAGGGAGTCCTCGATCGGCACCTCGCCGATCGGTCGCGCCGGGGCGGTGACCGGACCGGCCTGCACGCGGCTGCGGGGTGCGGCCCGCTCGACGACGGTGCCCCAGGCCTGGCACTCCCCGCAGCGCCCCACCCACTTGGCCGTCTCCCACCCGCACTCGTGGCAGTGGTAGGTCGCTCGTGGGGCCCTCGCCGTCGCTTTCGCCATGGACCGCACGCTAGGCGAGTGGACCGACACTTCGGGGGTACGACGTGCTCTCGGGCACCGGTGCCGCTTACGATTGGAACGATCAAGACGCACGGGAGACGCATGAGCCAGTCCACCAGCCGGTCGGAAGCACAGCGCGGACGTCACGCGGCGGCCGGGTTGGTCGCGCCCCAGACCCCGCCCACGCTCGCCACGGTGGCCGACGAGGCCGGGGTCTCGCGCCAGACCGTGTCCAACGCGCTGAACAACCCGGAGCTGCTCCGGCCGGACACGCTCGTCCGGGTGCAGGCGGTCATCGAACGACTCGGCTACTCGCCCAACCGCGCGGCTCGTCAGCTGCGCACGCGGTCGTCGCACCTGATCGGACTTCGGTTCGAGGCCGCGCAGGAGGGCACCAGCAACGCGCTGATGGACCGGTTCCTGCACAGCCTCGTCGAGGCGGCCTCGCGCACCGGGCACCACGTCCTGTTGTTCTCGGGCGACGCGAAGGACCCGCTCGACGGCTACGACGACCTGCTGCGCTCGACCGCGGTGGACGCCTTCGTGGTGACCGACACCTACGCCGGGACGCCACAGGCCGGTTTCCTGAGCGAGCGGGGCGCTCCCTTCGTCGCCTTCGGCCGGCCCTGGGACGACCCCCTGGCGGATCACGCGTGGATCGACGTCGACGGCGCCCACGGCGCGCGGCTCGGGACCGACCACCTGCTCGAGGTGGGGCACCGCCGGATCGCGTGGCTCGGCTGGGAGACGAGCTCTCGCATCGGTGAGGACCGGCGCAGCGGCTGGGAGTCGGCCATGCAGGCCGCCGGTCAGGACGTCCGCGGTCTCGGCGTACGCGTCACCGACAACGTCGATGCTGCCCGGATGGCCGCGCACGACCTCCTCGAGGACTCCTCGATCACCGGCTTCGCGTGCGCGAGCGACACCCTCGGGATCGGCGTGCTCCATGCCTGCGCGGAGCGCGGGCTGCGTCCGGGCAGCGACGTCGGCGTGGTGGGTTTCGACGACTCGCTCGCGGCCCAGGTCACGTGGCCGGGGCTCACCTCCGTGCGCCAGCCGTTGGAGCAGGTGGCGGTCGAGCTGGTGCGGATCCTGCACCTCGTGCTCGCCCACAAGCCGTTCGGCGACAGGGGCCGGATGCTGCGCCCCTCGCTGGTCGTGCGCGCCTCCAGCCAGCGCTGGCGTGAGGGGCCGTCACCAGGTCCGCGACCACACGTTGACCGCGTAGTCGACGTCGGTCCCTTCGTGCGAGGCCAGGATGTCCTCGGCGATCGACGCCGGGAACTCGATGCGTACGACGGCCTCGAGATCCTCGCGCGAGTCGAAGGTCCACGCCATGTCGACGCGATGGCGCTCCCACCCCCGGTCGGCCCAGAAGGCCGCCGTCTCGACGTAGTCGACCTTCGGGTACCCGCGCCGGAACCAGTCGCCGAACGTCGAGCGCGTGGGGTCGTTGTCGACCACGAAGGCTCGCGAGCCCGGACGCATCACGCGGTCCAGCTCGGCCAGGCCGGGCTCGCAACCGGGTCCGAAGAAGTAGGCCCACCGCGCGTGCATCACGTCGACGGACGCGGCGGGCAACGGCAGTGCCTCGGCCGAGCCCTCGACGACCGTGACGTGCCCGAGCCGACGTACCCGCCGGCGTGCGATCGCGGCCAGGTCACCGTGCGGCTCGACGCCGGTGACGCTGTGCGCATCCTGCGCGAAGAGTGGGAGGTGGAAGCCGGTGCCGCAGCCGATGTCGAGGAGGTCGCGATCCTTCCAGGGGGCCAGCGACTGCATCAGCGAGGTGATCGCACCAGCGCGGTCGACGGCACGGTTCTCGATCTCGTAGACCTGTGGGTGGTTCCAGATGTTGGGGCTCGGAATGGCTCCCGGGGTGACCTCGAGGTCCGGCACCGGGCTCACCCCAGACTCAGGGTCCGGACTCAGATCCGGACGAGCCCGTTGGGCGTCTGGAACTGCGCCGCGACGATGCCGGGTGTGCCGTGAGGCGCGACCCAGTCGACCTTGACCGCTTCCAGGGGGGCGTCGACGGACTGGCCCAGCCACTCCGAGACGCGGGCCGGGTCGCCGGCGATCTCCAGGCACTCGAGCGAGACCTGGCCGGTGGCGCCGGTGCTCGGGTGGAGCATCCGCGGCACCTCCCACTCGACGAAGAAGGGCAGCTGCGGGTCGGCCTGCAGGCCCCGGACGCCGAGCTGCTTCCAGAGGAGCTCGGTCCCGTCGGGACGGTGCCGGTTGCCGTTGACGGCCTCGCGGCCGAGGCGCGCCTCGTGCGGTCGGATGTCGTCGACCGCGACCACCCAGCCGAGCCAACCGCCACCGAGCAGCGAGCGGGCGCGAACGGCCTGGCCGAACGGGGCCTTGTCGGACGCGGGATGGTCGAGGACCTCGACGACCTCGAAGTAGGTGTCGTCGGTCAGCGGCAGGATCGAGTTGCGGGTGCCGAAGCGGGGGTGGATGCCGCCCGTTGCGAACTGCTCGCCCAACAGTGCTGAGAGTCGCGTGGTCGTACCCGCCAGCCCCCCGGGTCCGGCCGCAAAGACGATGTGGTCGAGACGCATAGTTGATTCTCACCCGGCACGGAAGTGCACTTGACACCGGGGTCAGGTGACGCGTCAGTACCCGGTGATGACCCGGCCATGACTCGGCGGCAGGACTACGTGGCGGAGGCGGGGTGCAGCGCAAGGGCCGAGCGCGAGCGGATGTGGGCCTCGCACCGCGCGGCGAGGACGTCGTACGCCGCCTGCCCCATCAGGGTGATCAGCTCGGTCGCGCTCGACAGGTAGACGGGCTCGGCGGCGATGTGGGCCTCGGTGTTGCCCGAGCAGTACCAGTCCAGGTCGTGTCCGCCGGGACCCCAACCGCGTCGGTCGTACTCACCGATGGAGACCTCGAGGTAGGAGGTGCCGTCCGGACGCTCCACGTCGCGGAAGGTGCGACGCAACGGCAGCTGCCAGCACACGTCCGGCTTGGTCTCGACGAAGTGCACGCCCTCGCGCAGCGCGAGACCGTGCAGCGCGCAGCCGTAGCCGCCGGGGAAGTCGCGTGAGTTGTGGAAGATGCAGGCACCGTCGACGACCCGCGTCTTGCGCTCGCCCTCGTCGTCGGTCTCGATCCAGCCCTTGCGGGTCACCTGGCCGCGCTTGCCGATCGCCTCGGACCGGTGCTCCCAGCCTTCGTCGTCGAGACGCTCGACCCACTCGGCGACACGGTTCTCGTCGTCCTTGTCGGAGAAGTGCGCTCCGAGCGTGCAGCACCCTGCCTCGGGTGCCTCCTTGTAGATGCCCGGGCAGCCGTTGCCGAAGATGCAGGTCCAGTTCGACGTCAGCCAGGTGAGGTCGCACCGGAACACCTGGCCGTCGTCGGCCGGGTCCTGGAACTCGATCCAGGCACGGGGAAAGACGAGATCGACCTCGGGCACGTGGGAACCCTATCCCCGGCGCCGAAGCGCTCCGCCCGATACCGTGGGTGCATGCGCCTCGGTGTGCTCGACATCGGCTCCAACACGGGTCATCTGCTCGTCGTGGACGCCTACCGTGGCGCCGCGCCGATGCCCGCCTCCTCCTACAAGGAACAGCTTCGGCTCGCCGAGCACCTCGAGAAGGACGGCACGGTCAGCCAGCGCGGGATCGACGCGCTCACCGACTTCGTCGGCAACGCCCTGACGCTGGCGGAGGACAAGGGTTGTGAGGAGATCTACTCCTTCGCCACCTCGGCCGTGCGCGATGCTGACAACTGCGACGAGGTGCTCGCCCACGTCGAGGACCGCACCGGGGTGGAGATCAAGGTCCTGCCCGGCGAGGACGAGGCCCGGTTGACCTTCCTCGCCGTACGCCGCTGGTTCGGCTGGTCGTCGGGCCGGCTTGCCGTGTTCGACATCGGCGGTGGGTCGCTGGAGGTGGCCGGTGGCGACGACGAGTCCCCGGACGTGGCGTGGTCGCTGCCGCTTGGCGCCGGACGGCTGACGCGCGAGGAGTTCGCCGACGGCGTGCCGGGAGAGAAGCCCCTGCGCAAGCTCCGCAAGAGGATCCGGACCGAGATCGCGCACGACGCCGGCACGGTGCTGCGCGGCGGTGCGCCCGACCATGCGGTGGCGACCTCGAAGACGTTCCGCTCCCTGGCGCGGATCTGCGGCAGCGCACCCTCGAGCGAGGGGTTGTTCGTACGCCGCCTGCTGCGCGCCGACGACCTCGCCGAATGGATCCCCAAGCTCCTCGACATGAGCGCCGACGACATCGCGGAGCTGCCGGGAGTCTCGAGCGGTCGGGCACACCAGGTCCTCGCCGGTGCCCTGGTGGCGGCCGCCGTGCTGGACGTCTTCGACCTCTCCGAGCTCGAGGTCTGCCCGTGGGCGCTGCGCGAAGGCGTGATCCTGGACCGGCTCGACCAGCTCAGCGCTCTCGGCTGAGCCCGGGACGCACCGTGGCTCCCCAGTTCGCCCTGTCGACGGCTTCGGTTTATCCCGAGACCACCAGCCACGCCTTCGAGTACGCCGACAACCTCGGCTACGACGCGGTCGAGGTGATGGTCGGCATCGACATCGTGAGCCAGAGCGTGCAGAAGGTCCGCTCCCTCAGCGAGTACCACCAGCTCCCGGTCTGCGCGGTGCACGCGCCGTGCCTGCTGATCACGCAGCGGGTGTGGGGCACCGACCCGTGGGCGAAGCTCGAGCGCAGCGCGGAGATGGCGCAGGCCCTGGACGCCGACGTGGTCGTCGTCCATCCGCCGTTCCGGTGGCAGCGCGACTACGCGAGCGGGTTCGTCGAGGGGATCGCCGACCTGGAGCGGCGTACGGGCGTCGCGTTCGCCGTCGAGAACATGTATCCCTGGCGCGCCACCGCGCGCCGGGAGATGAAGGTCTACCAGCCGGGCTGGGACCCCTCCGAGGAGAACTACGCGAACGCCACGATCGACCTCTCGCACGCCGCCACCGCCCAGTCCGACCCGATCGCGATGGCGGAGCGCCTCGGCGACCGGCTGCGACACATCCACATGACCGACGGCAGCGGCTCACCGAAGGACGAGCACCTCGTGCCCGGCCACGGTTCGCAGCCGTGCGGGCCGTTCCTCGAGCTGCTCGCCGACCGCGGCTTCGACGGGCACATCGTGGTGGAGATCAACACCCGCAAGGCCGGCACCCGGGAGGCGCGGGAGGCCGACCTCCTCGAGGCGCTCGCGTTCAGCCGGCTGCACTTCGCCGCGTCAGGCGTCTGAGTCGAAGCTCGTCCCGGACGGCCGCGGACTGCCCGCCCGAGTGCGACACTGCCCGCGTGACCGATCGCTCGAGCGCTGCCCGCGGACGCAGGCCCGGCGCCCCCGACACCCGCACCGAGATCCTCGGCGCGGCCCGGGCCCTGTTCGCCGCCCGCGGGTTCGCGGGTGCCTCCGTGCGGGCGATCGCGGCCGAGGCCGGCGTCGACCCCGCCCTGGTGCATCACTACTTCGGCACCAAGGACGACCTGTTCCTGGCGGCCCTGCAGCTGCCCGTGGACCCCCGCGAGCTCCTCGCGCCCGTGCTGGCGGCCGGCCCGCGGGATGCAGCGGCCGACCTGCTGCGCACGTTCCTCGGCGTCTGGGACGACCCGGAGAACCAGCTGGCCCTGCTCGGGGTGTTCCGCAGCGTCCTGGAGCCACAGGGGGAGCGGCTGTTCAGCCAGGGCTTCGTGCCGGTGGTGCTCCAACCCGTGGGCGAGGCTCTCGGGATCGACCATCCGGAGACGCGGATGCCCCTGGTGGCCAGCCAGATGATCGGGCTGATCATGTGCCGCTACGTGCTGCGGCTGCCGCCGCTGGCCACCATGGAGCGGGAGGTGCTGGTGGCGACGTACGCCCCCACGATCCAGCGCTACCTCACCGGTGAGCTGCCCGCTCTGACCCCTTGACTTCCGGGGTGGGCGGTGGATAATTCAACACATGATGAATAACGCCGTCTCGGTACGCAGCCTCAGCGTCATCGCGCGGGGGCACCGAGGTCCTCCGCGACCTCGACTTCTTCGTGAAGTCCGGGCAGGTGACCGGCCTGCTCGGCCCGTCGGGGTGTGGCAAGACCACCCTGATGCGATCGATCGTCGGGGTGCAGCGGATCACCGGCGGCTCGGTCGACGTCTTCGGAGCGCCGGCCGGCGACCCCTCGCTGCGGGACCGCATCGGCTACGTCACCCAGCAGCCCAGCGTGTACGACGACCTCACCGTCACCGAGAACCTCCGCTTCTTCGCCCGGATCCTCGGCGTGGGAGCCGAACGGGTCGAGGAGTGCATCCGGACCGTTGACCTGGACAGCCACCGGGGCAGCATCGTGAGCCGTCTCTCGGGTGGTCAGGAGTCGCGGGTCTCGCTGGCCGTGGCGCTGCTCGGCGAACCACCGCTGCTGGTCCTCGACGAGCCCACGGTCGGCCTCGACCCGGTGCTGCGGGTGGAGCTGTGGGGGACGTTCCACCGCCTCGCCGATGCGGGGGCCGCGGTGCTGGTCTCGAGCCACGTGATGGACGAGGCCTCCCGGTGCGACCGGCTGCTGCTCCTGCGCGAGGGGCGGCTGATCGCCGACGACACCCCGGCAGGTCTCCTGGACAGCACCTCCGCCGAGGACGTCGAGCAGGCGTTCCTCACCCTCGTCGGTCACCAGGAGGCAGCATGAGCACGCAGAGCACCCTGAGCGCCCGGTCCACGGGTGCCGTCACCACCCGTGTCCTGACCCAGCTGCGTCGCGACCACCGCACGCTCGCGATGCTGCTCGTGCTGCCGTGCGCGCTGATCTCGCTGCTGTGGTGGATGTTCCAGGGCCTCCCGGGCGACGGGTTCTCCCGTCTCGGCCCGGCCCTGCTCGCGCTGATCCCGTTCGTCATCATGTTCCTGGTCACCTCGGTGACGACCCTGCGCGAGCGGACGTCCGGCACCCTCGAGCGACTGCTCGCGATGCCGATGGGCAAGCTCGACTTCCTCCTCGGGTATGCCCTGGCGTTCGGGCTGGTGGCCGCCGTGCAGTCCGCGCTCGCCGTCGCGGTGTGCGTGTGGCTTCTCGACCTGACCATCGTCGGGTCGGCCTGGATGCTGATGGTGGTCGCGGTCTTCGACGCGTTGCTCGGCACGGCGCTCGGGCTGTTCGTCTCGGCGTTCGCGCGCACCGAGTTCCAGGCGGTGCAGTTCATGCCGGCGGTGGTGATCCCGCAGATCCTGCTGTGCGGGCTGTTCGTCCCGCGCGAGCTGCTGCCGAGGACCCTCGAGGTGATCTCGGACGTGCTCCCGCTGTCCTACGCGGTGGACGCGATGCTGACGGTCGCGTCCTCGACGCAGACGGCTGAGGTGTGGGGCGACATCCTCATCATCGCGGCGTACGTCGTCGCCGGGCTGGCCGTCGGTGCCCTGACCCTGCGCCGCCAGAGCGCCTGACCACCTCGCTGGCGTGAGAGGCATGCTCGACCTGCGCGGCCTCGTTCGCCCCGTCGTCGGCGCGCCGATGGCCGGTGGCGCGTCAACGCCCGCGCTGGCGGCCGCGGTCTCCGAGGCGGGCGGTCTCGGCATGCTGGCAGCCGGCTACAAGACCGCGGACGCGTTGGCAGCCGAGGTGCAGGCGGTGCGCGCGGCGACCTCCGCGCCGTTCGGGCTCAACCTCTTCGTGGTCGAGCCGTACGAGCCCGACTTGGCTGCGTTGAGTGCCTACCGCCGATCCCTTGAGCCCGAGGCGGCCCGTCTCGGAGTCGACCTGGGCGAACCACGCTGGGACGACGACCACTGGCAGGCCAAGCTCGACCTGGCGCTGGAGACGCGGCCGGACGTCGTGTCGTTCACGTTCGGGTGCCCGGACGCGGACGTGCTTCGCCGCCTGACCGATCGCGGTGTCCTCACCATGGTGACGGTGACGTCGGTCGCCGAGGCACGAGAGGCGGTCGCGCGCGGGGCGGCCTCGCTCTCGGTGCAGGGTCCGGACGCAGGCGGTCACCGCGGCACCTGGGATCCGGAGGCTGCCGTCGACCCGACGCCGCTACTCGACCTCGTGTCCAGTGTCCTGGCCGCCGTCGACGCCCCCGTGGTGGCCGGAGGCGGCGTGACCGGAGCAGCGGACGTGGCCTCCGTCGTCGGACGCGGCGCGGTCGCGGCCCAGGTCGGCACGGCCTTCCTGCTCGCCGACGAGGCAGGTACCAACCCGGTCCACCGGCAGGCGATGACCGACCCGGGGTTCGGGGCGACCGACGTGACCCGCGCCTACACGGGGCGCTGGGCGCGCGGTCTCGCCAACCGGTTCATGGCCGACCACGCGGACGCCCCAGCGGGCTACCCGCACCTGCACCACCTCACGGCTCCCCTCCGGACAGCCGCAGTGGCGGCCGGTGACGCGCAGGTCGCGCACCTGTGGGCAGGGACCGGCCACGCCCAGCGCGCGGTCGGCCACGGCCGTCGAGATCACCGCGTCACTGGCGCCCTGACCCCCCAGTCCGGCGGACCTCGCGGCGATCCGGGCCGAACAGGCGGCGGTACCGTGGGCCGGACCCGCTTCCCGCATGGAGGATCCCTGTGCTGCGACAAGCACTGCTGCTGCTGGCCCGGAGCCACCAGATCAAGCACGTCGTCACGCGGCTGCCGGTGAGCAGCCGCATCGTCACCCGGTTCGTGCCCGGTGAGGGCACCGACGACGCGGTCGCGGCGACGCACGACCTCATCGAGGAGGGCCTGCACGTGACCCTCGACTACCTCGGCGAGGACACCCTCGACGAGGCACAGGCCGAGGCGACCGTGAACGCCTACCTCGTGCTGCTCGAGGGGCTCGGCCATGCCGGCCTGGCCCGCAACGCTGAGCTGAGCGTGAAGCTCTCGGCGATCGGCCAGGCGCTCCGGGACGTCGGTCCCAAGCTCGCGACCGAGAACGCACGGCGCATCTGCCGCGCCGCCCGCAACGCCGGGACGACGGTCACCCTCGACATGGAGGACCACACCACCACCGACCTCACCCTGAGCACCCTGCGCGAGCTGCGCAAGGACTTCCCGGAGACGGGGGCAGTCCTCCAGGCCTACCTGCACCGCACCGAGCAGGACTGCCGGGCGCTGGCCTACGAGGGCAGTCGCGTGCGGCTGTGCAAGGGCGCCTACAACGAGCCGGAGGACGTGGCCTTCCAGGACCGGCACGACGTCGACAAGTCCTATGTGCGCTGCCTGAAGGTGCTGATGGCCGGCGAGGGCTACCCGATGGTCGCCACCCACGACCCGCGCCTGGTGAAGATCGCCTCGGCGCTCGCCACCCGCAACGGCCGGATGCCCGGCACCTACGAGTTCCAGATGCTCTACGGCATCCGCACCGAGGAGCAGAAGCGCCTCGCGAAGGCCGGCGAGAAGGTCCGCGTCTACCTGCCGTACGGCGACGAGTGGTACGGCTACCTGATGAGAAGGCTCGCGGAGCGGCCGCAGAACCTGACATTCTTCCTGCGTTCGCTGATCTCGCAGAAGTAGAGCCGAAAGGGGGAGTCCCATGACCGTCGCGATCATCGGTGCCGGCGTGATGGGCGAGACCCTGCTCTCAGGGCTCATCCGCGGTGGCCACGACGTTGCCGACCTGATGGTGGGCGAGAAGCGGCCCGAGCGCGCCGTCGAGCTGCGTGAGAAGTACGCCGTCCGGGTGGTCGCGAACACCGAGGCCGCCTCCGGAGCCGACACCGTCGCCCTGGTCGTCAAGCCCCAGGACATGGGCGAGGTGCTCACCGAGATCGCGCCGCACCTGCACGCGGGCCAGGTGCTGGTCAGCCTCGCTGCCGGCATCACCACCGACTACATCGAGAAGCACATCCCCGATGGCATCGCCGTCGTTCGCGTCATGCCCAACACGCCCGCCCTCGTCGACGAGGGCATGGCGGCGATCTCGGCTGGCACCCACTGCGACGAGGAGCACCTCGCGGTGGCCGAGGGGATCCTGTCGGTGACCGGCCGGGTGATCCGGGTGCCGGAGAAGCAGCAGGACGCGGTGACGGCGATCTCCGGTTCCGGCCCGGCCTACCTGTTCTTCGTGGTCGAGGCCATGATCGAGGCCGGCGTACACCTCGGGCTGCCGCGTAGCACCGCCACCGAGCTCGTCGTGCAGACGGTGGTCGGGTCGGCCAAGCTGCTGCGCGAGACCGGGACGCATCCCACGGTGCTCCGTGAGCAGGTCACCTCGCCGGGTGGCACCACTGCGGCGGCGATCCGCGAGCTGGAGGACCACAAGGTCCGGGCCGCGTTCATCACGGCCATGGAGGCTGCCCGCGATCGTTCGGTGGCGCTCGCTGCGACCGACGACTGACGCAGGCGTGCCCTCGATCGCTGCGCGGCGACCGACCCCCCGCTGGCAGGTCGCGCTGGCCTGTGCCCTGCTGGCCGGTCTCTACACCGCCATCTCCGTCCAGCAGTACAACCGGATGGAGTCCTACGTCTACGACCTCGGGTTCTTCGAGGCGATCATCCACGACTACGCGCAAGGTCACTTCCCGGAGCTGCCGTGGGCCGGGGACGCGCTGGCCCCGCTGCACTTCAGCCCCGCGTTGGCACTGTTCGCGCCGCTCGTCATCGTGTGGCCCTCACCGATCGCGCTGCTGGTCGCGCAGGCACTGCTGGTGGCCGTCGGGCTGGCGCCGCTGATGCGCGCGACGAGCTCGTGGACCGCCTGGGTGGTCGCCGTGACCTACGGCCTGGCGCCGGCGTTCGGGGCCCTGTTCGGGTTCGACTTCCACGAGGTGGCGCTGGCGGTGCCGCTCCTCGCGTTCAGCATGGCGGCGATGCTGCGCGGCGACCACCGCGCCGCGGTGCTCTGGGCGATGCCGCTGGTGCTGGTCAAGGAGGACCTCGGCCTCACGGTGGCGGCACTGGGGGCGGTGGTCTTCCTGCGCGGATCACGTCGGTGGGGCACCATCGCGATGGTCTTCGGAGCGGTGACCTTCGTGGTGGTGCTGGTCTGGGTCCTCCCCGTCATCCAGGCCGACGCGAGCTTCGCCGGCAAGTACGCCCCCGCAGGTCCGGGTGAGGCATGGCAGACGCTCACGACGGGCCTCGACAGCAAGGCCCGCACCGTCCTGTACCTGCTGCTCCCGACGGGTCTGCTGGCCCTGCGTTCCCCACTGCTGCTGGTGGCGCTGCCGACCTATGCCTGGCGGTTCGTCTCCGACCGCGCCACGTACTGGGAACCCTGGTACCAGTACGACGCCGTCCTGGTCCCCATCGCCGTCGCGGCGATGATCGAGGGAGCGGCCCTGGTCGGCGGACGGCTACGGCTGATCGGTCTGGGTCTCGCCGTCGCGGCGACGTTGTTCCTGCTGCCCAAGCAGGCCTTCTCCCAGGCCTGGGACACCGACTTCTGGGCCACGCCGTCGCGCACCGCCGAGGTCGACCGGGTGCTCGACCGCATCCCGGACGGCAGTGTCGTCGCCGCCTCCGACACCCTCGGTGCGCGGATCGCGCTGCGCACGGAGCTGAACACCGTCGGGGACACCGTCGGGCTCGATGGCCCGCCGTTGCCGGCCGCTGCCTTCGACGATGTCGAGTGGATCGCCTTCGACAGCAGGGTCGTGCCCGCGCCGGTCCCTGCGTGGCGCGGCTTCGCGAGGCTGATCGACAGCGGCGAGTTCCGGGTGGTCGCCGAGGCCGAGGGAGTCTTCGTGGCCCGTCGCGTGCAGCCCTCCCGTGGCGAGTAGCGTCCCCCCATGGACGCCCCGACCTGCCGCGCCAGCCTGGTGTACGACGAGTCGCTGACCGCCTACGACTTCGGGGCCACCCACCCGATGAACCCGATCCGGGTGGACCTGACCGTCGAGCTGGCGGACGCGATGGGCGTCCTCGACACGCTGCCTCGCGTCCCCGCGCCCGATGCCACCGAGGACGACCTGGCGACGGTGCACGAGGCCGGCCTGATCGAGGCAGTGATGGCAGCGGGGGAGGACCCGTCGCGGCACGATCTCGTGCGTGGCCTCGGCACCGAGGACGACCCGACCTTCGCGCACATGCACGAGGCGTCTCGACACGTCGTCGGCGCGAGCATCGAGGCCGCCCGTCAGGTGTGGACCGGAGAGGTCGACCACGCGGCCAACATCGCCGGCGGCCTGCACCACGCGATGCCCGACCGGGCCAGCGGCTTCTGCGTCTACAACGACGTGGCCGTGGCGATCCGGTGGCTGCTCGACAACGGGGCCGAGAAGGTCGCCTACGTCGACGTCGACGTGCACCACGGCGACGGGGTCGAGCACGTCTTCTACGACGACCCGCGCGTGCTCACGATCTCCCTGCACGAGACCGGCCAGATGCTCTTTCCCGGCACCGGCTTCCCGGCAGACTCGGGCGGACCCCAGGCGCAGGGATCCGCCGTCAACGTGGCCCTGCCGCCCGGCACCGCCGACGCGGGCTGGTTGCGCGCCTTCCACGCCGTCGTGCCGCCGCTGGTGCGCGAGTTCGCACCTGACGTCCTGGTCACCCAGCAGGGATGCGACAGCCACCGCGACGATCCCCTGGCCCACCTCGCGCTCAGTGTCGACGGCCAGCGGGCGAGCTACCTCGCGCTGCACGACCTCGCGCACGAGGCGGCGGGCGGGCGCTGGGTCGCCCTCGGCGGGGGCGGCTACGCCGTGGTCGACGTGGTCCCGCGCGCCTGGACCCACCTGCTCTCGATCGTCGCCGGCCGGCCGCTCGACCCGGCCGTGGAGACGCCGGCGTCCTGGCGCGGTGCGGTGGCGGGCCGGCTCGGCGTACCTGCGCCGTCGAGGATGACCGACGGGCGCAACCCCGCTTACCGGGACTGGTCCGAGGGCTACGACCCCAACACCTGGCTGGACCGCGCGGTACAGGCCACCAGGGACGAAGTCTTCCCCTGGAACGGTCTCGATCCGCACTTGTGAGAGGCTGGCACTGATGTGGCGCAAGCGGACACGCCGGAGTCTCACCTATCACTTTGGGGAATCTCTGGCACATTGGCCACATTCGGCCCTATATTTCTCTCAGACCGCACGTGGGGTCCACAACGGGGAAGTTGTGGGACGTGCGACAGAAAGTGCGGTGCGCCATGCCCACGAACATTCCCGGAGACATCTCCGACGTGAAGTTCTTGACCGTTGCCGAGGTGGCGGCGGTCATGCGGGTCTCCAAGATGACCGTCTACCGGCTGGTGCACAACGGCGAGCTGCCCGCCGTGCGTGTCGGACGCTCGTTCCGCGTGAGTGAGGACGACGTCAACGAGTACCTCAAGAGCAGCTTCTTCGACGCAGGCTGAGCCACCCCTCCCGAGGGTCCCCCTCCACACCCGCGCGGACACGGGCGAGAGCACCGTGCCTGCCGGCTGTCCGGTTGCTGGCCGTGGGACTGGACCGATTCGGTTCCACCCCGGGTTGCCGGATAGGCTGTGCCATTCGAACGGACGTGACGACGTCCCCTGGGCACACCGAACGGATAGGTCGAACGTGGGTTCTGTCATCAAGAAGCGCCGCAAGCGCATGGCGAAGAAGAAGCACCGCAAACTGCTGAAGAAGACGCGCGTCCAGCGCCGTCGTCTCGGCAAGTAGGCAGAACCTACCGACGGACCATCATGGGCCAGGTTGTCCTCGTCACCGGCGTCGCCGGCGATCTCGGGCGCCGCTTTGCGGCGCAGCTCTCGTCGTCGACGGCCGTCGAGCGCGTCATCGGCATCGACGTGGTGCCGCCGCGCGGTGACCTCGGGCAGGCCGACTTCGTCCGGGCCGACATCCGCAACCCCGTCATCGCCAAGGTGATCGTGCGCGAGCGCATCGACACGGTGGTCCACACCAGCGTCGCCGCGACCCCGGCCGCCGCCGGGGGGCGCACCTCGATGAAGGAGCACAACGTCATCGGAACGATGCAGCTCCTCGCCGCCTGCCAGCAGGCGCCCGACGTACGCAAGCTGGTGCTGAAGTCGAGCGCCGCGGTCTACGGCGCCACCAACCGCGACCCGGCGATGTTCACCGAGGGCATGAACGCCAAGCGCCTCGCCACGAGCGGCTTCGCCAAGGACATCACCGAGGTCGAGTCCTACACCCGCGGCTTCGGCCGCCGTCGCCCCGACGTCGCCGTGACGACCCTGCGGATCGCCAACGTCATCGGACCCCGGATCACCACGGCCATGGGCGGCTACTTCCGGCTCCCGGTGATCCCGACGGTCCTCGGGTTCAACCCGAGACTCCAGTTCGTGCACGAGCAGGACGCGCTCGACGTGCTCGAGCACGCCACGGTCACCGACGTCTCCGGCACGTTCAACGTGGCCGGTGACGGGGTCATCACGCTGGCCCAGGCCGTACGCCGCCTCGGCCGACCCTCCCTGCCGCTCCCCGGGTTCGCCGTCCCGAGCTTCGGCTCGGCGATACGCCAGACCCGGCGTGCGGACTTCTCTCCGGAGCAGGTGGCCTTCCTGACCTTCGGGCGCGGACTCGACACCACCCGGATGCGCTCGATGCTCGGCTTCGAGCCGAGCTTCACCACCCCCGGTGCCTTCGCCGACTTCGCAGCCTCGCTCGGCCCCGGTATGTTCGGCGCCGAGCGCGTGCGGGCCACCGAGTCCGCCCTCGTCGAAGCACTCACCTCGGGAAGGGGCAGCCGTGGGTGACGCAGAGATCATCCCGATCGGTACGCGGGGCAGGCCCGGCCGCGGGACCGGTGACGAGAAGCCGTCGTCCCACAGCCGCAGCCTGGCGGCCAAGGCCCCAGCGCGTCGGCCCGAGAGTCGCGCCGCGGAGCCGGACCCGGGCGAGGAGGCCCACGTCCCCACCCAGGCGTCCCGGCGGTCATCGACCGATGACACCTCGCCGGGTTCACCCAGGGAGGCCACCATCTCAACGACGAGCGATCAGGAGGGCTCCGAGGAGAGCTCCCAGAAGCCCGCCGCCGAGCGACCCCGACCGAAGGCCGCGGACAAGCCCGCGGCCCTGAGGCCCGCTCGCGCACCCGTGCGCACCGACCACCGGCACCCCCTTCCGGGCATCGCGCCGCTCGAGTGGCTCTCGGCGCTCACCTCGGCCTCCAAGGAGCTGTTCGGCGAGAACTGGGAGCCCCGCCTCGCGGAGTTCCTGGCCTTCCTGCGCCGCCGGCTCACCGGCGACTACGCCGTCGACTCCTACGGCTTCGACCAGGAGATCACCGAGAAGTTCCTGGTCACCGCCCTGCGACCGATAGCCCAGAAGTGGTTCCGCGTCGAGGTGCGGGGTGCGGAGAACATCCCCGCCGAAGGTGGCGCCCTGGTGGTGTCCAACCACTCCGGCACGGTCCCGATGGACGGGCTGGTCACGAGCCTGAGCGTCCACGACCACACCGGGCGGTTCCTGCGTCCGTTGGGGGCCGACCTGGTGTTCCGGTTGCCGGTCGTCGGTGACCTCGCCCGCAAGGGTGGCGCCACCCTCGCCTGCAGCGAGGACGCCGAGCGGATGCTGAGCGGCGGCGAGCTGGTCGGCGTCTGGCCGGAGGGCTTCAAGGGGATCGGCAAGCCCTTCAGCGAGCGCTACAAGCTCCAGCGGTTCGGCCGTGGCGGCTTCGTCTCGGCCGCGATCCGGACCGGCGTACCCATCATCCCGACCTCGGTCGTGGGCGCCGAGGAGATCTACCCGCTGGTGGGCAACATCCCGTCGCTGGCCCGGTTGCTGGGCGTCCCCTACCTGCCGATCACACCGCTGTTCCCCCTGCTCGGCCCGCTGGGGCTGATCCCGCTCCCCTCCAAGTGGCTGATCGAGTTCGGCGACCCGATCCGGACCGACGACTACGACGTCGGCGCAGCAGACGACCCGATGCTGGTCTTCAACGTCACCGACCAGGTGCGCGAGTCCATCCAGCAGACGCTCTACTCGCTGCTGATGCAGCGGTCCTCGGTCTTCTCCTGAGCTGAGGCCCGGAAGGGGCCGGACGCGAGCAGGCGCCCTGACCAGGTCAGGGCGGGGGGCTGCCGATGAGTCAGGGCAGGAGGCTGCCGGTCACTTCGTCCACGGCGTCGGTGAGCTTCTTCCCGGTCTCCTCGAGCGGTGACCCGTCCGGTGCCACCTTCCCGGTGACCTCGGGCAGGGTTCCGGTCACACCGTTGACGAGGTCGTCGACCGCGGCGCCGCTCGTCACCGAGGGCACCAGCTTGCCGTCGGGCGTCACCGTGCTGTTCACGGGTTCTCCCGGCTCGGGGCGTCCGGGCAGCGCGGAGGTCGTGCCGGTGGGGGTCGTGATCTTCGGGATCTCGCCGGCGCTCTTCTCGGCCCGCTCCTGGAGCGCGGCGATCTGCGCGGCCAGGGCGTCGATGTCGGCCTGGGCCTGGGTGGCCGGCCGCGCGATCAGGGTGCGCATGCTCACCGCGGCCGCGCCCGCGCTGAGCGCGTCCGGAGGCGCCAGTGCCTGGCCCGGGCCGCACGACGAGCACAGGACGCGCGCCTCCTCGTCGATGGTGGCCAGGGTGTCGGCCACCTCGAGGAGTCCGTCGTCGGTCGCCGTGTCGGCGGTCGTCGTCAGGGCGGCGACGTCGGCCATCTGGGTCGCGGTGAAGTCGCGGACGGTGGTGATGTCGCTCTGGTCACCGCTGGCCTGGTAGCTGGTGAAGAGCTTCGTCGAACCGGCGTCCGCGGCCTCGTTGAAGTCGGTGAGCGCCTGTGCGATCAGGTCGGGGTCGGCCGAGCCCTGGGCCTGCAGCGCACCGACCTCGTCGAGTCGCGTCGAGGCCTGGTCGAGCAGTGCCCTGCCCTCGCTGGCGTCGTTGAACCGTACGGCGGCCGTGACCTGCTCGATGCCCCGCTTGACGGGGTAGAGCCCGTCGCCGGGGAGCGCCCCGGAGGCCGCAGCTGCCATGCCCGCGGTGCCGCCGACCACGACGAGCGAGGCGGCCACGGTGCCGAGGCGGCGTCGGCGGCTGTGCGCGCGTGCGCGGGGCAGCGACGTCACGACGGACGGGGTGACCACCAGCTCGGTCTCGGCGGCGGTCATCAGCCGTGACCGCAGGTCGCTGGCGAACTCGGCGCTGGGAGACACCTCGGGCAGCGCCCGGAGCTCCGCGACGGTGTCGAGGAGCTCGGCGTAGCGCGCTGTGACCGCAGGGTCTGCGGTGCCGGCGAGGACCTGGTCGAACTCCTCGGCCGCACGCTGGGCGGGGAAGAGGGGTGTCATGAATGCGTTCCTGAGATGTGGAGAAGGTGCGTGTCGTGTCGATCAGCGGTTGCTCCGCTGAGGGGCGTGCACTCTGACACTCGACCCAACGACCGGTTCCGCGGGGAGGTTATGGGGGTACCCACCGTGTCCACGCAGTGGTCTACACCATCTCGCATAGCTGACAAAACGGACGTCCATCGTGGGGTGGCTCATCGCATCCCCTCGGGGAGGATCTTGGCCAGGTTGCGGACCCCGCGCAGCTGGAGCTGCTTGACGGCCCCGGCGCTGCGCCCGAGCACGTCGGCGGTCTCGGCGATGGAGAGCCCCTGGAGGAACCTCATCACCAGGCACTCACGCTGCTCGGTGGGCAGCTGGCTGAGCGCCTCCAGCAACGCCTCGTTGGTCAGCGACGCGAGCACGGCACCTTCGGGTCCCTCGGAGGAGCTGTCGAGCGTGCTCATGTCCTCGGTGGTGGACTCCAGCCTGGTCCGGCCGGCCTTGAAGTGGTCGGTGGTCAGGTTGCGGGCGATCGTCATCAGCCACGCACCGAAGTCCTTGCCCTGCCATCTGAAGGAGCTCATCGAGCGCAAGGCACGGAAGAAGGTCTCGGCGGTGAGGTCCTCGGCCAGTGGTACGGAGCCCACGCGGTAGTAGAGGAACCGGTAGACGCTCGTGTGGTAGTGGTCGTAGAGCTGTCCGAAGGCCTCGGTGTCACCCTTGCGGGCGAGCTCCACGAGGGCGATCAGGCGGACGCCCTCGGCCTCGTCCTCGGCCGAGGAGGTCGCCAGGGCCGAGTCGTCGGTGGTGGCCTCGGAGGTGGAGGGTGCGGGCGGTGACTCGCTGGTCTGGGTCAGCAGCCACGGCAGGTCGCCGGTGCGGTCGCGGCGGGGCACGGGTCCGGCGTACGTCGTGGCGGGGAGCGGGTGCGGGTCGAGGCCGCCTTCGAGGACCTCTGCCAGAGCACGCCGCAACGCGTCGAGACCACGTTGCAGATCGTCCACACCCATACGTTTCATTCCCCCACCGACCAGGCCTGTCGGCAGCCCCCTCCTGAACCCTCGATGCTACGCGTGAGTAGTGGCGTTGGGAACCGGTTCGTGAGGCATGCCACGCCTTCGCGGTGGTTCGTCCCGCCAATAGAAGGAAGCCTGATCAGGTAGGCTGCCGATATGGCCGCGGATCCACTCCTGGAGGACCGGACCGACCCGCTGGCCGGCCGGGCAGCGCGCGCAATTCTCGACGGCGTCAGCCTGCTCGGGCGCCGGATGCGGCAACGACCGGTGACCGGAGAGCTGACCCCGCCCGAGTCGGCAGCGCTCGCACGACTGCGCCGGGAGGCCCCCACGACCGCCGCCGAGCTGGCCCGCGCGGAGGACATCCGGCCCCAGTCGATGGGCGCCCTGGTCAGGTCCCTGGAGGCTCGCGGCCTGGTCAAGCGCGCCCATGACCGCACCGACGGCCGACGGGTCCTCCTCAGCCTCACCAGGGCAGGGCGCGAGCTGACCGATCGCCCGGCGTCGGGCCGTGTGGACCAGCTGGCCCGGGGGCTGTCCTCGGGGTTCACCGACGAGGAGCTCGAGCAGCTGGTGGCGGTCGCGCCGCTGCTGGGCCGTCTCGCGCGAACCCTGCGCTGATCCCTCGGTGCCTCAGCGGACCTTGCGGCGGATGGCCGCCCCGGCGGCGACCGTCCCGGCGACGGCTCCGGCGAGCGCGGCGGTGAACATGCCTGCCCGCGCGGCCTTCCGGCCGGTGCGGTAGTCCCGGATGCGCCAGCCGTTGGCCCGCGCGTGCTCGCGCAGCCGGTGGTCAGGGTTGATCGCGCAGGGGTCGCCCACGGCGCTGAGCAGGGGCAGGTCGTTGTAGGAGTCCGAGTACGCCGAGCACCGCTCGAGGTCGAGGCCGAACCTCTCGGCGAGCTCCTTGACCGCCACGGCCTTGGCCGAGCCGTGCAGCATCTCGCCGACCAGCTGACCGGTGTAGACGCCGTCGACGTGCTCGGAGACGGTGCCGAGGGCACCGGTCAGGCCGAGGCGACGGGCGATGATCGTGGCGATCTCGATGGGGGCGGCGGTGACCAGCCAGACCCGCTGGCCCTGGTCGAGGTGGAGCTGGGCCAGGGCGCGGGTGCCGGGCCAGATGCGGTGCGCCATCCGCTCGTCGAAGATCTCCTCGCCGAGCGCCTCCAGCTCGCTGACGGTGTGGCCGGCGATGAACGACAGGGCGGAGGCACGCGCGTCGGCGACGTGCTCGGGGTCCTCGACGCCGACGACGCGGAAGTAGGCCTGCTTCCAGGCCGCGCCCAGGATGTCGCGGGTGGTGAAGAACTCGCGGCGGTGCAGGCCCCGGGCCAGGTGGAAGATCGAGGCCCCCTGCATGACGGTGTTGTCGACGTCGAAGAAGGCTGCCGACCCCGGGTCGGCCTCGACGCTGAGCGCGCTCTCGACCTCGGCGATGGCAGCGGCCGCCTCACCCGCCAGCTGCGAGCGTCGTTGCAGGTTCGTGGGCTTGCGAGCGGGCTTCCGACCGGGCTTGTGGGCAGGCTTCTGGGGTGACCTCTGCGGCGACTTCTGGGCCGGCTTCTGGCCCGGTCTGCTGCTCGGCGTCGACGGCGTCACGGCACCAGCCTAGGGCGTACGACGACCCCGGTTGATGTGCGTCTTCGATGTGCGAGACTCGCCCGATGGAGTCCAACGTCGCCGAGCTGTTGAGCCAGGCGGCCACGCGGGAACCGGGCAAGACGGCCCTCTCCGAGGCGACTTCCGGACGCACGATCACCTGGAGCGACCTGGACGATCTCGTCGGGCGTGTCGTCCAGGGGCTCTCCGATGCCGGGATGGTCGCCGGTTACCGCGTCATGATCGCGTCCGGCAACAGCATCGAGTTCGTCGCGGCGTACCTCGGAGCGCTACGGGCCGGCATGGTCGTCGTACCCGTCAACCCGCGCAGCGCCACCGGCGAGCTGATGCGCACGATCGTCGACTCCGGCTCCCGGATGGTCATCGCCGACGGCGCGACCATCGCGACGGTCCGCGAGGCCGTCGGGGGACTCAGCGACGCACTCGCGTCCGCCGGCATGGAGACGGCCACGAGGCCGCGGATCATCGCGGTCGGCACCACGCTGGCGCCGGGAGAGCGTGGCTGGGACCAGCTGGTGGCGAAGAAGGGCCGGCCGGGCCCCGTCCGGGTCGACCCGGAGACGCTGGCGGTGCTCCTCTACACCAGCGGGACGTCCGGACGTCCACGAGCCGCGATGCTGTCCCATCGGGCGCTGCTGGCCAACATCGAGCAGGTGGCCGAGGTCGAGCCGCCCATGATCACCGGCCGCGACGTCGTCCTCGGCGTGCTGCCGCTGTTCCACGTCTACGGCCTCAACGCCGTCCTCGGCCAGGTGCTGCGGCAGTGTGCTCGGCTGGTGCTCGTCGAGGGCTTCGACGCCGAGGGCTCCCTGGACATCATCGAGGACGAGGCGATCTCGGTGGTCCCGGTCGCTCCGCCGGTATTCGCCTACTGGATGGGCGTTCCCGGGTCTCGAGGAGCGGCTCGGCCCGGTGCGGCTGGTGCTCAGCGGCTCGGCCCCGCTGTCCCCGGAGCTCACCGACGCGTTCACCGCTCGCACCCACGTCGCCATCCACCAGGGCTACGGGCTGACCGAGGGCGCACCGGTGGTGACCTCGACCCTGTGCAGCAAGGACCCGACGCCGCGGTCGGTGGGTGCAGCACTGCCCGGCATCGAGATCAGGCTGGTCGACGACCTCGGCAAGGAGCCGCACGCCGAGGACGAGGGCGAGATCCACATCCGGGGCGACAACCTGTTCTCCGGCTACTGGCCCGACGGGTCCGACGGCCCGGACGGCGACGGCTGGTGGGCCACGGGGGATGTCGGCTACCTCGACCCGAGCGGTGACCTCTACCTCGTCGACCGGCTCAAGGAGCTGGTGATCGTCTCGGGCTTCAACGTCTACCCGAGCGAGGTCGAGGAGGTCATCGCCGAGCTGCCCGAGGTGGCGGAGGCGGCGGTCATCGGGGTCGAGGACGACGAGACCGGCGAGGCGGTGGTCGCCTACGTGAAGCCGACGGTGGCCGGGTCGAGCGACGGGCTCGTCGACGTCGTACGCCGGCACTGCGAGGAGCGCCTCGCCCGGTTCAAGCAGCCCACGCTGATCCACGTGGTCGAGGAGCTGCCCTACACGATCACCGGCAAGGTGCAGAAGGGTCGGCTGCGCGCCACCGAGCGGCGCCGGGCCCTCGGACTGCTCGAGTAGCCGCCGGAGACGACATGGGCGCGCGGATCACCTTCTACACCAAGCCGGGCTGTCACCTGTGCGACGAGGCGCGCCAGGTGGTCGAACGCGTCTGCGCCGAGGCCGGCACGTCGTACGACGAGGTCGACATCACCACCTCGCCCGAGCTGATGGACACCTACGGCGAGGACATCCCGGTCACCTTCGTGGACGGCCGGCAGCACGACTTCTGGCGGGTCGACCCCGATCGCCTCCGCAGGGCACTCGCGTAACCGAGGTCTGCCGTGACTGACACCTGAGATGGCGCGTGCGGGTTCGCTTCGGATCGTGCCCGCGAACCAGGTGGCACGGGGTGATCTTCAATCGGTCTTCGGTGAGCGTGGCCCTGGCGCGCGTTGTCAGTGCCAGCGCTACCGCTTGCGCCGAGGTGAAGCGTTCGGCAACCAGCCGGTCGAGGAGCGCCAGCACAGGCTCTGGGACCAGGCCGGGTGCGGGGACCCGGATTCACCCACGTGCGGTTTGGTCGCTTGGCTGGAGGACGAGCCGGTCGGATGGTGTGCTGTCGGCCCGAGAAGCGACCTCGACGGGCTGAAGCGTGTCTTCACGGTGCCTTGGAAGGGTCGTGATGAGGACCGGGAGGATCCGACGGTCTGGGCTGTCACGTGCGTCTTCATCCGCAGGGGTTATCGCAAGCGGGGTGTCGCATCGGCTCTCGTGTCCGCGACGGTCGAGCATGCCCGCGGACAGGGCGCCCGCGCACTGGAGGGGTATCCCATCGTGCGGACCGACGTGATCGACGAGGAGCTGCACGTCGGCACCGTGGGCATGTTCGAGGAGGCGGGATTCCAGGAGGTCAGCGCCCCAACCCTGCGTCGCGTCGTCATGCGCATTGACCTCTGACGCGCGGGAGTAGCTCGTCCTCGTATCCCAAGCGCCTCCGGCGGGCACTCGCCTGAACCCGGATAGTCCAGATCATTCCGCCGACGAAACGGGTCGCCGGACCGGCCGTTCGATCTGGACTACCCAGAACTTGGGGTCCCCCGCAGGTGGTGAGCCTTCTCACCTGTGCTAGTCAGCCTTCGGACTCGGTTTGTTCGCACGTTCACAAACTCTTACAGTGACCTCGTTCCCCACCTGTGGAGAGTGTCAGAGCGTGAGCAGTTCTCGCATCCCCGAGGCGACCGTGGCTCGGCTGCCGGTCTACCTGCGGGCTCTCAATTCGATGAGCGATGCGGGTACGACGACGTGCTCCAGCCTCGAGCTGGCCGCTGCCGCGGGCGTCAACAGCGCCAAGCTGCGCAAGGACCTCTCCCACCTCGGCTCCTACGGCACCCGCGGGGTCGGGTACGACGTGGCCTACCTCCGCTACCAGATCTCCCGCGAGATCGGCCTGACCCAGGACTGGCCGGTCGTCGTGGTCGGCATCGGCAACCTGGGCCACGCGCTGGCGAACTACTCCGGCTTCTCCTCGCGCGGGTTCCGCACCGTCGCCCTGCTCGACGCTGACGACAGCCGTCACGGCGAGGTCGTCGCGGGGCTGGAGATCCGTTCCTTCGAGGACCTCCAGACGGTCGTCTCGGAGCACGGCGTGGGCATCGGCGTGATCGCGACGCCGGCGATCGCCGCTCAGGCCGTGGCCGACCGGATGGTCGAGGTGGGCATCCGGAGCATCCTGAACTTCGCGCCGACGATCCTCTCGGTGCCCGAGGGAGTCGACGTACGCCGCGTCGACCTCTCCAGCGAGCTGCAGATCCTCGCCTACCACGAGCAGCGCAAGAACGCCGACGGCGCGCTGCCCACCCGCGTGGAGGAGGCCATATGAGCGTCCTCGTCGTGGGCATCTCCCACAAGTCCGCTCCCGTCTCGATCCTGGAGCGGGTCGCACTCGACGCCGAGGGCGCGGCCAAGCTCCTCGGCCACGTCTCCGACCTCGAGCACGTCAGCGAGGCCACCGTGCTCTCGACGTGCAACCGCACCGAGGTCTACACCGACGTCGACCGCTTCCACGGCAGCGTCGACGAGATCTCCCGGATGTTCGGGGAGCTGGCCGGGCAGTCGCCCGACGAGGTGCAGTCCCACCTCTACGTGCACTTCGACGACGGCGCCGTCTCGCACCTGTTCCACGTCGCCGCCGGGCTGGACTCGATGGTGCCCGGCGAGAGCCAGATCCTGGGCCAGACCCGCGAGGCCCTGCGGATCGGCCAGGAGAACGGCACCGTCGGCCCGGCGCTCAACGTGCTGTTCCAGCAGGCGCTGCGCGTCGGCAAGCGCTCGCACGCCGAGACCGACATCGACCGGGTCGCCCCCAGCCTGGTGTCCGCGGCGCTCGAGCGCGCCGCGCAGCACGTCGGTGAGATCGCCGGCAAGCACGTGGTCATCGTCGGGGCCGGGTCCATGGCCGGCCTGACCGCCGCCACCGCCTTCCGTGCCGGGGCCGCCTCGATCACGGTCGCCAACCGGACCCCCGAGCGCGCCACCCGCCTGGCCGCGCAGTACGACGCCACGGCGATCCCGCTCGCCGAGCTGTCCGCGTTCACCGGGCCGGTCGACGTGCTCGTCTCGTGCACCGGGGCCGCCGGTGTGCTCGTCGACCTCGACGCGGTCGCCTCGCGCCGCCGCGGTGAGCAGCCGCTCGCCGTCGTCGACCTGGCGCTCCCGCGCGACGTCGACCCCGAGGTGGCCCACCTCCCCGGCGTACGCCTGATCGCCCTGGACACGCTCGCCGCCGAGCTCGAGGGCACCGCCGGCGCCGGCGACGTCGAGGGCGTGCGCACGATCGTCACCCAGGAGCTGGCGGCCTTCCTGACCGCGCGCCGCAGCCAGAGCGTGACGCCGACCGTGGTCGCCCTGCGCACGATGGCGACCGGCGTGGTGGAGGCGGAGCTGGCCCGGCTGCTGGCCCGGATGCCGGACCTCGACGACGCGGCGCGAGCCGAGGTCGAGAAGACCCTGCGCCGCGTCGCCGAGAAGCTGCTGCACCACCCGACCGTGCGCGTGAAGGAGCTGGCCAACGACTCCGGCGCGGTCTCCTACGCCGCCGCGCTCGCCGAGCTGTTCGCGCTCGACCCCGAGGCCGTCGAGGCCGTCACGAGGGTGGAGAGCGTATGAGCCCCACGACGGTCCGCATCGGCACCCGCGCCTCCAGCCTGGCCCGCACCCAGAGCCAGCTGGTCGCCGACGCCCTGAGCGCCGCCACCGGCATGGAGACCGAGCTGGTCTCCATCCGCACCGAGGGCGACGCCTCCTCCGAGCCGCTGGCCCAGCTCGGCGGCACCGGGGTGTTCGTGAGCGCCCTGCGCGAGGCGCTGCTGCGCGGCGAGGTCGACGTGGCCGTGCACTCCCTCAAGGACCTGCCCACCGCCCCGCCCGAGGGCATCGCGCTGGCGGCCGTGCCGCAGCGGGAGGACCCGCGCGACGTCGTCGTCGCCCGGGACGCCCTCACGCTCGGGGAGCTCCCCGCGGGTTCCCGCGTGGGCACCGGCGCCCCTCGACGGGTGGCCCAGCTCGCCGCGCTCGGCCTCGGGATCGAGCTGGTGGATGTTCGCGGCAACGTCGACACCCGGATCGCGAAGGTGGCCGCCGGCGAGCTCGACGCGGTCGTGCTCGCGCGAGCCGGGCTGGCCCGCCTCGGCCGGACCGACGAGGCGACCGAGGTCCTCGACCCGCTGCAGGTGCTTCCGGCGCCGGGCCAGGGGGCCCTCGCGGTCGAGTGCCGGGCCGATGACGACCTACGTGACGTACTCCACACCGCCCTCGACGACGCGCGCACCCGCGCGTGCGTTGAGGCGGAGCGGGCGCTGCTCGCGGAGCTCGAGGCGGGGTGCTCGGCACCCGTCGGAGCGCTCGCCGAAGTTGCGGAAGGGGACCTCGGTGACGAACTGTGGGTCCGGGCGATCGCGCTCTCGCCCGACGGTGCGCTCTCCGTACGCCGGTCCGCGTCCGGTCCCCTCGACGATCCTGTCGGGCTGGGCCAGAAGCTGGCCGCGGAGATGCTCGCCGAGGGCGCAGCAGAACTGATCAACGAAACAGCGAAGTAGCAAGAAGGCGATTGTGACCAAGCAGAAGACGACCAGCACCCCTGCCACCGGTGGCGCCCGCCCCGCGAAGTGGGTCTCCTTCGTGGGCAGCGGCCCCGGCGACCCCGGCCTGCTCACGCTCCGCGCGGTCGAGCTGCTCCGCGAGGCCGAGATCGTCATCACCGAGGTGCCCGACCACGAGCAGCTCGTGCGCACCCTCCTCGGCCTCCCCGCTGCGGTCGCCCAGGAGGACGCCGGCGAGGACGCAGAGCCCGTCGAGCAGGTCGGCCCGGTGTTCGTCGACGGCGGCTTCGGCGAGGACGGCCAGCCGCTGACCCACGCGTCCCGCGCGAAGGTGATCGTCCGGCAGGCGAAGACCGGCAAGCGCGTCGTCCGCCTGATGTCCGGCGACCCGTTCCTCTACGCGTCCGGTCCCGAGGAGGCGCAGGCCTGCACCAAGGCCGGCATCGGCTTCGAGATCGTCCCCGGTGTCTCGTCGGTCAGCGCCGTCCCGGCGTACGCCGGCATCCCGCTGACCACCAAGACCCACCGCGAGGTGGCCGTGGTGACCTGCAACGAGACCAAGATCGACTGGGAGGCGTACGCCGCCCACCCGACCCTGGTGCTGCTCTCCGCGGTCGGCTCCATCGGCGACATCGCCAGCCAGCTGATCGAGGCCGGCCGTGGCGCGGACACCCCGGTGGCGATGACCCGCACCGGCACGACGACGTCGCAGGAGACCGTCATCTCGACGCTCGCCGACATCGCGGCCGACGCCACTGCGGCCGGGATGACGCCGCCCGCGATCATCGTGGTCGGCCCGGTCGTGGACCTGCGCGAGGCGCTGTCGTGGTTCGAGACCAAGCCGCTGTTCGGGTGGCGCGTCCTGGTGCCGCGCACCAAGGAGCAGGCCGGCGTGCTGTCCTCGCGCCTGCGTGGCTTCGGTGCCGTGCCCGAGGAGGTGCCGACGATCTCCGTCGAGCCGCCGCGCAACCCCCAGCAGATGGACAAGGCCGTCCGCGGCCTGGTCGAGGGCCGCTACGAGTGGATCGCGTTCACCTCGGTCAACGCGGTGCGGGCCGTGCGCGAGAAGTTCGAGGAGTACGGCCTCGACGCCCGCGCGTTCTCCGGCCTGAAGATCGCCGCTGTCGGCGACAAGACCGCATCGGCGCTGGCCGACTGGGGCCTGAACTCCGACCTGGTGCCCTCCGGCGAGCAGTCCGCCCGCGGCCTGCTCGAGGACTGGCCTCCTTACGACGACGTGCTCGACCCCATCAACCGGGTGTTCCTGCCGCGCGCCGACATCGCCACCGAGACTCTCGTCGCCGGCCTGGTCGACCTGGGCTGGGAGGTCGACGACGTGACGGCCTACCGCACCGTGCGCGCCGCCCCGCCGCACGCGTCCACCCGCGAGGCGATCAAGACCGGCAAGTTCGACGCGGTCGTGTTCACCTCGTCCTCGACCGTGCGCAACCTGGTCGGCATCGCCGGCAAGCCGCACACCTCGACGATCATCGCGGTGATCGGTCCGGCCACCGCCAAGACCGCCGAGGAGCACGGCCTGCGCGTCGACGTGCTGGCGCCCGAGCCGTCCGTGGAGGCCGTCGTGGACGCGCTCGCCGACTTCGGTGCCGCGCGCCGCTCGTCGCTGCTCGAGTCCGGCCAGCCGGTGACCCGTCCGTCCGAGCGCCGCCCCTCGACGCGGCGCAAGGTCCCGCTCGCAAGTAAGGCCTGATGCCCGGCTACCCCGACATCCGTCCGCGCCGGCTGCGGCGTACGCCCGCCCTGAGGCGCCTCGTCGCCGAGACGGACGTGCGGCCCAGCCAGCTGGTGCTGCCGATGTTCGTCGCGGAGGACGCGACCGAGCCGCGCGAGATCTCGAGCATGCCGGGCGTGGTGCAGCACACCCGCGACTCGCTGAAGAAGGCCGCCAACGAGGCCGTCGAGGCGGGGCTCGGTGGCGTGATGCTGTTCGGGCTGCCCGCCGAGAAGGACGCCCTCGGCTCGGGGGCGATCGACCCCCACGGGATCCTCAACGTCGCGATCACCGACGTGGTCGCCGAGGTCGGCGACCAGCTCATCGGTGATGTCCGACCTGTGCCTCGACGAGTTCACCGACCACGGCCACTGCGGCGTGCTCGACCCCGACGGCGAGGTCGACAACGACCGCACCCTGGAGATCTACGGGCAGATGGCGCTGGCCCAGGCGGCGGCGGGCGTGGACCTCGTCGGTCCGAGCGGGATGATGGACGGCCAGGTCGGCGTGATCCGCCGGGCCCTCGACGCCGAGGAGCACTCCGAGGTGGGCATCCTGGCCTACTCGGCGAAGTACTCCTCGACCTTCTACGGCCCCTTCCGCGAGGCGGTGAACTCCTCGCTCAGCGGCGACCGGAAGACCTACCAGCAGAACCCGGCCAACCGGATCGAGGGCGTCCGCGAAGCGTTGCTCGACGTCTCCGAGGGCGCCGACATCGTGATGGTCAAGCCGGCGATGTCCTACCTCGACGTGGTGCACGCGGTCCGGGCGGCGGTCGACGTCCCCGTGGCGGCATACAACATCTCGGGTGAGTACTCCATGGTCGAGGCCGCCGCCGCCAACGGCTGGATCGACCGGGACGCCGCCATCGTGGAGGTGCTCACCTCGATCAGCCGGGCCGGCGCCGACATCATCCTCACCTACTGGGCCCTCGACGCGGCCCGGCTGCTCTCGCGCTGACCGCGACGCTCCTCGGTGGTTGAGGAGGGCGAGGAACGAGCCCGTCTCGAAACCACCGGACTAGCGGACTCGAGCGAGCGGGGCGAAGGCGGCGCGTACGTCGTCGGGCCACGGGGTCTTCGTCCACGGCCGGGAGCCGGACGTGTCGACGCAGACGTGGCGGATGCGGCCCTCGACGAGCAGCTCCTCGTCGCGGCGGAAGGTGTGCACCGTGGTCATCGCGGTGGTGGACAGCGACTCCAGCCGGACCTCGATGTCGATCTCCTGGTCGAACCTCGCCGAGGCGAAGTAGCGCGCCGAGGACTCGGCGACCACGACGTCGACCCCGAAGCCGTGGAGCACGTCGAGCGGGCCCAGCACCTCGCGGAGCCACTCGGTGTGCGCGACGTCCATCCAGGTGTAGAAGTGGCTGTTGAACACGTGCCCCTGCATGTCGCACTCGACGTAGCGCACCCGGAGCCGGTGCACGAACGGCGGCGCGGCGGGAGGGGTCACGCTGGTGAACCTAGCCGACAACGACAGAACCCCCGGCCGGTGGCCGGGGGTCCTGTGCTGTGAGTCTGATCAGTTCAGGAGCCGCAGTTGCAGGCATCGAGATGGAGCGGGCTGACGCGAGGCCTGGCTAGCGCTGCTGCAGAGCGTCCACGACCGGGTCGCCGACCGGGTCGCCGCCGCCGCCACCGCCGCCGGTGTCGCCGCCACCGCCGCCGCCACCGCCGCCGGTCACGCCGCCGATCGCGTCGCCGACTTGTCGACCGCGTCGCCGACCGGGTCGCCGCCGCCGCCGCCGTCGGTGCCGGGCAGGCCGCCGGTGTCGGTGCCGCCGGTGTCGCCGCCGTCGGTCCCGGGCAGGCTGCCGGTGCCGCCGCTGGTGCTGCCGCCGGAGCCGGAGCCGGAACCGCCGCCGCTCTGCTCGGCGGCGCGCTTCTTGGCGGCCCGCTCACGGGCCTTGCGCTCCTTGGCGGCCTGGTAGGAGCTGTCGATCGCGGCGGAGTAGGACGGCGAGAACGAGGTGCCGGCCTGGGTGCCGGAGGGGACTGCGGTGTAGTCGCCGGAGGAGTAGGCCTCCATGATCCGCAGGACCAGGTTCACGTAGTCCTGGGAGTGGTTGTAGCGGTAGACCGCTTCTTCCTGGCCGGTGCGGTTGGACAGGTTGTCCTTGCCCGAGCACAGGTAGACCGCGGTGGCCAGGGCGGCGTCGTCCATGTCCTGGGGGTTGCGCTGGTCGTCGCCGTCGGCGTCGACCTTGACGACCTGCCAGGTCGAGGGGATGAACTGCATCGGCCCGACCGCGCGGTCATAGACGGTGTCCTGGTCGAGCTGGCCGCCGTCGGTGTCGTTGATGGCCTGGGTGCCGTTCTTGCCGTTCAGCGCGATCCCGAAGATGCCGGGCTTGGAGACCGCCGTCCTCGCTCAGGGTGTTGCCGCCGTAGCGGCCGTGGTCGGACTCGACCCGGCCGATCGCGGCGATCAGCTCCCAGGGGATGTTGCAGGACTTGTCGGCGGCGTTGATGATCTGGGCGCCGCGCTGGTAGGCGGCCAGCGCCGGGGCGGGGATGCCGTTGGAGGAGGCGCCCGCGACCACCGAGTCGGCCGAGCCCTCCGGGACCGCCGGAGCGATCACACCGGGCGTGGGCACGCTCGCCGGAGCCTCGATCGCCGAGGTCGGCACCTTGGTGCCGTCCGGCAGCTCCCCGTTGGTGTCGGCACTGGTGGCCGTCGCGCTGGTCGTCACCAGGCTGGCGGTCCACACCCCCGACGCCAGGGCGATGGGAACAAGCGTGAACGCCTTGATCCGACGGGACAATGGCCTAGTGGTCATCTGAGTGGGCTCTCTCCCCTGGGTCCAACACGATCCCAGGTGGTCCCCGTTACCACCCGGTACGTCCATCAACGACCCTTCCCCGCGCGAGTCACGCATAAACGCCGTGTGTGACTCACGACACAAAGGTCGCCAAGCCCTGCTCCCGAGGGTGTGGCCTGGGTCAAGGCTATGCCTCGGACGGGCGAAGATGAACGGGTTTATCAACAATTCAGCAACCGGCACGGCGACCGGGTGACGGGCGGTTGGCCCGGGCTTCGGGTGGTCGGGGAGAATGCCACTGTGTCCGAGACCGTCAGCTCCTCGTCGACCCGTCTCGGCGACGCCTCCGCCGACTGGTTCCGGCGTGCCCACCGGGTGACCCCGGGAGGCGTGAACTCCCCGGTCAGGGCCTTCAACGCGGTCGGCGGGACCCCGAGGTTCATGGCCTCCGGACGAGGTGCCTGGCTGCGTGACGTGGACGGCAACGAGTACGTCGACCTGATCTGCTCGTGGGGTCCACTGCTGCTCGGCCACGCCCACCCCGAGGTCGAGGCCGCTGTCCACGATGCGGTCACCCGGGGCACGTCGTACGGCACCCCGACGCGGAGCGAGGTCGAGCTGGCCGAGGAGATCGTGGACCGGACGCCGGTCGAGAAGGTGCGGCTGGTCTCCTCGGGCACCGAGGCCACCATGTCCGCGATCCGGCTCGCGCGCGGCTTCACCGGTCGCGACCTGGTGGTGAAGTTCGCCGGCTGCTACCACGGCCACGTCGACTCCCTGCTGGCCGAGGCCGGCTCGGGACTGGCCATCTCTTTCCCACGGGGCCGTGATCGAGGGCGCCGTGCCCGGGACCCCCGGCGTCCCGGCCGCCTCGACCGCGGCGACGCTGGTGCTGCCCTACAACGACCGCGAGGCCGTCGAGGCGGCCTTCGACGAGCGCGGCTCCGAGATCGCCTGCCTGGTCACCGAGGCCTCGCCCGGCAACATGGGCGTGGTCCCGCCCGAGCCCGGCTTCAACCAGTTCCTCGCCGAGACCTGCGCCGCGCACGGCGCGCTGTTCGTCTCCGACGAGGTGATGACCGGGTTCCGCGTCTCCCGCCAGGGCCAGTGGGGCCTCGACGGTGCGCGCGAGGGCTGGCGGCCCGACCTGGTCACCTTCGGCAAGGTGATGGGCGGCGGGTTCCCGGCGGCGGCCTTCGGCGGCCGGGCCGACGTGATGTCGATGCTCTCCCCGGACGGGCCGGTCTACCAGGCCGGCACCCTCTCCGGTAACCCGGTGGCCACCACCGCCGGCCTGGCCACCCTGCGCCTCGCGACCGACGAGGTCTACGCGCACATCGACGCGGCCGCGAAGACGCTCTCGACCGCGGTCGGTGAGGCGCTGACGCGGGCCGGCGTACCCCACGTCGTGCAGTCCGGCGGCAACATGTTCAGCGTCTTCTTCACCGCGGGCGGCCGGCCGGTGCGGGACTACGCGGACGCCGCGAGCCAGGACACCGACGTGTTCAGGGCGTTCTTCCACGCGATGCTCGACCAGGGGGTCTACCTGCCGCCGAGCGCCTACGAGGCGTGGTTCCTGTCCGCGGCCCACGACGACCGGGCGCTGCAGCACGTGATCGACGCCCTGCCGGCGGCGGCGGAGGCGGCGGCGTTGGTTTCGACAAGCTCAACCAGCGGTGGCTCAACCAGCGATGGCTCGACCACGGCGAAGGCGGGGGCGACCAGTGAAGACGATCGTCCACCTGCTGCGCCACGGTGAGGTGCACAACCCGCAGGGCATCCTCTACGGGCGCTCGAGCGGCTACCACCTCTCCGAGCGTGGTCGCGCGATGGCCGACCGCGTCGCCGACCGGATCGGCGAGCGCGACATCACCCACATCGTGAGCTCCCCGCTCGAGCGGGCCCAGGAGACCGCGATGCCGCTCGCGGCCGTGCGCGGGCTCCACGTCGAGCTCGACGACCGGGTGATCGAGTCCAGCAACATCTTCGAGGGCAAGCCCTTCGACGTCGGCGACTCGATCCTGCGGCGGCCGCAGGTCTGGAAGGCGCTGTGGAACCCGTTCCGCCCCTCGTGGGGCGAGCCCTACAAGCACGTGGTGGAGCGGATGTGGCCCGCGGTGCTCGATGCCCGCGAGACCGCGGAGGGGCACGAGGCCGTGGTGGTCTCCCACCAGCTGCCGATCTGGGTCACCCGGCTCAAGGCCGAGGGCCGGCGCTTCCTGCACGACCCCCGCAAGCGCCACTGCACGCTGTGCAGCCTGACCTCGTTCTCCTTCGACGACGAGCGCCTGGTCAGCATCGGCTACTCCGAGCCCGCGGGTGACCTGATCCCGGTCGCCGACCGCCATGCCCCCTTCTCCGCCGGCGGTGCCGACGAAGAGCACAAGCCCCCGTCCTGACCTGGTGCGTACTCCTGTCGGACTCCTGCTCGCCGTACTCCTCCTGGGTGCGGTGACGTCGGGCTGCGGCCGCTCGGCCGACACCGGCGACAAGGGCTACGTCGACGGCACCGGCCTGATCACCCGCCTCGCCGCGGACAAGCGCACGAAGCCGGGCGAGGTCTCCGGCACGACGCTCGACGGCGAGGACCTCTCCCTGGACGAGTACGCCGGCAAGGTCGTGGTGCTCAACGTGTGGGGCTCCTGGTGCCCGCCGTGCCGCAAGGAGGCGCCCACCCTGGCCGCCGCGTCCCGCGAGCTGGCCAAGGACGGCGTGGTCTTCGTGGGGGTCAACACCAAGGACTCCAGCCCCGAGCAGGGGCTCGCCTTCGAGCGTCGCTACGACGTCCCCTACGCCTCCTTCTTCGACCCGTCCGGCCGGACGCTGCTGGCCTTCCACGGGACGCTGAACCCCAGCGCCATCCCGAGCACGGTCGTGCTGGACCGTCAGGGCCGGGTCGCCGCCAGCATCCTCGGTGAGGTGCCGAGCCGGCGGACGCTGGTCGACCTGGTGCAGGACGTGGCTGGATGACTCCGCAGGACCTCGGCGACTGGTTCGCCACCCAGGCCTACAGCGGCTCGCTGCTGCTCGCCGTGCCCGTCGCGATGGTGGCCGGGCTCGTCTCGTTCTTCTCGCCGTGCGTGGTGCCGCTGCTGCCCGGCTACCTCTCCTACACCACCGGGCTCTCGGGCGCCGACCTCGCCGACGCCCGGCGCGGACGGATGTTCACCGGCTCGTTGCTGTTCGTGCTCGGCTTCTCGTTCGTGTTCGTCTCCTACGGTGCGCTGATCGGAGCCGTGGGGGAGTGGCTGTTCCGCTACGAGCGACCGGTCACCATCGTGCTGGGAGCGCTGACCATCGCGCTCGGGCTGGTCTTCCTCGGGGCGGTCCCCTGGATGCAGCGCGACTGGCGGATCCACCAGGTCCCGGCCGTCGGCCTGGCTGCCGCCCCGCTGCTCGGCGTGCTCTTCGGGCTCGGCTGGGCGCCCTGCATCGGCCCGACCCTGACCGCGGTCACCGCGCTCGCCCTCAACGAGGGCAGTGCCGGCCGGGGCGCGCTGCTCAGCTTCGTGTACTGCCTCGGTCTCGGGCTGCCGTTCATCATCGCGGCCCTGGCCTACCGCCGGATGCTGGGCACGATCGGCTGGGTCCGGCGCCACCAGCAGTGGGTCACCGCCATCGGTGGGGTGATGCTGATCGCCGTCGGCCTGCTGCTCGTCACCGGCTGGTGGGGCGAGCTCGTCGACTGGCTGCGCACCTGGTTCTTCCCCGGCTACGAGGCGGGGGTCTGAGCGCCGATGTCTGGACCCGCCACCGGCTACGAGCCCGCCCCTGCGTTGCGCCCGCGCGAGTTCGCGCGCTGGTCGTGGCGCCAGCTCACCTCGATGCGCACGGCGCTGATCCTGCTGTTCCTGCTCGCGCTCGCCTCGATCCCCGGGTCGGTCGTGCCGCAGGAGGCGGTCGACTCGGTGCGCGCCTCCCAGTGGCGCGACCAGCACCCCGAGCTGACTCCGATCTACGAGAAGCTCGGCCTGTTCTCGGTCTACGACTCGGTGTGGTTCTCCGCGATCTACATCCTGCTGATGATCTCGCTCGTGGGCTGCTTCGTCCCCCGGATGCGGGTGTACTGGCGCGGCGTACGTGCGCAGCCGCCGAAGGCGCCGAAGAACCTCTCCCGGCTGCCGGAGCACCGGGAGGTGGTGGTTCGACGAGCTCAACCCGGGAGGCCGCCACCGGCGACTGGAGACCGCCGCGGCGTGGCTGAGGAGGAAGCGCTACCGGGTGGTGGCTTCGGAGGGCGATCGTGTCCGCGGAGCGGGGGTACCTGCGCGAGGCGGGCAACCTGCTGTTCCACCTCTCGGTGCTGGTCGTCCTGGTCGGCTTCGCGGTCGGCGGGCTCTTCGGGTTCAAGGGCGGCGTGATCGTGGTGACCAGGGACGGGTTCGCCAACACCCTGAGCCAGTACGACGACTTCCGCGCCGGCGACGTTCTTCGACCCCAGCGACCTGCAGCCGTTCGACTTCACCGTCGAGGACTTCGACGTCACCTTCATCCGCGAGGGCCGCGAGGCCGGGATGGCCCACAAGTTCGCGGCGGACCTGACCTACCGCACCTCACCGGGTGCGGCCGAGCGGCAGCAGGAGATCTCGGTCAACCACCCGATGACGATCGACGGCACCGACGTGTTCCTGCTGAGCCACGGCTACGCACCGCACATCACCGTGCGCAACGCCGACCGCAGCGTGGCGTTCTCGGGCCCGGTCGTGTTCCTGCCCGAGGACAGCACCTTCCGGTCCTTCGGGGTGGTGAAGGTCCCGACGCCGGAACCCGGAAGAGTGCCACCCAGATCGGTCTGGAGGGCGAGTTCTACCCGACGTACGCCTTCACCCGCGCGAGCGGACCGTTCTCGGCCTTCCCCGACGACCGCAACCCGGCCCTCTCGATGCTCGCCTACCGCGGCGACCTCGGCCTGGACTCGGGGACGCCGCAGTCGGTCTACGCGCTGCAGAAGAAGGACCTGGAGCCGATCCGCGACGCCGAGGGCAAGCCGCTGCGGCTCGACCTGGCGATGGGGCGTAGCGCGCAGCTGCCCGACGGGCTCGGCACCGTCACCTTCGACGGGGTCAGCCGCTACGTGAAGCTGCAGGTGAGCCACACGCCCGGCCAGCTGATCGCGCTCAGCGGAGTGGTCCTCGCGCTGGTCGGGCTGCTCGGCTCGCTGTTCATCCGGCCCCGCCGCATCTGGGTCCGGACCCGCCGCGAGGGCGGGCGTACGCTCGTCGAGGTCGCCGGGCTCGACCGGAGTGCCGGGGGCGACCTCTCCGGTGAGATCGAGGGGCTCGTCGCCGTGTTGCAGCCGGCCGCCGGCCGCCCGGGCACCGGGCAGCCAGCAGCAGAGCCAGCAACGCAGACAGCAGGACACGCAGCAGGACAGTCAGGCCAGACTTCAGGGGAGTCGTCGTGACCCACGGGCAGTACGAGGTGCTCAGCAACCAGGCCGTCGCCGCATGCGCGGTCGTCTACTTCCTGGCGTTCCTCACGCACCTGGCCCAGTGGGCCGCCGGTCGCTCTGTCGAGACGACGGTCGCCGAACCCGTGGCCGTCGGTGCCGGGACCGCGCCGGGCTCGCCCCGCGCCACCGAGCCCGCCCCGGTGGAGGAGCCCGAGCGGATGTACCGCCTCGGCCGGATCGGCGTCGCGCTGACGGTGGTCGCAGCCTTCGTGCACTTCATCGCGATCGTCGCGCGGGGGCTGGCGGCCGACCCGGTGCGGGTGCCCTGGGGAAACATGTACGAGTTCACCCTGACCGGCACCTGGGTCGTGGTCATGGGCTACCTGCTGCTCTACCGGCGCTACTCGCTGTCGTGGCTCTCCCCGGTGGTGACGGGCTTCGTGCTGGTCACCCTGATGGTCGACGTGCTGGTGCTCTACACGCCGGTCGTCCCGCTGCGCGACGCCCTCCAGTCGCCTTGGCTGGTGATCCACGTGGTCGCCGCGATCATCGCGACCGGCGCGTTCACGCTCGGTGGCATGTGCTCGGCGCTGTACCTGTTCAAGGAGCGGTGGGAGGAGAAGCAGGCGGCCAGCGGCCGGTCGGTGGTGGCTACCTCGCGCGGCTGCCGCGGCTCGAGGTGCTCGACCGCATCGCCTACCGCACGCACGCGTTCGCGTTCCCGATCTGGACCTTCGCGGCGCTGATCGCCGGCCCGATCTGGGCGCACTACGCCTGGGGTCGCTACTGGGGCTGGGACCCCAAGGAGGTGTGGGCGTTCATCACCTGGGTGGTGTACGCCGCCTACCTGCACGCGCGGGCCACCTCCGGGTGGAAGGGCCGCTCCGCCGCCATGGTCGCCCTCGTCGGCCTGGCCACGCTGTGGTTCAACTTCGTGGGGATCAACTTCTTCTTCGGCAGCGGCAGCCAGCACTCGTACGCCGCTCCCGAGCCGACGGCCGTCGTACGCCCGCTCGAGTAGTCGCCGCAGAGCGCGCGCTAGGTGGGCTCCTCCTCGCCCGGGTGCCGGGTGCGTCGTCGCTGCCAGTCGAGCTCGCGCAGGAACTCCTCGTCGTCATCCGGACCCCTGGGACCGGGCGGGATCCGCTTGGCGCCATTGCCCCCGCCGCGGCTGCGTCGGTTGAGCAGCCAGAAGAACGCGTAGACCACCGCCGCGAAGAAGGCGAGGAAGACCACGAACCGGAGCATGGCTCAAGGGTAAATGGTCGCCGGTTATCGTCGAGACATGAAGGCCTTCGCGATCTACACCGCCCTCCGGCTGGCCATCTTCGTGGGCTGCTACGCCGTGCTCGGATGGATCTACGTCGGGCTCTTCGGCCGGACGGGCGCCCTGGTGTGGCCGTTCCTCGCGTGCGCTCGTCGTCTCGGCACTCCTGTCGTGGAAGTACCTCGCCCCCCAGCGCGAGCGGTTCGCGGCCGTCGTCCAGGGACGCGCGGAGCGCGCCTCGTCGAAGTACGAGGCGATGCGGTCCAAGGAGGACGCTGACTGAGGCC
>CAVRQA010000024.1:0-32356 GCA_963723255.1 uncultured Actinomycetota bacterium
ACCGGGAACATCGGAGCCTTGATGGCGAAGGCGATGAAGAAGCCGAGGAACATCCACCGTCCGACGTCCGTGCCGAAGTCGATCTCGGCCAGCTCGGAAACGAGGTACGTCGGACCCGCGTCGGTCTTCGCGGACTCGACGTAGAGCGCGATCACCGAGGCGAGCATGACCAGCCCGCCGAACAGCGAGTAGAGCAGGAACTTCACGGCAGCCCGCACCCGCTCGGGGCCGCCGTAGCCCGCGACCAGGAAGTAGACCGGGATCAGCGTCGCCTCGAAGAAGACGTAGAAGAGGAACACGTCCGTCGCCGCGAAGACCCCGATCGACAGGCCCTCGAGCGCGAGGATCCAGGCGAAGAATCCCTTGGCGCCCCACGAACCGATGTCGCCGTCGTTCCACGACGCCAGCATCACGACGGGCGTCAGGATCACGGTGAGCAGCACCAGCGTCAGGCCGACGCCGTCGAGTCCCAACGCGTAGTGGGCACCGAAGAGCTTGATCCAGATGACGTCCTCGGTGAAGTCCATCCCGCCACCGGGGTCGTACCCGATGGCGAGGGCGACGCCGAGGGCGAGCGTCAGCAGGGAAAACCCGAGGGCGACCTGCTTGGCAAGCGCGGACCCGGGGCGGGCCGGGAGCGCCACCAGCACGATCGACCCGAGGATCGGAAGCGCCAGCAGGATGGTCAGCCAGGGGATGGTCATCCGAGATTCACCACCACGAGGGCGAGGAGGACGAGGGCGGCGCCGCCGAGCAGGGAGAGCGCGTAGGAGCGGACGAAGCCGTTCTGGGACAGTCGCAGCCGACCGGAGGCCCCACCGAAGGCCGAGGCGGTACCCATGGCACCGCCGTCGACGACACCGGCGTCGAAGGCCGTGAGTCCCGAGGTGAAGCGCTTGCCGGGACCGACGATGATCGCGTCGTTGAAGGCGTCACCGTAGAGCTCGTTGCGGCCGGCGGCGGTGAACACCGAGACCCGGGAGGGCGCCAGGCGCGGGATGTCGCGGCGGCCGAAGACCAGCCAGGCAAGGCCAACGCCGGCGGCGACCACGGCGACGACGAGCAGGGTGATCACGATGGCCGGCAGTGGCGGCTCCTCGTGCGGGGCCGTCCCGGTCACCGGCGACAGGAACGTCACGATCCAGTCGTTCAGCAGCAACAGCCCGCCGAGGACCGACAGCGCGGCCAGCACGATCAGGGGGACGGTCATCACCTTCGGCGACTCGTGCGGGTGCACGCCCTCCTCCCAGCGTTTCTTGGTGAAGAAGGTCATCAGCATCAGGCGCGTCATGTAGAAGCCCGTCACACCCGCGCCGATCAGGGCACCGATGCCGAGCCAGACGTTCTGCGCCAGCGCAGTCTCGATGATCTTGTCCTTCGACCAGAAGCCGGCGAAGCCGGGGAACCCGATGATGGCGAGGTAGCCCATCGCGAAGGTCAGGAACGTCACGGGCATCAGCTTGCGAAGTGCGCCGTAGTGGCGCATGTCGACGTCGTCGTTGGTGCCGTGCATCACCGAGCCGGCACCGAGGAACATGTTGGCCTTGAAGAAGCCGTGCGTGAGCAGGTGGAAGATCGCGAACGCGTAGCCGGCCACGCCGAGCCCGGCGGCGAGCATCATGTAGCCGATCTGGCTCATCGTCGAGCCGGCCAGGACCTTCTTGATGTCGTCCTTGGCGCACCCGATCCAGGCACCCATCAGCAGCGTGATGGTGCCGACGACCGCGACGGCGAGGCGCCCGTCGGCGGTGTACTCGAAGACGAACTGTGACCGGACGACCAGGTAGACGCCCGCGGTCACCATGGTCGCCGCGTGGATCAGCGCCGACACCGGCGTAGGGCCTTCCATGGCGTCCAGCAGCCAGGTCTGCAGCGGGAACTGCGCAGACTTTCCGCAAGCGGCCAGCAGGAGCAGCAGACCGATCGCGGTCATCACGCCCTGCGAGGCGCCCGAGGTGAGCTCGGAGAGCCTGTCGAAGGAGGTGGTGCCGAAGGTGACGAAGATCAGGCCGATGCCGAGGGACAGGCCGATGTCACCGACGCGGTTGATCACGAACGCCTTCTTGGCGGCGGCCGCAGCCGAGGGCTTGTACTGCCAGAACCCGATCAGCAGGTACGACGCGAGGCCCACGCCCTCCCAGCCCAGGAAGATGCCGACGTAGTCGGAGGCGAGGACCAGCATCAGCATCGCGGCCACGAACAGGTTCAGGTAGCCGAAGAAGCGGCGCCGACGGTCGTCGTGCTCCATGTAGCCGATCGAGTAGACGTGGATCAGGCCGCCGACACCGGTGATCAGCAGCAGGAACAGCGCCGACAGCGGGTCGTAGAGCAACCCGAGCTTGATGTCCCAATCTCCGGTGCTGATCCAGGTCCAGAGATCGGTGCTGATCTGACGGTCGCTGGGGTCCCGCCCGAGGATCGAGAAGAACAGGAACAGCGAGAGCACGAACGAGCCGAGCACCGTCGCGCAGCCCAGCAGGTGACCCCACGGGTCGGTCCGGCGACCACCGAGCAGCAGCACGACGGCACCGACGGCCGGGAGCACCACGACCAGCACCAGCGGCAGCGCCAACGACCCGGCAGCGCTGGGGTCGACGACCGGAACGGCGCCGTGTCCCTCCTCGGCGAGCACGTTCAAGGCAGAGGTGTACAAGCGATGGCCTCTCAGTACTTCAGCAGGCTGGCGTCGTCGACCGAGGCCGAGCGACGGGTGCGGAAGATGGTCATGATGATCGCGAGCCCGACGACGACCTCGGCGGCTGCCACGACCATCACGAAGAACGCAGCGATCTGGCCCTCGAGGTTGCCGTTGGTGCGGGAGAAGGTGATCAGCGCAAGGTTGCTGGCGTTGAGCATCAGCTCGACACACATGAACACCACGATCGCGTTGCGGCGCGTGAGGACACCGACCGCACCGATCGTGAACAGGATCGCGGACAGGACCACGAATGGGGTGGCGCTCATGCGGGGTCCCCGATCGAGTGTGAGCGGAGCGGCGCGCCGGCCCGGACACGACTAGGGCCTCGGAGCGAGCAGTCGATTGGGGTGTTCAACGGCCGGCACCTCCCTCGGCCGAGTCGTCTCTGGGGGCCACGGTCTCGTCGCTGCCGCCGATCCGCTCGACCTGGGTGACGCTCCCGGGGGCCTGCTTGACCGAGCCGCGGGCCGCCAGCACCCGGGAGATCGACGACTCGGCCGGGGTGCCGTCGGGCAGCAGCGCCGGTGTGTCGACGGCGTTGTGGCGGGCGAAGACGCCCGGTGGGGGCAGCGGACCGAGGTGCTTGCCGTGCTCGGCATAGTCACGCATCCGCCGGGCAGCCGTCTCGCGCTGGCTCAGCTTCGGCGTGAGCCGCTCGCGGTGGGCGAGGACCATCGCGCCGAGGGCGGCGGTGATCAGCAGCGCGGAGGTGACCTCGAAGGCGAAGACGTACTTGGTGAACAGCACCTGCGCGATGGCGGGCACGTTGCCCTGCTCGTTGGCCTGGTCGAGACCCGTGACGGCGCCGACGGAGACCTGGGCGACACCGAGCACCAGGGTGACTCCGAAGAGAAGACCCACGAGCGCCGCGAACAGCCGCTGGCCGCGGATCGTCTCGACCACGGAGTCGGAGGAGTCCACGCCGACGAGCATCAGCACGAAGAGGAAGAGCATCAGGATCGCGCCCGTGTAGACGATGATCTGGACCGCGAACAGGAACGGTGCGTCCTGCACGGCGTACAGCACCGCGAGGCTGATCATCACGACCGCCAGCAGCAGGGCGCAGTGCACGGCCTTGCGGGCGAAGAGGAGGCCCAGCGCACAGACGACCATCACGGGAGCGAGGATCCAGAAGGCGATCATGCGTGACCTCCCTCGACTGCCTCGTCGCTCGACACGTCCTGACGACGCAGGGTGCCGCGGTAGTAGTCGCCCTCGTCCTCGCCGAGGCGCATCGGGTGCGGGGGCTGCTCCATCCCGGGAAGCAGCGGGGCGAGCAGGTCCTGCTTCTCGTAGATGAGGTCGGCGCGGTTGTTGTCGGCCAGCTCGTACTCGTTGGTCATCGTCAGCGCTCGCGTGGGGCACGCCTCGATGCACAGGCCGCACAGGATGCAGCGCAGGTAGTTGATCTGGTAGACGCGGCCGTAGCGCTCACCGGGGCTGAAGCGCTCGTCCTCGGTGTTCGACGCACCCTCCACGTAGATCGCGTCCGCCGGACAGGCCCACGCACACAGCTCGCAACCAATGCACTTCTCGAGACCGTCGGGCCACCGGTTCAGCTGGTGCCGGCCGTGGAACCGGGGAGCCGTGGGGAACTTCTCGAACGGGTACTGCTCGGTGACGACCTTGCGGAACATCGTCCGGAAAGTGACCCCGAACCCGGCGACCGGGTCCCAGAGCTGTTCCTTCAGGGTCGCCATCAGCCCTGACCTCCTTGGTTGTCGGGCCTGGTCGAGACCTGTCCAGTCGCCACGTGCTGGTCGGTCTCGGTCCCGGTCGGCATGGGCGGGACGGGATACCCACCGGCGAAGGCGTCGAACTCCTCGACCCCGGCCTCCCCGGTCGTGTCCTCCCGCTCCGGGATGAACAGCAGCACCACGAGGACGACCGCGAGCGCGGCCGCGATGCCGATGAGCCAGCTGCGGTCGAACCCGCCGCGCAGGTCGACCACGCGGATCGCGGCGACCGCGATGATCCACACCACCGAGAACGGGATCAGGATCTTCCAGCCGAACGCCATGAACTGGTCGTAGCGCAGGCGCGGCAGCGTGCCGCGCAGCCAGATGAAGATGTAGATGAAGAACAGCACCTTGAGCATGAACCAGAGGAACGGCCAGTAGCCCTCGTTGGCGCCGTCCCAGAGCGAGATCGGCCACGGTGCGCGCCAGCCGCCGAGGAACAGGGTGGCGGCGAGAGCGGAGACGGTGGCCATGTTGATGTACTCCGCCAGGAAGAAGAGTGCGAACTTCAGCGAGGAGTACTCGGTGTGGAACCCGCCGACCAGCTCGCCCTCGGCCTCGGGGAGGTCGAACGGCGCCCGGTTCGTCTCGCCGATCATGGCGATCACGTAGATGACGAACGACGGGATCAGCGTGAACGCGAACCAGACGTCCTTCTGCGACTCCACGATCTCCGAGGTCGACATCGAGCCGGCGTGCAGGAACACCGCGACGAACGCCAACCCCATCGCGACCTCGTAGGAGATCATCTGCGCGCTCGAGCGCAGCCCGCCGAGCAGGGAGTACGTCGACCCGCTCGACCAGCCGCCGAGCACGATGCCGTAGATGCCGATCGAGGCGATCGCGAAGATGAAGATCACCGCGACCGGCATGTCGGTCAGCTGCAGCGGCGTGGTGATGTCGGAGAACGGCACCTCGACCTCGGGACCGAACGGGATCACCGCGAAGGCCACGAACGCGGGGACGGTCGCGATCACCGGCGCCAGGATGAAGACCAGCTTGTCGGCGGCCTTGGGGATGATGTCTTCCTTCAGCGCCAGCTTCACGCCGTCGGCGAGGCTCTGGAGCAGGCCGAAGGGACCATGCACGTTGGGGCCGATGCGGTGCTGCATCCGTGCCACCACGCGCCGCTCCCACCAGATGTTGAACAGCGTCAGCAGCACCAGGACCACGAAGATCAGCACGGCCTTGATGATGATCAGCCACCACGGGTCGCGCCCGAAGGCTCCGAGGCTCTCGGTGGCCAGCGGGGTCAGCAGCGCGCTCACTGGTCGCCTCCGACGATGGTGGTGATCGAGACCGAGCAGCCGGCCGGACCCACGAGGCGGCGTACCGACGCGCCGGGCGCACTCGCCGGCGCCCAGACGGTGCCCTCGGCAAGGTCGGCCACGCCCACCGGCAGGTCGAGCGAGCCGAGCGGCCCGGTCAGCGTCACGGTCTCGCCTGCGGTCGCACCCAGGGCCTCCAGCGTGGCCGGACCGACCAGGACCACCGGCTTGCGTGCCGTGGCCCGCATCTCCTCGTCGCCGTCCTGCATCCGGCCGTCGTCGATGAGCTGTTTCCAGGAGGCGAGTACCAGGGAACCCTCACTCCCGTCGGTTGAGCCTGTCGAAACCACGGACTCGGGCATGGTCGGACGTTCGCCGTCCCACGGTCCCACCTGGACCATCTCGTCCCACACCTGCTCGGAGGTGCGGAAGCCGAGGGGTGAGCCCATCTCCTCGGCGATGCCGGCCAGCACCCGCAGGTCCGGCAGCGAGGACGGGTTGTGCAGGACCTTCCCGAACTGGCGCACCCGGCCCTCCCAGTTCACGAACGTGCCGGACCGGTCGGTCACCGGCGCCACCGGGAAGACCACGTCGGCACCGTTGGTCACCTCCGAGCGGCGCACCTCGAGGGCGACGACGAAGTCAGCCCTCGCGACGGCCTTGCGCGCGAGCGCGGGGTCGTCCAGGTCGTCGAGGTCGACACCACCGATGACGAGACCGCGCGTCTTGCCCTTGGCCGCACGTCGGATGATCCTGGCACCGTCACGCCCGACCTTCTCCGGCAGGCTGTCCACGCCCCAGGCCGTGGCCAGGTCGACCCGAGCGGCTGGGTCTGCGACCGGACGGCCTCCGGGCAGCAGGTGCGGCAGGGCGCCGGTCTCGACGGCACCGCGGTCGCCGGCGCGGCGTGGGATCCACGCCACGCGGGCGCCCGTGGTCATGGCGAGCTTCGAGACGGCGGACAGTGCGCCCGGTACGGCGGCCATCCGCTCACCGACGAGGATCACCGTCCCGGTGTCCACGGGGACGGCCTCCCGACCTGAGCCTGACGAGGCACCGTGGGCCAGCGCCTCGATCGCGGCGGGCTCGTCACCCGGCCGCGTCGGGATCAGCGTCCCGGACATCTTGTGGAGCCCGCGCGAGGTGAACGGCGCGATCGAGTGGATCGGCAGCAGGCGTCCGCGAGCCGCCTTGCGCAGCCGCAGGAAGATGGTGCCGGCCTCGTCCTCGGGCTCGAAGCCGACGAGGACGACCGACCGGGCGGACTCGAGGTCGGCGTAGGTGACCGCGCCGCCGGCCGGACCGGTCGCGGCCACGTGTGCGGCCAGGAACTCGGCCTCCTCCGCGGAGTGTGCGCGAGCGCGGAAGTCGATGTCGTTGGTGCCGAGGGCGACCCGGGCGAACTTCGAGTAGGCGTAGCTGTCCTCGGCGGTCAGCCGGCCACCGGTGAGGACGCCGACACGTCCGGCCTCGCGCGCAGCGGCCAGGCCGCGGGCGGCCACCACGAACGCCTCGGGCCAGCTCGCGGGCCGGAGCTCACCGCGAGCACCATCGGGACCGGGCTCGTCGCGGACCATCGGGTAGCCGAGCCGGTCGTCGAGGTTCGCGTAGCGGTGGGCGAAGCGGTCCTTGTCGGTGATCCACTCCTCGTTGACCTCGGGGTCGTCCCCGGAGAGCCGGCGCATCACCTTGCCGCGGCGGTGGTCGACGCGGATCGCCGAGCCGCACGCGTCGATCTCGGCAATCGACGGGGTGGAGACCAGGTCGAAGGGCCGCGAGCGGAAGCGGTACGCCGACGAGGTGAGCGCGCCGACCGGGCAGATCTGGATGGTGTTGCCGGAGAAGTAGCTCTCGAAGGGCTCCTTCTCGTAGATGCCGACCTGCTGGAGCGCACCGCGCTCGATCAGGGCGATGAACGGGTCTCCCGCGATCTGCTCGGAGAAGCGCGTGCAGCGCGCACACAGCACGCACCGCTCACGGTCGAGCAGCACCTGCGCGGAGATGTTGATCGGCTTGGGGAACACCCGCTTCTGCGCCTTGAATCGGCTCTCGCCGCGGCCGTTGCTCATCGCCTGGTTCTGCAGCGGGCACTCACCGCCCTTGTCGCACACCGGGCAGTCGAGCGGGTGGTTGATCAGCAGGAGCTCCATCACGCCCTGCTGGGCCTTGTCGGCCTTCGCGTCGGTGGCCTGGGTGTTGACCACCATCCCGTCGGCCACGGTCAGCGTGCACGACGCCTGCGGCTTGGGGATCGGCCGGCCGTTGCCGCCGTCGGGCACCATCACCAGGCACTGCCGGCAGGCACCAACAGGAGCGAGCAGCGGGTGGTCGCAGAACCGCGGGATCTGCACGCCGATCTGCTCGGCGGCCCGGATCACCAGGGTGTTCTTCGGGACCGACACCTCCACGCCGTCGATGGTGAGCGTCACCTCGTCGGACTTCTCCACCCCGGTGGTGGAGCCTGTCGAAGCCTCCGACGTGGAGACCCCGCCCGAGCTCGTCGAAACCGTCATGCGCTGGCACCCACCCGTGTGAAGATCGCGGACGCGTCGCGGTCGAACGGGCACCCGCCCCCCGTGAGGTGGGCGACGTACTCGTCCCGGAAGTACTCGATCGATGAACTGATCGGGCTGACCGCCCCGTCGGCCAGCGCACAGAACGACCGGCCCAGGATGTTGTCGCACAGGTCGAGCAGCGTGTCGAGGTCGTCCTCGGAACCCTGGCCCTGCTCGAGCTTCGCCAGTGTCTGCGTCAGCCACCAGGTGCCCTCACGGCACGGGGTGCACTTGCCGCAGGACTCGTGCTTGTAGAACTCCGTCCAGCGCAGCACCGCCCGGACCACGCAGGTGGTCTCGTCGAAGATCTGCAGGGCGCGGGTGCCGAGCATCGACCCGGCCTCGCCCACCGCCTCGAAGTCGAGGGGTACGTCGAGGTGCGCGTCGGTGAGCAGGGGGGTGCTGGAGCCGCCGGGGGTCCAGAACTTCAGCTCGTGGCCCTCGCGCATGCCGCCGGCCAGCTCGATCAGCTCGCGCAGGGTGATGCCGAGCGGTGCCTCGAACTGGCCCGGGTTGGTCACGTGCCCCGAAAGCGAGAAGATCCCGTAGCCCTTCGACTTCTCGGTGCCCATGGAGGCGAACCACTCGGCACCGCGGTCGATGATGCTCGGCACCGAGGCGATCGACTCGACGTTGTTGATCACCGTAGGACTGGCGTAGAGACCCGCGACGGCCGGGAACGGGGGCCGCAGCCGGGGCTGGCCGCGGCGTCCCTCGAGCGAGTCGAGGAGCGCGGTCTCCTCGCCGCAGATGTAGGCGCCTGCGCCGGCGTGGATGACGAGGTCGAGGCCGTAACCCGAGCCATGGATGTCCTCGCCGAGGTGGCCGGCCAGGTAGGCCTCCTCCACCGCGCGCTGGAGCCGACGGACGACGTGGAGCACCTCACCGCGCACGTAGATGAACGCGTGGTTGGCGCGGATCGCGTAGGAGCTGATGATGACGCCCTCGATGAGCGTGTGCGGGCTGGCCATCATCAGCGGGATGTCCTTGCAGGTCCCGGGCTCGGACTCGTCGGCGTTGACCACGAGGTACTTGGGCTTGGGGTTGTCCTGCGGGATGAAGCCCCACTTCATCCCCGTCGGGAAGCCGGCCCCGCCGCGGCCCCGGAGGTTGGAGGCCTTGACCGCCTCGACGATGTCGTCCTGCGGCATCGACAGGGCGGTCTTCAGGGCGGCGTACCCGCCCTGGTCCTCGTAGGCCTGGAGCGTCCACGAGCGGTCGGCATCCCAGTTGTCGGTGAGGACTGGTGTGAGGACATCGGTCACTTCTCGTCACCACCCGGGTTCTGTGGGTTGTCCTCGTGCTTGGCCCCGGCCGGGGACTCCTCGACCCGGGACTCGGACTCCTTGTGCTCGGCCTCGTGGCTGCCTTCGGCCTTGTCGGCCGCGGTGTCTCCCTCGGCCGCGTCGGCCTGGCGTGCGGACTGGTGGGCCTCCTTGACGGAGGGGGCCCGCCATCCCTGCTCGCGCGCGATGTTCAGGCCCACCAGGGAGGCCGGCCCGGCCGAGGGGCCCTCGTCGGCGAGTCCGTCGGGGAAACCGGCCAGCACCCGCTCGGCCTGGCGCCAGGTGACCACGCGGGGACCGCGGGTGGAGTGGACCTCCGCGCCCGAGCGGAGGTCGTCGACGAGCTGGGTGGCCGACTCGGGCGTCATGTTGTCCATGAACTCCCAGTTGACCATCATCACCGGAGCGAAGTCGCAGGCCGCGTTGCACTCGACGTGCTCGAGGGTGACCTTGCCGTCGTCGGTGGTCTCGTCGTTGCCGATGTCGAGGTGGTCCTTGAGGCGTTCGAAGATCAGGTCGCCGCCCATGATCGCGCAGAGCGTGTTGGTGCAGACGCCGACGTGGTAGTCGCCGACAGGCCGACGCTTGTACATCGTGTAGAAGGTGGCGACCCCACTGACCTCGGCCGCGCTGATGCCGAGGATCTCGGCGCAGGCCTCGATGCCGCGCGAGGTGACCCGGCCCTCGACGCTCTGCACGAGGTGCAGCATCGGCAGCAGGCCGGAGCGCGCCTGCGGGTAGCGGGCGGCGATCTCCTCGAGCTCGGCGTACGTCGTCGGGTCGAGGGCCGGCTCCTGGGTGATCTGGGTCGTGGAGACGCCCGGGGCGTTGGTGCCGTCGTCGACGCCGGGGATTCGTCCCTCGGTCATCTGTCCACTCCTCCCATCACGGGGTCGATCGAGGCGATCGCGACGATGACGTCGGCGACCATGCCGCCCTCGCTCATCACCGAGGTCGCCTGGAGGTTGGTGAACGACGGATCGCGGAAGTGCGCGCGGAACGGGCGAGTGCCGCCGTCGGAGACGACGTGGGCGCCGAGCTCTCCACGCGGCGACTCGATCGGCACGTAGGCCTGACCGGCGGGGACGCGGAAGCCCTCCGTGACCAGCTTGAAGTGATGGATGAGGGCCTCCATGGACTCGCCCATGATGTGCCTGATGTGGTCGAGGCTGTTGCCCATGCCGTCACTGCCGATGGCCAGCTGGCTGGGCCAGGCGATCTTCTTGTCGGCGATCATGACGGGGGCGCCGTCGAGACCGTGCAGCCGCTCCACGGCCTGCTCGACGATGCGCAGGGACTCCCACATCTCGTTGAGCCTGATCCGGAACCGGCCGTAGGCGTCGGCGGTGTCCCAGGTCTGTACGTCGAACTCGTAGTCCTCGTAGCCGCAGTAGGGCTGGCTCTTGCGCAGGTCCCAGGGGTAGCCGGTCGCGCGCAGCGGCGGGCCGGAGAGGCCGAGGGCCAGGCAGCCCGCGAGGTCGAGGTGTCCCACCCCTTCGAGGCGGGCCTTGAAGATCGGGTTGGCGTTGCACAGCGCGGCGTACTCGGGCAGGCGCTTCTTCATCAGCTTGATGAAGTCACGGATCTGGTCGAGCGCACCCGCCGGCAGGTCCTGGGAGACGCCACCGGGACGGATGAACGCGTGGTTCATCCGCAGGCCGGTGATCAGCTCGAACAGGTCGAGGACCAGCTCACGCTCACGGAACCCGATGGTCATCACCGTGAGCGCGCCGATCTCCATGCCGCCGGTGGCGATGCAGACGAGGTGGGAGGAGATCCGGTTGAGCTCCATCAGGAGGACGCGCATGACCTGCGCCTTCTCCGGGATCTGGTCCTCGATGTCGAGCAGCCGCTCCACGCCGAAGACGTAGGTGGCCTCGTTGTAGAAGGGGCTCAGGTAGTCCATCCGCGTGCAGAAGGTGACGCCCTGCACCCAGGAGCGGTACTCCATGTTCTTCTCGATGCCGGTGTGCAGGTAGCCGATCCCGCAGCGGGCCTCGGTGACCGTCTCACCCTCGAGCTCCAGGATCAGCCGCAGCACCCCGTGGGTCGACGGGTGCTGGGGACCCATGTTGACCACGACCTTGTTGTCGTGCTCGTCCGAGACGCCCTCGACCACGGAGTCCCAGTCCTGGCCGGTCACGGTGAAGACGCGGCCCTGGCTGGTCTCGGAGGAGGGGGCGTAGGCGTCCTCGGTGGTTTCGGTCATGAGTAAGACCTCCGCTGGTCGGGCGGTGGAATCGTGCCGCCCTTGTACTCCACAGGGATGCCACCCAGGCCCCGCGGCCGGAGGCCGCCATCAGACAGAGCGTCCTCGACTACCCGCTGGGCAGGGCAATGGGAAGGAAGAGTCGCCATCAGCTGTACGACCTCCTTTGATCAGGGGGAGGAATCGTCCCGCCCTTGTACTCGACGGGGATTCCACCCAGCGGGTAGTCCTTGCGCTGGGGGTGGCCCGGCCAGTCGTCGGGCATCTGGATGCGGGTGAGCGCGGGGTGGCCGTCGAAGACGATGCCGAAGAAGTCGAAGGTCTCGCGCTCGTGCCAGTCGTTGGTGGGGTACGTCGCGACCACGCTCGGGATGTGCGGGTCGGCGTCGGGACAGGTCACCTCGAGCCGGACCCGGCGGTTGTGGGTCATGGAGAGCAGGTGGTAGACGGCGTGCAGCTCACGGCCGGTGTCGTCGGGGTAGTGCACCCCGCTGACGCCCTGAGCAGAACTCGAAGCGCAGCTTCTCGTCGTCACGAAACACCTTCACGGTGGCCGGCAGGTCCTCGCGGCGTACGAAGAAGGTGATCTCGCCGCGGTGCACGACGATCTTCTCGACGGCGCTCTCCAGACCGGCGGCGCGGGTCGCCTCGGCCAGGGCCGACGCCACGTCGTCCATCCAGCCGCCGAAGGGAGGCTGGGTGGAGCCGGGCATCTCGACGGCGCGGGTGAGGCCGCCGTAGCCGGAGGTGTCGCCCGTGCCGCTGACGCCGAACATCCCCCGGCGACGGGCGATGACCTCGTCGGAGGTCTCGCGGACGGTGTCGAGGCTGTGGTCCTGGGTGCCGGCGATGACGTCCAGACCCTCCGGCCGGCCCTCTGCCGGCTCGTCGGGTCGGGTGCCGCTGTCGTCGTTGTTCTCCGGGGCCATCAGCTCATCAGCCCCTTCATCTGGCTGGTGGGCAGGGCGTTGAGGCCGGCTTCCTCGTTGGCCTCGATCTCCTCGAGACGGTTGGCGCCGAGCTTGGCGTGCTGGACCTGGTCGTGGAGCTTGAGGATCGCGTCGATCAGCATCTCGGGCCGGGGCGGGCAGCCGGGGAGGTACATGTCCACCGGCACCACGTGGTCGACGCCCTGGACGACCGCGTAGTTGTTGAACATCCCGCCGGAGCTGGCGCAGACACCCATCGCGAGCACCCACTTGGGCTCGGCCATCTGGTCGTAGATCTGGCGCAGCACCGGGGCCATCTTCTGGCTGACGCGGCCGGCCACGATCATCAGGTCGGCCTGGCGCGGGCTGGCGCGGAAGACCTCCATGCCGAAGCGGGCGAGGTCGTACTTCGGACCACCGCTGGTCATCATCTCGATGGCGCAGCAGGCGAGGCCGAACGTCGCCGGCCAGAAGGACGCCTTGCGCATGTAGCCGGCGACACCTTCGACGGTCGTCAGCAGTACGCCGCTCGGGAGCTTCTCCTCGAGTCCCATGGTGCTCAGTCCTTCTGCTTCGTTGCCCTAGGTCGGTCGCCGGTCGGTCAGGGTCAGTCCCACTCGAGGCCGCCACGACGCCACACGTACACGTAGGCGACGAACACCGGGACGATGAACAGCAGCATCTCGACCAGCCCGAACAGCGCCATCTGGTCGAACGCGACCGCGATCGGGTAGAGGAAGACGATCTCGATGTCGAAGACGATGAACATCATCGCGGTGATGTAGTAGCGGACCGGGAACCGGCCCCCGCCCACCGGCTGGGGAGTGGGCTCGATGCCGCACTCGTAGGAGTCCAGCTTCGCGCGGTTGTAGCGCTTCGGCCCGACGACCGCGCTCATCACGACCGAGAAGATCGCGAACCCGGCGGCGAGGATCATCAGCGCCAGAACCGGCGTGTAGAGCTCCATGATCCTCCTCGATCGGCACCGCATTCGTGAACATGTGAATGTCTTCACGAACTCGTGACGGGCATCAGCATAGAGGTCTGGATCACATCGCGCGAACCCTCCCCCGACGGTGCAAATTCCCCTCTGACCAGCACATTTAGCCAACACACGTGTTGTCTATTTGACACCGTTCCCGGAAGTGGCGGCATTCGTCCCTTGCCGGGTCAGGGCACCGCGCGCAGGCTGAAATTCCCATCCCGAGGAAGGTGAGCAGATGTCGCTCGCAACAGGCGCAGTGTCCGTGATGCTCCCGGTCGAGGACGTCGACCGGGCCAGGAAGTTCTACGAGGAGAAGGTCGGTCTCCAGTACCGGGGACTCGACGAGTTCGAAGGGTCCGCGATGTTCAGCCTGGAGGGCGGCACCACGCTCGTGCTGCTCCCGCGCCCCGGCGGCACCCGCAACGAGAGCACGGCGATGAGCTTCGCCGTCGAGGACGTCGAGCAGCAGGTCAAGGAGCTCGAGACCCAGGGCGTTGCCTTCGAGGACTACGACCTGCCGCAGCTCAAGACCGTCGACCACATCGCCTCGATGGGCGACTTCAAGTCTGCCTGGTTCAAGGACCCGGACGGCAACGTCCTGTGCGTGCACACCCCCATGCCCTGAGCGCGTAGCGCTCGAGCGCAGCGGGGCATCGAGCGAAGCGAGATTCGAGCCGACCGGGCCGTTTCGGTTCGGAGGAGCGAAGCGGGGGAGCGACCGAAACTGCCCTGTCGGCGTAACTACAAGTGACCGTGAGCCGACGAAGCAACCGCCGATCAGCGGAAGACCCAGGGCCCGGTCGGCTCGATCTCGCTTCGCTCGATGCCCTTCGCCCGCTGCGCGGGCTCGGCCGCGGTGGGTGGCTCAGGCCGTAGCGCGGTGCAGGGCGACGATCCCGCCGGAGAGGTTGCGCCACTCGGGGTGGTTCCAGCCTGCCTGGCCGATGCGGTCGGCCAGGCCCGGCTGGTCGGGCCAGGCGCGGATCGACTCGGCGAGGTAGACGTAGGCGTCGGGGCTCGAGGAGACCGCCCGGGCCACGGTGGGCAGGGCGCGCATCAGGTACTCGATGTAGACCGTGCGGAACGGTGACCAGGTCGGCGAGCTGAACTCGCAGACCACCAGGCGCCCGCCGGGCCGGGTGACGCGCAGCATCTCGCGCAGCCCTGCGTCAGGGTCGACGATGTTGCGCAGCCCGAAGGAGATCGTCACGGCGTCGAAGGTGTCGTCGGCGAACGGCAGCCGGGTCGCGTCCCCTGCCGTGAACGGCAGGTGCCCGCGGTGCTGCTTGCCCACCCGGAGCATGCCGACGGAGAAGTCGCAGGGCACGACCCGGGCGCCCGCGTCGAGGAACGGCTGGGACGACGTACCGGTGCCCGCCGCCAGGTCGAGGATGTGCTCACCGGGCGACGGGCCGACGGCCTTGACGACTTCGTGCCGCCAGCGCCGGTCCTGCCCGAGGGAGAGGACGTCGTTGGTGAGGTCGTATCGAGGGGCGACGTCGTCGAACATCGCCTGCACCTCGGCAGGCTTCTTCTCCAGGTCGGCGCGCGTCATCGGGGTCCCTGCGGCGGTGCGAGCGCTGCGCGTAGCGGCGTGGGGTGAGGCGTCACGACGGCCACCTTATGCAGGCGGGTGGCCGGAGCGTCGCGCGCCCGGGGTGGCACTCGGACGCGAGACTGACGCTCATGCGTGTAGGAGCGAGAAGAGTGGCCGGCGTGGCCATGTTCTCCGGGGTGCTGGTCGCCACCTGCGCGCTCGGGTACGGCGTCTCCCGCATCACCGGCCCCGGCACGGACTCGACGGCGACCCACGCGGTGGTGGTCACCCCTCCGACCTCGACGCCCTCGGCGACCCCGCGGCCGGCACCACGCCGCCAGGTGACCGCACCACTTCCCGCCTCCCGGCCCCGCGCGGTCCCCCCACCCGGCCCGCGCATCCTCGGAACCGGCGACCACGGCCCGAAGGTCCGTGACCTTCAGGCCCGGCTGCGCCAGATCGCGTGGTTCTTCGGCAACGTCGGTGACCGCTGGGACAAGCAGACGACGGCCGCGGTGAAGGGCTTCCAGGACAAGCGCGAGATCGCGGTCACCGGGTACGTCGACCGGCGGACCCTGGCCCGGCTGCACGCGATGACGCGCACCCCGACCGCCGACGAGCTCGCCAACCGGCTCCCCGGAGACCTGCACACCGACGCGCGCCTCGACGCCCGGTGCCTGACTGGGCGGGCACTGTGCATCGACAAGTCGAGCAGCACCGTCCGGTGGGTCGTGGACGGCAAGGTGCTGCGGACGATGGCGGTGCGCTTCGGGTCGTCGTACACCCCGACCCGTGAGGGCCTGTTCCACGTCGGCTGGAAGTCGCGCGACCACGTCTCGAAGCTCTATGACTCCGCGATGCCGTTCGCCATGTTCTTCTCCGGGGGCCAGGCGGTGCACTACTCCTCGGACTTCGCCGCGCAGGGCTACGCCGGGGCCTCGCACGGATGCGTGAACGTACGCGACTACGCCGGCATCCAGTGGCTCTTCGACCAGGTGAGCATCGGCGACCCGGTGGTCATCTACTGGTCGTGACCCGGCCCGTGGATCCGCCCTGCTGAGTGGCAGCCGTCACCACGTAGGCTCATTCTCCGTGACCAGCCCTCGCGCCAGCACCGACGCGCCCGTCGGTCGTCTCGTGGCCCGCACGGTCGAGGTGGTCGCCCCCGACGCCCTTCCCGGCAGCCTGCTCGACCTGCTCCCTGCTGAAGAGCCGATGGCCTGGCTGCGTCGCGGGGAGGGCATGGTCGCGTGGGGTGTCGCGGCCCGCTGCGAGACGTCGGGATCCGACCGGTTCGCCGACGCCTCCGACTGGTGGCAGCAGGTGGCCGGCGCAGCAGTGGTCCGCGACGAGGTGGAGGTCCCCGGCACCGGCCTGATCTGTTTCGGCAGCTTCGCCTTCGCCGACGACCCGGGCGACAGCGTGCTCGTGGTGCCTCGCGTGGTGGTCGGCACCAGACGTGGGCGCTCGTGGGTCACGGTCATCGGCCAGGACGAGCTGGCCGGGATGCCCGACCTCGAGCCGCAGGCAACCCCGCCCGCGCCGCGCAACGTCACCTTCGCCGACGGCGCCATGAGCGGTACCGCCTGGGAGTCCGTCGTCTCCGACGCGGTCGCCAGGATCGGCTCCGGCGAGCTGGAGAAGGTCGTGCTCGCCCGCGACCTGGTGGCCACGGCTGACGCCGACATCGACGTGCGCTGGCCGCTGCGGGAGCTGGTGGAGAACTACCAGATGTGCTGGACCTTCCACGTCGACCAGCTCTTCGGCGCCACCCCCGAGCTGCTCGTACGACGCGAGCGCGGCCTGGTCACCTCCCGGGTGCTGGCCGGCACGATCCGTCGGACCGGCGACGACGAACGCGATGCAGCACTGGCGGGGCAGCTGGCCCGGTCGTCGAAGGACCTCGAGGAGCACGAGTACGCCGTCCGCTCGGTCGCGGACTCGCTGGCGCCGTACTGCTCCTCGACGAACGTGCCCGAGGTCCCCTTCGTGCTGCACCTGCCCAACGTGATGCACCTCGCCACCGACGTGGCCGGTGTGGTGCACGACTCCGACGGCGCCAGCGTGCTCGAGCTCGCCGCGGCGCTGCATCCCTCCGCGGCGGTCGGCGGCACGCCGACCAAGGTGGCGGTGGAGCTGATCGCGGAGATCGAGGGCATGGAGCGTGGCCGCTACGCCGGCCCGGTGGGCTGGATCGACGCGGACGGTGACGGCGAGTTCGGCATCGCCCTGCGGTCGGCCCAGATCGAGGGCCACCAGGTGCGCCTGTTCGCGGGCTGCGGCATCGTCGCGGACTCCGACCCCGAGGCCGAGCTGGCCGAGGCGCAGGCGAAGTTCCTCCCCGTGCGGGACGCGCTGACGTGACTAGGGCGGGCCCGTCCGCCGCGGCCGGCGGCTCATGGGCGACGGGTCCGGCGGGGTGATCGCGGACGGGGGCGGCACCGCGTCGCGGCGTTCGTGCTCCCTGACCGCTTCCTTGATCTGCTCGAGGTTGTTGCGCAGCAGGTCGGCCACCAGCTCGTCCATCCGCGGGTCGCCGAGCATCTCGATCAGCACCCGCAGGGTCGTCTCGCTGGCCTGGTGGACGATCGTGTCGTAGCCGGGCAGGTGCGACACCACCCGCGAGGACGGGTCGTTGCGCACCTTCTCCGCCACGAGGGCGATCAGCTCGTCGTGGTTCTCCACGAGCGCGTCGGAGATGTTCTTCGTGTAGTGGCCCGACTGGAGCACCTCGGTCACCTCGTCGAGCACCGCGACGGTGACCGGCCGCTTGATCAGGTCGACGAGCCGCTGCGTCAACGAGTTCACCCGCCGGATGGCCCACGGCGTGTGCAGCCCGCGGCGTACGAACACCCAGGTGAGGAGGGCGGAGACGATCGACACGACGAGGAACGCGCCGATCGCGAGCAGCACCAGCTGCCCGGCTGAGAGCCCCTCGAGCCAGTCGACCACAGGGACATCCTGCCCTCCCGCACCGGCTGGGGGCGTCGTTTCAGTCGAGCGGGTGCGCGAGCTCGTCCTCGGGCATCCTCGCCCAGACGATCGCCACGACGGCGAACACGGCGGGAGCCAGCCCCGCGACCAGGAACGTGTTCGCCAGCCCGATCGCCTCGGAGACGGGCCCGGCCAACGCCATCGAGACCGGCATCAGGCTGACCGACACGAAGAAGTCGAGCGAGGCCACCCGGCCCAGCAGGTGAGCGGGCACGCGCCGCTGGAGCAGCGTGCCCCAGATGACCATCGGTCCCGAGAACAGCACCCCGAGCACGAACGCGGACGCGACCACGACCCACACCGCGGGCGCGATGCCCATCACGACCATGGGCACGCAGCCGAAGCCGAACATCAGGTTCATGGTCGTGAGGTAGCGACGCGGCATCCGCAGCGAGCCCAGCACCATCGACCCGAGGGCGCCGCCGATCCCGAACGCCGCCAGCACCATCGCGTGGTCCCCCGCGTCCCCGCCGAGCTCGTCCTTGATCACGAAGGGGATCAGCACCTCGAGCGGTCCCATGACGGCCAGCACCATCAGCGAGGCGAACAGCAGCGTCGCGAGCAGCCACGGCGTGCGGAGCATGTAGGCGACGCCCTCACGGATGTCGCTGATCGCGCCCTTGACGGGGTGGGTGTCCACGGCCGAGAGGTCCCGGCGCACCGGCGTACGCGGCAGGGCGATCTGGACGACGACGCCGATGCCGGCGACGACGGCTGCGACCAGGCAGGCCCAGCCCGGCGCTGCGATCCCGACGACCACGCCGGCGACCCCGGGACCGATGGCCTGCGCGACCAGCGGCCGCACCATCCCCTCGAAGCCGTTCACCGCCAGCAGCTGGGACTCGGGGACGATCGCGGGCAGCCACGCCGAGTACGCCGCGTAGTAGAACGCCATCCCCACGCCGATCACCAGCGAGACCACCGCCAGGTGCCACAGCTGCGCCAGGTCGCCGAGGGAGAGCAGCGTGACGACCGTGTAGCTGACGGCCTCGACGGACGCGACGGTCATCACGATCAGCTTCTGCGGGACCCGGTCGGCCACGACGCCGGCGAGCAGGGCGGGGAGGAGAACCCCGACCGCACCGGCGGTGGCCACGATCGAGAGCTGGGCCGGCCCGCCGCCGAGGCGGATGACCTCCCAGACCAGGGCGACGGTCCAGACGCCGTACGCGAAGGCGCCGCAGGACAGCGCGACGGCCATCCGGCGGTAGGCCGGGATCGCGAACGGCGCGAGCATCCGCGGCAGCTGCCGGACATCCGGCAGCTCCCGGACCAGTTCCTCCTCGGTCGTGACCGGTGGCTCGATCATCACCCCTCCTCACCGAGCAGTCTGCGGCTGAGGTGGGAGCCCGGGCCACTGGATTTCCCTTAGTCGGCCCTGAAGTCAGTCAGGGAGATCGTCGCCCGGTTGCAGCCGGACGTAGCTCTGGTCGCGCTCTCCGAGCATCCGCTGCAGGTGGCCCTCGATGACCGCGAGCCCGAGCTCGCTGTAGATCTTGTCGTGGATCGCCAGCGACCGCGGGGCGCCGACGTCGCGGCCGAAGTCGATGCACTCGCTGACCTTCAGCCACGGCGCACTGACCGGGAGCATCAGCAGGTCGACGTCGGTCGGCGGCAGGGTGAGCGAGTCCCCCGGGTGGTAGATCCGCTGACCCTCCACCTCGAGCAGGTAGCCGCTGTTGTCGAAGTGCTGCATCTCCGGGTGGATCACCGCGTGCTTCTCGCCCACGACCTGCACGGGTACGCCGACGTCTACCTGCTGGCCGGGCTCGACCACCGTCACCCGTTCGGCGACGTCGGGAGCGTCCTCACGGATCTTCGCCGCGACCGCCCCGATCGTGAACACCGGAGCGTCCGTACGCCGGAGGTGGTCCGGGGAGTAGTGGTCGGGGTGCTCGTGTGTGATCAACACCACGCTGGCGCCGTCCACCGCCTCCGGCTCGGAGAAGCCGCCTGGGTCGAGGACGACCGCGGTGTCACCCGTCTCGAGTCTCACGCACGCATGACCGAACTTCGTGATCCGCATGGAATCAGCGTATGGTGCCTCTTATTGAATGCGGTTCAAGAAAGGGACTGGTGACATGACCGACCACGAGGTGACCATCATCGGAGCCGGCTTCGGCGGGATGGGCGCGGCGATCACCCTCAAGCAGCAGGGGTACGGAACCGACTCGCGGGACCTCCTGATCCTCGAGCGTGAGGACGACCTGGGCGGCACCTGGCACGTCAACCACTACCCCGGCCTCGCCGTCGACATCGCCAGCGTCACCTACTCCTACTCGTTCGAGCCGAACCCCCACTGGGAGCACTGGTTCGCGAGGGGCGGCGAGCTCAAGAAGTACGCCGAGCACGTCGCCGACAAGTACGACCTGCGCCGGCACATGCGCTTCGGCGTCTCCGTCCAGGGAGCGCGCTGGGACGAGGACGACAAGCACTGGGTGGTGTCCTCGACGAGCTCGACCGGCGAGACGGCCACCCACACCACGCGTTTCCTGATGACCGCCACCGGCTTCCTGTCCCAGCCGCGGCTGCCCGACATCGAGGGCGTGCACGACTTCGAGGGCGAGGTCATCCACACCGCCAAGTGGGACGACTCCGCCGACCTGACCGGCAAGCGGGTCGGGATCATCGGGACCGGCGCGACCGCGGTGCAGCTGATCCCGGAGATCGCCGACGTGGCCTCCGAGCTCACCGTCTACCAGCGCACGCCCATCTGGGTCACCCCGAAGACCGACTTCGCGATCCCGCGGTGGCTCCAGCGCCTGTTCGCCGTACAGCCGTGGACCCAGCGGGTCGCGCGCCGGGCCAACTCGGCCTGGCTCGAGGGGCTGATGGTGAGCGCGGTGCTGCACTACCGGCAGGCCCGGATCTTCAACAAGGCCGCGGCGGCGCTCTCGAAGCGCCACCTGCGCAAGCAGGTCGAGGACCCGGAGCTGCGCCGCAAGCTCACCCCGGACTACAGCTTCGGGTGCAAGCGACCGACTTTCTCCAACGACTACTTCCCCACGTTCACGCGGGACCACGTCACTCTCGAGACGACCTCGATCGAGCGGATCACGCCGACCGGGATCGTCACCAGCGACGGCACTGAGACACAGATCGACACCCTCGTGCTGGCGACCGGCTTCAACCTCTGGGACGTGAACTTCCCCGCGATCGAGGTGATCGGCCGCGACGGTCGCAACCTCGGCAAGTGGTGGCGCGAGCAGGGCTACCAGGCCTACGAGGGCGTGGCGGTGCCGCAGTTCCCGAACTTCATCACGCTGAACTCGCCGTACAGCTACTCCGGGCTCTCCTACTTCATGACCATCGAGGTGCAGATGTGCCACCTCGAGCGCGTCTTCGGCGAGCTCCAGAACCGCGGCGCGGACACCTTCGAGATCAGCGAGCGCGCCAACGCGGAGTTCCTCGAGCGCATGCTCGAGCGGATGGACGACACCGTGTTCAACCTCGGCGCCTGCTCGACCTCGCGCAGCTACTACTTCACCAACGAGGGCGACGCCGTGATCCTGCGACCGACGTCATCGAGGACCGCGCACAAGGCGGCCGAGAGCTTCCCGATCAGCGACTACGAGTTCGCCTGATTCCGGGTAGTCCAGATCGTTTGACCGGTCCCGTGGAGGTACGAACCGGCCTATTGATCTGGACTATCCAGTACGTCGGATCACCCCGCGAACTGGTCCACGAAGCACCAGCGCCAGTCCTCACCGGCCTCGGCCGACCGCATCACCTCGTGGCCGGTGGCGTCGTGGTGGGCGCTCGCGTGCCGCTCGGGTGAGGAGTCGCAGCAGGCGATGTGGCCACAGACCACACACATCCGCAGGTGCACCCAGGTCGTGCCGGCGCGCAGGCAGTCGCCGCACTCGCCGGGAGTGTCCGCGTCGACGGGTGGGCGCACCTGCTGCAGGTGCTCGCAGCCTCCCTCGAGGCTGGTCATGGTGCCGCCGGCCCGCACGCGCTCGCGTTCCTCCGCGGAGTAGTCGAGCATCGACTCCTCCACGTCGAGCATCCCGAGCACCTCGTCGACCACCTCGTGCGCGACCGTGCCGGTGCTGCGGATCTCCAGCACCCGCGCGCGTTCGGCGTCGATCATCACCTTGCGCCGGCGCGCGTAGACGTCGCTCGGGGTCTCCTCGGCACTGGCGCCGAACCGTTCCCACGCGGCGTTGTCGCGCCGGAGCACCCCGTCGCGGATCAGCTCGCTGACGCCGTGCGGGTCGTCCTCCTCGAGCTTCTCGAGCTCGGCCAGCCCGGCCTGCCCGGCCTGGTGCAGCAGGTTGGCCCGGGCGAGGGCGTCGGCCGCCGGGTCGGGGGAAGGCACCCGCAGTCGCCGGGCGAGCCACGGGAGCGAGAGCCCCTGGATGAACAAGGTTCCGGCCGTCACGGTGAACGCGATCAGCAGGAGCACGTCGCGGTGCGGCGTGTTCTGGGGGATGACGAACGCCGCCGCCAGCGTGACGACACCGCGCATCCCGGCCCAGCCGATCAGGAACGTGTAGGTCCACGGCGGCACCCGGCCACTGGCGTCAGGCCCGGGACGGACCAGCAGGTAGCGCGCCACGAACACCCACAGGATCCGCAGCACGACTACGCCGACGAGCGTCGCCGCGCAGACCAGGGCGATGCGCGCCGCGGTGACTTCGCCCCCGATCGCGTCGCCGATGATCGTGCGCGCCTGCAGCCCGATCAGCAGGAACACCGCGCTCTCCAGCGCGAAGGCGACGGTGCGCCAGTTCATCCGCTCGGCGATCCGCGACTGCGCGGTCTGCAGGATCTGCGACTTGTGGCCGAGCAGCAGGCCGGCAACCACGACGCTGATCACTCCGGAGGCATGGACCTGCTCGGCTGCGACGTACGCCGCGAACGGCGTCAGGAAGCTCAGACTGGTGTCGATCACGGGGTCGGTCACGTGCTTGCGGACGAACCCGATGCCGACGAAGAACGCCAGGCCGACCAGCACCCCGCCGCCGGCCGCGATCAGGAAGTCCCGGGCCAGCGCCTGCCAGGCCACGGTGGCCGCGATCGCCGTGCGCAGGGCGACCAGGGCGGTCGCGTCGTTGAGCAGCGACTCGCCCTCGAGGATGGTGACGATCCGGCGCGGGAGCCCGATGCGTCGGCTGATGCTGGTGGTGGCGACCGCGTCGGGAGGCGCCACGACGGCGCCGATCGCGAACGACGCGGGCCACCCGAGGTCGGGCAGCAGTGCGTGCACGAGGACGGCGACACCGACGGTCGTGAAGGCGACCAGGCCGACCGAGAGCAGCAGGATGGGGCGCCGGTTGGCGTTGAAGTCGACCAGGCTGGTCTGGAGGGCGGCGGCGTACAGCAGCGGTGGGAGCAGCCCGAACAGCACCACCTCGGGCTCCAGCGCCACGTCCGGAACGAACGGCAGGTAGGAGCCGACCACCCCGACCGCGATCAGGACGAGTGGTGACGGCAGGTCGAGCCAGGAGCAGATGCCGGCGACGGCGATGACCGTGGCGAGGATCCCGACCAGCGTGAGGACGAGGTGCATGCCCTCATCATCGCCAACGCGGCCCCGCGCATTCCCGTCCGCGGGTCAGGGCAGCTTGACGAGCTTGATGCCCTTCGACGCCTGCGTCAGTGCGGTCCGGAAGATGGGTGCCATGTCGCCGCCGGAGGCGCCGCAGAAGAGATAGTCGCCGTCGGCGTTCTCCGTGTCACGTTCGGCCGGAGTCGCGCAGGTGTTCTCAGCGGAGCTCGGCAGGCCATTGGCTGGACTGGCGGCCTGCGCCAGGGTGCCCAGGACGGGCGTGGCTGTGCCGGCGACCTTCTTCGTGACCGTCTCGGTCTGGTAGATGGTCCTGCAGTTCTTGCCGGTGTTGGGAGCGGGACAAGGAACGTTGGTCGTCGCCTCGGGACCATTGGTGGTCGCGGTGCTCGTGGTCTCGTAAGGGCCGTTCGGGGCGACGTAGTTGGAGTAGTCGTCCTTGAGCCCGTCGAAGTCGTTGCACTGCTTGCCCGTCATGTTGTAGCCGATCATGATCACGAGGATCCCCGCAGCCTTCGCCTCGTTGGCGACGTTCACGAGGTTCTGGCAGGCGGTGGCGCCACCGTTGTAGGTGGACGTCACCGTCTTGTGGTGGGTGACGGTCGTGGTGATCGTGGAGGAGTTCGACTGCGTGCTGCTGGTGTCCGCCTGGGTGGTCGTCACGGCGGGACCCACGCTCGTCGTGTGCGAGAAGACGTCGCCGGCCATGGCCAGCGATGTGGACCCGGCGGTCGGCTCGTGCTCGTTGGGCTGGCCGTCGGTCTCGAAGATGAGCACCTTGGTGGCAGGCTCGTTCCGCACCGGCATGGTGCTCAGGTTGTTGGGGTCCAGCCCGAGCAGGTAGCGCGCGGCAGACTTCATCGGTGCAGCCAGCACCGTTCCCTGCTGGAAGGTCGACATGTTGGTCAGGCAGTCCACGCCCTTGACGAGGGGGGCGCTCGTGTTCAGGTTGCGCGACGAGTCGAGGTAGTTGTCGCTGAACGAGACCGGCATCCACTGACCAGTGGCGCCCGAGCTGCTTGGCCAGGACAGGCCCTTGGCCGAGGAGTTGCAGGTGCCCGTCTGGCCTGTGGTGAGCGGCTGGCTGCGTCCGATGGTGCCGAGGGACACGTACTGCTGCGCGGGCGTCATCTGCTCGAGCATCGACCTGATGCCCGCCACCATGCTCGCGATGTCGGTGGCACCCATGCTCTGGGTGCGGTCGGCGACGACCGCGACGTCCATCGGGTTCGGCGCCACCGTGCCGCAGGACCCCTTGCAGGCAACCGAGATCAGGTTGCCGGTGCTGCCCTTCGGGATTCCTCCTGCCGGCGCGAACGCGAACGGGACGTCGCGCCCCTGGTAGACCCGGATCGTGTTGCACGCGACCTTCGGCGTGCCTGTGTTCGGGGTGGGCTCCACGCACGGGATCGCGCACAGGAGCGCGCTGCAGGCGACCTTGCGTCCGGTGGTCTTGTAGTTGGCCCCGGCCGTGTAGGGAGCCGTTCCGGGGTAGCAGGTCGCGGGGATGTCCCAGGGCTGGGGCTGGTAGACCCCGGACACCAGCTTGGAGGCCACGAGGCACCAGAAGTCGACGTTCGGCGCGAGGCTGCCGGTCTCGCTCGGGTCGTGCGCCGCCGCGAACTCGAGCGCTTCCGTTTGGGCCGCGTTGGCACTGCCCGGAAGCTCGAAGGCCCCCGCCTGTGCGGCGGCGTCGAGAGTCTCCTGGAGCTGGTGCTTGCGGTTGACCTGCAGGCCGATGTCCACCGCGAACGCTGCGAACATGAGGAGCAGCACGGCCATCAGCGCCACGATGATGGCGACGGCACCGGACTCGTCGCGCCGGCGGGGCATCAGGAACTTGATCATGTCACTCGACCCTCATGTGCGTGACCTGCTCGAGCGCCAACGTGTCGCCGAGGAAGGCAAGGCCGGGGGTGATCCAGCTGTGCACGTACCGCACCGTGACGATCGCCGTGGCCCCGGGCTCGGCCAGCGTGTCGTAGGTCGCCGAGGTCGCGTAGCACGGCGTGTCGTCGGCCTTCTTGCAGTCGATGGTGATCGTGGTCGTCGGGGCCGTGGTCGGGATCCCGGATGCCGCCAGCTGGGTGGTGACGCTGCTCCTGATCTCGGAGTAGCTGCCGTTGAGGCTGGCCACCCGCGCCCCGTCGCGCGAGGCGTTGCCCACGATCATGTCGCGGTTGAGCATGTACCCGAACTCGATGATGCCGAAGACGATCATGAACAGGATCGGCATGATCAGGGCGAACTCCACGGCGACCGCGCCACTCTGGTTCCGGGAACGCCGAGTGGCGCGCCCGAACGGCAACCGCTGCACTTCGCCCCCCTGGTGGCATCCGACGTCGAGGTCGGCCCTCCAAGCCGACACAAGTCATCTTGTAATACTTCGTGCGGATGAACAGCGTTTTAGGAAGAATGCCCGAATTATGACTAGACCAGCAATCCGGCCAGGTGGCTGATCGCCTCGTCCAGCTCTCGGCGGTTGTCGCGACGGATCGCCGCCTCGACCACCTCGATCCCGCCGTTGGGGCTGGCGAGCGCGTGCTCGAGCTCGGCTCGGGTGCTGACCCGCCAGTGCGGCGTCCGCGTGGCCGCGCAGAGCGCGGAGAGGTCCACGCCGTGGGGAGTGCCGAACAGCAGGTCGTACGACGCCGCGTGCTCCGGCGCCCCCTGTTCGAGCGTGGCGAAGATCGAGCCGCCGTCGTCGTTGGCGACCACGATCGTCAGGTCGGGCCGGGTCTCGTCGGGACCGAGCATCAGGGCGGTCGCGTCGTGCAGGAAGGTGACGTCTCCGACGTACGCGATCGCCCTGGGGCTGCGCGGCCGGCCGAGCGCCGCGCCGATGGCGCTCGAGACGGTGCCGTCGATGCCGGCGAGACCCCGGTTGGCCAGCACCATCCGCCGCTCTCCGACCGGGTGGGCGGTCGCCATCAGGTCGAGGTCGCGGATCGGGTTGCTGGCGCCGACGAACAGCAGGCCGCCCGGCGGGTTGGCGGCGTTGACGGCCGCGGCCACGTCGTACGGCGTGAGGTCGGGCTGCTTCGCCACGAACGAGTCGATCCTCCTGGCGAGGTCTCGGTCGGCCTCGCGCCACTCGTCGAGCCACGCCGGGTCGTCCGGCTCCGCGGAGACGGCGTCGTGCTCGGACGGTCACGGGCGACGGGCGGTCGGGCCAGCGGCCGTGCGTGCGGACCGAGACCACCTCGACGTCCTCCCGCGCGAGCAGGCGCATCACCGGTCGCGAGAGCGTCGGGTGGCCGAGCACGACGACCCGTTCGATGCGCTCCCCCAGGTCGGTACCGAGCAGGAGACGGTAGGTGCGGATCGGGTTCGCACCCGTCCGCGACCCGCTGCTCGGCTCGGCGAGCAGCGGCCAGTTCGCGTTCTCCGCCAGGACTCGCGCCGGCGGCCCGGCATCGTCACCGGCGACCACCACCGTCCGCGGACCCAGTGGCAACGCGACGGGCTCGACCTCTTGCGACCGAGACCACGGATAGTCCCGAGTGTTCGGACCCTCGACGCCCCGCTCCGAGGGGTCCGTTCGCTCGGGATTATCCGGTTCCGGGATCAGCGGCTCGTCGAACTGGCAGTTGAGGTGGACCGGGCCGCCGGGGAGCCAGGCGGCGTCGAAGGCGTCGGGGTCGGGGGCGGTGAGGTCGGCGAAGCTGGCCGCGTCACCGAACAGTCGGACCTGGTCGGTGGTCTGGTTGGCGCCGGTGCCGCGCAGGCGGGCGGGCCGGTCGGCGGTGAGGGCGACGAGGGGTACGCCGGCATGGGCGGCCTCGAGGACCGCCGGGTGCAGGTTGGCCGCCGCCGTGCCGGACGTCGTCACGACCGCGGCAGGTCGTCGCGACGCCCGCGCCAACCCGAGCGCGACGAAGGCGGCCGTGCGCTCGTCGATCCGCGTGTGCAGAGTGATCCGCTCGTCGGCCGCCAGCGCGAACGAGAGCGGGGCGTTGCGCGAGCCGGGGCAGAGCACCACGTCCGTCAGCCCGCGCTCGACCAGTCGGTCGACCAGCCAGGTCGCGAGGCGAGTTGACGGGGTCACGAGCGACGATCCTGCCGCACGGCCTCGACCTCGGCCATCCGGCGTCGCCAGTGCTCCTCCCGCTCCGGCCCGGCCGCCACCGCCGCCAACCGGGCGGGATCAACCGCGGGGCGTCGTACGGGCAGGGCGCCGTCGACGGGCAGCAGCGGGTCGGCCACCACGTCGTCACTGAGCAGCTGCACCGTCGCGAGCCCGCAGGCGTGCGGCAGCTCGGGCAGGGCAGCGGCCAGCGCCAGCCCGGCCGCGATCCCGATGCTCGACTCGACCGCGCTCGAGACGACGACGGGGAGGCCGATGTCCGCGGCGATCCGCAGGCACGCGCGTACGCCGCCCAGCGGCTGGACCTTGAGTACGGCGACATCGGCGGCCCCGAGGTCGCGCACCCGGTAGGGGTCGGCCGCCCGGCGGATCGACTCGTCGGCCGCGATGGGGACCGACACCCGACGCCGCACGATCGCGAGGTCCTCGACGGAGGCGACCGGCTGCTCGACGTACTCCAGCCCACCGGCCGCCTTCTCCAGGACCGGGATCCGGGCAATGGCCTCGTCGACCGACCAGCCACCGTTGACGTCGATCCGGACCAGCCCGTCCGGACCCAGGGCGTCGCGCACCGCCTCGAGGCGGGCCTCGTCCTCGCCGGGTGCCTGTCCGGACTCGGCCACCTTCACCTTGGCCGTCCGGCAGCCCGACGAGCCGAGCACGATCTCCCGGGCCCGCTCCGGCGAGCACGCGGGCACGGTGACGTTGACGGGGACCTCCGTCCGGACCGGCGAGGGCCAGCCGAGCTCCGCCGCCTCGAGGGCGCACTCGAGCCACGGAGCCGAGGTCGGGGCGTCGTACTCCAGGAACGGGCTGAACTCACCCCAGCCCGCCTCGCCCTCGATCAGCACGCCCTCCCGCACGGTGAGGCCGCGAAAGCGGGTACGCAGCGGGATCGAGAAGACCCTCGGATCAGCCATCGAGGGCCAGCTCCCGCAGCCGCCGGCGGTCGATCTTGCCGTTGGGGAGCAGCGGGAGCTCGGACAGGCACACGACCTGCCGGGGCGCCCAGGAGCGCGGGAACTCGTCGGCGACGTGGTTCCTGAGGGCGTCGAGATCCAGGTCGCCGACGACGAACGCCACGACTCGCTGGCCCCACTCGTCGTCCAGGACTCCGAGCACCTCGGCCTCGCTCACCCGCGGGTGCGCTTCAACCTGCGAGGCCACGGCGGCGCCGGGCACCTTGACCCCACCGCTGATGATGACGTCGTCGAGCCGGCCGGTCACGCGGAGACGTCCGTCCGGCCCGACCTGCCCGACATCACTGGTGTGGAACCAGCCGTCGCGCATCACCCGGGCGGTGCGCTCCGGGTCCCCGTCGTAGCCGTCGAACAGCATCGGTCCCCGTAGCAGCACCTCCTCGTCGGCGCCGATGCGCACCTCGACCCCCGCGAGTGGCGTCCCGTCGTAGACGCACCCGCCGCAGGTCTCGCTCATCCCGTAGGTCTGCACGACCCGGATGCCCTGGGTCTCCGCCTCGGCTCGGACCTGCGGCGACAGCGGGCCGCCGCCGACGAGGACAGCGTCGAACCGGGCGAGGTCCTCGATGTCGGGTGCCTTCGCGAGGGCCCGGTAGAGCTGCGTCGGCACCAGGGAGACGTACGTGCGACCGGAGGACTCAGCGACGTCCCCGTCGAGGACCGGCTCGGTCCCGGCCACCACCGAGCGGTACAGCACCTGCACCCCGGCGACGTACGTCGGCGGCAGGTTCAGCACCCACCGGCCCGGTCCGCCGAGCCGCTCGTGAGTGGCCAGCGTGGAGGCGCGCATCGCGTCGCGGGAGAGCACCACGCGTTTCGGCTCCCCGGTCGACCCGGACGTGGCGATGACCAGCGGCTCGGGATCGGCCGCCGCGTCCCACTCCTTGAGAAGGTCGAGGATCTCCTCCGCGCTCCCGGAGACGGGATCAAGGCTGCTCACGCGGGCAACGCTAACCGCCATGCGGACGCGGTCTATATCGGTTCCAGACGGATTGACTAGGCTATTCGGGCGGACCGGATGATGTGGTCCTTTTTAGTCACGGGAATGATTCACGGCGGACCTGCCCGGCCGCCGAACGGGGGTTTGAGACATGTTCCGACTCGGCGCGCGTGCTTCAGCAGCGGTCGTCAGTGTGATCACAGGGGCGCTGGTTCTCAGCAGTCCTCCGGCCTACGCGAGCCCGTCGGCCACGCCGACCTCGACGGCCAAGGTCGACTGCGTGACCCGTGACGCGAACGGGAACTGCACGCTTGCCGGCGTCGTCTACGCCATCACGCAGGTGGGCGGCACCACCTACATCGGCGGGAACTTCAAGTCGGTGTCCGGCGTCGCGCGGTCGAACGTCGCCGCCATCCGTGCCGACGGCACCCTCGATCCAAACTGGAACCCCTCCACCGACGGCATCGTCTACGCCCTGGCCGCGTCGTCCGACGGGAGCAAGATCTTCGTCGGCGGGAGCTTCAACACCGTCGGCGGCCAGGCCCACGGCCGGCTCGCCGCCGTGACGCCGGACACCGGTGCGCTCGTCTCCGGCTGGACCACGACCGCGAAGAACAACACCGTGCGCGCACTCGAAGCCGACGCAGGAGACCGGCTCTACGTCGGCGGCAACTTCGGCTCCATCGGAGGACGCGCCGTCGCACGTCTTGCTGCGCTCAGCCAGAGCACCGGCACCGTGGACCCGTCGTTCGCCCCTACGCCCAACAACACGGTCCGCGGACTCGCGCTGTCCCAGGACGCCACCAAGGTGTACGCCGCAGGCTCGTTCACGTCAGTCAAGGGCCAGTCCCGTCGCGGAGCCGCCGAGCTGACCTCCGCCGGCAGCGTCACGTCGTTCGCGCCGACCGAGGGCGGTGTCGCGATCTCGATCGACGTGACGCCGAGCGGACGAATGTTCTTCGGGACCACGTCCAACCGCACCTACGCCTACGACCCGGCGTCCAACGCTCCGGTCTACCGCGTCCGCACAGGAGGCGACGTGCAGGCCATCCTCGCCACGAACGAGGAGGTCTACATCGGTGGTCACTTCACGAACCTCCCCGAGGCGAAGCTCGCCCGGAATCACATCGCCTCGTTCCTGCCCGCAGACGGCAAGCCCACGGCCTGGAATCCCGGGGTCAACGGGGCCTACGGCGTGTGGGCCTTCGGCCTGACCAGGACGCCGCTCAGCCCCACAGCCGCGCCGGCTCTCTCCGTCGGGGGCGACTTCACCGTCGCGGGCAAGGTGTCGCGTCGCGGTTACGCCCGCTTCAACTTCGCATAGATGGCTAAGTGCAAGGGGGAGCGCGCTGCGCCCCCCTTGCACTTACGCCTCTAGCCGCGACCTGGGGGCAGCAGGTGGCCTGACCGCTGACACAATCCCGGCCATGGCCACCCCCGCCCCCGGCGCGACTCCGGGCTCCACTCCCGGACGGGGCCCGACGATCGGCCAGTGGATCGCCGGCGCCCGGCCGCGCACGTTGCCGGCCGCGGTCGCCCCGGTCCTGGCCGGCACCGCCATTGCGGTGTGGGAGCGCGAAGCGGTGTGGTGGAAGGCGCTGCTCGCGCTTGCGGTGGCGCTGCTGCTCCAGGTGGGCGTGAACTACGCCAACGACTACTCCGACGGCGTCCGCGGCACCGACGACGAGCGGGTCGGCCCGATGCGGCTGGTCGGGAGCAAGGTGGCCAGCCCGCGGGCCGTCAAGTCCGCCGCCCTCGTAGCGCTCGCCGGCGCAGCGGCCGTCGGCCTGGTCCTCGCGGCGACCACCGCCTGGTGGCTGGTCGGGGTCGGTCTGCTGTGCATCCTGGCCGCGTGGTTCTACACCGGCGGCTCGCGGCCCTACGGCTACCGCGGCCTCGGCGAGGTCATGGTGTTCGTCTTCTTCGGCCTGGTCGCGGTGCTGGGCACGACGTACGTCCAGACAGAGACGTTCGAGCTCTCCGCGCTGTACGCCGCCATCGGCGTCGGCGCGTTCGCCTGCGCCATCCTGGTCGCGAACAACCTGCGCGACATCCCCACCGACTCGGTCAGCGGGAAGCGCACCCTGGCGGTGGCCCTGGGCGACGAGCGCACCCGCCACTTCTACGGCCTGCTCATCGACGCCGCGGTCGTGGCGCTGGTCGGCGTGGCCCTGAGCACCAGCTGGTGGGCCCTGCTCGCGCTCGCCGCGGGCCTGCCGGCGCTCCGCGCGCTGACCACGGTGCTCGGTGAGAAGGCAACCGGACCGGCGCTCGTGCCGGTGCTCCAGCAGACCGGGATCGCCGAGCTGCTCTACGCCGCCGGCCTCTTCGCCGGACTGACCATCGCGACGGTCATCGCGACCGCGTGAGTCGCCCACCCCGGTGACACACTGGGGTCATGTGGATCCTCGTCCTGCTCGCGATCGTGGCGCTCTGCGCGCTCGCCTACACCAACCGCGTCACGCTGCTCGCGAAGATGCTCGGCCAGTCCGAGACCCGCATCGCCCGCCAGCTCAAGCGCAAGCCCCGCTGACCGGCCTGGGCTGTCCGCAGACCGGCATGCGCAGCCCTACAACCGCAACCCCCGTCGGTTGAGCTTGTCGAAACCCCGGTCATGCCTGTCGAAACCCCCGGCAG
>CAVRQA010000025.1:0-365069 GCA_963723255.1 uncultured Actinomycetota bacterium
ACAAGTACCTCCGTCAGGGCCTCCTGATCCTGCGTCACGGAGCGAACGCGATGAGCGGCATCGGGCTCTCCGCGGTGCGCGCCCCGAAGGCGACCGCACTGGTCGACGAGCGGGGCTCGATGACGTGGGCCGAGCTCGACAGGAGAGTAGACGCCGCCGGAGCCGCACTGGACGGGCTCCTTCGCGAGCAGTCGGACACGCAGGAGGGCACGATCGGGATCCTGTGCCGCAACCACCGCGGGCTCGTGGAGTCCTCGCCGCCGCGACGAGGATCGGCGCCGACGCGCTGCTGCTCAACACCGGCTTCTCCGGACCGCAGCTGCGCGACGTCCTCGAGCGCGAGGGGGCCACGCTCGTCGTCTACGACGAGGAGTTCGCACCACTGCTCGCCCAGGCGAAGGAGCACCTTCCCGACCTCGTCGAGGTGCTGGCCTGGGTCGAGGACCCGGACCACACCCACGAGGACGTGCACACGCTCGACGTACTCATCGAGGAGCACCTGGGCCGGAGGGCGGACAAGCCGTCGCGACCGGGCCGCACCGTGCTGCTGACGTCGGGCACCACCGGCACCCCGAAGGGCGCACGTCGTTCGGGTGGAGCCGCCGGGTCACTGGCCGCGATGCTCGAGCGGATCCCGTGGCGAGCGGGCGGTACGACCGTCGTCGCGGCGCCGATGTTCCACGCCTGGGGCTTCGGCCAGCTCGCGATCTCGGCGACCATGTGCTGCACGGTCGTGATGCGGCGCCGGTTCGACCCGGAGGCGACGCTTGAGCTGGTGGACCGGACCCTGGCCGACGGGCTCGCCGTCGTGCCGGTGATGCTCGAGCGGATCATGGACCTGCCCGCCGCGACCCTCGACAGCTACCGGCTGGGTTCGCTGCGATTCGTGACCGCGAGCGGCTCACGGATGCGACCGGACGCCGTCACCGCCTTCATGGACCGCTTCGGCGACACCGTGCACAACTCGTACAACGCCACCGAGGCCGGGCTGATCAGCACGGCCACGCCCGCCGACCTGCGCGTCGCACCGGACACGGCCGGGCGCCCGGTGCTCGGCACCGACCTGCGCATCATCGACGACGACGGGCGGGCGGTGCCCCCGGGCGAGGTCGGCCGGATCACCGTGCTCAGCGAGTCGGCGTTCGAGGGCTACACCTCCGGTGAGACCAAGGACTTCGAGGACGACTACATGGTCTCCGGCGACCTCGGCCGGGTCGACGACGCCGGGCGTCTCTTCGTCGTGGGCCGCGACGACGAGATGATCGTGTCCGGTGGCGAGAACGTCTATCCGCTCGAGGTGGAGCAGACCCTCAACGAGCACGAGGACGTGGTCGAGGCCGCGGTGATCGGCGTCGACGACCAGGACTTCGGGCAGCGGCTCGAGGCGTACGTCGTCCTGCGCGAGAAGGCGTCAGCGACCACCGAGGACCTCAAGAAGCACGTCAAGTCCCACCTCGCCGGGTACAAGGTGCCCCGTCGCGTGGTCGTCCTCGACGACCTGCCCCGCAACGACACCGGGAAGGTGCTCAAGCGCGAGCTGGGCCGCTAGAAGGGCCGGGTCCGCTCGTCGCGGTCACGCAGCGCGAGGTAGACCGCCCGCACGCCCACCGCGCGCCCGAGCTGGTTGAGCACGGCGGCGAAGAAGTGCTCCCGGTAGGTCTCGTCGGTCACGGTGGACACGGTCAGGTAGAGCCCGGAGAAGGCGGCCAGGAAGACCGACACCTGCACCAGCTCGGCGGTCAGGTGCGGCAGGTGGGGTACGGCGTGCACCCGCTCCTCGCCGATCCACGAGATCACCACGCTCTGCTCCATCACCAGCGACCCGAAGACCAGGAAGAACAGGAAGACCCCCACGGCGAGGAAGAACACCTGCACCAGCTGGACGATCATCAGCACCATCACGAGGTTGCCGCGCTCGTAGCCGCTCACCTCGGCGTAGGACGCCGGGTCGCACCCGGGGTCCTCGACCAGCTCGCGGCAGGTCTCCTCGAGCGGGGTGTTGCGACACGCGTCGAGCAGGAACCGGTTGTCCACGTGGTCGTCGGTGCGGTCGACCTCCTCCGGCAGGCGCACCAGCAGGAAGGCGACCGCGAGCAGGGTGAACAGCAGCACGGTCAGCCACAGGCTGCCGCCGTCGAGCTTGGAGGTGACCTGCCAGACCTCGGCGTTGATGAACAGGAAGGTGATGAACAGCAGCAACAGCGGCAGCGCCCGGCTCATCATCGGCAGCAGGGTGCGCACACTCCCGAAGGTCTGCGAGAGCGCCCAGGTCACGATCGGCCGGGCGTTGAGCGCGGTCAGGCCGTACCAGAGACCTGCCAGGATCCCGATCGTCACCAGCGTGGCCGGAGCGAAGCTGAACTCCGAGCTGACCAGGGCCAGCCCGGCTCCGGCGGCCGCGGCGGCCAGCCCGGTGAGCAGCAGCAACGGGAGGGTGCGGCCCAGGCGCAGCGCCCGCCTGGCCCCCTCACGCTGCTCGGGCACGAAGTAGGACAGCCCGTTGCGGAGGAACCAGCCATCGGTCGCGGCCAGCACGACCTCGCGAGGCGCGCCCGTCATGCGCCCACCGCCAGCAGCTCCCGGGTGCGTACGACGTCCTGGGCCATCGTCTCCACCAGGGAGTCGACGCCCTCGAACCTGACCATGCCCCGGATCCGGGAGACGAACGAGATCTCCACCAGCTCGCCGTAGAGCTCGAGGTCGGTGCGGTCGAGCACGTAGGCCTCGACCCGCCGGTCGCGGTCACCCTCGAAGGTCGGGTTGGTGCCGACGCTGATCGCCGCTGGGAGCGGTTCACTCCCGGGTCGTGCCGCGCCCGTCGCGGGGTCGAGCAGGGTCAGCCAGCCGGCGTACACCCCGTCAGCGGGAGCGGCGAGCCCTCCTGGCGGCACGTTGGCCGTGGGGTAGCCCAGATCTCGGCCACGGTGCTCGCCCTCCACGACACGTCCGACGACGGAGTAGGGCCGCCCCAGTGCCTCGGCGGCACCCTCCACGTCGCCGGCGGCCAGGCATGTGCGCACGTAGGTGGAGGACCACACCTGCGGACCGCCGTCGAGCGCGATGCCCACGACCTCGAAGTCGCGCTCACGGCCGGCCTCGACGAGCGTCGCGACGTCACCCGACGCACGGGCCCCGAAGCGGAAGTTCGCGCCGACCACCACGTGCCGGGCGTGCAGCCCGTCGACCAGCACCCGGTCGATGAACTCCAGGGGTGTCCAGGCGGCGATCTCCCGCGAGAAAGGGATCACGAACACGTCGTCCACCCCCGCCTCGGCGAGCAGCGCACAGCGGCGGTCGATGTCGGTCAGCGACGAGGGGGCGTGCTCGGGCCGCAGCACGGCCATGGGGTGCGGGTCGAAGGTGACCGCGACGACCCGCAGCCCGTCGTCGTCGGCCAGCTCCCGGGCCTGTCTGATGACGTGGCGGTGGCCCAGGTGGACCCCGTCGAAGTTGCCGATGACGACGACCGTGCGACCGAGGTCGGCGGCCACGTCCTCGAGGGAACGCCAGATACGCACGCCCAGAACACTAGCGGCGGGGGTTCTCCCTCATCGGGGGGCCCGGGCACCCGGTCAGACGAACACCGCGACGGCCCGTGCGCACTCGCCCTCCTGGGCGTAGAGCGCCAGGAAGCCACCGTCGGGCCCGAACAGGGCGACCGCGCCGGCCCGTCCCAGGTCGATCGGCAGCTTGCGACCGAAGCGCACGTCGGCGGCCTGCGCCTCGTCGAGCTCATGCGCAGGGAAGGCCTGGCGGACGGCCTCATCCATCCCGAGGGTCTCGAACTCCGCCTCGAGCTCGTCCAGGGTGCGGGCCTGGTCCAGCGTGTAGGGCCCCACGGCAGTACGCCGCAGCGCCGTCAGGTGGCCACCCGTCCCGAGCCGCTCCCCCAGGTCGCGCGCGAGGGCGCGCACGTAGGTGCCGCTCGAGCAGCGCACCGAGAAGCGCACCTCGTCGCCGACGACCTCGTGCACCCGGATCTCGTCGATCCGCACCGGACGCGACTGCAGCTCCACCTGCTCGCCGGACCTGACCCGGTGGTAGGCCCGTTTGCCGTCGACCTTGATCGCCGAGACGGCCGCCGGCACCTGCTCGATCTGCCCGACGAAGCCGGCCAGCGCCTCCCGAACCGCGGCGTCGGTGATGTCCTCGGTCGAGGCGGTCGACGTCACCTCACCCTCGGCGTCGTCGGTGGTCGTGGTCACCCCGAGGCGCACCGTGGCGTCGTACGACTTGTCGGTGAGCAGCAGGTGCCCGAGCAGTCGGGTGGCGCGGTTGATCCCGAGCACGAGCACCCCGGTCGCCATCGGGTCCAGCGTGCCGGCGTGGCCGACCTTGCGGGTGCCGGCCAGGCGTCGTACGCGAGCGACGACGTCGTGGGAGGTCATGCCGCCCGCCTTGTCGACGACGACGAGACCGCTCGTCGGGTCGGTCACGGGCGGTTCACTCGTCGTCGTCGAGGTCGTCGAGGTCGGCCGGGCGCGGCTTCTTGTAGGGGTCGGGCTCACCGGCGTACGTCGCACCGCTGGCCGACCGGGTCGCCTGCGCATCGGACTCCCGGACCTTCTCGAGCAGGTCGTCGATGTGCCGAGCCGTCTCCGGCAGCGCGTCGTGGATGAACTCGAGCGTCGGCACGTGCCGCATGCCGAGCTGCTTGCCGACCTCGGACCGGATCAGCCCCTTCGCGGACGCGAGGGCCGCGGCGCTCCCCTGGAGGTCCGCGTCCTCGCCGAGCACGGTGTAGAAGATCGTCGCCTGCTGGGTGTCACCCGAGACGCGGACGTCGGTCACGGTGACGAACCCCAGCCGCGGGTCCTTGACCCGTCGCTCCAGCATCTCCGCCACGATGACCTGGATCCGGTCGGCGATCTTGCGGACGCGTGGGTTGCTCATTGGTTCCTCTGACTCCCTGGCGCGGTTTCCCGTGTAGGGAAACGGGCACTCACTACGAAACTTTTCCGAAGTCGCGCGGTTTCACTAACACAGGGAAACCCACCCCCCCGGGCTCACGCCCGAGGGATCTCCTTGAGCTCGAAGGCCTCGACGACGTCGTCCTCCTTGATGTCGTTGAAGCCCTTGAGGACGAGACCGCACTCGAAGCCCTCGCGGACCTCGGACACGTCGTCCTTCTCGCGCCGCAGCGAGGCGAGATCCAGGTTGTCCGAGACGACCGCGCCGTCGCGGATCAGGCGCACCTTGGCGTTGCGCCGGATCACGCCGCTGGTGACCATGCAGCCCGCGATGTTGCCGATCTTGGAGCTGCGGAAGATCGCGCGGATCTGCGCCTGCCCCAGGGTCTGCTCCTCGAACTCGGGCTTGAGCATGCCCTTCAGGGCGGCCTCGATCTCCTCGATGGCCTGGTAGATCACCGTGTAGTAGCGGATCTCCACGCCCTCGCGCTCCGCCAGCTCCGTCGCCTTGCCCTGCGGGCGGACGTTGAAGCCGATGATGATCGCGTCGGACGCCGCGGCCAGGTCGACGTTGGTCTCGGTGATCGCACCGACACCGCGGTCGATGACGCGCAGCGACACCTCGTCGCCGACGTCGATCTTGGCCAGCGAGTCCTCGAGGGCCTCGACCGAACCGGAGACGTCGCCCTTCAGGATCAGGTTGAGCTCCTGGCTCTCGCCCTTCTCCATGGAGGCCATGAAGTCTTCCAGGCTGCGGCGGACGCGACGCTTGGCCTGCATGGCCGCACGCTCGCGCGACTCGCGCTTCTCCGCGATCTGCCGGGCCACGCGGTCGTCCTCGACCACGATGAAGTTCTGGCCGGCCCCGGGGACACCGGAGAGACCGAGCACCATCGCCGGGCGCGACGGGTCGGCGACCTCGATGTTCTCGGCGTTCTCGTCGAGCATCGCCCGCACCCGGCCGTACGCCGGACCGGCCACGATCGAGTCACCGACACGGAGCGTCCCGCGCTGGACGAGGATCGTCGCGACCGGACCACGACCACGGTCGAGGTGCGCCTCGACCACGAGGCCCTGGGCGTCCTGGTCGGGGTTGGCCCGCAGGTCGAGCGAGGCGTCCGCGGTGAGCACGATCGCCTCGAGCAGCTTGTCGAGGTTGAGCTCGGACTTGGCCGAGACGTCGACGAACATCGTGTCGCCGCCGTACTCCTCGGGAACGAGGCCGTACTCGGTCAGCTGGCCACGGACCTTGCTCGGGTCCGCGTCGGGCTTGTCGATCTTGTTGACCGCCACCACGATCGGCACCTCGGCCGCCTTGGCGTGGTTGAGCGCCTCCACCGTCTGGGGCATGACGCCGTCGTCGGCGGCCACGACCAGCACCGCGATGTCGGTCGCCTGCGCACCACGGGCACGCATGGCGGTGAACGCCTCGTGACCCGGGGTGTCGATGAAGGTGATCCGGCGGTCATCGCCGTCGACATCGGTGTGGACCTGGTAGGCGCCGATGTGCTGGGTGATGCCACCGGCCTCCTTGTCGACCACGTCGGCCTTCCGCAACGCGTCGAGGAGCTTGGTCTTTCCGTGGTCCACGTGACCCATCACGGTCACGACCGGCGGACGGGCCTCGAGGTCGGCCTCGACGCCTTCGTCGGACCCGAACTCGAGGTCGAAGGACTCGAGCAGCTCGCGGTCCTCGTCCTCGGGGGAGACGACCTCGACGACGTAGTTGAGCTCCTCGCCGATCAGCTGGAGCGTCGCGTCGTTGACCGACTCGGTCGCCGTGACCATCTCACCGAGGTGGAACAGCATCTGCACCAGCGAGGCCGGGTCGACGCCGATCTTCTCGGCAAAGTCGGTCAGCGATGCGCCGCGGGCAAGGCGAACCGTCTCGCCGTTGCCCTTGCGGACGCGCACGCCGCCGATCGTCGGCGCCTCCATCTGCTCGAACTCCTGGCGACGGGCGCGCTTGGACTTGCGTCCGCGGCGCGACGGGCCGCCAGGGCGTCCGAAGGCACCCTGGGTGCTGCCGCGACCACCGGGACGACCGCGACCCGGGCCACCGGGACGACCGCCGCCGGGGGGACCACCGAGGCCACCGCCGGGGGGACCACCGAAGCCGCCGCCGCGCGGTGCGCCACCACGCGCCGGAGCGCCGCCGCGGGCACCGCCGGGACCACCTGGACCACCGGGGCCGCCGCGGGCACCACCGGGACCACCGGGGCCGCCGCGGGCACCACCGGGGCCATTCGGGCCACCACCGAAGGCAGCCGGGGACTTGGGCATCATCGCCGGGTTCGGTCGCGGCATGCCGTCACCACGGCCGGCCGGCGGGCGGGGCGGACGCTGCTGGTCGCCGGCGCCCGCGCCGGGGGTCGGAGCCGGGCGTCGGCCCATGCCCTGGGTCGAGGAGAACGGGTTGTTGCCGGGACGCGGGGCGCCTGGGCGTGCCGGCCGCGGACCGGGCTTGAACCCGGCTCCCGTGCTGGGTGCGTCGCCCTCGGTGCCCTCGTCGGTCGAGGGCTCCTCACGGGCCGCCGGTGCCTCGGGCGCGGTCTCGGGCTGGGCAGGCTCGACAGGCGCGGCCTCTTCGGCAGGCTCGGCATCCTTCGTGCGCGGGCCCGGCCGCGGGGCGGCCTTTGCCGCAGGTGCGTCGGTCTCTTCGACCTTCACCTCGGCGGGCGCGGCGTCCTCGCCGGCCTCGGGAGCCGGGGCTGCCTTCTTGGCCGGCGCCTTCTTGGCGGCCTTCTTGGCGGCCTTGGCCTCTGCCTTGGCGAGCAGCTCGGCGCCGTACTTGTCTTCGAACTTCTTCTCGACAGGGGGTTCCACCGTCGAGCTGGGTGCCTTCACGAACTCACCCAGGTCGTTCAGCATCTTCAGGACGTCCTTCGACGGGACGTCGTACTTCTTGGCGAGTTCATGGACTCGGACCTTGGCCACGTGTTTCCTCCTGGTCCGAATCCGTCATGGGGACGGAGCGTGGACCGCTAGTTGATGTGCATGCTCATCGCGAAGTTCTCATCGCAGGCTCATGAGCTCGTGCTCCCGTTCCTCATGGGTAGTGCCTCATCTCGTTCTGCATCGGTCGGTGCGAGGTGCTCTCTCAGCCGGTCGAGGTTCAACGCTCCCCGGACCCCGGCATCATGCCGCAGGGCCCGCGCGAAGGCACGTTTGCGCTCGGCGAGTGCGAGACATTCGGTCGTGGGGTGCAGATGCGCCCCGCGACCCGGCGCGGTGCCGCTCGGGTCGGGTACGACGAACCAGGCGCCAGCCCGGTCCTCCGCGTCCGTCCCTGCGACCACCCGCAGCAACTCACGCTTGGCGGCTCGTTCCCGGCATCCGATGCAGGTCCGGACGGGTCCGTCGCTGCTGGTCGGGCTGTCGAGTTGTGAAACCACCGTCGATCACTCTACCGGTGCCGCCGCGTGAATCCGAACCGGTCGGTCCGCGGACGCGGCTAGCGTGCACCCATGGAGGACCTGGCGGCACGGGTGCACGAAGCCCACGTACGCCGCCTCGCTGCCATCGACCCGGCAGTCCACCTGGTGACACTCGACCTGGCCACTGAGGGGCGCGAGGTGCTCCTGGCCGACGACGGTGAGGCGGTCGCCGTCGTGGACTCACAGCACACCGACCCCATGTCCGAGCCGGGCCTCTGGGTCGAGGATGACGTCCACCGGGTACAGGTCCGGTGCACCGCCGACGTCGGCCCGGCTGCGCTGACAGACCTGCTCAGGCGTGCTTTCACCGCACTGGGGCAAGACCGGCGGGCCCATCTCTCCGTTGCCTCACGTGACGTCCCCCTCGTCCGTCCTCTGCTCCGGGCCGGTTTCGCGCCGAACTCTGTGCTCGCGCTGCACCGGTTGGCGGCTCGCCCGGTCGCCCAGGACGAGGACGAGGTATCGGTGCGGCCGGCCACCTCCGGCGATGTCGAGGCGATCGTCGCCGCGAGTGTCGCGGTGCAGTCGTTCGACAGCGCGATCGGCGTGCTTCCCGAACGGCCGCGGGCGTCGGAGGTGTTTCGCCCGACCGTCGAGGCCGCCCTGCGCGACCACGCGGGCTGGGCCTGGGTGGCCGAACGCGCCGGCGTGGTGGTCGGAGTGTGCGTGATGGAGCCACCCGAGACCGCGGGGTGGGTGACGGAGTCGGTCAACGCTCCCGCGGACGGGTCGGCGACGGCGTACCTCGCCATGCTGCACGTCACCCCCGGCGAGCGAGGCAGGGGTGTCGGCGCCCGTCTCGTCCAGGTCGCGCACGCCCGGTCCGCGACGGCCGGTGTGGGCCAGGTGCTGCTGCACCATGCGGCCCTCAACCCGCTCTCGGTGCCGTTCTGGGGGCGGGTGGGGTACCGGCCGCTGCTCACGGGCTGGACCCGCTTCCCTGCCTGATGACGCTCGATGCGGAGATCGCCCGGGGTCGCCAAACCCGGGGAACGACACCTGTCGGTGCCCGCACCTAGCGTGGCTGCATGCCCTTCGTCGACGACTTCGACGGCCCCGACCTCGACACGAGCGTGTGGTTGCCCCACTACCTGCCCATGTGGAGCTCGCGCGAGGCGACGCGGGCGTCGTACCACCTCGAGGACTCCTGCCTGGTCCTCGACATCCCGACCGACCACGCGGTGTGGCTGCCCGACGACCACACCCCTCCGCTGCGGCTCTCCGGCGTGCAGAGCGGAAACCGTTCCGGGCCGGTGGGCAGCAGGGAGGGACAGCAGGCGGTCTACGAGGGCCAGCTGGTCCGGGAGGAGCAGCCCGACTTCGCCGGGCACCTGCAGGACGGCGGTCACCTCGAGATCCGCTGCCGGATGGCCCTGTCACCGCGCTCGATGGCCGCCTTCTGGCTGTGCGGGTTCGAGAAGGAACCGGACCACTGCGGGGAGATCTGTGTGACGGAGGTGTTCGGCAAGGACGTCGTGCCCGGTGAGTCGGCCGAGGTGGGAGTCGGTCTCAAGCAGATCCGCGACCCGCACCTTGCCCAGGACTTCGCGGCACCACGCCTGCCGATCGACGTCGCCGAGTTCCACACCTACGCCGTCGACTGGGACGCCCGGCAAGCGGTGTTCAGCGTCGATGGCGAGGGCGTACGACGCTGCGCGGCTCCGCCGACCTACCCGCTGCAGATGATGGTCGCCGTCTTCGACTTCCCCGAGTGGACCAACGGCCACGACGACCACCTGGTCCCGAACTGGTCGTCGACAGGATCAGCGGCACATCGCCCGGAGGGCGATAGAGCCGACCGGGTAGAACGCACCGGAGGAGCGGAGCGGGGAGGGCGGCTCTGCCCTGTCGGCGACCACGGCGCTACTCGCACCACAGCGAACATCGTGAGAACCACAAGAGACCGCAAGCCAGGAGAGGGTCACACGATCAGCGGTCAGCCGAACCGCGCGTTCACACCGGCGGCGCGACCGGCACCTCGGGCTCGTTGTCGGGCCGGATGTCGATGCGCCACCCGGTGAGCCGCGCCGCCAGCCGGGCGTTCTGCCCCTCCTTGCCGATGGCGAGCGAGAGCTGGTAGTCCGGGACGATCACGCGCGCGGAGCGGGCAGCCTCGTCGACGACGATCACCTCGGAGACGCGGGCCGGGCTGAGCGCGTTGGCGACGAGTGTCGCCGGGTCGTCCGACCAGTCGACGATGTCGATCTTCTCCCCGTGCAGCTCGTTCATCACGTTGCGTACGCGCTGGCCCATCGGTCCGATGCAGGAGCCCTTGGCGTTCACGCCGCTCACGTTGGACTTCACCGCGATCTTGGTGCGGTGGCCGGCCTCCCGCGCGATGCCGGCGATCTCGACGGTGCCGTCGGCGATCTCGGGGACCTCGAGCGCGAACAGCTTCTTGACCAGGTTGGGGTGGGTCCGCGAGAGCATCACCTGGGGCCCGCGCATCCCCTTGCGGACGCTCACCACCAGGCACTTGATCCGGGTCCCGTGGGAGTAGTCCTCACCGGGCACGCGCTCGCCGGCCGGGAGCAGCGCCTCGAGCTTGCCGAGGTCGACCATCACGTCGTTGGGATCGCGGCCCTGCTGGATGAGCCCGGAGACGATGTCGCCCTCCTTGCCGGAGAACTCCCCGAACTTGCGCTCGTCCTCCGCGTCGCGGAGGCGCTGCAACATGATCTGCTTCGCGGTGGTCGCCGCGATCCGGCCGAAGCCTTCGGGGGTGTCGTCGTACTCCCCCACGACGTTGCCCTCCTCGTCGTGCTCCTCCGCGATCACGGTGACGTGCCCGCTCTTCCGGTCGAGCTCGACGCGGGCATGCTCCTGGGCGCCGAAGGTCTTGTGGTACGCCGTGAGGAGCGCCTGCTCGATGGCCTCGACCAGCACCTCGAACGGGATCTCCTTCTCCCGCTCGAGCATGCGCAGGAGGCTCATGTCGATGTCCATCAGGACTCCTTCTTGAACTCGATCTGGACCCTGGCCTTCTTCACCTCGGCGTAGTCGACGTGGCGCTCGCTGCCCTCGACGTCGAGCATCGCGCCGTCGTCGTCGCTCGCGGTGATCCGGCCGGTCAACGGCTCGCCCTCTCCGAGGGTCACCTTGACCAGACGACCGGTGTTGCGACGCCAGTGGCGCGGCAGGGTGAGCGGCCGGTCGACGCCCGGCGAGGACACCTCGAGGGTGTAGGCCTGCTGGCCCATCACGTTGGTGTCGTCCAGCAGTCGGGAGACCTCACGGGTGGCGTCGGCGATGTCGTCCATGGTGACGCCACCGTCCTTGTCGATGGCCACCCGGAGCACCCGGCGCTTGCCGGCGCTGGTCAGGTCGACCGCCTCCAGGTCGAGACCCAGCGCATCCATCGGGCCGGTCAGCGCTTCAGCGAGGCGATCCCTGGTGTCCGCCGTGCTCATGGCCCAAGACCTCCTGCTGTGTGCTGTTGTGGTGATCTCACCCTAGCGCCAACCCCAATCTCAACGGGGACCCCGGGAGAGACAAGGCGCACCCCTAGGATTCGGGCGTGGCCGACGTTTCCTCCCCGCGCACGGCGCCCCCAGCGGCCTCCCGGCTGTCGCGTCGCACCGTGGTGACGGGGGCGCTGGCAGGCGTCGCCGCGGGGGCGCTCAGCGCGTGCTCGGACGACGACACTGCGACGCAGCCTCCCCCGTCGCCCGCCGGACTCGCCCCGGACGTCGCGATCGCCACGACAGCGTTGGCGGAGATCCGCGCGGTCCACGCCGCGGTGAGCGCGACGCTCGCCCGCTTCCCGGCGGGCCGCTCGACACTGGCCCCTCTCGTCAGGGTGCACCGCGCGCACGAGGCCACGCTGGTCGACGCGGTCCCCGACCGGGCCACGACGACCGCGAAGCCGGCGCGCTACGTGGTTCCACGCAAGCGCGACAAGGCACTCACCAGACTCGCCGCGCGTGAGCAGCGGCTGCACGACACCCTCGACGCGCTCGCGCTGCGGGCGCAGAGCGGCCAGTTCGCGCGCCTGCTCGCCAGCATGGGCGCGGCCGTCCACCAGCGACTCGCGACGTGGCCCTCATGACTCCCGTCGAGGCACTCCAGAAGACGCTGGCCGCCGAGCACGCGGCAGTCCACCTCTACGGCCTGCTCGGCGCGCAGTCCTCGCAGTCCCGGCAGCCGACGCTCTTCCGGCGGCTCACCGCGACCTACGAGGAGCATCGCGACTCGCGCGACCAGCTCACGGTGCTGATCAGCGCCAAGGGCACCGACCCGGTTTCGGCCGAGGTCGACTACGCCGTGCCCGGCCCGACGTCCACCCCCGGCGAGATCGAGGCCGTCGCCCGCACCATCGAGCGTCGCGTGACCAAGACCTACGGCGAGCTCGTGGAGAACACCTCGGGCCGCGACCGTCGCTGGGCGATCACCGCACTGGATGCCGGCGCACTCCGGCAGCTGGCGTTCGGCACCGCACCGAGCACCTTCCCAGGGCTGCGCTGACCGGCCTGGGCAGACCGGCTAGAGCCGTTCGACCAGTCCCGGGATCTCGGCGAGCTCGTGGGCCACGGCGTCGGGATCGCCCTCGCTGTGACCGTGCTGCTCCACCGGGATGTCGCTGTGCGGGACGTGGATGGCCTTGAGGCCGGCGTTCTGCGCCCCCCAGATGTCGTCGAAGAGCCGGTCGCCGACGTACACGCACCGGCCCGGGTCCCGGGCGCCGACCGCCTCCATCGCGGCCCGGAACACCTCGACCGCGGGCTTGGTCCACGGGACCTCGCTCGTGTAGACGGCACCGTCGATGAGGTCGAGGACACCGTCGCGGCGGAAGAAGTCCTCGTGCCACGCGCGCGGCCAGATGGTGTTGGAGAGCACGCCGACCTTGATGCCGTCCTCGCGCAACCGGGTGAACAGCGGCCCGACCTGGGGATCGGTGGGGGTGTGCGGCTCCCAGAACTCCCGGTAGTGGCTGAGCAGCTCCGGGTCGTGCTCCAGTCCCGCCTCGGTGAACAGGTCGGCGACGGTGGCACTCTGCTGATGGTCACGACTGCGGCCCCAGACCACCTGGTTGGCGCGGTGCAGCGCCTCGGCATGGACGTCGCGCTCGTGTTCGCCCGTCGAGCGCGTCGAGACCACGGCGTGGGCCAGCGCCAGCGACTCTGCGTGGAAGTCGATGTCGTGCCAACGGGTCAGCGTCCCGCCCCAGTCGAAGATCACGGCGTCCGGCTGCATGCTGGTGACCGTAGTGGGTGGGGTCGTGCCGGCCTCGTAGGGTCGAGCCATGGACATGACCTACCGCCCCCTCGGCAGCTCCGGACTGATGGTCAGCGCGGTGGGGGTGGGCTGCAACGCCTTCGGTCGACGGGTCGACCAGGACGGTGTCACCGAGATCCTCGACGCCGCCCAGCAGGCGGGGGTCACCCTGCTCGACACGGCCGACATCTACGGGTCCCGACCTGGTGTCAGCGAGGAGATGCTCGGCCACGCCCTCAAGGGCCGGCGCGACGAGTTCGTGGTGGCCACCAAGTTCGGCATGGACATGCAGGGCGCCAACGGTGAGGACCACGGTGTGCGTGCCTCTCGCCGCTACATCCGACGCGCCGTTGACGCCAGCCTGCGCCGCCTGCAGACCGACCACATCGACCTCTACCAGCTGCACGCGCCGGACCAGGTCACACCGATCGCGGAGACGCTGGCGACACTGACCGAGCTCGTCCACGAGGGCAAGGTGCGCTACATCGGCTGCTCGAACTTCGATGCGTGGCAGATCGGCGACGCGGACTGGACGTCCCGCACCGTCGGGCACGAGCGCTTCGTGTCCGTTCAGAACCGCTACTCACTGCTCACCCGCGACCTCGAGAAGGAGGTCGCCCCGGCCTGTGCGCATTACGGGCTCGGCGTGCTGCCGTTCTTCCCGCTCGAGTTCGGCCTGCTCACGGGCAAGTACCGACGCGGTGAGGCCGCGCCGTCCGGGTCACGGGCGGCTGTCGACTCGAGCAGGTCCGGCTGGCTCGGCCGGGCCGACTGGGACCGGATCGAGGCGCTCGAGACGTACGCCGCCGAGCGCGGCCTCTCCCTCCTCGACGTGGCGATCGCCGGCCTCGCCGCGCAGCCGGTGGTGTCGTCGGTGATCTCCGGAGCCACGCGTGCCGACCAGGTCACGGCCAACGCGGCTGCCCTCCGGTGGCAGCCGACCACCGAGGACCTCACGGCGCTCGACGAGGTGACCCGGTCCGGCGACTGAGCCCGGCAGTCAGCGCCGGACGAACCCGTCGATCAGCTCGGTCAGGCGCGTCGGCTGGTCGAGGGCGACGAAGGTCCGTGAGTCCGGCACCTCCACCAGCTCGGCGTGGGGCAGCACCGCGAGCAGGCGTCGGCCCAGCTCGATCCGGAAGAACCGGTCCTCCGGCGCCCAGGCGAGCAGCGCGGGGCCGTCGAAGTCACGCAACGACTCGCTCGCCGCGACCAGGACGTGGGGGTCCCAGCTGCGCAGGAAGGCGGCCACGTCACGACGTACCGCCCGGTCGGTGCAGTAGCTCTCGACCCACGGACGCGTCTCCTCGGACGTCAGGCGTCGCCGGGTCAGCAGCCCGAACCCCAGCGGACCGGTCCGCGCAGGGCCGAGACGCCCGGCCTGCATCACCGGGCCGAGCAGCCACGGGTGCCGTCCGGCCCGGAAGAGCAGGTCGAACGGGCGCGGGGGGAAGACGTCGAACGCGTCGCAGTTGGTGAGGACCAGCCGGTCGATGCGGCTGCGGTCCGTCGCGAGCGCCAGCTGGCAGATGGCACCGCCGGTGTCGTTGCCGACGAGCGTGACCCCGGAGACGTCGAGCGACTCGGCCACCTCGAGGAGCAGTCGGGCAACTGCGGCCGGTGAGAGCTCGGCGTCCGGCCGCATGGGGGTGCGGTGGGCACCCAGCGGCAGCGTCGGGACCACCGAGCGGTAGCCCAGCTCGGCCAGGCGTCGTGGCACCTCGCCCCAGACACCGCCGTCGACGAGGAATCCGTGCACGAAGAGCAGGACCGGTGCGTCGGGCACGCCGTCGGGCCGGTGCTCGACACACCGCACGCGGCCCGGTTTCAGGTCGAGCAGGACATCTGTGGAGTAAGTTTCATACATGGTGTACGTAAATTACATACAGGCTGTATGAAAAGCAAGCGCACCCAGACCGAGCGGAGCGCCGCGACGCGTGCCGCCCTGGTGAGCGCTGCCCGCGGGCTGTTCGTCGAGCGGGGGTACGCCGGCGTCGGCACCGACGAGATCGCGCGCGCCGCCGGGGTCACCCGGGGCGCGCTCTACCACCAGTTCGACGGGCTGTCGGGCGTCTTCCTCGCGGTCTTCGAGCAGGTGGAGGACGACCTGGTGCAGCGGCTGGCCGGCCGGCTGGCCCAGGCCACCGGTGACGACGTGGCGGTGCTCAAGGCGGGAGTCGACGCCTGGCTGGCCGCGGGTGAGGATCCCGAGGTGCATCGGCTCGCGCTCATCGAGGCACCGTCCGTGCTCGGCTGGGCGGTCTGGCGCGAGGTCGGGTTGCGCGCAGGCCTGGGCCTGGTCGAGGCCGCGCTCAGCGCCGCCATGGACAGCGGTGCGCTGAGGGCGCAACCGGTGCGGCCACTGGCCCACGTGCTGGTCGGAGCGCTCGAGGAGGCCGCGCTCTACGTCGCCAACGCCGAGGACAGGGACGTCGCGCGCGAGGAGATGCGCAGCTCGTTGCACGCCCTCGTCGACGGGCTCGCGGCACGCTGAGGCGAAGCGCAGGGCGGTCGGTGGAGGTCGGGGCCGGGCACGGCCCCGGTGCGCTTCAGTCGCGCCAGGCAGCCCACATCGTGGACATCCGCGAGGCCTGGTCGCTCGTGAACTCGTAGTAGCAGCTGTCGTAGCTGTAGTCCATGTAGTTGTGGATCGGGTCGACCCCGCCACCCGCGCAGGAGTCCCGGCCGGCGGGGCACCCGCTCGACGGCGATGCCTGGGCGGGGGTGTCGGCCACGTGGTCGCCCGGCGTGGTGCACCCGCCCTGGAAGGTGTGGTAGAGCCCGAGCCAGTGCCCCGCCTCGTGCGTCGCGGTCTCGCCGAGGTTGTAGTTGGCGATGTTCCCGCCGGGCAGCGACCGGTAGTTCACCCGGATGCCGTCGATCGAGGGTTGCGAGGCGTAGTCCCACGGGAAGGTCGCGATGCCGAGGTACTTGAAGTCGACCAGCCACATGTTCAGCGCGTTGGCACCCCCCTGTCGGGTGGCAGCACGGTACGTCGTGCTCTTGCGGTCGTGGTGCCACGCGTCGTTGTAGTGCCGGGTGATCCCTGCCAGCGAGAACCTGGCGCCGGTGTCGCCACCGGCGGAGCTGTTCGCGTCGTTCCCCGAGTACGTCTGGTTGAGCACGGCGATCTGCTGGTTGATTCGGGTGTTGCTGACGTCGCCGACGTTGCCGCGCCCGATCATCACGTGCACGTAGACCGGAATCTGGCCGATGCTCGCGGCGGCGGCTGTCGCGGCCTCCTCCTCGCTGAGTCGCGCAGCGGTCCGCTTCTCGATCCGGCGCTGCTCGGCCCGCGACACGTCGCGGTGGTCGGCCTGATGGCCACCGAATCCGCGGGCAGACGATCCCGAGCCCGCCGGGTCGAGGCACCCGTCACCACCCGCATCTGCGGCGGCCGAGAGGTGAATCGGCGCAGCGGCTGAGGACAGCGTCAGTACGAAAGCGGCTGCGCTTGCGGAGAGGAGGCGGAGAGGACGATTCATGCCGAGATCCCTTGGTCGTGGTGCCGGCAGTGTAGGCCGGTGCAGCGCCCGCGTCGACGGTCCTCAGTCACGGATCAGGGAAGTCAGGTGGGCGACGGCTCCGTCCAAGGGCACGTCAGTGCGCTCGCCGGACCGTCGGTCCTTGACCTCGACGTTGCCGTCGGCCAGGCCGCGGCCGACCGTCACGATCGTGGGTACGCCGATCAGCTCCGCGTCCTTGAACTTCACCCCCGGGCTGACCTTGGGCCGGTCGTCGTAGATCACCTCGACACCAGCCGCGGACAGGTCGTCGGCGAGCTTCGCCGCCGTCTCGAAGACGGCCGCGTCCTTGCCCGTCGCGACCAGGTGCACGTCGGCGGGCGCGACCTCGCGTGGCCAGACCAGGCCGAGCTCGTCGTGGTTGTCCTCGGCGATCACGGGCACCGCTCGTGAGACGCCGATCCCGTAGGAACCCATCGTCACGGTGACCAGCTTGCCGTTCTCGTCGAGGACCTTCAGGTCCAGCGCCTCGGCGTACTTGCGACCCAGCTGGAAGATGTGGCCCATCTCGATCCCGCGGGCGGTCTCCAGGGTCCCCTCCTCACAGTTGGGGCACGGGTCGCCGTCGCGGATCTCCGCGGCCTCGATGGTGCCGTCCGCGGCGAAGTCGCGGCCCGCCACGAGGTCGAGGACGTGGCTGCCGTGGACGTCGGCGCCGGTCACCCAGCGGGTGCCCTCGACCACGCGCGGGTCGAGGAGGTAGCGGATGCCCGAGTCGGACTTCTCCCCCAGCGCCGCCGGGCCGATGTAGCCCTTCACCAGCGAGGGGAACTTCGCGAAGTCGGCCTCGTCCATGGCCTCGACCTCGGTGGGTTCCATCATCCCCTCGAGGCGCTTCTGGTCGACGTCGCGGTCGCCGGGAAGACCGATGGCGAGCGGCTCGCGGGTGCCGTCGGCGTGCTTGAGCACGACCAGCACGTTCTTCAGGGTGTCGCCAGCGTTCCAGGGGCGGTCGTCGTCGCGCGGGTACTTCTCGTTGAGGTGGTTGACCAGCGTCTCGATGGTCGGGGTGTCCGGGGTGTCCTCGGCGTGGGCGGCCGGGGCGGCGTCGTGACGGAACGGCGGCGGGCGGGCGCACCTGGACGGCCTCGACGTTGGCCGCGTAGTCGCACTTGGTGCAGCGCACGTAGGTGTCCTCGCCGACCGGGCTGCTCGCCAGGAACTCCTCGGACCTGGAGCCACCCATCGCGCCACTGGTCGCCTTGACGATCACGTAGTCGAAGCCGAGCCGGTCGAAGGTCCGGATGTAGGCCTCGCGATGGGCGGCGTACGACGCGTCGAGACCCTCGTCGGTGGTGTCGAAGGAGTAGGAGTCCTTCATCACGAACTCACGCCCCCGGATCAGCCCGGCGCGGGGCCGCGCCTCGTCGCGGTACTTGGTCTGGATCTGGTAGAGCCACACCGGCAGGTCCTTGTACGACGAGTACAGGTCCTTCACCACCAGGGTGAACATCTCCTCGTGCGTCGGGCCCAGGAGGTAGTCGTTGCCCTTGCGGTCCTTGAGCCGGAAGATGCCGTCGCCGTAGTCCGTCCACCGCCCGGTCGCCTCGTAGGGCTCGCGCGGCAGCAGCGCCGGGAACTGCAGCTCCTGCGCACCGATCGCGTCCATCTCCTCGCGGATGATCTGCTCGACCTTCTTGTAGACGCGCAGGCCCAGCGGCAGCCAGGAGTAGATGCCCGGCGCGGCACGACGGATGTAGCCCGCGCGCACGAGCAGCCGGTGGCTCGGCACCTCGGCGTCCGCAGGGTCCTCCCGGAGGGTCCGCACGAACAGCTTCGACATTCGGAGTATCACCGGGCAAAGGCTAGCCGTGGCCCCTCGCGACCGACCAAAGGGTTTCGACGAGCTCGACCACCGGTGGTTGAGCCTGTCGAAACCCTGCGGGCCGCGGCCCTACGCTCGATGGGTGACTCAGGGGCCCCAGGTCGTCGCCTTCGACGACGAGCTGTTCCACCGCGCACGTGCCATGGCGGCGACCGGCCGAGTCGTCCTGGGGATCTGCGGCGCTCCCGGCGCGGGGAAGTCCCTGCTCGCCGAGCAGCTGGTCCACCGGTACGGCGCCGAGGCGGTGGTGGTGCCGATGGACGGGTTCCACCTGCACGACGACGAGCTGGGACGGCTCGACCTCACCCAGCGCAAGGGCGCGCCCGAGACGTTCGATGTCGCCGGCTATCTCGCGCTGCTGCGCCGACTACGCACCGACACGGGGCATGTCGTCTACGCTCCGGCGTTCGACCGGTCACGCGAGCTCGCAGTGGCGGGAGCCGTGGCCGTGCGCCCGCAGCACAAGCTGGTGGTGACCGAGGGCAACTACCTCCTCCACGACGCTGCGGGCTGGCGCGAGGTCCACCCACTCCTCGACGAGGTCTGGTTCGTCGAGGCCGACGAGTCGGTCAGGCTCCAGCGCCTGGTCGAACGGCACGCCGCGCACGGCAAGCCGCGCGACCTGGCACAGCGCTGGGCGGCTGTCTCCGACCAGGCGAACGCGGACCTCGTCGCCACGACACGGGTCCGGGCCGACGTCGTCGTCCGGATGGACTGAGCCGATCCCCGGGCTCAGCCCTGGCGCGCCACCTTGAGTGCAGCGCGGATCAGCGGGAGCTGGAGAGGCAACCTGGCCAGTGCCACGGCCTTGAAGGTCTGGTTGCGCGTCTTCAGCGCATCGGCGGCCATCTTCAGGTTGCCCGGGAACACCCCCACGAGCAGCGCAGCGCTCGCCCACCCCGCCAGGCGCCGGGTGCGCGGGTGCAGCAGCCCGGCGGCGCACACGAGCTCGGCCACCCCGCTCGCGTAGATGACCTCGCGGTGCGCAGGGACCGCCTCGGGCATGAGCGGCTCGAAGGTCTCCGGGCGCACGAGGTGGACGGTGCCGGAGGCGAGGAAGGCCCCGACGACGACCTTGGCGTCGAGGGGCAAAGCGGAAGGGGTCATGGAGCGACCCTAGATGAGCAGGTCCGAGGGGCCTCAGAACATGATCGTGGCGAAGGTGCCGGTCTGCTCGAAGCCGGCGTGCCGGTAGGCCGCCCGTGCCGGCTCATTGTGGGCGTTGACGTAGAGCGACACGACCGGGGCGATCTCGCGCAGACAGATGTCGACCACCGAGGCCATCCCCGCGCTGCACAGGCCCTGCCCGCGCAGCTCCGGGTCGACGTACACGCCCTGGATCTGGCAGGCGCTGGGCGTCGCGCACGCGACCTCGGCCTTGAACACCACCCGTCCGTCCTCGATCCGCGAGAAGGACCAGCCGCGGCCGACGAGCTGGTTGACGCGTGCGCGATAGAGGTCCCTGCCGCCGTCGAGCTCGGGGCTGATGCCGACCTCCTCGGTGTACATCGCGACACAGGCCGGGTAGAGCGCGTCCGTCTCGTCCTTGGTCGTACGCCGCACCAGTGGGTCGAGCGGCCCTGTGGGGATCTGGGTGGCCACGAGATGTGGCTGGTCCCACCGGAAGTCGCGTGGGCGTGGCCAGTGCTCCTCGAGTCCGGCCCAGATCAGCTCGACGGCCTCCTGGGGGCCCACGATCGTCGAGCTGCGCGGGCCGCTCCGAGTCGCGCGGTCGACGAAGGCCTCACACGCCTCGGGAGATGCGTTGACGGGGACGAGGTTGGCGCCGACGTGGCACATCGACGCCAGCCGGTCACCGTCGAAGTAACCCCACATCTCTCCGCCGAGCCAGCGGGGGTCGAGCTGGGTGATCCGGGTGCGGTAGTCGGCGAACACGTTGACGACGGGGTCGGTGGCGATCACGTCCAGTGCGGCGGTGACGTCACCAGGCCCGAGCACGCGGAGGCTCTGGCTCGTGCGGACCACGCCCGGAGCCTACGGCAGAAGTGGCCTGCGCGTTCCCGGGTGTCGGGGGCGGTCTGCCACTACCGTGGCAGCCATGCACCCTCCTCGTGCCCGGGCCGCGCGGGTCCTCGCCGCCGGAGCAACGCTCGCGATTCTTCTCGCCGGGTGCGGCAGCGACCCCGAGCCGAAGGACACCGGCCCGAGCAAGGAGACGCTGGCCTGCCGAGGCGAGTGGGAGGATCTCGGCAAGCAGGTCCAGGGCAACGACCAGAAGACCAACCCCTCGGCGCTGGCCTCACGATGGAACAACGTCGTGGCGACGATCAACTACTACTCGAGCTCGGCCAAGGACTCCGACTGCGGCGAGGCCATCGACCGGCAGGAGCAGGCGATCAGCGCACTGACTGCCTTCGGGGGCAAGCTGGCGCCGTACGACATGGAGCTCCGGCTCGAACAGGTGCGCGACCGGGCCGAGGCCTACGCCGCTGGACCGCGGCCGCCGCGGCCCACGCCCAGCCCGGCACCGAAGGGCAAGAAGAAGAACCAGAAGAAGCCCAAGCAGCTGCCGTTGCCGCCGAAGCCCTCATCGATCGCCGACGCGGTGAAGAAGCTCGTGGCCCAGGCGCCCAAGGCCACCGAGCAGCAGGGCCCCGGCTGGCAGCAGGCCCGCGTCGTCGAGCTCAGCGACAAGAAAGCGGTGGCAAAGGCCGTCAAGGACCTGGCCTTCCTCTCCTCGGAGAGCGCGGCCTACCGCGCGTCGCGAGCGGCGCTGGCCGAGATCCGCGTGGCCCTGGCAGCCCAGCGCTGAGCACCGCTCAGGAGACGCTGACCTCGGCCGATGCGCCTTCCTCGGACTCCATGTCCTCGGCGATCCGCATCGCCTCCTCGATCAGGGTCTCCACGATCTGCGACTCGGGCACGGTCTTGATGACCTCGCCCTTCACGAAGATCTGGCCCTTGCCGTTGCCGGAGGCGACGCCCAGGTCGGCCTCGCGCGCCTCACCGGGTCCGTTCACGACGCAGCCCATCACCGCCACACGCAGCGGGACCTCCAGCCCGTCCAGACCGGCGGTCACCTCGTCCGCGAGCTTGTAGACGTCGACCTGGGCCCGTCCGCACGACGGGCAGGACACGATCTCCAGCTTCCGCGGGCGCAGGTTGAGGGACTGGAGGATCTGGATGCCGACCTTGACCTCCTCCACCGGAGGGGCGGAGAGGGAGACACGGATGGTGTCGCCGATCCCCTTGCTGAGCAAGCGCACCGAACGCGGTCGCCGACTTGATCGTGCCCTGGAAGGCGGGGCCTGCCTCGGTCACACCGAGGTGCAGTGGCCAGTCGCCGGCCTCGGCGAGCAGCTCGTAGGCCCGCACCATCACGACGGGGTCGTTGTGCTTGACCGAGATCTTGAAGTCCTGGAAGCCGTGCTCCTCGAAGAGGGAGGCCTCCCACACCGCCGACTCGACGAGCGCCTCCGGGGTGGCCTTGCCGTGCTTCTCCAGCAGCCGCTTGTCGAGGGAGCCCGCGTTGACGCCGATCCGGATCGAGGTGCCGTGGTCCCTGGCGGCCTGGGCGATCTCCTTGACCTGGTCGTCGAACTTCTTGATGTTGCCGGGGTTCACGCGTACGGCGGCACAGCCGGCCTCGATGGCGGCGTACACGTACTTCGGCTGGAAGTGGATGTCGGCGATCACCGGGATCTGGGACTTCTGCGCGATCGCGGGCAGCGCTGCGGCGTCGTCCGCCGAGGGGCACGCCACCCTGACGATGTCGCAGCCGGAGGCGGTGAGCTCGGCGATCTGCTGGAGCGTGGAGTTCACGTCGGCCGTCAGCGTCGTGGTCATCGACTGCACCGAGACCGGCGACTCACTGCCCACCCCGACCTTGCCCACCTGGATCTGTCGGGTGGGCCGGCGCGGGGCGAGCACCGGCGGCGGGGCCGCTGGCATGCCGAGGGAAACCGAAGTCATGAGGCGATTCTAGGTTCGGGGTCCGTCGAACCCGGGTCGGGCGGGTCAGGTGATCGAGATCGGCGCCACGATGTCGGCGAAGATCAACACGACGCTGACCACGAGGATGACGCCGGCCATCACGTAGGTGACCGGCAGGAGCTTGGCGCTGTCGAACCCGCCGGGGTCGGGGCGATGCAGCAGCCGGGCGATCCAGCGGCGCACGGTCTCGTAGAGGGTCGCCGCGATGCCGCCGCCGTCGAACGGCGGGAGCGGCACCAGGTTGATCAGTCCCAGGAACAGGTTGAGCCCGGCGAGCAGCAGGATCAGCGAGAAGAACCGGTCGGCGACCGAGATCTCGTGCTGGGAGGCCACCTCGCCCGCCACGCGTCCGGCGCCGACGACGCTCATCGGTCCGGTCGGGTCGCGCTCCTCGAGCCCGAGTGCGGCGCGCCCGACGTGGTAGACCTTCACCGGCATGGCGCCGATGGTCTGCAGGGTCTGCCAGGTGCCGTCGGCCATCGTGCTCACCACGTAGCCGGGACCCTGTCGCTCCCGCTGCGTCGTCGGCGTCACGCCGAGGAACCCGACCTTGGTGATGCGCTCGGGGTTCTTCAGGTCCACCCTGGGCGAGACGACCGTGGAGGGGCGCAGGGTGAGCTCGCGTCCGTCCCTCACGACCACCACGGTGGCGGTCTTCGAGCCGTTGGCCCGGATCTCGCGCTGTACCTGTGTCCAGGCGTCCACGGTGGTGCCGTTGAACGACACGATCCGGTCACCGGCCTTGAACCCTGCCGCCGTCGCAGGGGCGACCGGGTCGGCGTCGGTACAGCTGCGCAGCGGCTGATCGCGGTTGGCCTGGGTCAACGCGATCACGCATCGGGACACGGTGTCCACGGTGGTGGTCGGCTTCTGCACGCCGTACCCCATGAAGACGACGGCGAAGAGGAGGAACGCCAGGACCAGGTTGATCATCACGCCGGAGCCCATGATGATCACGCGCTTCCACCAGGCCTTGTTGTAGAAGAGCCGGTCGTGGTCGGCCTCCTCAACGAGCTCCCACTCCGCAGAGCGGGCGTCGCTGACCAGCTGGGCGAACATCCCGGTGCGGCTCTCGCGCACCTTGTGGGGGTCCTGGTCGGGCTCCGGCGGGAGCATCCCGACGAGCTTGCAGTAGCCGCCCAGGGGGATCGCCTTCAGGCCGTACTCCGTCTCCCCCTTCGTGCGCGACCACAGGGTGCGGCCGAAGCCCACGAAGAACTGCGTGACCTTGACGTTGAAGAGCTTGCCGGGGATCAGGTGGCCCAGCTCGTGCAGGCCGATCGACGCCGCGACACCGACCGCGAACAGGAGTACGCCGAGGGTGTACATCAGGGCAGTCATCGAGGAAGGTCCTTCAGGTGTTCCGCGGCTCTCGCGCGGGCCCAGGCATCGGCCGCGAGCACGTCGTCGACGGTGAGATCTGGCTCCGAGCCTACGTCGTGGCTGCGCAAACTGTGCTCGTCCAGAAGCAGCCCCACCGTGTCGACGATGTCGACGAACGCCAGCTCGCCGACGCGGAAGGCCTCGACGCACACCTCGTTGGCGGCGTTGTAGACCGCCGGGGCGGTGCCGCCGCGCTCTCCCGCGTCCCGCGCCAGGCGTACGGCGGGGAACGCATCGTCGTCGAGCGGGAAGAACTCCCAGGTCTGCGGGCTCGTCCAGTCGACCGCGGGTGCGGTGTCCGGCAGCCGGTCCGGCCAGGCAAGCCCGAGGGCGATCGGGATCAGCATGGTGGGCGGACTGGCCTGCGCGAGCGTCGAGCCGTCGGCGAACTCGACCATCGAGTGCACCACGCTGGTCGGGTGCACCACGACCTCGATGCGGTCGAACGGGATGTCGAAGAGCAGGTGCGCCTCGATCACCTCGAGTCCCTTGTTGACCAGGGTCGCGGAGTTGATCGTGACGACCGGACCCATGTCCCAGGTGGGGTGGTCCAACGCCTCCTCGGGAGTCACCCGGGCCAGCTGCTCGCGGGTGCGGCCGCGGAAGGGTCCACCGCTGGCGGTGAGGACGAGGCGGCGTACCTCCTCCGCGCGACCACCCCGCAGGCACTGCGCGAGCGCGCTGTGCTCGCTGTCGACCGGCACGATCTGGCCGGGCTTGGCCAGCGCGGTGACGACGGGACCGCCGATGATCAGCGACTCCTTGTTGGCCAGCGCGAGGGTGTTGCCGGAGTCGAGCGCGGCGACGGTCGGGCGGAGGCCCACTGCCCCGGTGATCGCATTGAGCACGACGTCGCAGGGGAGGCCGGCCGCCTCGCTGGAGGCCTCCTCGCCGAGGCCGGAGTACGCCGGACCGAACTCGGCGACCTGCTCCTCGAAGAGCTGCTCCTGCGACCCGCCCGCCGTCAGCCCGACGACCCGGAAGCGGTCCGGGTGCGCGCGCACCACCTCGAGGGCCTGGGTGCCCACCGAGCCGGTCGACCCGAGGATGACGACGTCGCGACGCTCATGCACGCCGGCCATTGTCTCAGTGAGGGTGGTCGGGCTCGTGCTGCGGCGCCCCTCGACCAGCTCGGGCACACCTGTCGGAACCCGTGGATGACTGCGATGGTGGGGCCATGGACTGGACCCTGGAAGTCGTCATCGTCCCCGTCAGCGACCTGGAGCGATCGATCGCCTTCTACCGCGACCAGGTCGGCTTCGGCCTCGACCACGAGACGGACAACGAGCACATGCACGTGGCCCAGCTGACCCCGCGCGGCTCGGGGTGCTCGATCGTGATCGGGAACCTGCCGATGCAGAACGAGATGGCACCCGGCTCCCTGCACGGACTCCAGCTCGTCGTCGCCGACGCTGCCGCCGCTCGCGAGGAGCTGACCTCGCGTGGTGTCGAGTGTTCAGAGATCCAGGTCTTCGACGAGCGCGACGGCGGCACCCTCTTCGGCTTCGCCGACCCCGACGGCAACACCTGGGCGATCCAGCAGCTCAAGGCGCGTGCGGACAAGCCCCTCATCCCGCACGAGGCGCGCGGGCGCTTCGGCGAAGGCGTGGAGCTGTAGGTCTCGGGCGCCGCTCAGACCTGCAGCAGCCGCCGCAGCTCCCCGACCTCGTACGGCGCACCCGTCGAACCGAGGACTTCGATCTGCTCGGCCACGCTCCGCTTCGGGGAGTACGCCGCCTCGGGGTCCAGCACCTCGACGGGAGCCGGGTCGGTGCGACCGGCGCGGATCATCACGGCCCAGTCGAGGTCGGGCTCGGTGACCCCCTCGCCGCGCACGACCCGCAGTCGACCCTCCCCCGGCACGACCGATCCCGCGGACACGAGCGCAACCGGGGCAGCGGCGTCGTCGACGGTCGTCACCACCCCTCCGATCCGGGCAGCGGCCAGAGCGGCCACCACGGCGTCGAGGTCGTCGGCGAGGTCGACCACGACGGGCACCCCGGTCGCCACGCCGAGATGGCGCAGCACCCCACCGAGCGCCGCCGCCTCCTCCAGGAGGCGGGCGTGGCTCATCGTCCCGACCACGGGATCCTCTCCGCGGCCGGCGATGACGGCCGCGTCGAGGAGGGCGAAGCTGACGTTGGTGACCATGTCCGCAGGCTAGTGTTCCGCGGCGACCGGCCGGGGCTCCGGCATGATCGCCCCCATGATCGAGATCGAGTCGCTCGAGGAGTTCGACCGGGTCGCCTCCCGTGCTGCGTGACTCGACGGGATCCATGTCGGCCTGGCAGGTCCAGGGCCTCGACCTGACCGGCCGCGAGGAAGTCCTTGCCGAGCTCGATCCGAGGGGCGCGCTGTTCCTGGGCTGCACCATCCCCGAGCCGGTGGCCGACCGCCTGCGGACAGGCGGAGCACTGCTGTTCCCGGCCGTGCCGGACGTGCCCTTCGACCCCTGGCGGGCGCACCTCTACACACCGGCCGAGCTCTACGACGGGCTCGAGCAGGGCTACGACCACACCACGGACGCGCGTATCTACGCCTGGTCGCGGAGCTCGTCCCGCGGTCACGACCTGCGGCGCCTGCTCGCGGCGTCCCTCCACGACCGGTCGATCGACGACGCCCTCGACGAGCTCACGCACGGACGGCAGGTCGTCGGCGTGATGGGGGGCCATGCGCTGACCCGTGAGGCCCCGGCGTACGCCGCTGCGGCCCACCTCGCGCACGACCTCGCAGGGACAGGGCTCATCGTCGCGACCGGAGGTGGCCCGGGCGCGATGGAGGCGGCCAACCTCGGCGCGCGTCTGGCCGGGCAGGACGGTGCGGTCCTCGACCGCGTGCTGGGCGCTCTCGCGGCGGTGCCGTCCTTCCTCCCGGACATCACCGCGTGGGCACGGCTCGCACTGTCCGCGACCGACGGACTCGAGGACTCGGGGCGGTCGCTGGGCATCCCGACCTGGCACTACGGCCACGAGCCGCCCAACGCGTTCAGCTCGGCGGTGGCGAAGTACTTCCGCAACGCGATCCGGGAGGACGTGCTGCTCGAGGTGTGCCGCGGCGGGATCGTCTTCCTTCCCGGCGCCGCCGGCACGGTGCAGGAGATCTTCCAGGCGGCGTGCACGAACTACTACGCAGCGGAGGCCGAGGTGGCACCGATGGTGTTCGTGGGTGAGGACTACTGGACCCGACACCCTGCCGGCGTGGCCGCTAGTCGACGTCCTCGCCACCGGACGACCGTTCGAGGCGCGAGCCCATCTCGTCGATGACACGCGTGATGCCCTTGCCCTGCTCGTGGAGGAATGACGACGCCGGGCCGGGCAGGCTGCCGTCCTCGCTGATCTCGGGGTCCTCGTCGGCGGGCCGGCGCAACGACCACGGCTCCAGCTTGCGGTAGCCACGCACCGCCGTACGTCGCAGCCGACGCAGCTTGAAGTGCTCGTCGTCCTCGAGCGCCTCCGCGAGCGTCCGGTCGACCAGCACCTTGTTGGGTCGTGAGGTCGAGGTCAGCCGGGAGGCCACGTTGACGACGGGACCGAGCACGTCGCCGAGACGCGCGAGCGCCGGACCCCAGGCCAGACCGACCCTGAGCTCGGGAAAGTCCTCGTCCTGCAGCCGTTCCTCGACCAGCTCGAGCCCGATCAGCGCGATCGACTCGGGGTCGTCGGCGACGAACAGGATCTCGTCGCCGATGGTCTTGATGATCCGGCCCTCGTGGGCGGTCACGATCTCCAGCGCACGCGCCTCGAAGCCGTCGATGAGACGGCTGAGCTCCCTTCGGCTCAGTGACCTGCTCTGCCGCGTGTAGTTGACGATGTCGGCGAACCCGACGCCCATGACGACGCCCTCGTCGTCCTGGTTGTGCTCGCCGTCCGGGTCCGGGTCGTCGCGGTCGGCGGCCAGCAGCAGTCGCGCCGCGGCGGACAGCGTGTGTCGCCGCCAGACATAGCTCTGCAGCGTCTCGACGGCCGGCACCACTTCGTCCATGATCTCCCGCAGCTCGTCGACGTCCATCTCGTCGACGTCGATCATCCGGGCGAGCAGGCCCATCTGCCACTCGGCCAGACGGGCGAAGCTGCGGCCCAGCGTGCGGACGAGCGCGGACTCGTCGTCAGGGTCGACGAAGCCGAGGTCGCTGAGCCGTTCGGTCAGTCGAAGCGCCTCGAGGTCGGAGCGCGTGAAGGCGGGCACATCGCCGGTGTCGGCCGTGAAGCCCAGGCTGCGCCACCGGTCTCGCGCGACCTCGAACGGGATGCCGACCTCGTCAGCCAGCTGCTTGCCGGTCAGCGAGGGTTCCTCGCCGAGCAGGTAGGCCTCGAGGAGGTCGATCAGCTGTTTGTGGTCGAGACGGTCGGCCACGTGTCCTGCCTCAGCTCTCGGGCGAACCCAGGCGGTCTTGGGTCGTGTCCCGAAGCGCGTCACCGAAGGCCGGCACCTCGTCGAGCAGCTCCTCGAGGGCCTCCTTGGTGAAGTGGATGACCTCGACGGGGGTCAGGCTGACCACGCTCGCCGAGCGCAGCTTGTGGCCCACGATGGCCATCTCACCGATGACGTCGCCAGGACCGAGCCGGGCGACCTCCTCCTTGCCCTTGCGGACCGAGACCTCGCCGTCGACGATCAGGTAGGCCTTGTCGGCCGGGGTCTTCTCCCAGATGAGCGACCAGTTGGCCGGCAGGCGTACGTGACGACCCTTGTCGATCACCGTCTTGAGGTCCTTGTTGCTCAGGTCCTCGAGCCGGTTCAGCTTTTCGAGCTTTTCCGGCTTCGGCTCGTCGGCCATCGACTGACTCCTCGGATTGTGGCTGGTGTCCCGAATGATCCCGTCATCACCGCAGGCTGTCCACCTCCGAGAGCCCTTCTGGGACTGCAGCCGTCAGTGAGATGTGTCTCCCCGGGGCCTGGACGACCCAGCCCGCTGCCTGCCACGAGGCGACGTCGAGGGCGTTGCGGGCGTCCACGACCACCTTGCGTCGTACGACGTGACCGAGGGCCTCCGGGTCCAGCCGGCGGAACTCCTCCCACTCGGTCAGGTGCAGCACGAGGTCGGCCTTGCGGCAGGCGGTGGACGCGTTGGCGGCGTACCGGAGACGCGGGGCCACCGCCCGGGCGGTGAGGTTCGCCGCCGGGTCGTAGACGGTGACGAGAGCGCCGGCCTCCTGCAACCGGCGGGCCACGTCGAGGGCGGGCGAGTCGCGGACGTCGTCGGAGTCGGGCTTGAACGCGGCCCCGAGCACCGCGATGCGGACACCCTGGAAGGAGCCGACCAGGGCGGCGGCCATGTCGACGACCCGGTCGCGCCGTCGCAGGTTGACCTGGTCCACGGAGCGCAGGAAGTCGACGGACTCGGAGCGGCCGAGCTCGTCGGCCCGGGCCACGAGCGCGCGGATGTCCTTGGGCAGGCAACCACCGCCGAAGCCGAGCCCGGAGGACAGGAAGCGCCGGCCGATCCGCTCGTCGTGGCCGAGTGCCTCGGAGAGCAGCGTCACGTCCGCACCGGTGGCCTCGCACAGCTCGGCCATCGCGTTGATGAAGGAGATCTTGGTGGCCAGGAACGCGTTCGCCGACACCTTGACCAGCTCCGCGGTCGGCAGGTCCGTCACGACCACGGGCGTCTGGGCGGCGATCGGGGCGGCGTACACCTCGCGCAGCGTGCGCTCGGCGGCTGGGTCGCCGGCAGGATCGCGGGTGCCCAGCACGATCCGGTTCGGGTGCAGCGTGTCGTGGACCGCGAACCCCTCGCGCAGGAACTCCGGGTTCCACGCCAGTCCCACCTCGACACCGAGGGGCGAGAGCTCCTCGATGCGCCGGGCCAGGGCCTCGGCCGTGCCGACCGGCACGGTGGACTTCCCGACCACGAGCGACGGGCGCCGCAGCAGTGGCACCAGCGCCTCGACCGAGGCGTTCACCTGGCTCACGTCGGCAGCGCCATCCGGGCCCTGCGGCGTACCGACGCAGATGAAGTGGACGTCGGCGACCTCCGCCGCCACGCGCAACGACGTGGTGAAGCGCAGCCGACCCGTCTCCACATGACGACGAACGAGCTCGGGCAGATCGGGCTCGTGGAACGGCAGCCGTCCCTCGGCCAGCGCGGCGACCTTCTCCGGGTCCTGGTCGACCCCGACGACCTCGAAGCCGAGCTCGGCCATGCCGGCCGCGTGGGTGGCACCGAGGTACCCCGTTCCGATCACGCTGATCCTCATCGGACCTCCAGTCACGTTCGTCGAGCGGGTGGGAAACCTGGCTGACTCAGCCCGTCCGCGGAAGCTCGTGCAGGCGGCTGTGGGCAGGGTCGTCGGGCTCGCAGACGGCGAGGTAGTGCTCCACCAGCTGGTCGTTGAGGGCCGTCCAGGACCGGTCTCGTACGCCGGCCACGGCGCGGGCCCCCATGGCCCGTCGCAGCGGAGCGTCCCGGGCGAGCAGTTCGACCAGCCGCCTCAGCTCGGGCCCGTCACCGGGCCGGTAGAGGAAGCCGTTCTCGCCGTCGCGCACCAGGTCGACGGGTCCACCGGCGCGCGGCGCGACCACCGGGACTCCGGAGGCCAGCGCCTCCTGGGCGGACTGGCAGAACGTCTCGGTGCGACCGGTGTGCACGAACACGTCCAGGGACGCGACGACCGAGGCCAGGTCCTCACCGTGCCGGACACCGAGCAGCGCCGCGTCGGGAAGCAGCGTCCGCAGCCGTTGTTCCTCCGGTCCCCCGCCGACCAGGACGAGCCGGACACCGGGGACGTCGCGGAGGTGCGCCAGCAGTCCCAGCTCCTTCTCGGCAGCCAGCCGCCCGACGTAGCCGACCAGCAGGTCGCCACCGCCCAGCTCGCCACGCAGGCTCTCGTCCCGCCGGTGCGGGGCGAAGAGCTCGGTGTCCACGCCACGGCCCCACCGGTGCATCCGGTCGATGCCCAGGGTCGCGAGCTGGGCGCCGCTCGCGGTGCTGGGCACGAGGTTGCGGTCGGCCGGCCCGTGCACCCGCCGGGTGAGGGTCCGCATCGCCCCGGCCGCGCCCGGGAAGGGATAACGCTCGGCGAAGCCGATCAGGTCGGTCTGGTAGACGGCGACCACGGGGATCCCCAGGCTGCGCGCGGCCTCGCCCGCCTGGTGGCCGAGCCAGGCCGGCGATGCCAGGTGCACCACGTCGGGCGTGAAGGCGGCCATCAGCCGGCGCAGGTGGCCCCGCGTTGCGATCCCGACCGGGAACTCGCGGTAGGTCGGCATCGCGACGCTCCGGACGCGATGGACCGGCGCCCCGGCGTACTCCTCGGGACCAGAGGGGGCCACCAGCATGGCCTGGTGCCCGGCGGCCTGGAGGTGCTCGAGCGCCCGTCGGACCGAGTTGGTGACCCCGTTGACCTGGGGCAGGAACGACTCGCTGACCACCAGCACGCGGAGGTGAGCTCGTGACGGTTGGCGTAGTCCGACCACATTGTCCACGTTCCTGAAGGTAGGGAGGCCGAGAAACGCCTCCTGATCGCGGGACGTCGTGTCGGTGAACGCCCGATGCACCTCGCGCGACGTGACTCCGTTCACAAGCGCTCGTTGAGAGGCCATGGAACTCTCGCGCCGCCACCTGCTGAAGTCCGCCCTGGTGCTGGGCGGCGCCGCTGCCGTCAGCCGCGAGATGATCTTCGGCTCCCTCAGCGAGGAGGCGGTGGCCGCGGGCCGTACGACGGCCAACGGCACCTACGGACCCGGCACTCCGAACGCGAAGGGCTACAGCAAGATCGTGGCCCGCCCGGCTGACCAGCGCGTGGTGCGCAGCGACATCGGCGTCGCGGCCGGGAGCAGCCGCGCCACCGCCCGAGCCAACCTGCTCGCCTTCGCCCAGCTCAGCGACGTGCACGTGGTCGACCACCAGTCACCGGCCCGCGTCGAGTGGACCGACCGCTACGACGACCCGAACGCCACCGGACAGGTCCCCGGCATCTTCGAGTCCGCCTACCGTCCGCAGGAGATGCTCTCCGCCCAGGTCGGCGACGCCATGGTGCGCGCGCTCAACCAGGTGAAGAGCGGCCCCGTCACCGGGCTGCCGCTGCTGTTCGCGATCGAGACCGGCGACAACACCGACAACTGCCAGTACAACGAGGTGCGCTGGAGCATCGACGTGCTCGACGGGGAGCGGGTGGTGCCCGACAGCGGCGCCCGGGACCGCTACGAGGGCGTCATGGACGGCGATCCCGTCTACTACGACACGCACTACTGGCACCCGGGCGGGACACCGACCGGCCGGACGGAAGACCGCTACCGCAGCGAGTTCGGGTTCCCCACGATCCCGAAGCTGCTCGACGCTGCTCGCCGCCCGTTCACCGCCGTGGGGCTCAAGATCCCCTGGTACACCTGCTTCGGCAACCACGACGGCCTCGCGCAGGGCAACTTCCCGCCGAACACGACCCAGAGCGGCGCCCTGGCCACCGGCAGCGTCAAGGTGATCTCACCCCCGGCCGGGGTCGGACCGGCTGACATCCTCGACCCCGAGGGCAGCACGCTCGACCAGGTCCTCGGCGGGCTGGTCGTCTCGCCGTACGCGAAGCAGGTCAGCGCCGACCCGGACCGTCGGCACATGAGCCGTGGCGAGGTCGTCGACGAGCACTTCACCACCACCAGTCTCCCGCGGGGCCACGGGTTCACCGAGCACAACCGCGCGACCGACACCGCCTACTACTCCTTCGACAAGGGCCAGTTCCGGTTCGTGGTGCTCGACACCGTCAACCCCAACGGCTACTCCGAGGGGTCGCTCGACCCCGAGCAGTTCGCGTGGGCGAAGACGACGATCGAGTCCGCGACGGGCAAGGCCGTCGTGGTGTGCAGCCACCACAGCAGCTCGAGCATGGACAACCCGTTCGTCGGCACGGGCGGCGACCCGAACCCTCGCGTGCTCGGCGACGAGGTGACGGCCTACCTGCTCTCCCAGCCGAGGGTGGTCGCGTGGGTCAACGGCCACACCCACCGCAACGTGATCACCCCACATGCGCGGCCCGACGGCTCCGGTGGATTCTGGGAGATCAACACCGCGGCGCACATCGACTACCCGCAGCAGTCCCGCCTGGTCGAGGTGTCCGACAACAAGGACGGCACGCTGTCGATCTTCACCACGATCCTCGACCACGCCGGGCCGGCCGACTACCGCGGCGACCTGGGCTCCACGGTGAGCCTGGCCAGCCCTGTCGCGCGAGCTGTCGGTCAACGACCCGCACGCGAACCTCGATGCCGCCGGCGCACCGGGCGACCGCAACACCGAGCTGCTGGTCGGCAAGCCCGCCGACATGGCGTAGCGCCCGTCAGGCGGCGCGGACCCTCAGTCCTCGTGCGCGGCGAGCTGGCCGCAGGCACCGTCGATCTCGCGTCCGCGGGTGTCGCGCACCGTCGTCGGGATGCCCTTGGCCTCGAGTCGCCGGACGAACTCCCGCTCGTCGCGGGGGTCGCTCGCGGTCCACTTCGATCCTGGTGTCGGGTTCAGCGGGATCAGGTTGACGTGCACCCAGCCCCAGTCACCGTAGGAGTTCAGCACGTCGCCCAGCAGGTCGGCCCGCCACGCCTGGTCGTTGATGCCGCGCATCATCGCGTACTCGATGGAGACGCGTCGCCTGGTGGTCCGGGCGTAGTTCCACGCGGCCTCGACGGTCTCCCCCACCTGCCAGCGGGTGTTGACGGGCACCAGCTCGTTGCGCAGCTCGTCGTCGGGCGCGTGCAGGCTCAGCGCCAGGGTGACGGGGATTCCCTCCTCGGTCAGCTGGTTGATCCGCGGGACCAGCCCGACCGTGCTCACGGTGATCCCCCGGGCGGACATGCCCAGACCATCGGGAGTCGGATCGGTGAGGCGGCGTACGGCACCGATGACGGCCTTGTAGTTGGCCATCGGCTCACCCATGCCCATGAACACGACGTTGGAGACGCGACCGGGTCCCCCGGGCACCTCACCGCGGGCCAGCGCCCGGGCACCGGCCACCACCTGCTCGACGATCTCGGCAGTGGACATGTTGCGCTGGAGCCCGCCCTGGCCCGTCGCGCAGAACGGGCAGGCCATGCCGCAGCCGGCCTGGCTGGAGACGCACATGGTGACCCGGTCGGGGTAGCGCATCAGCACCGACTCGACCAGCGCGCCGTCGAAGAGCTTCCAGAGCGTCTTGCGGGTGGTGCCGCGGTCGGCCTCGAGCGTGCGGAGCGGCGTCATCAGCTCGGGCAGGAGACCGGAGACCAGCTCCGCGCGCTGCCCTGCCGGCAGGTCCGTCATCTGCGCGGGGTCGTCGACGAGCCGCGAGAAGTAGTGGGTGGAGAGCTGGCGGGCGCGGAAGCCGGGCATGCCGAGCTCCTCGAGCCGCGTCTTGCGCTCGGCCGGGGTGAGGTCGGCGAGGTGCCGCGGCGGCTTGGGCTTCGGCCCTCGTGGCCCCTTCGGCTCCTCGAAGACGAGGGGCAGGGTCTTCACGGGCTGGGTCTTGGCGGGCTGGGTCTCGACGGGTTCGCTCACAACCGGGTCATCCTCCCACCCGGGTGCCTGTCGAGCCGAATCGTCAGCTGTAGGCGTTGGTGATGGCGACGAGCAGCACCACGCACGCCCCTGCCGCGAGGATCGCCAGGATGCCGAACCCGGCCAGCATCCCGAGCCCGATCCATCGGGTCCTCTCGACCACCATCAGCGTGACCAGCCCCGCGAGGAGCAACAGCGCCGCGATCCCGCTCAGCACGCCACCGAGCGGGCCGTCGGCGGAGATCACCTGCCCGAGGTTGAGCGCGGCCGCGACCAGCAACGGCCCTGCGATGACCGCGGGCACGGCGAGCACGGCGCCGACCCAGAACTTCGCCTTGTTGGACATGCCCGAGGGCGGAGGGTGGTCAGGTGGTCGGCCGTACGGCGATCCGCCCGGAGGCACGGGAGGCCCGCCGTACGGCGGTGGCGGCTGCTGGGACACGGTGTCTGCCTCTCGCTCAGGTCAGGGTCAGGTAGATGCCGGCGCCGGCCGCGAGGGCCAGCACGACGAGGTAGGCCAGGACGAGGCGGGTGTCACCGAGCTTGCACCTCGAGCGCAGCAGACCGGCCCGGCGCGCCCGCGCGTAGCCGACGATCGCGAGCACCGCGAAACCGAGCAGTGCCCACGGACCGAGCAGCCAGCCGAGGAGGGCGACAGTGGCGAAGACGCACAGGCGCAGGGGGTCGAACGGCGGCTCCTCCGTCGCTGCCCGGTCCTCCACCCGGGTCGGCGAGACTTGTCGAGGGTCGCTCATCGGTCCGACACCTGCCCCAGCGGCAGTCCGACCGCGGTCGAGATGCGGCTGCGCGACAGCGGGCTCCACGCCTGCACGGCGCAGAACGGGGCGCACTGGTGGGCTCCCGTGTCGCCGTTGACCGTCGCGACGTGCACGCAGCACTGCGTCAGTCGCTCCTCGATCATCGTGTTCATGTCCATGAACGGCTTCACGGTCACGCGCAGCACGCGCTCCCCCAGCAGCCGGCGCATCCGCTCGCGCTGGCCCGGCAGCTTCGAGGCGGCCAGCGTCGCCAGCGTGCCGATCCCGAGGTCGCAGTTGGTGCAGATGTCCTGCCAGATCCCCGCCATGGACGGGTGCGAGAGCGACGACTGCTCCGAGAGGAGGTCGAGCAGCGAACCCTTGACGACCGCGCGGAGCTGTTCGGGGATGGCGTCGTCGGCGATCCGGTTGGCGAGCACGTCGGGCTCGAGGTCCAGCCACTGCTTGAGGCGGTCGTGACCGATCAGCCCGACCAGCGACTTCCAGGACCCGGAGTCGTCGCGCAGCAGGTAGCCGACCGAGCAGCAGTGCGGGTGCGAGCACGGCAGGGCAGTCAGGTCGCGCCAGGTCACCAGACCGGCGGTCTGCTCCTCGAGGCGCGCGAGTACGCCGGTGTGGGTCAGCCGGTCCATCGGGTCCAGCCCGGCGCTGCGTCCGGAGCCGAACACCGGCTGGATGGTGACCCCGCCGACGTACGGCGTGTCCAGCGCTCGCTTGAGCACGAAGCCGATCTCGTCGTCGTTGACCCCGAGGGCAGCCGTCATCGTCAGGGTGGTGAACACCCCGGCCCCGGAGAGGCGCTCGATCGCCCGTTCCTTGAACCGCCGGATGTCGGCGCCACGGTGATGGGTGGAGGCCTCGGCCGACTGGCCGTCGTACTGCAGGTAGACCTCGACCCGTTCGCGATGGCGGTGGAGGACCTCGAGGAGCTGGTCGTCCTGGGCGATGGCCAGCCCGTTGCTGTTGACCAGCACCCGCACGACGGGCCGAGTGGCCACCTCGTCGAGCAGGTCGGCCAGCTGCGGGTAGAGCGTCGGCTCGCCGCCGCTGAGCATCAGGACGTCGATGCGCCCGTTCTCACGGGACAGACGGGCGTCGATCGAGGCGAGCACCTGGTCGAGCGGCACCACCGAGGCCAGGGCGGGTGCCGAGGCGGCGAAGCAGGTCGGGCACTTCAGGTTGCAGTGGTCGAGCAGGTCCTGCAGCAGGATGCAGGTGTGCTGGGTCTGCATCTCCGGCAGCCCGTCGGCATACGCCGCCGGGACGGGAGCGAAGTTGCCCGGGACGTCGGGGGTGTGCACCTTGGTCGGAGCCGTCCACTGCTCGAGGTAGGCGAGGATCTCGGGCGACTCGTCGTACAACGTGCGGACGAGGCCGTGCCTGGTGCAACCACGCTCGAGCCAGATCCGGTCCTCCCGCTCGACCAGCCATCCCGAGAGGCGCTGCACCTCGGCGAGTGGCCGGTCCGGCTGCTCCTCGTGGCACAGCGGGCAGAAGGCGTTCACGTAGCGATGGATGCGGTCGCCGCGCAGCGGCATCCCCGGTCCTGTGCGGGTCGTCATGCCACCGGCTCCCCGGCCGGTGCCAGTGCGGTCCGGTAGGCACCCGACCGCGCCTGGTGGACGATCCGCAACAGCACGATGCGGGATGGCCACTGCCAGGAACAGCTGTGGCCGCGTGAGCCCTGCCCACACCACCTCGTTGCCCCGAACGAACTCGACCAGGAACCGGAACACGCCGTAGGCCGCGACGTACCAGACGAAGGTCTCTCCCGGCGGCAAGCGGCTTCGGCCGCAGCCAGAACCAGATCAGGGCGAACGCAGCGGCGTGGAAGGCGATCTCGTAGACGAACGAGACGTTGTAGCCGCCGGTGCTCGGCAGCGGCTCCGTGAGGAAGCACCCGATGCGTCCGATCGCCATGCCCAGGGCGACCGCGGGCGCGAAGAGGTCCCCGGTGCGCAGCCGGTAGCCGCAGAGCCGCTTGGCCACGTGGACGCCGAGCCACGCGCCGACCAGGCCGCCGAGGATGCTGCGGTTGCCGTGGGCCCACTGCTCGACCAGGGTCGCGTTCTCGCGCAGGTCTACGTGCTGGAGCCAGGTGCCGAGCCGCATGAACACCGCTCCCCCGACCAGGGCTCCCGTGACGACGATCAGCAACCGGTCGTCGGTGTGCCCCCGTCGCCGGGCCTCGTGCACGAACACGAGGACGGCCGCCACGACTCCGATGCCGACGAAGAGCCCGTGCGTCGGGATCCCCGCGATCGTCGGCACCATGCGGGCCAGCCTTCCACGGCGAGGGGTCGACGACCTGCGTACTCGTACTCAATCGAGTGTCCGTGTCGCGGGGCAGGATGGGCGCATGCCCGAGAAGGCGACCTGGGTGCTGCACGTCGACATGGACCAGTTCATCGCGGCCGTGGAGATCCTCCGTCGCCCCGAGCTGGCCGGCCTGCCGGTGATCGTCGGCGGCCGCGGCGACCCGACGGAGCGAGCGGTGGTCTCCACGGCGACCTACGAGGCCCGCGAGTTCGGGGTGCGGTCGGGGATGGCGCTCAAGCTCGCCGTACGCCGCTGCCCCGACGCTGTGCTCTTGCCGGTCGATGCGCCGGCCTACGAGGCGGCATCGGCCGTGGTGATGTCGACCCTGAAGGCGATCCCGGGTGCCGTGGTCGAGGTGCTCGGCTGGGACGAGGCCTTCGTGGGGATCGAGACCGACGACCCCGAGCAGGTCGCCCACCGGATCCAGGCCGACGTGCTCGCGGCGACCGACCTGCACTGCTCGGTCGGCATCGGGGACACCAAGGTCCGGGCGAAGATCGCCACCGAGTTCGGCAAGCCGGGAGGGATGTTCCGGCTCACCCGCGAGAACTGGTTCGCGGTGATGGGCGATCGGCCGACCAAGGACCTGTGGGGCATCGGCAACCGGATCTCCGAGCGACTCGCCGGACTCGGCATCCAGACGGTGCTCGAGCTCGCCCGGACGCCCGACGAGCCGCTGGTCGCGGAGTTCGGACCCAACACCGGCCCACACATCGGCCGGCTCGGCCGTGGAGTGAGCAGCAACCTGGTGGACGACACCCCCTGGGTGGCCCGCGCCCACGGCCGGGAGACGACGTACCAGCAGAACCTGGTCACCCCCGACGAGGTCGGCGACGCGCTCCGGTCGCTGGCGGTCCACGTGGTCGAGGACATCCGCGGCGAGGGCCGCGCGTGCACCCGGGTGCACCTGAAGGTCCGCTTCGCGCCGTTCTTCACCGTCAACCGCTCCCGCAAGCTGCCCGAGCCCACGTTCGACACCGACGTGATCGCCGACGCGGCATTCGACCTGTTCCGGCGTCTCGAGGACTCGCGACCCGTCCGGCTGCTCGGCGTACGCGCGGAGATGGAGCCTCCCGAGGGTGGCTACGACCCGCCGCGCACGCACGGGCGGCGGGGGAACCCGTAGCGACGGATAGTCCGGTCCTCAGAGCACCAGGTAGTGCAGCAGCAGCCAGATCGGGGCGACGGTCGCGAGCAGCGAGTCGAGCCGGTCCATCAGGCCGCCGTGGCCGGGGATGACCTGGCTCATGTCCTTGATGCCGAGGTCGCGCTTCATCACCGACTCGCACAGGTCGCCCAGCGTGGCCATCACCACCGCGATCACCCCGAGGATCACGCCGACCCACCAGTCGCCCTCGAGCAGGTGTACGACGAGCAGGTAGCCCGCCGCGACGCACGCGATCGCGGACCCGGCGAAGCCCTCCCAGGACTTCTTCGGCGAGATGACCGGGGCCATCGGGTGCTTGCCGAACAGCACCCCGGCGGCGTACCCCCCGATGTCGGAGGCGGCGGTGACAGCGATGAAGGTGATGACGGCCTTGGCGCCCTCGTCCTCGGCGAGCAGCAGTGCCACGAAGGAACCGAGGAAGGGGATGTAGATCAGCGTGAACACCGAGGCCGTGGCGTTCTGGACGTAGCCGGCAACGCCCCGGCGCAGCAGCCAGAGCATCGTGACCAGTGCGGTCACGGCGGTCGCGGTGACCAGGGCCGGGGCTCCGAAGAGGAAGGCGACGCCCACCATCACCACGCCACCGAGCATCAGCGGCTCCTGCGGGATGTCGATGTCGCGCGCCATGAGGCCCTGGTGCATCTCCCAGACGGCCACCACGACGGCGGCGGCCACGATGACCATGAACGAGGGCGCCCAGAACGCCAGGGTGCCGATGATGGCCGCCGCGAGGACGACGCCGGAGGCGATCGCCACGGGCAGGTTGCGCCCGGCCCGGCCCGGCTGTTTCGGATTCTTCTCCGGCTGGGCTGGGGCCGAGGAGGTCTCAGTCATGTGGAGTGGCTCGGAGGTGCTCACACCTCGATGAGCTCTGCTTCCTTGTGCTTGAGCATCTCGTCGATCTGGTCGGTGTGCTTCTTGGTGTTCGCGTCGAGCCGCTTCTCGGCCCCGGTGACGTCGTCCTTGCCCACCTCGCCGTCCTTCTCGAGCTTCTCGAGGGCCTGCTTGGCGTTGCGCCGGATGTTGCGCACCGAGACGCGGCCTTCCTCGGCCTTGGTCTTGGCGACCTTGATGTACTCCTTGCGGCGCTCCTCGGTCAGCTCCGGGAACACGCAGCGGATGACCTTGCCGTCGTTGGAGGGGTTCACACCGAGGTCGGACTCACGGATCGCCTTCTCGATGGCCGCCATGGCGCCCATGTCGTAGGGCTGCACGAGGATGATCCGCGCCTCGGGAGCCGTGAAGCCCGCGAGCTGCTGGAGCGGCGTGGGCGTGCCGTAGTAGTCGGCCGTGAGCTTGGCGAACATCGACGGGTTCGCCCGGCCGGCGCGGATCGCGGCGAACTCCTCGCGAGTGACCTCGACGGCCTTGCCCATCTTCTGGTCGGCCTCGTGCAGGGTCTGGTTGATCGTCAACGCTTCTCTCCTACTCCGGGTTTCCCTCGGTGGCGCCGGCGGGAGCGCCGATGCTCACGAGGGTGCCAATCTTCTCACCCTGCACGACGCGGAGGATGTTCCCCGCGGGCTGCATGCCGAACACGACCATCGGCAGGCCGTTCTCCATGCAGAGCGCGAACGCCGTCGCGTCGGCGACCTTGAGGCCCTGCTGGAGCGCCTCGACGAAGGTGAGCTCGTCGTACTTCACGGCGTCGGGATGGGTGCGTGGGTCGGCGTCGTAGACCCCGTCCACGCCGTTCTTGCCCATCAGCACGACCTCGCACTTGGTCTCGAGTGCTCGTTGGGCTGCCACCGTGTCCGTGGAGAAGTAGGGCAGACCGGCGCCGGCGCCGAAGATCACGACCCGGCCCTTCTCCAGGTGCCGGATGGCGCGACGCGGGATGTAGGGCTCGGCGACCTGTCCCATGGTGATCGCGGTCTGCACCCGGGTCTCGACGCCCTCCTTCTCCAGGAAGTCCTGGAGGGCCAGGCAGTTCATCACGATGCCGAGCATGCCCATGTAGTCCGCCCGGGCACGGTCCATGCCGTGCTGCTGCAGCTCGGCACCACGGAAGAAGTTGCCGCCACCGGTGACGATCGCGACCTGGACGCCGGCCCGCTGGACGTCGGCGATCTCACGGGCGATGCCGCGGACCACCTCGGGGTCGACGCCGACCTTGCCGCCGCCGAACACCTCGCCCGACAGCTTGAGCAGAACACGCTTGTAGCCGCTCATGTCATCTCCTCCTCATGGCAGAAGGCCGGTCCGATGCTGCAGGTGTCTGCATCGAACCGGCCTCCTCCAGACGTCTGGCGCCAACGTAGTCGATCACGTGGGGTCGAATCAGGCGCCGACCTCGAAGCGGGCGAAGCGCTTGATGCTGACACCGGCCGCGTCGAGCACGGCCTTCACGTTCTTCTTGGAGTCGGTGACCGACGGCTGGTCGAGCAGCGCGACATCCTTGAAGTAGCCGTTGAGGCGACCCTCGACGATCTTGGGCAGACGCCTGCTCGGGCTTGCCCTCCTCCTTGGCAGTGGCCTCGGCGATCTCGCGCTCCTTCGCCACGATCTCGGCCGGGACCTCGTCGCGGGAGAGGTACTGCGGCTTCATCGCAGCGACCTGCATGGCGGCGCCGCGGGCGGCGTCCTCGTCGGAGCCGTCGTACTCGACGAGTACGCCGACGGCCGGCGGCAGGTCGGAGGAGCGCCGGTGCATGTAGGCCACGACCGGGCCGTCGAACACGGCGACACGGCCGAGCTCGATCTTCTCCCCGATCTTGACGGCCAGCGCCTCGACGAGCTCACCCACGGTCTGGTCGCCGACCTTGACGGCCTTGAGCGCCTCGGCGTCGGCCGGCTTGGCCTCGGCCGCGGCATCGGCGATCTGCTGGGCGGCGGCGATGAAGTCGTCGTTCTTGGCGACGAAGTCGGTCTCGCTGTTCAGCTCGACCAGTGCGGTGCCCGAGGTGGCGACCAGGCCCGAGGAGGCGGTGCGCTCGGCACCGCGCTTCGCGGCCTTGGCGGCTCCCTTGACCCGGAGGACCTCGACGGCCTTGTCGATGTCCCCGCCGGCCTCTTCGAGGGCCTTCTTGCTGTCCATCATGCCCGCGCCCGTGAGGTCGCGGAGCTTCTTGACGTCGGCGGCGGTGATCGCCACGCTCAGTCCTCCTTCTTCTCGGCGTCCGCGGCGCCGGCCTCGGGGGCGGCGGTGGCGGCTGGGGTGTCGTCGGTGGCCTCGGCAGCGTCGGCCTCGGCAGTCGGCCTCGGCTCGGCTGGCGCGGCGGCCTCGGCGGCAGCGGCCTCGGCGGTGGCCGCGGGTCTCGGACGTGGCGGCCTCGGGCTGCGTTGGCCTCGGCGGTGGCCGCCGGGGTCTCGGACGTGGCGGCCTCGGCCTGCTTGGCCTCGGTCGCCTCGGCAGCGGCACCGGTCGCCTCGACGGCCGGGGTCTCCTGGGTGGCGGTGTCGCCACCCGTGGCGGCGACCGCGGCCTTGTCGACCTTGTCGCCCTCCTGGCCCTGGAGCAGGTCACGCTCCCAGTCGGCGAGCGGCTCGTCGGAGCCGATGCCGCCGGCAGCGCCGTCCTCGGCACCCTCGGTCTTGGCGCCCGAGCGGGCGATCAGGCCGTCGGCGACGGCGTCGGCGATCACGCGGGTCAGCAGGCTGACCGCGCGGATGGCGTCGTCGTTGCCCGGGATCGGGAAGTCGACCACGTCCGGGTCGCAGTTGGTGTCCAGGATGCCGATGATCGGGATCCGGAGCTTGCGAGCCTCCTCGACGGCGAGGTGCTCCTTCTTGGTGTCCACGATCCAGACCGCGCTCGGCGTACGGCTCATGTCGCGGATGCCGCCGAGGGTCTTGTCGAGCTTGTCGTGCTCCCGCTTCATCTGCAGGAGCTCCTTCTTGGTGCGACCGGAGCCGGCGACGTTCGTCGAAGTCGACGTCGTCGAGCTCCTTGAGGCGGTTGATCCGCTGGTGCACGGTCTGGAAGTTGGTGAGCATGCCACCCAGCCAGCGCTGGTTGACGAAGGGCATCCCGACGCGGGTCGCCTGCTCGGCGATCGCCTCCTGGGCCTGCTTCTTGGTGCCCACGAACATGATCGTGCCGCCCTTGGCCACGGTGTCCTTGATGAACGCGTAGCTGGTGTCGATGTAGGACAGCGACTGCTGCAGGTCGATGATGTAGATGCCGTTGCGCTCGGTCATGATGAAGCGCTTCATCTTGGGGTTCCAGCGACGGGTCTGGTGCCCGAAGTGGACGCCGCTCTCGAGGAGCTGGCGCATGGTGACGACTGCCATCTGCTTCTTTCCTGTTGGTGTCCGCGCACGCTGAGTGCACGAACCGGTTTTCAGTTCGTTGCAGGGCCCCATCACGTGGATGGGGGTGACCTGCCCTGACGCCCGAGCGGGACCCGACCCACCGAGGTGGGACTGAGAGCCCTCGCCCGCGTGGCTCCGCCTCGACCAGGAAGTCGGGACGGCACGGAAACGAGCGTGCGAAGTCAACCCGTACGGGTTGCTGGGGTCACTGTATCCGGGGCCCGGCGGGGTTGTCGAAACGCCGACGGTCCGCTGGATAGGTTGGCCCCCGGGCTCGTCGAGGAGTGGAGGTGGCGTCGATGAGGCAGCTCGTCGCGGTGCTGATGCTGCTCGTGGTGGCCCTGACCGGCTGCGGGACACAGGGCACCGACGAACCCGACGCCCGACCCACGCCCACACCCTCCCGCTCGGCCGCGCTGCTGCTCGACTTCGAGTCGGGCCTCGATGTCCGGCTCGGACGTCACCTCCGTCAAGAACGCCGGCACCGCGGACATCGACGTGCGCGCGTCGGGAGCGGCCGGGATCGAGGTGGTGCCGGCTCCGGGTGCTGGTCATGCCGTGCGTTTCCCTGCCTACACCGGGGCGGCCGACGCGCCCGCGGCGGTCCTGGTCGCCAGCGACACGGGCGACGGGGCGCTCGACCCGGGGGACGACGACTTCACCTTCGGGGCCCGCTTCCGGCTCGACGAGGAGTCCTCGGGGAGCAAGACGGACAACGGCGACAACCTGGTCCAGCGCGGCACGTTCGACAGCCCGGCCCAGTTCAAGATCCAGCTCGACCATGGTGTCCCGTCGTGCCGCGTACTGGGCGGTGCCGGCGAGGTCTTCGTCAAGGCGGAAGGCCCCGTCGACCCCGACACCTGGTACACCGTCACCTGCGAGCGCACCTCACAAGAGGTCACCCTCCAGGTCGCCGCGGACGGCGAGGCGTCGGGCGACGGGACCTGGCGGAAGAGCGGTCCGACCGGCCCGGTCTCGCTCAAGGATCTGCCGCTCACCATCGGCGGCAAGGCCGGGCCGGACGGAACTCCCGTCGCCTCGGCGGACCAGTTCAACGGCGAGGTCGACGACGTCTTCCTCTCGATCGGGTGACCGCAAGACCGGCCGGGGTCCGGGGAGTGGCAGTGACGCCGCGTGGCCGCCTCGCATGCACACCTCCGGTTGTTGACGGGGCTGTCCACAGCCGTGCGGGGCCGAGTCGCCTCGGCGACTGCCAGTCGGCACGGTGGGCGCATGCGCGTTCTCGCCACGCTCGTTGCGACCTTCTTGCTGATCCTCCCGGCGGCGCCGTCCTCGGCAGACACGGTTCCGGCGCCTGCGCGCGAGGGGGTCTGGCCACTCTCCCCGCGTCCGCAGGTCGTCGAGGGAGTTCGACCCGCCGTCGACGCGATGGGGTGCCGGACACCGGGGAGTCGACCTGCTCGGGCACGCGGGGCAACCCGTGCACGCGTCCCTGGGCGGAACGGTCACCTTCGCCGCACCCCTGGCCGGACGGGGTGTCGTGGTCGTGGACCACGGCGGGGTGCGGACGACGTACGAACCGGTGAGCGCGAGCGTCGAGGTCGGTGCCAGGGTCGGGCGCGGCACCGTGGTCGGCAGGCTTCAGCGCGCTGCGAGCCACTGCTTCCCGCGGAGCTGCCTGCACTGGGGGCTGCTGCGCGGTGAGGACTACCTCAACCCGCTGACGCTGGTGGGCGCCGGACCCGTACGACTGCTGCCGTTGTCGGGCGACCTGGTCGACCCGCCGGCGGACTGCCGCCCACGCCCCTGGCGTCAACACTCCGGTCGCGCGCCGGCTCGGTGGTCGGGCGGGCGCGCACGCCGGTGTGACCAGCCACCTGTTGAAACGCGTGCAGAGAACGAGCCGGCGTGACCGGTAGGTTGACCGCCTGCCCGCCCCTGGACCTCGGAGGCCCCGTGCCGTTCGTCCCGCGAACCACACCGCTCGTCGTGCTGCTCGTCCTCGCGGCCGGGAGCATCAGCGCTCTCGGTGCTGGTGCCGTCACCGAGACTCCGACGCGTGCAGCGAGCGCGCAGACCCCGCAGCTCCTGCTGGACTTCGAGTCCGGGGGCCCGCGCGGCCGGGTGGCGACACGCTTCGGCAACGCAGGCACCGGCACCGCCAGCATGGTCGTGCGCAGCGCCGGGGGTGGCGTGGTGAAGGTGATCCAGGGTCGCGTCGGCGGACGCGCCGCGCGCTTCCCCGGCTATCCGGGCTCCAGCCAGGGCCGTGCGGCCATCCTCGTGTCGACCGAAGGCAGCCGCGCCACCGTGAGTCCCGGTCGGCGTGCGTTCACCTTCGGCGGCTCCTTCCGCCTCGACGCTGTGTCCTCGGGGAACGGCAGGGACAACGGCGACAACCTGATCCAGCGCGGCAACTACGGCAATCGCGGCCAGTACAAGATCCAGCTCGACGACCGGGTGCCGTCGTGCCGGGTCAAGGGCGACGCGGGCACCCGCTTCGTGCGGGCACGCGGCCGGGTGGCGCCCGATCGCTGGTACTCCGTCACCTGTCGGCGCACGGCCGCCGGCCTCCGGCTCAGCGTGAAGTCCTTCGCGCGCGGGTCCACCGCCGCCATCACGCGCACCAGCGGCCCGACCGGGAACATCGTGCTCGGCACCCTCCGGCTCAGCGTCGGGGGCAAGGTCGGGCCGAACGGCGGGCCGCTGACGTCGGCCGACCAGTTCACGGGGGTCATCGACAACGTGTTCCTGCGGATGGACTGACCTGACGCTCACCTGGTCGCGCGGAGGCCGTGCTCAGGCCCGCGGATGGGCCAGGCGGTAGGCCCGGCGCAGGCGGTCGTTGGTGACGTGGGTGTAGATCTGCGTCGTCGCCAGAGAGGCGTGCCCGAGCAGCTCCTGGACCGTCCGGAGGTCGGCCCCGCCCTCGAGCAGGTGCGTGGCGGCCGTGTGGCGCAGGCCGTGGGGTCCCATGTCCGGGGCGTCGGGTACGTCGGCGATGCGTGCATGGACCAGCGTCCGGACCGCGCGCTGGTCGATGCGCCTGCCACGGGCACCGAGGAACAGCGCGGCGCCTGCTCCTGGCGTGAACAGCTCCGGCCGGCCGGACTCGAGCCAGGCTCCGAGCGCGTGGTCGGCCGGGACGCCGTACGGCACCGTGCGCTCCTTGCGCCCCTTGCCGAAGACCCGCACGACGCGACGGGACCGGTCCACGTCGTCCACGTCGAGCCCGCACAGCTCCCCCACCCGGATCCCGGTCGCGTAGAGCAGCTCGAGGACGGCGACGTCGCGCAACCCGACCGCGCTGCCGTCATCGGCACGGGTGGCCGCTGCCTCGAGCAGGGCCCGCGCGTCTGCGGCGTTCAGCGCCGGCGGCAACGGCTTGTGTGCCTTGGGACTGCCGAGGGCGGCGCCGGGATCCGTGTCGGCTCTCCCGGTGCGCCGCGCCCAGGCCGTGAAGACGCGGACAGCAGTGGCCCGGCGCGCCATGGTGGTGCGGGCCTTGCCCAGCGTCTGCTGCTTGGCCAGCCAGCTGCGCAGCGTGCGCAGGTCGAGCGAGCGCAGGTCGGCGTGACCGAGGGCGGCGGCGTGCTCGAGCATCCCGGACACGTCACCGAGGTAGGCACGCACGGTGTGCTCGGTCAGGTTGCGCTCGGAGGCGAGGTGTCGCTCGTACGCCGCCAGCGCGCTCGCGAGCTCCTCGGGCAGGTCCACCTCGCCAGACTACGAAGGCTGCGGCCGGCCGGCGCGCAGGCGCGACGGCGGTCACGGGGTCGGCACGGAGCCTGCCGACGGTCCGGCTGGGTCACCGGCGAGCCGCCACCGTCCCAGCGAATGCTCCACGAGCCCCTCGCGGTGCAGCACGAGGAGGGCCTCCCTGGTGCGGACGTGCGCGATGCCGGCCGTCCGGGCGATCGAGGCGGAGTCGACCGCCTGCACCAGCGGGACGGCATCGAGCACCTGCCGCTCCCGCGGCGCCAGGCGGTCGCGTGGCCGGTCCGGCTCGCGCTGGTCGGCGAGCGGTGAAGGCGCCCATCGGACCGACGAGCTCCAGGACCTCCTCGCCCGAGGTCACGAGCACGGCGTCGCGAGCCCGGATCAGCTGGTGCACCCCGGCGGACGGGGCACTGGTGACCGGGCCGGGCACCCCCATCACCGTGCGTCCCGTCCCGGCCGCCCAGCTGGCCGTGTTGAGCGCACCGCTGCGCACCGCGGCCTCCACGACGACCGTCCCGGCGGACATGGCGGCGATCAGCCGGTTGCGCGCCAGGAACCGGATCCGGGTGGGTGCGCACCCGGGCGCTGCCTCGGAGACGACGAGCCCCACGTCGGCGATGTAGTCGATCAGGTTGCGGTGGGCCGTCGGATACGCCCGGTCGACGCCGCAGGCCAGCACTGCGACCGTGGGCCCCCGGTTGGCCAGGGCCCCGCGGTGGGCCGCCTGGTCGATGCCGAACGCCGCTCCCGACACGACGGTCCACGACTCGGTCGCGAGCACGGACGCGATGTCGCCGGCCACCGCTCCGCCGTACGTCGTCGCGGAGCGCGACCCGACCACGGCGACGGCGTGGGCGACGGCCTCGTCCAGCCGCAGGGGTCCCCGGCACCACACCCCGAGGGGGACCCCACCCCGCTCGTGCAGGTGCGGTGCCCGGACGAGGTCGTCCAGCCCGGCGGGCCACTCCGCGTCCCCGGGTACGACGAACCTGATCCCCCTCGCCGCCGCCGTCTCGAGATCCCGAGCTGGATCGGCAGCAGGTGATCCGCTCGGCCAGGTCGTCACCGAGCTCGCGGTCGGTGACCTGCTGCCGGAGGCTCTCCAGCACCGTCTCCGCCCCGAGCTCGTGCACCAGATCGGTGAGCCGAGGGTCGCCCGGCTCACCGATCCGGGAGAGCGCGGCCCGAGCGAGGCGTTCGGTCTCCGACGCCGTCGGGCGGACGTCGTTCATGCGCCGGTCTCCAGACCGGTGTCGGTCGGGCCGGGGATGCTGCGCATCAGCAGGGGTGCCGCCGACCTGAGCCGCAGCGCCACGTCGAGCTCGGCCAGACCAGGCCGGTCGACACCGGCGAGGTCCGCCACCGACCACGCGACCCGGTGCACCCGCACGGCGCCGCGACGGGTCAGGCGCCCGGCGTGCACCTCCGATTCGAGGCGCATCATCGCCTGGTCGGAGAGCGGCCAGCGCTCCCGCAGCATCGGACCGGGCGCATGCACGTTGAGCCGCCACGGCAGGTCCGCGTAGCGCTCGCGTTGTCGCTCGCGCGCGGCCGTCACCCGGGCCCGGATCGCCGCGCTCGGCTCGGGCTCGGTCGAACGGCAGGTCCGCGCGTCGCCGGCTCTCGGAGCGCATCGGCTCGACGAACCGGGTGATGTCGATGCGGTCGGCGATCGGCCCGGAGATCTTGCGCCGGTACTCGCGCCGCTTCAGCTCCGAGCAGGAGCACTGGTGGTCTCGCGAGTACGGGTGGTAGGCGCCGCATCGGCACGGGTTGCAGGCGAACACGAACATGGTCCGCGCCGGGTAGGTGGCGTCCTCGTCGCCCCGCGAGATCGAGATCTCCCCCGCCTCCAGCGGCTCGCGCAGGGCCTCCACGACGTCGCTGGGGAACAACGGGAACTCGTCGAGGAACAGCACCCCGAGATGGGCCTTGCTCACCTCGCCCGGTCGCACCCGGCCGCTGCCGCCGCCGAGGATGCCCGTGCGCGAGGCCGAGTGGTGCGGCGCTCGAAACGGTGGCCGGACGAGCCGCGAGGCACCAGCCGGCAACGCCCCGGACAGGGAGTGCACCGCGGTGAGCTCCAGCGACTCGTCGTCGGCGAGGTCGGGCAGCAGCCCGGGGATCCGCTCCGCGAGCGTCGTCTTGCCCGAGCCCTTGGGACCGGTGAGCATCAGGTGGTGTCCGCCCGCGGCGGCGACCTCGAGGGCGTAGCGCGCATCCTCCATCCCGATCACGTCGGCCATGTCGAGGTCCTCGAGCCGCTCCTCGCCGCGCCACGACAGCAACGGCGATCCCGACATCGGCTCGACCTCGGGAGCCTCGGGGACGTGGTCGTCGCCCTTCAACAGAGCGACCACCTGGCCCAGGGAGCGGATCCCGAAGACCCGCACGCCCGGCACCATCGCTGCCTCGGCCGTCTGCGGCTCGGGCACGTAGACGGTGTCGATCCCGCGCGCCGCCGCCGCCATCGTCATCGGCAGCACGCCCGGGACGCAGCGCACCCGGCCGTCGAGGGTGAGCTCCCCGATCATGGCCGACGCGTCGGCGAGCGCCGCGCGGGGCAGGTCCTTGTCGGTGGCCCCGAGGATCGCGACCGCGATGCCCAGGTCGAAGTGGGGACCACGCTTGGGCAGGTCGGCCGGGGAGAGCAGGACCGTGATGCGCCGGGTGTTCGGCCACGCGAGCCCGCTGTTGATGATCGCCGCCCGGCAGCGGTCGCGAGCCTCGGTGATCGACGTGTCGGGCCGACCGACCAGGGACGTCCCGATCAGTCCGTCGGACAGGTCGACCTGCACGTCGACCACGTGACCGACGGCTCCCTGGAGCGACACCGTGTGGGTGGTGGCGACCATCAGCCCACACCCCGGACGTGCTCGATCTCCGCAGCGCCGCGCTCGGCGAGCAGCACCCCGACCAGGTCGATCCGGATCCCGCCGGGCTGACCGCCGTACTCGTCGACCCAGCGCACCGCCAGCTGCCGCAGTCGCTCACCCTTGGCCGGGCCGACCGCCTCGAGGGGATGGCCGTACGTCGCGGAGGTGCGCGTCTTCACCTCGCAGAACACCAGGACGTCGCCCTCGCGCAGGACGAGGTCGATCTCGCCGAGGTCGCAGCGCCAGTTGCGGTCGACGAGGACCATCCCCTCGCTCGACCAGCCTCTGGGCGGCGACGCGCTCGCCGTAGGCGCCGAGGTTGCGGTTGCGTGGACTGCCGTTCATGCCCGCAGCAGACCGCACAGCCGCGGACGCGGTTCGGCCCACACAGCCGCACCTGTGGACGGCGACCTCGTCACCCAGGGCTGTGGACGCGAGCCGGTCGCGGCGACCCTGAGGACAGCGCTGGCAGAGCGGCGCCCGCGCAGATCAGGCCTTGGGCGGCTCGATCTCGCTGTGGCTGAGCTCCTCGACGTTGACGTCCTTGAAGGTCAGCACCTTGATGTTCTTGGCCAGCCGGCGCGCCGGACGGTACATGTCCCAGACCCACGCGTCGGTCAAGGTCACCTCGAAGAACACGTCGCCGGCTTCGGTGCGGGCCTTCACGTCCACCTGGTTGCACAGGTAGAAGCGCCGGTCGGTCTCGACGACGTACTTGAAGATGCCCACCACGTCGCGGTACTCCCGGTAGAGGTTGAGCTCCATCTCGGTCTCGTACTTCTCGAGATCCTCGGCGCTCATGGTGCGACCTCCTGCAGGTGGACGGGGGTTTCGAGGGTGCCCGGGTCGGCGGTCGGGCCGGCGATCGGGGCTGTCGGGCGCACGCTCGGGCTCGAACAGCTCGAGCTGGGGCTCCAGACTGAGGGGTTCCGCGTCGACGATCCCGGCGGCACGCCGGACGTTGACGAACCTCATCCGGTGCACCGGGCTCGGACCGTGCTCCACGAGCGCGGCCGAGTGCTCGTCGGTGATGTAGCCCTTGTGGGTGGCGAAGTCGTACGCCGGGTACTGCTCGTGCAGCTCGCACATGATCCGGTCCCGTGTCACCTTGGCGATCACCGACGCCGCCGAGATGCAGGCGGCCACCCGGTCGCCCTTCCACATCGCCAGCCCGGGCACGTCGAGCCCGTCGACCGGGAACCCGTCGGTCAGGACGTAGGCGGGCCGCAGCTCGAGCCGGGCCAGCGAGCGACGCAGCGCCTCGACGTTGGCGACGTGCATGCCGAGCCGGTCGCACTCGTGGTGCGGGACGACGACCACCGACCAGGCCAGCGCCCGGCGCAGGATCTGCGCGTAGCAGCGCTCCCGGGCCTTGGCGGTCAGCAGCTTGGAGTCGGCGAGCCCGGGCACCTGCCCGGCCCTGCCCTCCGGCAGGATCGCGGCCGCCGCGACGAGCGGTCCGGCGCAGGCTCCGCGCCCGGCCTCGTCGACCCCGGCGATCGGAGCGAGGCCGGCCCGGCGCAGCGCCCGCTCGTAGCCGTAGAGGCCGGCGTCCCGGCGTACCGTCGAACCGCGGGGAAGCGTGCTCATTTCGCGTCCGGGATGTCCTCGAAGGTCGCGGGACGGTGGATGATCTGGGCGCGCTTCCACGGCCAGATCAACGCGAACACCTTGCCCACGACGAGATCCTCGTCGACGTAACCCCCGCCCGGCCCACCCATGTGGCCGCGGGAGTCGTAGGAGAAGCCACGGTTGTCGCCCATCATCCACAGGTGCCCCTTGGGCACCTTGCGGTCGAACTTGATCTGGGAGGGAGCCGTGCCCTTCGGCAGGTAGGCCTTCTCGTCGAGCGCGTGCCCGTTGACCGTCACCCGTCCCTTGGCGTCGCAGCACGCGACGCGGTCGCCACCGACGCCGATGACCCGCTTCACCAGGTGCCCGCCGGTCGGGTAGAGGCCGATCTTCTCCATCAGCTGCGTGAGCGGCGACTGGGACGCGGGCGCGGTGTCGTCGTCGAGCCAGCCGCCCGGGTCCTCGAAGACGATGATGTCGCCGCGGCTCGGGGAGGCGCCGCCCCAGTAGGAGACCTTCTGCACGAGGATCCGGTCGTTCTTGACGAACTGGGGCTCCATCGACGGTGACGGGATGTAGAAGGCCTGGACGAACAGGCTCTTGATGATGACGGCGAGCAGGAGAGCCAGCACGAGCAGCAGGATCGTCTCCTGCCACAGCGGCATCGGCTTCTTCGCGGACTTGGCTTCACGCCGGTCGCCTGCGTCTCCGGAGGCGGTGGCGGCCTCGTCCACGTTCGTCACGAACAGAGCCTAACCATCGTCGTCGACGATGGCGGGCTCAGCCCTCGCGGCGCTCCTTGATCTTGGCGGCCTTGCCGCGGAGGTTGCGCAGGTAGTAGAGCTTCGCGCGGCGCACGTCGCCCCGGGTCACGACCTCGATCCTGTCGAAGATCGGGGAGTGGATCGGGAAGGTGCGCTCGACGCCGACACCGAAGGAGACCTTGCGGACGGTGAAGGTGCGGCCCACGCCGGAGCCCTGCAGCTTGATCACCACGCCCTGGAAGACCTGGATACGGGAGCGGTTGCCCTCGACGACCTTGACGTGCACCTTCACGGTGTCACCGGCGCGGAAGTCGGGTACGTCGTCGCGCTTGGTCTGGCTGGACAGATCGTCGATGACGTTCGTCATGGTGTCTCCTCGTGACTGCCACAGGTCACCCACGGATGGTGGTCGATGCTCGGCTCGGTCCAGCGGATCTGCTCGCCGGTCGTCCCCCTGTGGCAGGTGACCGCGGCTGCTGGGCCAAGGAGCGATTTTGCCACAGTGCCGTCGTACGGCGAAATCGCGAGCGGACCCCTCCTGTCGGTCGCCCCTGCTAGAAACAACTCGTGGAGATCACCCGCGAGCAGGTGCTGGCCTTCCGGGTGCACGCACAGGAGCTGGACAGCGCCTCCCGATCCGCCACCACCGACGCGTCGGTGCTCGACCTCGGCGTGCAGGACACCGGGCCCGACGGTGCCCGGTGGGCTCTCGAGCTCCGGGGTTCGACGCCCGACCCCGCCGACCTGTTCACCGCGTGGACGCTGCGCGGGGCGCCCCACGTCTACCGCCGCTCGCAGGCGGCCGCGGTCGCCCGGGCGGTGGCTCCGTGGTCCGAGGCCGACGCCGCCAAGCGGGTCTTCGACGCCTCCAAACCCCTCAAGGAGGCAGGGATCCCGGTGCTCGACGCCCTCGACCGGATCGCCGGGGAGATGCGCGACATCGCGGCGCGCCCGGTGGTCAAGGGCGAGATGTCGACCGAGCTGCACCGCCGGCTGCCCGAGCCCTACCAGCGGTGGTGCCGGGTGTGCGAGGCCGAGCACCTCTACGAGCAGCCCTTCCGCCTGGCGGCGCTCCGGGGCGGCCTCGAGCTCCAGCCGGGCACCTCTCCCCCGGTCCTGCAGCGCCTCACCGGCTGGCGCGGACCGGCCAAGCGGGCCGACCCCACACTCGACGTGGTGCGGGGCGTGCTGCGGCTCCTGGGGCCGGCGACGCCGAAGCAGGTGGCCGAATACGTGGACGCGCCGGTCAAGGACGTGAAGGCGCGCTGGCCCGACGAGGTCGTCCCGGTGGTGGTCGAAGGTGAGGAGCGGTCGATCCTCGAGCCCGATCTCGACGCGCTCGGCTCGCCGCCGGACGTGTCCGGGGTGGCGGCGCTGCTCGGCCCGTTCGACCTGTTCCTGCAGACCCGCGACCGGGCGCTGGTCGTGCCCGAGGAGGCCGACCGCAAGGACCTCTGGCGCACCATCGGCCGTCCGGGCGGGATCCTCGTCGGCCACGAGATCCTCGGGTCGTGGCGGCCGCGGGCCTCGGGGAAGAAGCTGCGGGTCGCCCTGAACGCGTGGGCGCCACTCCCCGACCTCAGCGAGCAGGCCGAGCGCCTCGCCGCCTTCCGCGGCGTGACGTTCGACGGCTTCGTGGACTCCTGAGGTCGGATAGTCCGAGACGTTTCGCAGGTCCAGGCGCCCGAACTGCATGCAGAACGTCTCGGACTATCCGGTCCGTCGCTTCTTCGTCAGACGCACCGCACCGGGGGTCTCCGGGTCGGGTCCGAGGAGGCGGTAGCCGGCCTTCTTGTAGATCCGGATGTTCCGTTCGCTCCCCGCGCCGGTGAACAGCACGAACCCGGTCGCGTCGGCCGGTGCGGCGATCTCGATCGCGTCGAGCAGCAGCCGCCCGATGCCGCGGCCCTGCAGGTCGGGGGCCACCATCAGCCGGCCGATGTCCCAGGTGTCGCCGACGAGGTGTGCGCGCACGGCCCCGACGAGCCGGCCGCTGCTGCGCAGCACCAGCGTCGTCCACTCCTCCAGCCATGCCTGCACGTCGGCGAAGGTCTCGTGCAGGGGCGGAATGTGCACGCCGGGGTTGGCCTGCTGCTCCTGGACCCAGCACGCGCGCTGCAGGGTGAACACCTCCGCGGCGTCGGCGGGGGCGGCCAGCGCGATCTCGGCCGCGAGGGCGCCGAGGTCGACGGTTCGCGAGGCGTGGGCCAGGTCGGGACGGCGTTCGGCGGTACGCCGTACGGACTGCTCGTGGCGCCACACGGCGATCCGGGCGTGGTCACCGGAGAGCAGCACGTCGGGGACGTCGTGCCCCCGCCAGCTCGGCCGGCTTGGTGTAGACGGGGTACTCCAGCAGCCCCTCGGCGAAGGACTCCTCCGACAGCGACTCGGCGTTGCCCATGAACCCGGGCAGCAGGCGGGCCACCGCCTCGATGATCGCGAGCGTCGCGACCTCGCCGCCGTTGAGGACGTAGTCGCCCACCGACACCTCGCGCACCTCCATCCGCGAGGCCGCGTCGTCGATCACCCGCTGGTCGATGCCCTCGTAGCGACCGCACGCGAAGACCAGGTGCTCGCGGTCGGCCAGCTCGGCCGCGACGGCCTGCGTGAAGGGCCGACCCGACGGTGTGGGCACCACCAGGGTGGCGCCGTCCGGGGCGACGGCGTCCAGCGCCTCGCCCCAGGGCTCGGGCTTCATCACCATGCCGGCCCCGCCGCCGTAGGGCGTGTCGTCGACGGTCCGGTGGCGGTCGTGGGTCCAGTCGCGCAGGTCGTGGACGTGCACGTCGAGCAGCCCGCTCTCCCGGGCCTTGCCCGGCAGCGAGAGCCCGAGCGGCTCGAGGTACTCGGGGAAGATCGTGACGACGTCGATGCGCATCAGGGCTCCTCGAGGAGGAGACCCGGGCCGGTCGTCGAGGACGATCCGGCCGCCGTGTACGTCGACCTCGGGGACCAGTGCCGACACGAACGGGAACAGCACCTCGCGCTCCGGCGTCCGGATCACCAGCAGGTCCTGCGCGGCGTTGTGCTCCACCCTCTCGAGCTCACCGACGACCTCGCCGGTGGTGGTCTCGACCCGCAGCCCCACGAGCTGGTGGTCGTAGAACTCCTCGGGGTCCTCGGGGCTCTCGCCTGCATCGATGGCCACGCTCAGCTCGGTCCCGCGGGAGGCCTCGGCCGCGGTCCGGTCGGCGATCTCCTCGAACCGCACGACGAGCCGGCCGGAGTGGGTGCGCGCGCCGGCCACCGTGAGCGGTCCGCCCGAGGTGTCGAGCCTGCTCCCCGTCGCGAACCGGCGTTCGGGCTCGTCCGTGCGCGGCTCAACGAAGACCTCACCCCGCAGTCCGTGGGCAGGGCCGATCCGGCCGACCACGACGTAGTCGTCGCCTGCGCCTGTCGCCGTCACGCTGTCCCTTCCTGCAGAGATGCCAATGGGCACCGACCCCGAGGGGGCGATGCCCATTGTGCTGGGTGCTGTCGGCTGTTGCTCAGCGACGGCGGTCGACGTCCACGCTGTGTTGGATGCTTCGTGGAGCCGACCTCCGGCTAGCGCCTCCGGTCGACGTCCACGAAGTCGATCCGCGCGCCGCCCCGGCCGGCGAGCGAGCTGATGACGGTGCGGAACGCGGTCGCCGTACGGCCACCGCGGCCGATCACCTTGCCGAGGTCCGAGGGATGCACCCGCACCTCGAGGATCGAGCCGCGCCGCAGCTGCTTGTCGCGCACGGCCACCTCGTCGGGGTGCTCCACGATCCCGCGGACCAGGTGCTCCAGGGCGTCGGACAGCATCCGGATCAGGCCTCGGTCTTCTCGTCGGCGGTGTCGGCGGTCTTCTCGTCGACCTTGTCCTCAGGCGTGTCCTCGGCCTTGGGCTCTTCGGCCTTGGGCTCCTCGGCCTTGGGCTCCTCGGCCTTGGGCTCCTCGGCCTTGGGCTCCTCGACCTTCTCGGCCTTGGGCTCCTCGACCTTGGGCTCCTCGACCTTGCGGCTCCTCGACCTTCGGCTCCTCGGCCTTGGGCTCCTCGACCTTCTCGGCCTTCTCCGCGCCCTCTGCAGCCGCCATCTTCTTGGCGGTCGCCTTCTTGGTCACGGCCTCGCCCTTCGGCTCCTTGGCGGCGTCCTTGAGGGCCTCGTTGAAGATCTCGGTCTTGTCGCGCTTGGCGTCCTTGGTCCTCAGGGTCCCCTCGGTGCCCGGGAGCCCCTTGAACTTCTGCCAGTCGCCGGTCACCTTGAGGATCGCCTCGACGGCCTCGGACGGCTGCGCGCCGACCCCGAGCCAGTACTGCGCCCGGTCGGAGACGACCTCGATGAACGAGGGCTCATCCTTGGGGTGGTACTTGCCGATCTCCTCGATGACCTTGCCGTCCCGCTTCTTGCGGGAGTCGACGACGACGACGCGGTAGTAGGGCTGACGGATCTTGCCCATGCGCTTCAGGCGAATCTTGACGGCCACGTGTGTGGTGTCTCCTTGCGATGTGTGTGGTGGTGGTTCCCGCGCTACCCGGTGGGGCCAGGTGCGGTGGAATCCGGTGGGCGTGCGCAGTCCGGATGAGAGGGTCCGGTCGGCGTACGACTCAGCGCGCCATTGTGCCAGACGACCCCGACCCGGCTGAAATCGCACGGATGACGCGGACGGGGTCGCCACCGAAGATCTGCACCTCGAGTCCGGCCTCGATGCAGAAGTGGGCCGTGTCGGTCGCCTGGCGAGGGCTGGTCTCGATCAGCAGGGAGCCTCCCGGCGCGAGCCACCGCGGCGCCCCGGCTGCCACCCGACGATGCAGGTCCAGGCCATCGGCTCCCCCGTCCAGGGCCACGTGGTGCTCGTGGAGGCGCGCTTCCGGGGGCATCAGCCGGATCTCGTCGGTGGGCACGTACGGCGCGTTCACGGCGAGTACGTCGACCCGGCCGGCCAGGTCACGCGGCAGGGCGTCGTAGAGGTCCCCCTCGTGCACCTCGCCCGCTGTCACGTTCTGCCGCGCGCACGCGACGGCATCCGGATCGAGGTCCGCGGCGTGCAGCTCCACGTCGTCGAGCCGGTCGGCGATCGCCACACCGATCGCGCCCGACCCACAGCAGAGGTCCACGACGACGGGGCGAGTGGGGGGCGCGGTGTGGTGCAGGACGCGGACCGCGAGGTCGACGAGGACCTCGGTGCGCCGGCGGGGCACGAAGACCCCGGGAGCGACGGTGATGCGGAGCCCGCAGAACTCCGACCAGCCCACCACCTGTTCGAGCGGTTCACCCGCGACGCGGCGGGCCAGCATCAGCGCAAGGTCTGACTCGTCGGTGGCCTGTGCCTGGAGGACGGCGGCCTCGTCCTCGGCGAAGACGCATCCCGCGGCCCTCAACACGGCCACGACCTCCGGATCGGGGTGGGCCGGAGACTCAGGCAACGACCCCGCCGACGACCCGGCCACGCAGCACGATGCGCCTCGGGGTGGCCAGCGCCGAGAGGTCGTCGAGGGGGTCGCGGTCGTAGATGACGAAGTCGGCGGCGGTGCCCTCGGTGAGCACGCCGTCGAGTCCGAGCCAGGCCCGCGCCCGCCACGAGGCGGCACCGAGCGCGTCGACGGCACTGATGCCGTAGTCGGCGAGCTCGCGGACCTCCCCCGCGATGTTGCCGTGTGGGAGCACGCCACCGGCGTCGGTGCCGGCGTAGATCTCCACGCCCGCCTCGTACGCCGCCATGATCGTGTCCCGGCGACGTTCGTGGAGCGCGTGCATGTGCTCGGCGTACTTGGGGAACTTCTCGCCCGCCGCAGAGGCGTAGTCCGGGAAGCGGTTCAGCTGGAGCACCGTCGGCACCAGCGCGACGTGGTTGCTCGCCATCTCGTCGATCAGGTCCTCCGAGAGCCCGGTGCCGTGCTCGATGCAGTCGATCCCGGCGTGGATCAGGCCCGGAAGCACCGCCTCCCCGAAGCAGTGGGCGGTGACCTTGGCACCGTGGTCGTGCGCGACGCGGATGGCCTCGGCGAAGGCGTCCTCCGGGAAGGACGGCTCGAGGTCCCCGGTGTCACGGTCGATCCAGTCGCCGACCAGCTTCACCCAGCCGTCACCACGCTTCGCTTCCTGGGCGACGTACTCGGCAAGCTCGGGAGGCTCGACCTCGTGGGCGAAGTTGCGGATGTAGCGCTTGGTGCGCGCGATGTGGCGACCTGCCCGCACCAGCCGCGGCAGGTCCTCGCGCTCCTGGACCCAGGAGGTGTCCGCGGCCGAACCGCAGTCGCGCAGCAACAGCGCCCCCGCGTCCCGGTCGGTGATCGCCTGCTGCTCGGTGGTCTCCTCGTCGACCGCCCCGTTCTCGTCGAGCCCGACGTGGCAGTGGGCATCGACCAGCCCCGGGACGATCCATCCCTCCCCGACCGTGTCGGCTCCGGCCTGTCGCTCGTAGGTGACCAGCCCGTCCACGACGTACAGGTCGCGCACCTCGCCGTCGGGCAGGACCGGACCCCGGAATCGCTGTGCAGCCATGCGAGCGACGTTATCGCGCAGGCGGCACGCGTCGGATCAGTGGAGTTCAGCCCGCACCAGGCGCCTGCTGGCCTCCACAGATCCTCGATGACGGGGCTGCCCTCCACAGACGGTCGGCCACGCTTCCCTCACTCGACGGTGGGCTCGATCATCCGTCCATGGACACCCGAGCAGTCGACGACACTCCTGGTAGACCAGGACGGGGTGATCAGCGCGTGCGCCAGGTGATCGCCCAGGGCGGCAACGACAACGACATCGCCAGCAATGGTGCGACGGCGACGATGGGCGCCCAGTACATCCAGGCGTCTACTGATCGACCACACAGGTCCACTCGACGCGCGAGCAGCTGAGAGTGGGCGGCGATCCTCTACTACGCGCCGGCGGCGTTGACCGGCCCTTCGGCGCTTCGTAGGTACGGCGTCCGACTCGGCCGTGATCATGAGCCGCATCAGCTGCAGGCGAGGTGGTCCACATCGCCGTTGAACGTGGTCGCCGCGCTCGACCCACCCGCGGGCGTGGCCGTGATCCGGCTCGCAGCGATTCGACGAGGACATCCTCGACAACTTCTCGCCTCCACGACTCAGGCTGGAGCAAGCAGTGCTGGACACCGCGTCTGCCAGAGACGAGTCCGGCGCGGTTGCGATCATCTGCGATGCCGTGCCAGAGCCGACGTACGACGCCGCGAGAGACTCCTGGTCGCTCTCGCGGTTCGACCTCGATTGCGACACCGGTGGTTGCTCCGCCGCATCCTGTCCGACGTGGTGGTCGGTGACCTACTCGGTGCTCGAGCGCGAGTACCTCAACCGTGTCGAGCGGCCGCATCGGCTGCCGACCGGCTCACGACAACGTCGCGTTCGGTCGGGGCGCGTCGGCGGCGTACCGGGACATCGACTACGTGGCCGAGAACACCGATTGTCGAGCTCGACGGGCGGCTCGGCCATGAGCTCGCGCGGGACCGCTGGGACGACCTCGACCGGGACGTGCTCTCGGCAGTCGACGGCGCGTTGACCGTCAGGCTGGGGTGGGGCCAGGTGCTCGAACCGTGCCGATCAGCCTCGGGAATCGCCTCGATCCTGACGGCACGCGGCTGGGAGGGCACACCGCTCCGCTGCTCGCCGGACGTGCGATCTCAGCTAGATCTGCGGAGCCTGGCACGCATCCAGTGCAGGCGACACTCCACAGACGCTACTTCAGGTACTTCGACAGGTCCGGCAGCTGGCTCGGGTCGAAGTCGTCGGGGACGCCTTGGTCCTCGCCGAGCCCGAAGGCCGACCCGCTCGCTGCGGCCGGCTTCTCCGCGGCCGCGGCCGCCTCCTGGGCACGCTTGGCCGGGTTGCCCGAGCGGCGCTTGCCCTTGGCCTGCTTCGGCTGGGGAGCCTGGCGCCCCTTCGCCTTCTTGCCCATGCCCATCCCCGGCATGCCCGGCATCCCGGGTGCTCCGCCGCGCGCCATCTGCTGCATCATCTTGCGCGCCTCGAAGAACCGGTCGACGAGCTGGTTGACGTCGGAGACCTCACGCCCGGACCCCTTCGCGATCCGCGCCCGGCGCGACCCGTCGATCATCTTCGGGTTCGCCCGCTCGGCGGGGGTCATCGACTGGATGATGGCCTGGATCCGGTCGATCTCGCGCTCGTCGAAGTTCTCGAGCTGGTCACGGAACTGGCCCATGCCGGGGAGCATCCCGAGCATCTTGGTCAGCGAGCCCATCTTGCGGACCTGCTGCATCTGCTCGAGGAAGTCGTCGAGGGTGAACTCGCCGTCGCCCTGCAGCTTGGCCGCTGCCTTCGCGGCCTGGTCGGCGTCGAAGGTCTTCTCGGCCTGCTCGATCAGGGTGAGCAGGTCGCCCATGTCGAGGATGCGCGAGGCCATCCGGTCGGGGTGGAAGAGGTCGAAGTCGGTGAGCTTCTCGCCCGCCGAGGCGAACATCACCGGCTTGCCGGTCATCTTGGCGATCGACAGCGCGGCGCCGCCTCGGGCGTCCCCGTCGAGCTTGGTGAGTACGACGCCGTCGTACCCGACCCCGTCGAGGAACGCCTGTGCGGTGTTGACCGCGTCCTGACCGATCATCGCGTCGACGACGAACAGCACCTCGTCGGGGTCGACGGCGTCGCGGATGTCGGAGGCCTGCTTCATCAGCTCCTCGTCGATGCCGAGGCGGCCGGCGGTGTCGACGATGACGACGTCGTGCAGGGTTCGCCGGGCCTCGTCGATCGAGCGAGCGGGCCACCGAGACGGGGTCGCCGACGCCGTTGCCGGGCTCGGGCGCGAAGACGGTGACGCCGGCGCGGTCGCCGTTGACCTGGAGCTGGTTGACCGCGTTGGGACGCTGCAGGTCGGCCGCCACGAGCATCGGGCTCTTGCCCTGCTCCTTGAGCCACACGGCGAGCTTCGCGGCCAGCGTCGTCTTGCCGGACCCCTGCAGCCCGGCGAGCATGATGACGGTCGGCGGGGTCTTGGCGTAGCGCAGCCGCCGGGTCTCGCCACCGAGGATCGTGACGAGCTCGTCGTTGACGATCTTGATGACCTGCTGGGCCGGGTTCAGCGCCCCGCTGACCTCGGCGCCGCGGGCGCGCTCCTTGACCGCTGCGACGAACTCCTTCACCACGGGCAGGGCCACGTCCGCCTCGAGCAGCGCGAGCCGGATCTCGCGCGCGGTCGCGTCGATGTCGGCGTCGGAGAGCCTGCCCTTGCCGCGGAGGTTCTTGAAGGTGTCGGAGAGTCGATCAGAAAGCGTGGCGAACACGTGTGGATTCCTCGGGTGCCGTGGGGCCAGATCAGTGGTCAAGGGTAGCCGCCCCCGTCGGTTCCGCTGCATCGCGGAGCACAGGCCCGGATCCGAGCCCGAACGGTCAGCGCGGCGCGAAGGTCGAGACCAGGGCCTGGCGGACGGCATGGGCGGCGGACGCGGCCCGTTCCTCCGACAGGGCGCCGGCGGCGCTCTCCTGGACGTAGAACACGTCGACGGCCTGGGGTCCGAGCGTGGAGACGTGCGCGGAGCGAACGGAGACGTCCATCCCGGCCAGGGCCCCGCACACAACGTGGATCAGTCCCGGCCGGTCGGCCGAGCGCACCTCGAGGACCGTCGCACGCGGCGAGACGTCAGGACGTACGGCGACCGTGGGGTCGAGCTTGACCGGCGTCACGCGACTGAGCCGCTCGGTGGCGTCGATGCGCCCGTCGACGATCGCCTCGAGCCGCTGGCGCAGCAGGATGTCGTCGAGACCGGTCTCGGCGACGTCCCACACCGAGACACCGAACCCGTCCTGCGTCCAGGCCCGCGCCGCCCGCACCGAGACCTTCTGCAGGGCGAGCATCGCCGCCGCGTCGGCGAGCAGGCCGATCCGGTCCGCGGAGACGACGGTGACCCGGGAACCGTCGCCGGACGGCGGTCGCCACCACGGAGATGGCCGTGTGGTCCTGCTGCAAGCGCTCGGGGATCTCGATCTCCGAGGCAGCGTCGTCCGGCGACGGGCTCGTCGGCGAGCACCGCGGCGGCCCGACGCACGAGCGTGCGCACCAGCGAGGCCCGCCACTTGGTCCACGCCTTCTCCGAGGTCGCCCGCGCGTCCGCCTCGGTCAGCACCGCGAGCAGCTCGAGCTCCTCGCGGTCCCCGACCTTGTCGGTCACGACCTCGACCGTGGCCGGGTCGTCGGGATCGCGCGTCGTGGCGGTCTCAGGAAGGAGCAGGTGCCAGCGCACCAGGTCGCCGATCAGCTCGACCTCGCGCCCGTCGAAGCCGAGGCGTTCGGCGATGCGGCGGGCGATGGGCTCGCCGGCGACGCAGTGCTCGGTGAGCTGGCCCTTGCCGATGTCGTGCAGCAGGGCCGACACCATGAGGACGTCGGGCCGCGCCACCCGGCGGATCAGCGTCGAGGCCTCGATACACGTCTCGACGAGGTGCCGGTCCACGGTGAAGCGGTGCACGACCGACGCGTGCGGCAGCAGCCGGACCCGTTCCCACTCCGGAAGGATCCGTTCCAGGGCGCCGGTCTCGTCGAGGGTCTCCCACACCCCGAGCAGACCGGGGCCGGCCGCCAGCAGCCGCACGAAGAGGTCGCGCGCCTCGACCGGCCACGGGTCGGGCAGGGTCGGCGAGTCCCGCGCCAGCCTTGCCGCCGTCGGTGGCGCCAGCACCAGGTCGCGCTCGGCCGCCTCGGCCGCCGCGCGGAGGAGCAGCAGGGCGTCCTGGCCGGGCTTCGCCCCGCGGTCGAGCACGACCTCCTCGAAGGAGAGGGCGACGCCGGGCGCGATCGGCTCGAGGTGCGGTCGCCGGCCGCCGGTGGAGCTGGGCCGTCGCTGGACCGCCTCGGCCCGACGCCAGGCGAGGCGGGACAGGTGCGTGAGCCGACGCGCGAGACGGCGGGTGTGGACCTGGGCGGCGTTGGCGTCGGGCAGGCCGAGGATCGGGGCGATCTCGTCCCAGTACTCCGGCACCACGCGGTCCGTGGCACGCCCGGCCACGGTGTGCAGGGCGTCGCGGACATCGAGCAGCGCGATCCGGCAGCGCTCGAGGTCCCCGTGGGGTACGTCGACCAGCCAGCTGGCCACGAGCGCCTTGAGCACCGTGGCGTCTCGCAGGCCGCCGACCGACTCCTTGAGGTCGGGCACCGAGGCGTGCGCGAGCTCACCGGTCATCCGTCCCCGCTCCGAGGCCAGCTCGCGCAGCTCGCCGAGGCGCGTGCGGGCGTCGCGGCGCCACTGGTTCAGGACGGCCGAGCGCAACCGCAGCGTCAGGTTGGGGTCGCCGGCGAGGTGGCGCGCGTCGAGCATCCCGCTCCCCACACGGAGGTCAGCCGCGGACTGCTCGAGCACCTCGTCGACCGTGCGCACCGAGTGGTCGATGTTCGCCCCGGAGTCCCACAGCGGGTACCAGATCTGGCCGGCCCAGTCCCCCATCTCGACGTCGGGGTCGTGGACCAGGACCACGTCGAGGTCGCTGAAGGGTGCCAGCTCCTGCCGCCCGTAACCGCCCACGGCGACCAGCGAGACGCCGGTGTCGGGGCAGCCCGCGGACGAGAACGCCTTCGCGCACAGCTCGTCGGCTGCGCGGGTGCGCTCGGCCCGCTCGGCGGCAGTCACGACAGCTGGCCCTCAGATCGCGGAGGCGTCTCGGTCGCCGGTGCGCACCCGCACCACGCTCTCGACCGGGGAGACCCAGACCTTGCCGTCCCCGATGCGTCCGGTCGCGGCCGCCGCGACGATCGCCGCGGACACCCCTTCGACGTCCGCGTCGTCGAGGACGATCTCGATGCGCACCTTCGGCACCAGGGCGATGTCGTACTCCGCGCCCCGGTAGACCTCGGTGTGCCCCTTCTGCCGGCCGTAGCCGCTGACCTCGCTCACCGTCATGCCGGTCACGCCGACGCCCTCGAGCGCCGCCCGGACCTCTTCCCACTTGTGCGGCTTGATCACCGCGGTCAGGATCTTCATGTCTCCAGCCTCTCTCAGTCGATTCCAGGATCGTTGCTGCGATGTGTGTCCCCGGTCGCGAACGGGCCGGAGGTCGCCCTCGGCAGGCTCCCGCCGCCGCTGCGGGCTCCGGCGGTCGCGTGCAGGTCGTACGCCGTCTCGGCGTGGATGATCAGGTCGATACCGGAGACCTCGTGCTCCTCGTCGATGCGGAAGCCCATCGTCCGGTGCACCACCCAGGCGATCGCGCCCGACACGAGGAACGCGTAGGCCAGCACCACGCCCGAGCCGAGCAGCTGCCGGCCGAGCTGGTCGACCCCGCCGCCGTAGAGCAGGCCGTCCACCCCGGTGGGCGCGGCTGACGTGGCCAGGAAGCCGATGCCGATCGTGCCGACGAGGCCGCCGACGAGGTGGACGCCCACGACGTCCAGCGAGTCGTCGTACCCCCACCGGTACTTCAGCCCGACGGCCAGGGCGCAGATCACTCCGGCGGCCAGGCCCATGACCAGTGCGCCCAGGGGCGTGAGCGACCCTCCGCTCGGGGTGATCGCGACCAGTCCGGCGACCATGCCGGAGGCGGCGCCCAGGGTGGTCGCATGGCCGTCGCGGAAGCGTTCGAGCGTGAGCCAGCCGATCGAACCCGCGGCGGCCGCGCAGGTGGTCGTCACGAACACGACCGCGGCGGCGTGGTTGGCCCCGAGCGCGGAGCCGGCGTTGAAGCCGTACCAGCCGAACCACAGGAGGCCCGCACCGAGCATCACCAGGGTCAGGTTGTGCGGTCGCATCGGGTCCTTGCCGAACCCGACCCGGGTGCCGACGACCATCGCCAGCGCCAGCGCGGAGGCGCCGGAGCAGATCTCGACGGCCATGCCCCCGGCGAAGTCGATCGTGCCGATCCGGTTGGCCAGCCAGCCACCGATGTGCCCGGGGCGATCGAAGTCGAAGACCCAGTGGGCGATCGGGGCGTACACCAGGACCGTCCAGGCCGAGACGAACACCATCCAGGCGCCGAACCGGGCGCGGTCCGCGATCGCACCGCTCACCAGGGCGCCCGTGATGACGCAGAACAGGCCCTGGAAGATCGCGAAGAGGATGATCGGCACGGTCAGCCAGCTGTCAGCGTCCTCGGCGACCAGGTCCTGCAGCCCGAGGTGGTCCAGCGGGTTGCCCAGCAGGCCGAGTCCGAGGTCGTCGCCGAACGCGAGCGAGTAGCCGACGAGGACCCAGACGACGGTGATCGCGGCGAGCGCGCCGAAGGTCATCATCATCATGTTCAGCACGCTCTTGGAGCGCACCAGCCCGCCGTAGAAGAGCGCGAGCCCGGGAGCCATCAGGAGCACCAGGGCGGAAGCCGCGAGGAGCCAGGCGGTGTCGCCGGTGTCGATCGCCAACAGGCGCGGCCCGGCGGTGAGGGTGAGGGTGAGGGTGGCCATGGCTGCACCCTGTCGAAGCAGGACATGGCTCGCGGGCGCATCCCACATGTCAGACATGAGGGATGCGCCCGCGGGTGGTGTCATTCCTGGCTCTGCCGAGGCTCGACGAGGTGACTAGATGGCCGCCTCGTCCTTGTCGCCGGTGCGGACGCGCACCACGCTCTCGACGGGTGAGACCCACACCTTGCCGTCACCGATGCGTCCGGTCTGCGCGGCCTTGACCACGATCCCGGCGACGTCCTCGACGTCCGCGTCGTCGACGATGATCTCGATGCGGATCTTCGGCACCAGGGCGATGTCGTACTCCGCGCCCCGGTAGACCTCGGTGTGACCCTTCTGGCGGCCGTAGCCACTGACCTCGCTGACCGTCATGCCGGTCACGCCGAAGGTCTCCAGAGCGGCACGGACCTCTTCCCACTTGTGCGGCTTGATCACCGCGGTCACGAGCTTCATGCGTTGATCCCCTTTGCCTCGGCGTCGGACTGGGCGGTGGCCGAGTGAGAGCCCCCGGTCAGGACGCTCCCGCTACCGGAACGAGAGACGAAGTCGTACGCCGTCTCGCTGTGCTCGGTGAAGTCGATACCCTCGACCTCGTCCTCCTCCTCGACCCGGAAGCCGATCGTCTTCAAGACCACGAAGCCGATGACGAGGGTCAGGATGAACGAGTAGGCGAGCACGGCACCGGCACCCACGGCCTGGCGCCACAGCTGGTCGACGCCGCCGCCGTAGAAGAGACCGTCGACACCGGCAGTCGTCGCGGCGGAGGCGAAGAAGCCGACCGCGATGGTGCCCCAGAGACCACCCACGAGGTGGACGCCGACGACGTCCAGGGAGTCGTCGATGCCGAAGCGGTACTTCAGGCCGACCGCGAGGGCGCAGAACACACCAGCGAGCGCGCCGACCGCGATGGCGCCGAGGGGCGTCACCGACGAGCAGGACGGAGTGATCGCGACCAGGCCCGCGACGACACCAGACGCGGCACCCAGCGAGGTCGCGTGACCGTCACGGATGCGCTCGACGAGCAGCCATCCCAGGGCTGCAGCCGCGGTGGCGACCAGCGTGGTCACCCAGACCTCGGCGGCCTGGCCGTTGGCCGACAGCGCCGAGCCCGCGTTGAAGCCGAACCAGCCGAACCACAGGAGGCCGGCACCGAGCATGACCAGCGGCAGGTTGTGCGGCCGCATCGGGTCACGCCTCCACCCGAGACGCTTGCCGAGCACGATCGCCAGCGCGAGACCGGCAGCACCGGCGTTGATGTGCACCGCCGTTCCGCCGGCGAAGTCGATGGCGAGCAGCTTGTTGGCGATCCAGCCGCCCGTCTCGGACTCGGCGCCGTCGAAGGCGAAGACCCAGTGCGCAACCGGGAAGTAGACGACGGTCGCCCAGATGCCCGCGAAGACCATCCAGGGACCGAAGCGGGCGCGGTCGGCGATCGCGCCCGAGATCAGCGCGACCGTGATGATGGCGAACACGGCCTGGAAGGCCACGAACGCCAGCGAGGGGATGGTGAACACGAGGCTGGTGGCCGCGAAGCCCTTGTCGATGCCCTCGGTGCCGAGCAGGTCGGTGAGTCCGAAGAACTCCGTCGGGCTGCCGAGCAGTCCGCCGCCGACGTCGTTGCCGAACGCCATCGAGTACCCGTAGAGCACCCAGAGCACGCTGATCAGTGCCAGCGCGCCGAAGCTCATCATCATCATGTTCAGAACGCTCTTCGCGCGGACCATGCCGCCGTAGAAGAGCGCGAGCCCGGGGGTCATCAGCAGCACGAGAGCCGCCGATGCGAGCACCCAGGCGGTATCGCCCGTATCCATGGAACCTCCAGTGGTGAGTTCGTACAGCAGGAGCCGGGCAGGTTTGACGACGCTGTCGCTCAATCCCCGACCCCCAGTGGGCAGCACTCTGCGGTTCGCAGGTTTCAGGGGTCCGCGGGGCGTGTTTCGGTCCCGTCACGGATCTGACAGTTGTGTTACAGGAGGGTGAAATGCACCGATTTCGGAAAAGCTACGCATGACGCCCCCGGCGAACCTATGCTCGTCGGCGTGGACGCGAGCATCGTGGGGGCGTCGGTGAGTGATGCGCCCTCACCGGAGGCCGCCCCAGAACCCGACAGCGCATCGGCTGCCCCAGGGGTACGCCGCAAGCGCGGGCGTCCTCGCGACCCCGAGGCCGACGGCCGCATCCTCGCGGCCGCGTCCTCGCTGATCCTGCTCCGGGGCTTCGAGAGCATGACCGTCGACGAGGTGGCCAGCAACGCCGGCGTCGGCAAGGCCACCGTCTACCGGCGCTGGTCCCGCAAGGAGGACCTCGCCGTCGCCGCGATGGAGCAGCTCTACCGCGACGAGATGCCGCCCCCGGACACCGGCTCGATCCGCGGCGACCTGGTCGCGATGTTCGGCTCGGTGCTGGCGTTCGTGAACTCTCCGGCCGGGATCGACTACGTCCGCACGACGATCAAGGAGTCGATGCGCGACGACCGCATCGCCACCCTCTACCGCGAGGCCAGCCAGCGAGCCGAGCAGAGCGCGGTCGCGGTCTTCGAGCGCGCCATCGCACGCGGTGAGGTGCGCCCCGGCGATGCCCATGGCCGCCGTGGTGCAGTTCCTCGGCGGCCTGGTCGCGATGCGCGCGATCACCGGGCAGGGGATGCCCGCACTCGACGAGCTCGACGAGCTGGTCGAGCTCGTGCTGAACGGCATCAGCGCCTAGGTTCCCTGGTCGAGGAGGGCGTCGACGAACGTCTCCGGGTCGAACGGCGCGAGGTCGTCGGGTCCCTCGCCCACCCCCACGAGCTTGACGGGTACGCCGAGCTCGCGCTGGACGGCCACCACGATGCCGCCCTTGGCCGACCCGTCGAGCTTGGTGAGCACGATGCCGCTCACGTCCACCACCTCGCGGAAGACCCGGGCCTGCACCAGGCCGTTCTGCCCGGTGGTCGCGTCGAGCACGAGCAGCACCTCGGTGACCGGCGCCTGCTTCTCGACCACGCGCTTGACCTTGCCGAGCTCGTCCATCAGCCCGGCCTTGTTCTGGAGCCTGCCGGCCGTGTCGACGACCACGACGTCGACCCCGCGCTCCACTCCGGCGCGCACCGACTCGAAGGCCACACTGGCGGGATCGCTGCCCTCGGGTCCGGTGACGACATCGACGCCGACGCGCTCACCCCAGGTGCTCAGCTGCTCGGTCGCCGCGGCGCGGAAGGTGTCGGCGGCGCCGAGGACGACCGACTTGTCCTCAGCGACCAGCACCCGCGCCAGCTTGCCGACCGAGGTCGTCTTGCCGGACCCGTTGACGCCGACCACGAGCACCACCCCCGGCTTGCCGTCGGCGCCCGTGACCGCGATCCGGCGGTCCATCGTCGGGTCGACGAGGGCGAGCAGCTCCTCACGCAGCACGGCCACGGCACTGACCTCGTCGGTGCCTTCGACCCGCATCCGGGTGCGCAGGCGTTCGACCAGCTCCTGCGTCGGGGTGACCCCCACGTCGGCGGTGATCAGGGTGTCCTCGATCTCCTCCCAGGTGTCCTCGTCGAGACGGTCACGGGAGAGCAGCGTGAGCAGGCCACGGCCCAGGCCGCCCTGCGACCGCGCGAGCCGCTGCCGCAGGCGGACGAGCCGGCTCGCCCTGCCTTCCGGGCGCTCGAGCGTGGGGACGGATGCCCGCGGCTCCTCGACCGGCGCCTCGGCCGGTCGCTCCTCGGTGATCGTGCCCGCCGGCGCCGACGGCGGGACATCGCGTGCGGGCGCGCGGCGCCGGCCGTTGACGAAGGCGACCAGCCCGATGACGAGACCGATCACCAGGATGGCGATCGCGAGGATGACGAAGATCATGACCGTGCTCATGCTGCGATCCAATCAAACGGGGCCGGCGCAGGGCTCAGCGGTGCGTGTGCTGCGAATCGCGCACGAGCGACACCGGTTCGACCGTGTGCGGCTCGGTGTCGATGGTCGGCAGCGACTGCACGCCACGACGCATCGCGCGCGCCCAGCAGAGGGGTGATGGGGGTGTCCTCGCCGCGGTACGGGTAGGCGGCGTACAGCATGACCGCTGCGGCCAGCAGGAGCGCGAGCAGCAGCACGACCACGATGGCTCCCATGGGGCTCCTTCGTCGGGGAAGAGTCGAACCCCAAAGATCCTCACACGGAGCGTTCGTCAGTCACGCAGCAGGGGTACGACGGCCTCGCGGACCTGATCCGGGAGGGGGCTGACCGGTCGGCCCTGGGAGCGGCCAGCGGTGTTGTCGACGTACACGTGCACGAACCGGCCCTCCGCAGCCGCCTCCGCACCTGCGCCCTCCGGGTCTCCCTGGAACAGCCCGATGCGGTAGATCACCGAGGAGGTCCCGACCTTGTCGACGACCATGCCGAGGTCGACCGGTTCGGGGTAACCGATCTCGCGGAAGTAGCGACAGCTCACCTCGGCCACCACGCCGATGGCGGGCAGCGAGCGGATGTCCACTCCGGTGGCCTCGGCCAGGTGGGCGTTGACCGCGGTGTCGATCAGCTCGAAGTAGCGGGCGTTGTTCATGTGTCCGTAGACGTCGTCGTCGGCCCAGCGGGTGGTCGCCTGGCGCCACACGACGTATTCGCTTCGCTGTGGTGCGGACCGCCTTCGTGGCTGGGGTTGGCTCTTGGGTGTCTACGCGTGCGGCTCGGCTTCGCGCAGCCGTTGGCTGATCACCGCGGAGACGCCGTCACCTCGCATGGTCACGCCGTAGAGCGCGTCCCCGACCTCCATCGTCCGCTTCTGGTGGGTGATGACGAGCAGCTGGGAGTTCTCGCGGAGCTCCTCGTAGATCTCGAGGAGACGTCCCAGGTTGGTGTCGTCGAGCGCAGCCTCGACCTCGTCGAGGATGTAGAACGGCGAGGGCCGCGCCTTGAACAGGGCCACCAGGAAGGCGACCGCGACGAGCGAGCGCTCCCCACCGGAGAGGAGCGAGAGCCGCTTGATCTTCTTGCCGGGGGGCCGGGCCTCGACCTCGACACCGGTGGCGAGCATGTCGTCGGGGTCGGTGAGGACCAGCCGGCCCTCCCCACCGGGGAAGAGTCGCGAGAACGTGACTGTCGAAGGCCTTGCTGACGTCGGCGTACGCCTCGGTGAAGACCTGCTCGACGCGCTCGTCGACCTCGCGGACGATGTCGAGGAGGTCGCGGCGGGTGCTCTTCAGGTCCTCGAGCTGCTCGGTGAGGAACTTGTGCCGCTCCTCGAGCGCCGAGAACTCCTCCAGGGCGAGCGGGTTGATCCGGCCCAGCTGGGCCAGCGCGCGCTCGGCGGTGCGCAGCCGCTTGGTCTGCTCCTCGCGGTCGAAGGCGACCGGCTCGGGCGGCTCCTCCCCCTCGGCGACCTCACCGGCCCCTTCGATCAGCACCGGGGGGATCAGCTGGTCGGGGCCGTACTCCGCCACCAGGGCCTCGGGGTCGAGCCCCAGCTCCTCCAGGGCCCGCTCCTCGAGCTGCTCGATCCGCATCTTCTGCTGGGTGCGGGCCATCTCGTCGCGGTGCACGCTGTTGACCAGCTCGTCGAGGTCGCGGCCGAGGTCGCGCATCTGCTCCCGAGCCTCGCGCAGCTCCTGCTCACGACCGGCGCGTGCCTGCTCGACCCGGGCGCGCTCGGCCGCAGCAGCGGCGATCGACTCCTCCAGGCGCGCGAGCACGACGGCCGCACCACGTCCGACCGCCTGGCCGAGGCGACCCTCGTGCTGCAGCTGCTCGCGGCGGGCGATGGCGGCGGCGCGGGCATCGCGCTCGGCCTGGGCCGCCCTGCGCAGGGAGTCGGCGCGTCCGTGGAGTGCCCGCGCGCGCTCCTCGGTCGTCCGGAGCGCCAGCCGCGCCTCCATCTCGGCCGCTCGCGCCGCGCGCGACTCCTCGCCCAGCCGTTCGCGCGCAGTGGTGTCCGGCTCCTCGTCGGGAGCGTCCTCGGCGCCGGCCAGGCGGGCCTCGAGCTCCGCCAGCCCCTCCAGGTCCCGGTCGCGGGCCTCCTGCGCAGCCGCGATCGCCTGGTCGAGGCGCTGTGCCTCGGCCCGCGCGTTGCGGGCCGCGGAGCCGTACTGACCGAGCTCCTCCGCCACCGCGGCCAGGGTCGCGTCGGACTCGTGCAGCTTGGCGAGGGCCACGTCGACGCGCCGCCGCGCCTCCTCACGCTCGCGCTCGAGGGTCGAGGTGTCGAAGGTGAGCCGCTCCAGGGTGTGCGCTGCCTCGGTCAGCTGCTCGGCCGCCTCGTCGACGGCCGCCTGCACCTCGATCAGGCTCGGCTGGCGGGTCGAGCCACCGGCGGCGAAGTGGGCTCCGAGCAGGTCTCCGTCGCGGGTCACGGCGATGACGTCGGGGGTGTCGGCCACCAGCGACCTGGCTGCCGCGAGGTCGTCGACCACGGCCACCTTGAACAGCAGGCGGGCCAGGGCCGGGCGCAGGTGGTCGGGGCACTCCACGACGTCCATGGCGTACGCCGCCCCGGCCGGCAGGCCCGGCCAGGCGCTGTCGTCGACGTGCGCACCGCCGAGCAGGATCCCGGCGCGCCCGAGGTCGTCGTCCTTGAGGTGGCCGATCGCGCCGATCGCGGCGTCGGCGTCACGCACGGCGACGGCATCGGCCGCGCTCCCCAGCGCAGCGGCCACGGCCGCCTCGTAGCCGGTGCGGACGCTCAGCAGCGCCGCCACGGAGCCGAGCAGTCCGCTGACCGAGTCGGTTGCCGCGAGCAGCGCACCGGCTCCGTCCTTGCGGTTGAGGCCGAGCTCGAGCGCCTCCTTGCGGGCCGTCAGCGCGGAGCGTTCCCTCTCGGCGGTGGTCAGCTCGACGCGGGCCTTCTCGAGGCGGTCCTCGATGTCGGCGAGCAACGAGCTGGCCGCCTCGTGCTCCGAGTCGAGACCCTCCTCCCCCGCGTCGAGCCCGGCCACGCGGGACTCCAGCGAGGTGAAGTCGTGCTGGGCCCGCTCGGCGCGAGCGACGACGTCGGTCCGGGCCTGGGTGAGGCGGCCCACTTCCTCCTCGGCGGCGGCGGCCCGGCTGCGCAGCCCGTTGACCTGACCGTGCAGGCGGGCCAGCCCTTCCCGGCGGTCGGCGGCGGCACGCTGCAGCCCTGCGACCCGACGCTCCTCCTCGGCGTACGCCTGCTCGGAGCCCTGGCGCGCTGCCACCGCCTCGTCGAGAGCAGCGCGGTTGGCGGCCACATCGGTGGCGATCTCGTCCTCCTGCGCGCGCACGCGCATGGCCTCGGCCTCGAGCTCGTCGGGATTGCGGCCCTCGGGCACCTCGGGCTGGGAGGCGGCGTTGCGCACGCGCTCGGCGGCCAGACCGGCCGTGCCGCGCAGCCGCTCGCGCAGGCCGGACAAGCCCGAACCAGGTCTCCTGGGCCCGGGCGAGCGCGGGCAGGTCCTCGCGCAGGGCAGCCTCGAGGGCGGACTCGGTCTCCCGGGTGGCCGCCAACGCTGCCTCCACCTCGGCGCGGCGTTCGAGCAGGACCGACTCGTCGGCCAGCTCCTGCTCGAGGGCAGCACGGGCTCCGGCGAGGTCGTCGGCCATCAGCCGGGCGCGGGCATCGCGGACGTCGGCCTGGACGACGGCGGCCCTGCGGGCCACCTCGGCCTGACGACCGAGCGGCTTGAGCTGCCGGCGGATCTCGCTGAGCAGGTCGGCGAGGCGGGTCAGGTTGCCCTCGGTCGAGTCGAGCTTGCGGAGCGCCTTCTCCTTGCGCTTGCGGTGCTTGAGGACGCCGGCCGCCTCCTCGATGAAGCCGCGGCGGTCCTCCGGGGTCGCGTGCAGGATCGAGTCGAGCTGGCCCTGCCCGACGATCACGTGCATCTCCCGGCCGATGCCGGAGTCGCTCAACAGCTCCTGGACGTCGAGCAGTCGGCAGGCATGGGAGTTGATGGCGTACTCGGAGCCGCCGTTGCGGAACATGGTGCGGCTGATCGTGACCTCGGCGTACTCGATCGGCAGGGCGCCGTCGGTGTTGTCGATCGTCAGGGACGACCTCGGCACGGCCCAGCGGCGGGCGGCCCGACGTGCCGGCGAAGATGACGTCCTCCATCTTGCCGCCGCGCAGCGACTTGACCCCCTGCTCACCCATCACCCACGCGAGCGCGTCGACGACGTTGGACTTGCCCGACCCGTTGGGGCCGACGATGCAGGTGATCCCGGGTTCGAGCTGGAGCGTCGTCGACGAGGCGAAGGACTTGAAGCCCTTGAGCGTGAGGCTCTTGAGGTACAACGTGTGCTCTCCCTGCGTCGCCGTCGGCCGTCCTGCTTGCTGGACGCGGCATCCTCTCAGCCCGCCCCCGATGCGGCTCGGAGCGGTCCAGGGTGCTGCGACGGGGAAGGGTCAGCGCGTCGACCCTAACCAGCGCGAGCGGCGATTGCCGGGAGGCGTGCCGGGGATGCCGGTTTCGCGGGCATCCGGGGAGGCCCGACGCTGACGGGCAATGCTCGCCCCATCAGCCTCCGGAACAGGCCGACAGCCCCGCCCGGAATGTCCAGGCGGGGCTGTCCGGGGGTGGGGCTCAGACGAGCTCGGGGTCGGTCTCGTTCTCGGCAGCCGTCCGGGCAGCGGCCTGCTTGCGCGTCTTGGAGATCGCGATCGAGACCAGGACGACGGCGACGGCGGCGAGGCCTGCGTAGGCCAGTGCCGACTCGGCTTCGAACGCCCGCAGCAGGGTCCTGCCGTTGGTGACCAGGATGACGCTGCCGACGAGCCCGCCCAGGACGGGGAGCGAGACGTGCCGGACGAGGTACGCCGCGAACGGGGCCGCGATGACGCCACCGGCGAGCAGGCCGCCGACCACGCGCCAGTCGATGGCCTCGCTGCCGAGGCCGATCAGGAAACCGATGCTGGCCGCAATGGTCACCGCGAACTCGGCGGCGGAGACCGAGCCGATCACCTTGCGCGGGTCCAGCGTGCCGCTGGAGATGAGCGTCGGCGTGGAGACCGGACCCCAGCCGCCACCACCAGTCGCGTCGATGAACCCGGCGAAGAGCCCGAGGGGAGCCAGGAGGCGCGCTCCGGGGCGACGGCCCTTGACGACGACCGGGGGCTGTCCGAACACGAACCGGGAGACGATGTAGACGCCGAGGAGCAGCAGGAGCGCCGCCACCCAGGGTGTGGCCGACTCCGTCGAGAGGTTCGAGAGCACGGTGGCTCCGACGAAGGCACCGATGGCGCCGGGGATCGCGATGCGCAGCACCACGGCCCAGTCGACGTTGCCGAAGCGCCAGTGGGAGAAGCCCGAGGCTGCGGTCGTGCCGATCTCCGCGAGGTGCACGGAGGCGGACGCCACGGCCGGTGCGACGCCGTTGGCGAGCAGCAGCGTGCTGGCGGTGACGCCGTACGCCATGCCGAGGGAGCCGTCGATGACCTGGGCGAGGAGCCCGACGAAGGCGAAGACGAAGAGACGTTCCACTGTGTTCACATCCAGGGTTCGGGTCAGGAAGCGGACAAGTAGAACGGTAACACGATCAATTCACTATGTTTAATCGTAACGATCAGACAAGGCGATCTGGTCTACTCAGGTGCGGCCGTCCCTCCGACGATGACCTCCTCGTCGGCGTGCGCGATGTGCAACAGCTGGCGCCAGATCAGCACGAGGATGACCGCCGAGCCGACGAAGGCGAACCAGAACGGGGCCGTGACACCCCAGCGCGCGGCGATCGCACCGCCGATCAGCGAGCCGACGACGATGCCCCCGGTCACGCCGATCATGTAGACGCTCTGCACCCGACCCTGCACGTGCGTGGGAACCGCACGCTGGCGCACCGCGGCCGAGGTCGTACCCCAGATGAACGCGTGCGCGCCGAACACGAAGAAGGTCGCCAGGGCCACGGCCGGCGTGGTGGTGAGAGCGAGCGTGAGGTGTGTCACGGTCTCGATGACGAGGCCGCCGCGCATGATGTTGCCCAGGCTGACGTGGCGCTCGAGCCAGCCGTAGGAGAACGTGCCGAGCAGGCCGCCACAGGCCAGCGACGAGGTCAGCAGGCCGAAGCCCAGGTGCCCCATCCCCAGCCGCTCGATGGAGTAGAGCACCAGCACCGACCACGCCGCACCGAACGTGACGTTGAACGTGACGATCGTGATCGTCAGCGTCCGCACCGCCGCGTGGTTCCACAGCCAGCGCAGGCCCTCGACGATGTCGGTGCGGATCGGCTTCGGCCCCTCCTCGCGGGCGCGGCCGTGCGGCGGGAGCTGGACGCGCAGCACCAGCAGGATGCTCACCGCGATGCAGATGACCTGCGTGAGGAACGGCCACGAGCGACCGGCGCTGAAGAGCAGCGCCCCGACGGGTGGCCCCACGAGCTGGTTGAGCGTGACCGTGCCCGCGAGCAGGCGCGCGTTGCCGATCCCGAGGTCCCTCCTGGCGACGATCATCGGCAGCAGCGTCGCCGTGGTGGTGTCCGCGAAGGTCTCCCCCACCCCGAGCAGGAACATCGAGGCGAGGACGACGGTGATGTTGACCTGACCGGTGACGATCGTCCCCACGAGCACCGTCAGCACGACGACCCGGCAGCCGTTGGCAACCGTGATCAGGGTCTTCCGGTTCACGCGGTCGGCCACGACCCCGGCGAACAGCCCGAAGACCAGCCACGGCAGGTACTGCAGCATCCACGCGAGCGCGACCAGGAAGGGCTCACGCGTCTCCGAGGCGACGAGGAGCGGTCCTGCGGCGAGGATGACGCCGTCGCCGATGTTGCTCACCCAGCTCGAGGCCAGCAGCCATCGAAACGACGTGCCGAGCCTCGTCGGCACGAACGACTCGACGACCGATTGGTGCACAGCCGTCGATGCTCGCAGAGCACCCTGACGGCGGCAATCCGATTTGGCTGTCCGGGCAACCCTCCGGACGGCCGCTGGTCAGGCGCGAGTCAGCCGCTGGTCAGGCGACTGCGACGACCCCGCGTGCCGCCGTACGACGGCGCAGCAGCACCGCGACCGCCAGCGCGCCCAGGACGCCGGCGAGCGCGCCCGTCGGGACCCACCCGCCGCCGGCCGGTGCGATCGCGGCGACGTTCGTGTCCCAGGTGGTGCCCGGCAGGTCGACGCGGTAGACGTCGATGCCGCGGGCCAGGTCGACGGAGTAGGCGAGGTTGGTCTTCTTGGAGGTCATCACGCCGGCCTTCGAGTACACCGGCATCCAGTAGGAGTCCCACACCTCCGAGGCGCCCCAGGTGGCGTGGCCGTAGGACTTCAGGTCCTTCGGGTTCCGGACGTCGATGAACTGCGTCCCGCCGCCGTAGAAACCGGCCGCCACGATGCCGGAGGGGTGGAAGTCGAACCAGTGCGAGGAGCAGAACGCGCCCACCGGGATCGGGTAGGTCCCGAGGTCGGCCAGCTCGACCTTGTCCAGCGGGACGATCGCACCCGGGGTGCCGTCGAGGCGCTTGATCCACCAGGTCTGGAAGGAGCCCGCGAGGCTGCAGTCGGGCTGCTCGTAGTCCTCCTCGGTGACCAGCAGGATGTTGCCGTTGGCCAGCGAGGGAGCGGCCCCGTTGCGGAACGACCGGGCGTTCGGGCGCTGCGAGTTGTGCAGGATGAAGTCGTTCCAGCCGGGGTACTTCGGGTCCTCACCCTTCCCGGCCAGGCCGGTGGTGGTGACCAGCCTCGGCGCCCTCTGGTTCCGGGTGTCCCACATGGAGGCGCCCTCCCAGCCGGTGTGCGTGCCGTAGCCGGCGTCGTCGAAGTTCCACTTGTGCCCTGCGGTGGGGCTCGAGAACCCCTGCACACCTGCGGTGTTCGGGTCGGAGTCGACCTCGACGGGGCGGTCGAGGTTGCGCAGGTCGAAGATCGAGAACCGGCCGCTGCTGTCGTCTCCGGCGGAGTAGGCGTAGGTGCAGTCGGTCTGCACGACGCAGGCGACGGTGTGGGTGCTCGTCGACCCGGGCGCACGACCGGAGATCCGGGGATTCGCCGGGTCGGTGACGTCGACGATCACCAGCTCGCCGCCGCCGACGTTGGCGTGCTGGATGTCGCCGGGGCTGACCTGGTGGAGATCGACACCGACCAGCGCGAACCGGCGCACGCCCTGGGCGGTCTTGCGCTCACCGCAGTTCATCGCCTCGTTCTCGAACTGCAGCGACGGCAGGGTGCCGGTCAGGGCCGGCCGGGTCGGCTCGGAGACGTCGTAGACGCGCACCGAGTCGAGGTTGGACTGCACGAACAGCGGCTTGGTCTTCGTGAAGCAGCCGGAGATGCCGGTCGACGAGGGGTTCGAGGAGGCGAGCGAGACGTTGTCGCTCGCGATCAGCGGGATGTTCTGGTCGCTGCTGAGCAGCTCGCGCTGCTGCGCGATCCGATCACCGTCTCCGTGGGCGTACGCCGGGGCGGCCGTCAGCAGGGTGCCGGTGAGGAGCAGGGCCGTGGACAGGCCGGAGAGGACGCGCATGCCCCACCCAACGACCAACCCCTACCCGGGGTTATCCGTCCGACCGGTCGTGCGATCGCTAGGTGCGGGCCAGCGAGTCGTCGCGGGCGACTGCCTCGTCGACGGACTCGGTGGCGAGTGCTGCAAGCGCGTCGTTCTCGTTCTGGAGACGAAGGGTCATCTCCTCCAGATCGGCGACGCGCTGGCGGAGGATGCGATTCTCCGTAGTGAGGCGGTAAACCACTCGAGGGTCGGTCCCTACCGAGTAGCCGAGCAGCGCCTTGGCCATAGATGTGCCTTCCAGGGAGCGAGTTGGGCCGTCTGGACCGTCTACAAGCGTCTCACGCGGGTCAGGTCTTCATCAAGGCCTCCCGGGGAGTGGGCACTCGATCGGGTCGGAGGTCGGCGGGCCTACCGGGTCCGCCGCAGGCGTGGCACGGGCTGGCAAACCGGGCAGAAGTAGGACGAACGATTCATGAACGTGACCCTTCGGATCGGCGTACCACAGCGGGAGCAGGGCTCCGCCTCCCGGCCGTAGACCTCCAACGAGCGGTCGAAGTACCCGCTTTGCCCGTTCACGTTCACGTAGAGGGCGTCGAAGGACGTGCCGCCCTGACCCAGGGCGGCCAGCATCACGTCGCGACAGCCGGCGAGCACACGGCGTACGTCGGACCCCCGCAGGCGCGACCCGACGCGCTCACCGTGCACCCGGGCCTGCCACAGCCCCTCGTCGGCGTAGATGTTCCCGACACCGGAGACGATGCCCTGGTTGAGGAGGATCCGCTTGATGCCGGACTGGCTGCGCCGGACCCGGCTGACGAACGCCTCGTCGTCGAACTCCGCGTCGAGTGGGTCGCGGGCGATGTGCGCGATCTCGGGGGGCAGCTCGGCTCCGCCCTCGGAGACCGCGAGCCCGCCGAACATGCGCTGGTCGACGAACCGGAGCTCCAATTCCGGATAGTCCGAGACGTTCGACACCTCGTCTCCGGCGTGTCCGGGTGCCGAACGCTCGGACTATCCGGTGGGGCGAGGAGGAAGCGAACGCGCAGGTTGCGTTCGTCGGGTACGCCGGGAGGCTGCACCAGCATCTGCCCGCTCATGCCGAGGTGGCCGAGGAGGGCGTCGCCGTTGTCGAGGGAGAGCCAGAGGTACTTCCCGCGTCGATGGGCGGCCGTGAACGTGCGGCCGGCCAGGCGCGCGGCGAAGTCGACGGGGCCGGCGACATGGCGGCGGACGGGACGGGGATGGAGCACGTCGACGCTGACGATGGGGCGGCCCAGCACATGGGCCTCGAGGCCGGTACGGACGACCTCGACCTCGGGAAGCTCAGGCATCCTCGGCCGGGGGCAGCTCGACCCTGGCGTTCGCGAGGTGTCCCGGCAGGTCGTCGTCCGGAAGCTCGGAGCTCAGCGTGCGGTAGGCAGTCTCGGCGGCCTGCTGCTCGGCCTCCTTCTTCGACCGGCCCACGCCGCGCCCATGGAGGCGGTCCGCGACGCGGACCCGCGCGGTGAAGGTCTTCATGTGGTCTGGGCCCTCGTCCTGGATGACGTACTCGGGCACGCCGAGGTCGTGCAGGGCGCTGAGCTCCTGGAGGCTGGTCTTCCAGTCCAGGCCGGCGCCCATCGCGGCCGCGGCCTCCAGCAGGGGGTCGAAGAGCAGGTGCACGGTGCGCGCGGCGTCCTCGAAGCCTCCGCTGAGGTAGATCGCGCCGATCAGCGCCTCGACGGTGTCGGAGAGGATCGAGGCCTTCTCCCGGCCCCCGGTCGCCTCCTCGCCCTTGCCGAGGCGGATGTGCGAGCCGAGACCCAGGGTGCGGGCCACCTCGGCCAGCGCCCGCGCGTTGACGACGGCGGCCCGCAGCTTGGCCAGCCGTCCCTCGGAGAGCTCGGGATGGGTGACGTAGAGCGTCTCGGTGATCACCACGCCGAGCACGGAGTCACCGAGGAACTCCAGCCGCTCGTTGGTCGGCAGGTTGCCGTTCTCGTAGGCGTAGGAGCGGTGCGTCAGGGCAAGCTGCAGCAGCTCGGGATCCAGCGTGGGATCTCCGAGCGCGACGCGCAGCTCGTCGGTCGGCGCCGATCCTGCCTGCAACCCAGGCCCCGGGTCAGAGGACCTGACGACGGTCGGCCTTGGCGCCGTACTGCCCGCACTCGGGGCAGGCGCGGTGCGGCAGGTGCTTGGCACCGCAGGCGGGGTTGGCGCAGGTCACGAGCGAGGGCGCGACGGCCTTCCACGCAGAACGACGATGACGCGTGTTGCTCCGCGACAGCTTCCGCTTCGGGACAGCCACGATTGCTCCTTGGGGTCGGTGTTGCGGGATCAGTCTTCGGGTGATGCGGGGACTTCGTGCGCTGCCACCACGTCACCGAGAGCGGCCCACCGGGGGTCGATCGGTGCGTCGTGCCGATGCTCCGGGTCGTCAGCGAGCCTGACACCGCACTCGGCGCACAGACCCGGGCAGTCGTCCCGGCACAGCGGCTGGAACGGCAGTGCGAGCACCACCGCGTCCCGCAGCAGTGGCTCGAGGTCGATCAGGTCGTCCTCGAGCCGGCTGACATCGTCGTCCTGGTCGTCCCCGCGACGCTCATGACCGGGGTCGTCGTAGACGAACAGTTCCTGGAGGTCGACGCGGACGGTGTCCTCGATCTCCTCCAGGCACCGTGAGCACTCGCCCGCCAGGTCGGCTTCCGCCGTCCCGGTGACGAGCACTCCCTCCATGACCGCCTCGAGCCGCAGGTCGATGTCGACCGGCGAGCCCTCGGGAACGCTCAGGATCTCGATGCCGAGCTCTGCCGGCGCCTCCGCGGTGAGCGACACCTGACGCTGGGACCCCGGGCGGCGGCCGAGCTCGCGAGTGTCGAGCACGAGCGGCGCTCTCGGGTCGAGATGGCGCAAGAGGTCACTTCCGTGGTGGTGCAGGCAGAACCTGCGGGAGTCTACCGGTCGATGCGGTGCGCAACCAAAATCACGCCCCGTGCCCGAGCCTGCGAGGGCACGAAAAGGGCGGGAGGTTGAGGAGGGTGGGCTCAGGCCCGAACGGAGAGAGGGACTGAGCCACCCGTCTCGAAACCCGCGGGTCACTCTGCCGAGTCGCCAGCTCAGTCGTCCTGCGTCGGCCCGGGCACGTTCGGCGAGCCGCTCGGTCAGCTGGGTCAGCACCTCGGGCGGGATCAGCCCGGAGACGTCGCCCCCGAACATGGCGACCTCCTTGACCAGCGAGGAGGCCAGGAAGGACCACTCCGGGCTGGTCGGGATGAAGACCGTCTCGACGTCGACGAGCGAGGAGTTCATCTGTGCCATCTGGAGCTCGTAGTCGAAGTCGCTGACCGCGCGGAGACCCTTCACGATCGAGTGGATGTCGCGCTCCTGGCAGAACGTGGTGAGCAGCCCCTCGAACCCGGCGACGGTCACGTTGGGGAAGTCGGCACAGACCTTCTCCAGCATCTCGATGCGCTCCTCGGCGGAGAACAGCCGGGCGCGGGACTTCGACTTGTTGACACCGACGGCTACGACGACCTCGTCGAAGAGCTGCGAGGCCCTCGAGATGATGTCGATGTGGCCGTTCGTGACCGGGTCGAACGAGCCCGGGCAGACGGCTCTGCGCACTGTCTCGCTCCTAGTCATCAGCGGTCATCCGTCGTCATCCGTCCCTGCATCGGTACCCCCGGCCGAACCGGCGCGAACGTACCAGAGCACGGTCTCGCCGTACTCCTTCGCCCGCTCGCGCACCAGCCCGTCGGGCCAGGCAGGTTCCACGCTACGCGCCGAGCGCTCGACGACGAGCACCGAGCCGGTCGCCAGCCACTCGTGGGCGACCAGGAGCTCAAGGACCTGCTCGAGCTCGGCGTTCTCGAGGGGGTACGGCGGGTCGGCGAACACCACGTCGTAGGGAGCCCGGGGGTGGTGTCCGAGGACGCGGGCGACCGGCGTGGGAGACCACCTCCACCTTGTGGAAGCCGAGCGTGCTCGCGTTGTCCTGCACCATCCGGGCGGTGCGCCGGTCGGACTCCACCGAGGTGACCACGCCCGCGCCGCGGGACATGGCCTCGAGCCCCACGGCACCCGACCCGGCGTACAGGTCGAGGAAGCGCAGGCCGGTCAGCGAGCCGAGCCGGGACTCCAGTGCCGAGAACAACGCCTCTCGGACCCGGTCGGCGGTGGGCCGGGTGGCCTCACCGGCAGGAGTCCTCAGTCGACGCCCGCCGGCGCTGCCACCGATGATGCGCGTCACGGTGACCCGGCGCGGAGTCGTGGGGTCACGTCATCTCCAGGTACTCGGCCTGCTCGGTCTCCTCCAGCCGACGCGTGGCCGCCGCCAGTGCCGGACTGCTGGTGAGATCGGGGTCGGCGGCGAGGTGCGCCGTCGCGGCGGCGCGGGCCCGCTCGATCACGTCCTCGTCGCGCAGCACCGAGAGCAGCTTGAGGCCGGACCGGCCGCCGCTCTGCTCGATGCCGAGCACGTTGCCCTCGCGACGCTGCTCGAGGTCGATCCGGGAGAGCTCGAAGCCGTCGCGGGTCGACGGCCACCGCCCGGAGCCGTTCCATCGAGGTGCTCGCGGGGTCGACGGCGCTGACCAGCAGGCACAGGCCGGCGTGCCCTCCACGACCGATCCGGCCGCGCAGCTGGTGGAGCTGGGAGACCCCGAACCGGTCCGCGTCCAGGATCACCATCACCGTGGCGTTGGGGACGTCGACACCGACCTCGATGACGGTCGTGGAGACCAGCACGTCGACCTCGCCGGCGGCGAACGCCTGCATCACCCGGTCCTTGTCCTCCGGCGCCATCCGGCCGTGCAGCATCTCGACCCGCAGCCCGCTCGAGCGCCCCGGACGCGAGCTCCGGGGCGAGGTCCTCGACCGCGTGCAGCGGGCGGGCGTCGTCGCCCTCCACCGGGCGGTCGGCGAGCTCGACCGGGTCGATCCGCGAGCAGACGACGTAGGCCTGCCGGCCCTCGGCGACCTCCTCGCGGACCCGCTCCCACGCGCGTTCGAGCCAGGCCGGCTGCGCCTGGGTGGGTACGACGGTCGTCTGCACGTCGCCGCGGCCGGCGGGGAGCTCGCTCAGGGTCGAGGTGTCGAGGTCGCCGAAGACAGTCATCGCCACGGTCCGCGGGATCGGCGTCGCCGTCATCACCAGCACGTGCGGCGGCTGCCCGGCCTTGCCGCTGAGCGCCGCCCGCTGCTCCACGCCGAAGCGGTGCTGCTCGTCGACGACGACCAGACCGAGGTCGGCGAACTGCACGTGCTCCTCGAGCAGCGCGTGCGTGCCGATCACGATCCCGGCCTCGCCGCCGGCAGCCTCGGCGAGCGCCGTACGCCGGGACGCCGCGTTCAGCGACCCGGTCAGCAGCGCCACCCGGGTCGCCTCCTCGGCGCCGCCGAGGAAGCCGCCCTCGGCGAGGTCGCCGAGCATCGCCACGATCGAGCGGTGGTGCTGCTGGGCGAGCACCTCGGTCGGCGCCAGCAGCGCCGCCTGGCCGCCCGAGTCGACGACCTGGAGCATCGCGCGCAGCGCGACCACCGTCTTGCCCGAGCCGACCTCGCCCTGGAGCAGCCGGTGCATCGGGTGGCCCTCGACCGAGCTCGGCGGCGATCTCCTCGCCCACGCCGCGCTGGCCGTCGGTGAGCGCGAACGGCAGCCGCCGTCGAAGCCGTCGAGCAGCCCGCCCGGCCGGCCCGGGCGCGGGTTGGCGACGGTCGCCTCGATGGCGGCCCGCCGCCGGGCGAGCACGGTCTGGGCGACGAACGCCTCGTCGTACTTCAGCCGCTTCTCGGCGCCTGACCTTCTGCGCCCAGGTGTCGGGGCGGTGGATCCAGCGCAGCGCCTGGCCGATCGTCGATCAGGTCCTCGGCCTCGACGCACCGCGGCCGGGAGCACGTCGGGCACGTCCTCGACGAGGTCGAGCGCGAGCGCGATCGTCGTCCTCGAGGTGCCACGTGTTCACCGCCGGCCACCGAGGAGTAGATCGGGATCAGGTCGGGCATCGTCGCGACGGCGTCCTCGGCCGCGTCGCCGTACATCCGCGAGTCGGGGTTGGTCAGCTGCCACTGCGTTGTTGAACCACTTCAGCCGGCCGCTGAACAGGCCGACCCGTGCCGGCCGACAGCTGCTTGCGCGCGCCAGTCGGCGGTGTGCTTCTGGCGGTCGAAGTAGGTCAGCGAGCAGGCTGCCGTCCTCGGCGCGGACGCGCACCTCGAGGCGGTACGCCGTGCGGTGGGTACGCCGGTCCTGGTAGGGCTTCTGCGACGCGCTGACGACCTCGCCGACCAGCGAGAGCAGGTCGCCCTCGCGCAGCTCGTCGAGCTCGCTGAGCGACCCCTTGCGCACGTAGCGGCGCGGGAAGATGCCGAGCAGGTCACCGACCGTCTCGACGCCGGTGGCCTTGATCACCTTGCCCGCGTGCTTGCCGCCGACCGCCGCGACCGGCGAGTCCCAGCGCACCTGCACCCCCGCCGCCGCTACTCCACCGCCACCAGCAGCGGGTAGCGGTCCTGGCCGCCCTCGTAGACGACGACGTCGACACCGGGGTGCGCGCGCTCGACCCAGGCCTCGCACGCCTGGGCGAGGTCGCCGGCCTCGGCGCCCGCGACCAGGGTGACCAGCTCGCCGCCCCCGCCGATGCAGCCGCTCGAGCACGCCGCACGCGACCTCGTAGAGGTCCTCCCCGACGATCGCGAAGTCACCGTGCACCACGCCCGAGGGCGTCGCCGGCCGAGCAGGGGCCGGCCGTCGTCATCGCGCTCCGGGCGGCCACCGTGACCGCTCCGTGGCGGGCGCCGCGGGCGGCGGCGGTCATGTGCACGACGTCGCTGTCGAGCGGCCGGCCCGGCTCGTGCACCGCCAGCGCGGCGATGCCCTGCACCTGGGCGCGGGTCGGGATGCACGACGACGTGGATGCCCTTGTGCTCCGCCTCGTGGGCGGCCGCCTCCGCGACGCCGACCGAGTCGGGGTCGTTGGGCAGCACGACGACCTCCTCGGCCCCGGTCGCCTCGATCGCCGCGAGGAGCTCGGCCGGTGCTGGGGCGACGACCGGGGCCGCCCTCGATGACCTCGGCCCCCGCCTCGCCGAACAGCTCGACGAGGCCCGGGCCGGCTGCGACGATGACCAGCCTGCGCCCACGCCGCTCGGCCCGCTTCTCGCGGGCCCGCTCGATCTGCTCGGCGAAGTGGGTGACCTGGATCCGGCGCGGCGCACCGGCGCGGATGCCGGCCTCGACCGCGGCGCCGACGTCGTCGACGTGGACGTGGACGTTCCACAGCCCCTCGCCGCCGACGACGACGAGGGAGTCGCCGAGCGGGGCGAGCTGCTCGCGCAGCGCCGGGATGGCGTCGTCGTCGGCCTCGAGGAGGTACATCACCTCGTACGCCGGGCCGCCCTCGGTCAGGTCGCCGGTGGGGATCCGCGCGACCGGGATCGCCGGGGTGCCGACGCGGGGGGTCCCCGTGGTGGCGTCGCTTGCCGGTGATCGCCGACTCGGCGGCGTCGAGGACGACGCACAGCCCGCGCCCACCGGCGTCGACCACGCCGGCCTGCGCGAGCAGGGGCAGCTGCTCGGGGGTGCGCGCCAGCGCCTCCCGGGCCGCGCCGGCAGCCGCGCGGACCACGTCGCCGAGCCGGTCCTCCGGGATCCGCGCCGCCTCGGCCGCCGCCTCCGAGGCGGCCCGCGCGACGGACAGGATGGTGCCCTCGACCGGCTTGCCGACCGCGGCGTAGGCCGCGTCGGTGGCCAGCGCCATCCCCTCGGCGAAGACCGCGCGCCGAGCGGTCCTCCGGGCCCGGCCTGGCCGATCCGGCGCAGCAGCGCGCCGACCAGCTGGCTGAGGATGACCCCGGAGTTGCCGCGCGCGCCGAGCAGGGCACCCCTGGCGTAGGCCCGCATCGCCACCCGGAGGTCGTCCGGGCGCCTCGTCGAGCGCCGCGACCATCGCGTCGCGGGCGGACTCGACGGTGAGGAACATGTTGGTGCCGGTGTCGCCGTCGGGCACCGGGTAGACGTTGAGGGCGTCGATCTCCTCGCGGGCGGCGGCGAGCCCCTCGACGGCCAGGTCGGCGAACCGGCGTACGGCGTCGAGGTCGAAGGTGGCGACATCTGCCTCGGCCGTCATCCGTCACCTCCCTGCCCTGTGGAGGGGATCACGGTAGGGGACGTGGCTCCTCGATTCGCGTCGCGGCGCGGCACTGAGTTATTCTCGTGCGGTTGCCCGAAGGTGATTCGGGCCCCTTGACCTGAATCTGTCTGGATCCCCAGTTCGACCCGAGGAGTGCACGGTGGCTGCCGTCTGCGACATCTGCGCCAAGAAGCCCGGCTTCGGCAACAACCGCCCGTGGTCGCGCAAGATCACGAAGCGTCGCTTCAACCCCAACATCCAGCGCGTGCGCGCCACCGTCAACGGCTCCCCCAAGCGGCTCAACGTGTGCACCGGCTGCCTCAAGGCCGGCAAGGTCACCCGCTGACGCACTGAGCGAACCGCGATCGCCCCCGACTCTTCCGGTCGGGGGCGTTTGTCGTCGTGCCGGTCACGGTCGGCGGCTCAGAAGTGCGTCCAGCCCCCGGGCCCGTCGTACGCCGCGCCGTCGACCGTGACGACGACCTGCGTCCCCCGCGCCGCCGACCGAGCCGATCGCCGTGAAGCCCTCGGGCAGGGTCGGTGCCGGCGGGGAAGGTGGCCAGGATCGCGTGGTCGTCGCCCCCGCCCAGGATGAACTGCATCGGGTCGACGCCCAGCGCGGAGCCGACCGCACGCATCGGGTCGGCGAGCTCGAAGGCACTCCGGTCGATGTCGATGGCCACTCCCGAGTCCGCGGCGATGTGCCCGGCGTCGGCGAGCAGGCCGTCGGAGACGTCGATCATGGCGGTGGCGCCGGCGCGGGCGGCGGCCGCGCCGGCGGCGTACGGCGGCTCGGGGCGCTGGTAGGCCTCGACCAGCACGCGCGGCGAGCGGAACCCGCGGCCCAGCACCGCCAGTCCGGCGGCGGCCCAGCCCTGGCGCCCGGCCAGCGCGACCACGTCGCCCGGCCGGGCGCCGCTGCGCAGCACCGGCGCGACCTCGCAGGTGCCCATCACGGTGATGGCGACGACCACCTCGCTCGCGGTGGTGAGGTCGCCGCCGACGATGCTCGCGCCGACCAGGGCGGCCTCCTCCGGCGATCCCGTCGGCCAGGTCGAGCACCCACTGCGCGGGCAGGTCGGCGGGAGCGGCCAGGCCGACGGTGAGCGAGTGCGCCGTGCCGCCCATGGCGTTGACGTCGGAGAGGTTCGCCGCGGCGGCCTTGCGGCCGATGTCGCGCGCTGCTGCCCACTCGCGGCGGAAGTGCCGCCCCTCGACCAGCAGGTCGGTGGAGACCACCACGTGTCCCTTGGGGGTGCGCAGGACGGCGGCGTCGTCACCGGGCCCGACGTACACGTGCGCGCCCTGGCCGAACCGCTGCGTGAGCGCCGAGATCAGGCCGAACTCCCCCGCGTCGGCGAGCGTGGCGCCGGGCGCGAAGGGCTCTCCCGGGGACGGGACCGGTGACGGGGCCGGGGACGGCGTCGGACTCATGGCGCCATCTCACCAGATCGAGGTCCGGCCTGCGCCGGGCCGCCGTGTTCCGCCCGGGTCGGTCGTCCGGTAGGTTGCGAGCGGTCCAGACTTTTCCGTACCACCGAGGGAGTCCACATGGTCGTGCAGGCCTACATCCTGATCCAGACCGATGTCGGCAAGGCCGCGGAGGTCGCTCAGCGGATCACCGACATCAAGGGCGTCATCCTGGCCGAGGACGTCACCGGTCCCTACGACGTCATCGTCCGCGCAGAGGCCCGCAACGTCGACGAGCTCGGCAAGCTGGTGGTCGCCAGGGTCCAGACGCTCGACGGGATCACCCGCACCCTGACGTGTCCCGTCGTCCACATCTGAGCCCACACTCCTCTCGGCGCCCGTCCCCCCTCGGGGTGGCGGGCGTCGCCGTGCTCGTGCGCGCTCACTGCCGGGTGCGGCGCCGTGGACCTCGACCGCGCCGGACGTCTCCGGCGCCGACCGTCGGGCCTGCCTGTCGCTCGTCGACGACCTGCCCCGCCGCCTCGCCGAGCAGCAGCGGCGCGAGACCGAGGGCAGCCCGCTCGGCGCTGCCTGGGGCGACCCGGCCATCGTGCTGCGCTGCGGCGTCGGCACACCCGAGGACTACGAGCCGTTCTCCCCGTGCCAGCGGGTCAACGGCGTCGACTGGTTCGTCCCCGAGGAACAGGTCGCCGACCAGGACGCCGACGTCGTCCTGACCACCATCGGCCGGAAGCCGAACGTCGAGGTCGCCATCCCGTCGGAGTACCGCCCCCCCGACGCGGTCATGGTCGACCTCGCCCAGGCGATCAAGGGGCGCACGAGGGTGGTGCGGGCTTGCGAGTGAGGGCCCCGGTTGACCGCCGCCACCCTCACCGCAGCCCCGTCTCCCGGTCGAGCGCGAGCCTGACGAGCCGCTCGACGAGCTCGGGGTAGGTCAGGCCGGACTCCTGCCACAGCAGCGGGAACATCGAGGTCGCGGTGAAGCCGGGCATGGTCTCCACCTCGTTGAGCAGCACCCGGTTGTCGGGCATCACGAAGAAGTCGACCCGCGCGAGGCCCTCGACGTCGAGCGCCTCGAACGCGCGAACGGCCAGGTCCTGCACCTGCTCGACGATGTCGTCGTTGAGCGAGGCGGGGATGCGGTAGCTCTGCTCGAGGTACTTCGCCTCGAAGTCGTAGAACGTGTGCTCCGGAGCCACCGTGATCTCGGCGATCGCACTGGTCTCCGGGGCGCCGCCGTCGAGCCCCTGGAGCACGCCGATCTCGACCTCACGGGCGTTGGACGCCGCTGCCTCGACGAGGACCTTCGGGTCGAAGCGCCGGGCCTCCTCGATCGCGGCGTCGAGCCCGTCGGCGTCGTCGACCCGGCTGATGCCGAAGCTCGACCCCGCCCGGGCCGGCTTGACGAAGACGGGGAAGTCCAGCGCCTCCACGGCCTCCCGCACCGAGGCCGGGTCCCGGTCCCACTCCCGGGGCCGGACCAGCACGTAGGGCAGGACCGGCAGCCCGGCCGCCATGAACAGCTGCTTCATGAAGTGCTTGTCGGTGCCGACCGCGCTGGAGAGCACCCCGGCGCCGACGTAGCGCACGTCCGCCATCTCGAGCAGCCCCTGCAGCGTGCCGTCCTGGCCCCAGGGCCCGTGCATGACCGGGAACACCACGTCGACGTCGCCGAGCACGTCGGGCACGTCACCCGGGTCGGTCACCACCAGCCCCTGGCCGGGCGTGAGGGCGACCTCGCGCTTGCCGGTGACCGCAGGCAGCTCACCGGAGGGTCCGAGGGCGAGATGGCCGGGCTCGGCCGACTCGAGCACCCACCGTCCGTCGGTCGCGATGCCGACCGGCACCACGTCGTACTTCTCCGGGTCGAGGGCCGCGATCACGCTGCCCGCCGAGATGCAGGAGATCGAGTGCTCGCTGGAGCGGCCACCGAAGACCACGGCGACGCGGGGCTTGCGGTGGGGCTCCGAGGGGCTGCTCACGCCGCCGACCCTACCGGCGCCGCAGGGGCGGAACCGGGCGTACGCGCGGCGGTCAATACGCTGGCGGCATGCGTCCCGCCACCCGCGCCGTCCACGTCGGTCGTCCTCCTCACGAGCCCGACCAGCCGCTGAACACCCCGATCACGATGGCCGTCGACGTACGTCGCCGGCGGGGACTTCGAGTACGGCCGCTACGCCAACCCCACGTGGGCCGCGTTCGAGGAGGCGCTCGGCGACCTCGAGGGCGGACGCTGCCTGGCGTTCGCCAGCGGACTCGCCGCCGTCTCGACGATCCTCGACCTCGTCGGCACCGGCCAGAAGGTGGTCGCCCCGCGCCACGCCTACAACGGCTCGGTGATGCAGCTCGCCGACCTCGAGGCCCGCGGTCGGATCAAGGCACACCTCGTCGACATCAGCGACACCGACGCCGTGGTCGCCGCCTGCGACGACGCGTCGCTCGTCTGGGTCGAGTCACCGACCAACCCCGCGCATGGAGGTCGCCGACATCCCGGCGATCACGAAGGCCGCCCACGAGGCGGGCGCCTACGTCGTCGTCGACAACACCTTCGCCACTCCCCTGCTGCAGCAGCCGCTGGACTGGGACGTCGACCTCGTCGTCCACTCGGCGACGAAGTACATCGGCGGCCATGCCGACCTGCTCATGGGAGCGATCGTCACCCGCGACGAGGAGCTGTTCGCGGTGCTCAAGGGTCGCCGCGACCTCGTCGGCGCCATCCCCGGCGCGTTCGAGGCCTGGCTCGCGCTGCGCGGGCTGCGGACGCTGCCGTTGCGGATGGAGAAGGCGCAGGCCAACGCCCACGAGCTCGTACGCCGCCTCCGGGAGCGCGGCGACGTCACGGAGGTCCGCTACCCGGGCTTCGGCGGCATCATCGGGCTGGTCCTCCCGACGGCGGACATCGCCGACTTCGTCCAGCACTCCACCAAGCTGTGGGTCTACGCCACCTCACTCGGTGGCGTCGAGTCGTCCCTGGAACGTCGCCGCCGCTGGAAGAGCGAAGCCGGCCACCATCCCCGAGGGCCTGATCCGCCTCTCGGTCGGCATCGAGGACGTCGAGGACCTCTGGGACGACCTCAGCCAGGCGCTCGACGCCGCCACCCGCTGACTTCGATCGTCAGCGCCGCCCGGGCGAAGTGCCTTTCATCCGGAGACAGTCTGCGACAACGTAGGGCGTGATGTGAGGTGGGAGGGCGGTGAGCCGCATGGCAGGTCAGCAGGTACCCCGCAGCGGGACGTTCGCGAACGGGATGGAGTTCCTGACCTGGGGAGCTGGGCCGAAGTCGCTCCTCTTCCTTCCGGGAGGGCCCGGGAGCTCCGTTCCCACGGGGATGAACGCCAGGATGTTCCGGCGGCTGCTCGCCCCGTTCGTCGAGGCGGGATACACCATCTGGTTCGTCACCCGCCGCAGGAACATGCCAACCGGGCACACCGTCGCCGACATGGCCGACGACTACGCGCACGTGATCTCCGAGGATCTCGGCGGCCGGGTCGACCTCGTGGTCGGCGAGTCCTACGGCGGGATGATCGCGCAGTACCTCGCCGCACGCCATGGCGACTCCTGGCGCGACCTCGCCATCGTGGTCGCCGCCGCCGAGGTCAGTGACTGGGGCAAGGAAGTCGACTCTCGCCTGGCCGCTGCGCTGGCCCGGGGCGACAAGGCCGCGTTCGGGACGGCCTTCGCCGAGTACGTGCTTCCGGGCGAGCGAAGCAGGTGGATCCGTCGTCTGGTCGGCCCCTGGATCGGCCGAAGCCTGCTGTCCGCGGAGAGCTACCCGCCCGCGGACGTCCTGGTCGAGGTTGACGCGGAGATATCGTTCGACTCTCGGTCGGTCCTGCCCCACATCGAGGCGCCGGTCCTGCTCCTCTGCGGTGATCGTGACCGGTTCTTCCCCCAGGACGTGGTCGACGAGACCGTCCGACTGATCCCGGACTGCACGCTGGTCCGGTACGAGGGGCAGGGCCACATGAAGGTGGCCACCAGCAAGCGCGTTGCTCCTGACGTGCTGGCCTTCGTCAACCGGAACTGAGGCGACCGCGAGCGAGCTACTCGCGCTCGTGCTTGGTGTCGCGGGCGATGAAGGAGTGCATCATGTCGCGCGCGCTCATCTCACCCGCCACCACGGCAGCGACGTGCTCCGCCACCGGCGCGTCGACGCCGCTGTTGCTGGCGAGGTCGTAGAGCGACGCGCACGACTTCGCCCCCTCGGCGACCTGTCGCGTCGAGGCGATGATCTCCTCGGTGGTCATCCCCTGACCGATCTTCTCGCCGAAGGTGCGGTTGCGTGACAGCGGCGAGGAACAGGTGGCCACCAGGTCACCGAGGCCCGCCAGACCCATCAGGGTCAGCGGGTCGGCACCCAGCTTCATCGCGAGCCGTGCGGTCTCCGCCAGCCCTCGGGTGATCAAGGACGCCGTGGTGTTGTCGCCGAAGCCGAGCCCGATCGCCATGCCGACGCACAGGGCAACCACGTTCTTGTAGGCGCCGCCGAGCTCGCACCCGAGCACGTCGGTGCTGCGGTAGGGCCGGAACGCCTGGGAGTGGCAGAGGTCCTGCAACCGGCGCGCGACCGACTCGTCCTCGCAGGCCACCACGCTCGCGGCCGGCTCACGCTGCGCGATCTCCCGCGCGAGGTTGGGCCCGCTGACGACGCTGATGCGGTCACTGCCCGCTCCGGTCACCTCCGCGATGACCTCGCTCATCCGCTTGGTGGTGCGGAGCTCGACTCCCTTCATCAGCGAGACGAAGATCGCGTCCGCCGGCATCACGTCGGTCCACTGCCCGAGGTTCTCGCGCAGCTTCTGCGAGGGCACCGAGAGGACCACGAACTCGGCACCGGCGGCGGCCTCCTCGGGGTCGGCGGTGGCCCGCACCGTGGGAGGCAGCTCGATCCCGGGGAAGTACTCGGTGTTCTCGTGACGTTCGTTGATCGCCTCGCAGACCTCCGGCCGACGACCCCAGATGGTCACGTCCTGGCCTGCGTCGGCGAGCACGAGGCTGAACGCCGTACCCCAGGAGCCGGCGCCGAACACCGCAACCTTCGTCATCCCCGCCCTCGCTTCGTCTTCTTGGGGTTGCCGATCTCGCTGACCCCGGAGGTCTTCGGGTCGAAGCGTACGGTGGGCGCCTTCTCGCCGCGGAGGTGCTCCACCTCGGCGGTGATCGCGGCCATGATCCGGTCGGTCGCCTCCCGGAGCACCTCGTTGGTCACCGGCTTGCCCATCAGGTCACTGAGGTCGACCGGGTCGCCTGCCTTGTAGGCAGCCCTTCTGCGGGGGATCACGTGCGGCCGCAGGGAGTACGCCGGCAGGATGTCCTGGGCCCCCCACTGCCCGATCGGGATCACCGGACATCCCGTGGCGAGGGCGATCCGTGCGGCACCGGTCTTGCCGCGCATCGGCCAGCCGTCGGGGTCCTTGGTGATCGTGCCCTCGGGGTAGACCCCGATGCACTCACCCGCGTGGATCGCCTGGACAGCCGCGTCGAACGCGGTCACCGCTCCCTCGGACATGCGGGCGACGGGGATCTGGCCGGCGTCCTTGACGATGTACTTGAGGACCGGTGTGCGGAACAGCGCCTCCTTGGCGAGGTAACGCACCAACCGGCCGTGCTCGTAGAGGAACCACCCGAGCGTCATCGGGTCGAGGTGGCTGATGTGGTTGACCGCGACGACGCAGCCACCGGTGGCCGGAACCTTCTCGCCGTCGATCCACGTGTGCTTCGTGGCCAGCAACAGTGTCGGTTTCACGATGGCGACCACCGTCGTCCACGCCCAGCCACGTTTCTGCTGAAGCCCGCGGACCTTCGACACCGGCGCCTCCTGTTCTCGCGTCAGGGTTCCGCTCGCGAGCCTACTGCCCTGCCACTCTCCGAGCGCCGTCGCCACGGAGCGCTGCCCACGCGCCGTCGGCCGCCTCCGGAACCCCTGAGAGGATCGGAGGGATGTCGCACACGTTCGCCCTGCTCGTGCCGGTGAAGACGCTGTCCCTGGCCAAGTCGCGGCTGTCGGTGGTCGAAGTGGTGGAGCGTGAACCCCTGATGCGCGCGTTCGCCCTCGACGCGATCGCCGCGGCCACTCGCGAGCCCTGCGGTCGCACAGGTTCACGTGGTCACCGACGACGCGGGGTTCGACGTCGATGGTGCGCAACGGCTTCCAGACGAGGGCGACGGCGACCTGAACCGTGCGTTGCACGCGGCATCGCTCCGGGTGCGGCTCGTCGATCCGGACCTCGCGGTGGCCGCGATGTGTGCGGACCTGCCCAGCCTGCTCACCGAGGACCTGACCGATGCGCTCGTCGGCCGGACTCACCTCGCGCTGGTTCGTCGCCGACGCTGCTGGCACGGGTACGACGCTGCTCGCCGCGGGTCCAGGCGTCGAGCTCGAACCGCACTTCGGCGCGGGATCGGCCCTCCGCCACGAGGAGTCGGGGGCGATGCCCGTCCGGGCGGAGCTGGCCTCGCTGCGTCGCGACGTCGACACCGAGGAGGACCTGGCGGCTGCTCGCGAGCTCGGTGTCGGCGAGCACACAGCTCGGGCGCTGGGCGGGGCCCGGCCCTGATTCGCTGGCCCCGGACAGAGGCGTCTCCACGCTTGATCCGGGCCGACAGCCTCGCCCGAGATGCCGAAAGCGGTGGTGACCCTTCGGCCACCACCGCTTCCACGCGGGGGAACTGCGAGATCGCTAGGACTTCTTGGCGGTCTTCTTCGCGGTCGACTTCTTCGCCGTCGACTTCTTGGCGGCCGAAGTCTTCTTCGCCGCAGTCTTCTTCGCGCGCGAGGTCTTCTTCGCCGTCGACTTCTTCGCCGCCGAGGTCTTCTTCGCAGCAGTCTTCTTCGCGGGCGAGGTCTTCTTCGCCGTCGTCTTGCGCGCCGCCGAGGTCTTCTTGGCAGCAGTCTTCTTCGCGGGCGAGGTCTTCTTCGCCGTCGACTTCTTGGCAGCGGAAGTCTTCTTCGCAGCAGTCTTCTTCGCGCCCGAGGTCTTCTTCGCCGTCGACTTCTTCGCCGCCGAGGCCTTCCTCGCACCCGTGGTCTTCTTGGTCGTGGCAGCACCGGCAGCCCTCTTCGCCGCCGCGGCTGTGCGCTTCACTGCTGGCTTGGCGGCCTCCGGTGTGGCCTTCTCGACCGCAGCCATGGTGAGCTTCGGCAGCTTCTTGGCACCGGACACGACGTCCTTGAGCTGTGCACCTGGCTTGAAGTTGGGAACCGCCTTCTTCTTGGCCTTCATGCGCTGGCCCGTCGAGGGATTGCGCACCCAGCGGGCGTCGCGCACCTTCTTCTCGAAGGAGCCGAACCCGGTGATGGCGACCTTCTCGCCCTTGGCGACCTCGCGGGTGATGGTGTCGAGCACCGATTCAAGCGCGTGAGCGGCCGCCTTGCGGTTGCCTTCGAAGCGCGCCGCGAGGGTGTCGATCAACTGACTCTTGTTCACAAGCTTCCCTTTCGTGAACGTCGGCCGAGCGCCTTGCTCGACTAATCGCCCTACGCACGCTAGGGAAAAGTGACAGGGACCACAATGGAAACTGCGCGTGTCGTCTCAGTTGTTGACGCGTTTGGCCCCGATATCACGATGAATTCTCCATCAGGGCGGAGAAATCATCGTGGACGGTCAGTGGATCGTGGCCGGCTTCCACGACGGACGAGTGGCCTCGAAGGCCGTGATGTCGTCCTCGTGGGACAGCGTGATGCCGATGTCGTCGAGCCCTTCGAGCAGCCGCCAACGGGTGTAGTCGTCGATGTCGAAGGAGTCCTCGATGGCGTCGACTCCCTCGCCTGCCTTGACGGTTCGCGACTCCAGGTCGACGGTCACCGTGCTGCCCGGCCGCGACTCGAGGTGGTCCCAGAGGCGCTGCACGACCTTCTGGTCGACCTGCGCCGCGACCAGCCCTGCCTTGCCTGCGTTGCCGCGGAAGATGTCGGCGAAGCGCGAGCTGATCACCGCCTTGAAGCCGTAGTTCTGCAGCGCCCACACTGCGTGCTCGCGCGACGAGCCGGTGCCGAAGTCCGGACCCGCGACGAGCACCGAGCCCGCGGCGTACTCGGGACGGTTGAGCACGAAGCTCTCGTCACCGCGCCAGGCGGCGAACAGGCCGTCCTCGAAGCCCGTGCGCGTGACCCGCTTGAGGTAGACGGCCGGGATGATCTGGTCGGTGTCGACGTTGCTCCGCCGCAGCGGGACGCCGACCCCGGTGTGGGTAGTGATCTTCTCCATGACTCAGACCTCCGTGGTCGACGTCGTCGGAACCTGGTCAAGGTCCGAGGGCGAGGACAGCGTTCCGCGGATGGCGGTGGCCGCTGCCACGGGGACGGAGACGAGATGGGTGCGACCGCCCTTGCCCTGACGACCCTCGAAGTTGCGGTTGGAAGTCGAGGCGCTGCGCTCGCCCGGGGTGAGCTGGTCGGGGTTCATGCCCAGGCACATGGAGCAGCCGGCACCACGCCACTCGCCGCCTGCTTCCTTGAAGACGATGTCGAGGCCCTCGTCCTCGGCCTGCATGCGCACGCGCACCGATCCCGGTACGACGAGCAGGCGCGTGTCCTTGTCGACGGTGCGGCCCTTGATGATCTCGGCCGCCAGTCGGAGGTCCTCGATGCGGCCGTTGGTGCACGACCCCACGAACACGGTGTCGACCTTGACCTCCCGCATCGGGGTGCCGGCCTGCAACGCCATGTACTCCAGGGCCTTCTCGGCGGCGACGCGGTCGTCCGCGTCCTCGTACTGCGCCGGGTCGGGCACGGCGCCGCCGAGCGGAACGCCCTGCCCCGGGTTGGTCCCCCAGGTGACGAACGGCGTCATCTCGCTCGCGTCGAGCACGATCTCCTTGTCGAACTTCGCGTCGTCATCGGTGACCAGCGACTTCCAGTACTCCACGGCGGCATCCCAGTCCGCACCCTTCGGCGCCTCGGGACGGCCCTCGATGTAGTCGAAGGTGGTCTGGTCGGGCGCGATCAGGCCGGCCTTCGCGCCCCACTCGATGCTCATGTTGCACACGGTCATGCGGCCCTCCATCGAGAGCTCCTCGATGGCCTGGCCGCGGTACTCGACGATGTAGCCCTGGCCGCCGCCGGTGCCGGTGTGCGTGATCAGCGACAGCACCAGGTCCTTGGCCGTGACGCCCTCCGGCAGGCTGCCGTTGACGGTCACGGCCATCGTCCTGGGCCGGGCCTGCGAGAGCGTCTGCGTGGCGAGCACGTGCTCGACCTCCGAGGTGCCGATGCCGAAGGCGATCGCACCGAAGGCGCCGTGCGTCGAGGTGTGCGAGTCACCGCACACGATGGTCATGCCGGGCTGGGTCAGTCCCAGCTGCGGGCCGACCACGTGCACGATCCCCTGCTCGACGTCGCCGAGCGGGTGCAGGCGGACGCCGAACTCCTCCGCGTTGCGGCGCAGCGTGTCGACCTGGGTCTTCGAGACCGGGTCGGCGATCGGCTTGTCCCAGTCGAGCGTGGGGACGTTGTGGTCCTCGGTGGCCAGGGTGAGGTCGGGGCGGCGTACGGTCCGCCCGTTGAGCCGCAGCCCGTCGAACGCCTGGGGCGAGGTCACCTCGTGAATGAGGTGCAGGTCGATGAAGAGCAGGTCGGGCTCACCCTCGGCGCTGCGGACGACGTGCTCGTCCCAGACTTTTTCCGACAGCGTCCTGCCCATATCCAAATCCTCTCCGCGTCGTTTCACATGCTGAACAGGCCTCAAGAAGCGGGACCTGGCAGTACCCTAACTTTGCATCCCATTCTACGAGACGGCAGTATTACAATATGGACAACTCATCCGGAGTAGGCGTCCTCGACAAGGCCGCCCTCGTACTCGCAGCACTCGAGTCCGGCCCGGCAACACTTGCCGGCCTCGTCGCTGGTACGGGCCTGGCCCGACCGACGGCTCATCGCCTCGCGGTGGCGCTGGAGCACCATCGCCTCGTGGCCCGTGACATGCAGGGCCGCTTCGTCCTCGGGCCTCGTCTTGCCGAGCTCTCCGCCGCGGCGGGTGAGGACCGGCTGCTCGCCACCGCCGGCCCCGTCCTCGCGCGGTTGCGCGACATCACCGGCGAGTCCGCCCAGCTCTGGCGACGTCAGGGTGAGTACCGCGTCTGCGTGGCCGCCGCCGAGCGTCCGAGCGGTCTGCGCGACACCATCCCGATCGGTTCGCAGCTGACCATGCGTGCAGGTTCAGCCGCTCAGGTGCTGCTCGCCTGGGAGGATCCCGAGCGCATGCATCGCGGGCTGCAGAACGCCGCCTACTCCGCCACCGCACTGGCGGGGATCCGCCGCCGCGGGTGGGCGCAGTCGGTCGGCGAGCGTGAGCAAGGGGTGGCTTCCGTCTCGGCCCCGGTCCGCTCCCCCAGCGGCAAGATCATCGCCGCCGTGTCGGTGTCGGGTCCGCTCGAGCGGCTCTCGCGCCAGCCCGGTCGGATGCACGCTCCGGCGGTCCTCGCCGCCGCCGAGCGGCTCTCCGAGTCGCTGCGTCGCGCCGCCGCCGAGTAGACACACGCACGAGCACGAAGGGGACCCCAGGAAATCCTGGGGTCCCCTTCGGCATCGTCAGACGGACGCGCTCGTCACCTGGTGGTGATTTGCCGCGTCGAGTAGGTCGAGCCGTTGCGCTTGACCTCGACCAGCTGGTTGCCACCGGCGGTCGAGAACGTCCACTGCCAGTGGGCGATGTCACCCCAGCCGTTGTTGGACAGGTAGCGCCGAACGCCGTTGACGAAGATCTCCCACTTCACCTTGGTGCCCCGCCCGGTGTCGTCTGCTGGCTGCGAGGCCGAGTCCATCGTGAAGCGGGCGATCCGGTTGGCGTTGTTCCACGAGCCGGTGGCCGTCACGGCACGCTGCTCGGTGTGCTGCTCCGCCTGGACGGCGGGTGCGGTCTCCTCCTCGTCGGTGAAGATGTACTCGTCGCCGCCGTACGTCTGGGAGCGGAGCACACCGTCGCCCTTCACGCCGGAGCCGAGCGAGAACCCGTAGGCCAGGACCTTGGCGTTGGGCATCTCGGTCTTCCACTCGGCCAGGGTGCCGAAGTAGTCCGAGCCGCTGCCGCCGTTCTCGGCGCCGGACGGGTCCGCGGCCTTGGCGTCGGCCGAGCTGCCGTTGGTCAGCCACCAGTCGTCGCCGTACACGGCTTCGCCCACGAGGATGTTGTAGTCGTTGCCGTTGCCGGCGGTGCCGTCGTAGTCGAAGACGATCTGCATGCCCGGCGCGGGCTGGTGCCGAACCAGTCCTGGGAGGCGCCGTCGGGAAGTGACGGTGCCACCCCTCGGCGCGAAGTACTGCGCGACCTTGGCCGTTCGAGGTGGCGTCGTCGGTGTAGACGTGCAGCCCCTCCTCCAGGAAGTCGTACGTGGCCGGTCGAGCGGGTGTCGGCCAGGCTGGCGATGAAGTCCGCCTGACGGACCTCCTTGGCGTCGTCGACTGCGAAGGCTGCAACGCCGACGCCCGAGAGAAGGGCCGTGACCGTGGCGACGGCCAGGACCCGCTTGCTGTTGCGGTTTCGCATGGAGATATCCCCCTTCAGGGAGGTGTTGTGGGCAGGCAAGAACCCCGACCCGAGTGGTGTTCTGGAACGGCGGGCCGGGGGCAAAGACATTGCGCCGGCACCTTCGTCGCGGCTGCTCCACGACGGCCAGATGAGCAAGCAGAGTGTCTGCCTGAAACCTGCCAATGGACCAATCCACGGGCCCAATAGCGGGCGAATCGGGCGTCGCCGGTCTAGTTGGGTCAGAGGCTCACGATCGGGACGAATACGTGAGCCCCCCACGAGTGGCCCCAGGCCCGGCCCCCGACGTCGAGCACGACCCCGGACGGGGGTTGCACGCCAACGCCGTCAGGCCGTCAGTAGTCCGATCCCGAGGCTGGCCAGACCCAGCGCGAGCACGACCGCGCCGGCGAAGATCAGGCCCACGAGTCGGTTGGGCCGGGTGCGTCCCTGGCCCATCGAGGAGAAGAAGAAGCCGGCGGGCATCAGGATCGCGGCGACCGGTACGCCGGTCCGTGCGAGCCAGTTCCAGATCCCGGACAGGTCGGCCGTGTCGGCGTACAGGAGCGCCGTGAGGGACAGCACCAACAGGACCCCGGCGTGCGCATGCCCGGCTCGCGCGAAACCCATCTGGAAGTCGGTGACGCCCCCGCGCGAACGCCACAGCTGCAGCAGGTAGAGCCCGCCGGTCTCCACCGTGACGAGGGCCAGCAGCAGGACTCCTGCCAGCACCCGGGTCTCCTCACTCATCGCACACCTCTCTCTCCGTCAGGTCCTCGAGCACGAGCACATTGGATAGTTCCACAACCCAATATTGGACAGTCTCACTATCCAATGTCAAGATGCGGGCATGTGGATGTCGGAGCTCTCCTCGCGCAGCGGGCTGCCGGTGGCGACGATCAAGTACTACCTGCGCGAGGACCTGCTCCATCCGGGCGAACCCGTGGGCGCGACGCGGGCCCGCTACGACGACTCCCACGTACGTCGCCTGCGGCTGGTGCGGGCTCTGACCGAGGTGGCCGGCCTGCGCCTGGACGATGTCCGGCACGTGCTCGCCGCCATCGAGGACACCGGCCTGTCCTGGCACGAGGCGATCGGCAGCGCGCACACGCGCCTGCCGCCCGCCGCCGTGGGCGCCTACGGCGAGGAGGAGCAGGCCAGGGTCGAGTCACTTCTCGAACGGCACGGCTGGGAGCTCGACGAGCACAGCACCCACCGGGCAGCCCTGGCTGCCGCGTTGTCCTCGCTGGCAGAGCTCGGGCATCCTCCCGGCGACGACGTGCTCGACATCTATGCCGAGGCAGCCGAGCTCATCTCCGAGCACGACCTCGCCTCGCTCGAGGAGAACCGGGCCGAGGCGGCCGAGCATGCGGTGGTCAGCACGCTCCTGCTCGAGCCGGTGCTGCTCACCCTGCGCCGGATCGCCCAGGAGAACGCATCGCGGCGACGCGCGCGCTGACCTGGCCGGGTAGCCCCAGGGCGTTCAGGACTCCAAGGGGTCATCGGTCGGGTCGAGGAACACGTGCCGCACCTCCGGGTGCGCCTCGCGGACCCGTCGTTCGACCTCCTCGGCCGACTGCTCGAGCTCGTCGACGCTGGCGGTGTCGTCGAGATCCACCCGGGCGGCGACGAGGACCTCCTCCGGCGACATCCGCATCGTCAGCAGCTCGAGGAGGCTGTCGATGCCGGGAGACTCCGCGATCGTCCGACGGATCGCCTCCTGGGTCTCCTCCGGCAACGCCTCCCCGATCAGCGCACGCTTGTTCTGCTGACCCAGGGAGTACGCGACCAGCACGAGGAGCAAGCCGATCGCGATCGAGGCCAGGCCGTCCCAGTAGCCGTCACCGGTGACGTGGTGCAGCGTGATTCCCGCGGCGGCCAGGACGATGCCGACGAGGGCCGCCGTGTCCTCGAAGGCCACCGTCTTGGCCGTCGGGTCCGGGGTGATCCGCAGGTGCTCGAAGAAGCCGCGCCCACGCCCTTCGGCCTCCCGGTGCAGCTGGCGGACCGCCTTGAGCCACGAGGCACCCTCGAACAGGAAGCTGAACCCCAGGACCACGTAGGCAACCGTGAGGCTCCCCAGCTCCTCGCTCTCCAGTACCGCCTTGATGCCTTCGAAGATCGAGTACCCGGCCCCGAGCACGAAGATGCCGACGGCCGCGATCAGCGACCAGAAGTAGCGCTCCATGCCGTAGCCGAACGGGTGCCGCACATCGGCCGGTTTCTTGCTGCGCTTGAGGGCCGCCAGCAAGAACACCTGGTTGAGGGTGTCGGCGAAGGAGTGGGCCGCCTCGGCGAGCATCGCGGTCGAGCCTGAGATCAGGCCGCCGACCAGCTTGGCCACGGCGATGGACACGTTGGCGGCCCCCGCGAGGAGCACGGTGCCGGTCGATTCGTCGGCGCCCGCCCCCTCGTCTGCCATGCGCCCACCCTTTCAGGTGGGCGCGGGCTCCATCAGAAGAGGGCGTCCTGCTCGAGCCCGAGGAGCTGCTGCTTGCGATCGAGGCCGCCCGCGTAGCCGGTCAGGGTGCCGTTGGCTCCGATCACCCGGTGGCACGGGATCACGATCGGGATCGGGTTGCGCCCGTTGGCCAGGCCGACGGCACGCGAGGCAGCGTTGGTCTTTCCGAGCCGGCGCGCGATCTCGCCGTACGACGCGGTCTGGCCGTAGCCGATGGTGAGCAGCTGCGCCCAGACCAGCTGCTGGAAGGCACTGCCGCGCGGGGCGAGCGGGAGGTCGAACTCCTTGAGGTCACGCGCGAAGTACGCCGCCAGCTGGTCCACCGCGCTGCGCAGCAACGGGTCGTCGTCTGCCCGGGCGCCGAGCGGCTGGCCGGCGTCCAGCGCTCTGAAGGGGCTGAACTCGATGGCCGTGATGGCGTCGTCGCGGGCCACGATCCGAGCGGACCGACCGGCGAGTCCGTCACCGTCCACATGGCTCGTCTCCTGTGCTGTCGTCGTCACTGTATGTCTCCTTCTGTCGTTTGGATCAAGCCCGCGGGCGGCGGACTCATGTCTGCGAGCACGACCGACCACAGCCGCATCAGCGCGTAGGACCGCCACGGTCGCCAGGTCTCGCTGCGGGCGGCCGGGTCGTCGATCCCGAGCGTGGCGGCGGCGTTGCGCACACCCAGATCGGTGGGCAGGAACACGTCGGGGTCACCGAGCGCGCGCATGGCGACGTAGTCGGCGGTCCAGGGACCGATGCCGGGCAGGGCGAGCAGCGCGGCCCGGGTCTCGGCCCGGTCGGTGCTCCGGTCGAGCCGGACCTCATTGCGGGCGAGGGCGCCCGCGAGTCCCACGAGCGCGCGGCCGCGGGAGCGTGGCATCGGGAGCGCCTCGGGATCGAGCGCGGCCAGGGTCCCCATGGTCGGGAACAGGTGGGTCACCGCGTGCGGACCCTCGAGTCCCAGTGCTTCGCCGTGGGCCGCGACCAGACGCGCGGCAGCGGTGCGTGCGGCTGCCACGCTCACCTGCTGGCCGAGCACGGTCTGCACGGCGACCTCGGCTCCGTCGACCTGGCCGGGCACCCGCAGCCCCGGCACGGCTGCGACCAGCGGCGCGAGCACCGGGTCCTCCGCCAGCGCCGCGTCGACCGCCACCGGGTCGCAGTCGGCATCGAGAAGCCTGCGCGTCCGCTCGGTGGCCGGGGCGAGGTCACGGGCGTCCGTCAGGGTGAAGGTGCAGGACACGTAGCCCGGGCGCCGGTCCGCCAGGTCGAGGCGCACCACCCCGGGGCCGTGCGGCAGCCGGACGGCACGCTCGTACCAGCCGGGCCCGGCAGCCTCGAGTCCGCGCACGGCGTGCACGGCCAGGAAGTGGTGCAGGGCGTGGTCGGCGAAAGGTTCGCGGACGGCGATGCGGGTGCGGATCGTGCCGGAGGCACCGCGCGTTCGCCGGCTGCCGGCACCGGTGCGAAGCCTGGTCGGGCTGGCGTCGTAGACCTGGCGCAGGGTGTCGTTGAACTGGCGGATGCTCGCGAAGCCCGCGGCGAAGGCGACATCGGCGAAGGACAGGTCGGTGGTCTCGATCAGCACCCGCGCCGTCTGCGCCCGTCGCGACCGGGCGATCGCGAGCGGGCCGGCGCCGTAGTGCTGGGTGACCACGCGGTTGAGCTGACGCGTCGAGTAGCCGAGGGCCCTGGCGAGCCCGTCGACACCCTCGCGCTCCACCACTCCGTCGGCCAGCAGACGCATCGCACGGGAGGCGACGTCGGCGGCGACGTCCCAGTCCGGCGACCCCGGTGTCGCGTCGGGCAGGCACCTTCGGCAGGCCCGGTAGCCGGCGCCCTGGGCACCCGCAGCGGTGCGGAAGAAGGACACGTTGCCACGGCGGGGGGTGATCGCCGGGCAGGACGGGCGGCAGTAGATGCCCGTGGTGCGCACAGCCGTGTAGAAGACACCGTCGAAGCGGCGGTCACGGCCCTTCACGGCCCGGTAACAGATGTTCTCGTCCAGCTCCACGGCCCCAGTCTTGCGGGCACCACCGACGCTTTCTAGCGGGAATCGGCCATGGTCGTGTCAGCCCTGCGGCCGCGACTGCGCGGTCGAGTTGGGGCAGAAGGCTTCTCGCGGCGATCCGGTGTGGATCTCCTCGGGGAGCTCCACTCGCACCGACCCGGTCGAGATCCCCATCCGCTCCGTCCTCACGAGGACCGAGGAGGCGAAGCTCCCGGCGCGTGCCGAGAGGCTCTCGCAACCGCCCATGCGCAGCAGCAGGTGCACTTCGCGCGAGCCGTGCCCCGGGATGCTGAAGCGCTCCCGGCCGTCGGGTCCCTCGAGCGCGACGTAGCCGAAGAGCCGGGCGCTGCGCTGGCCCGGGTCGATCCCGGCCAGGGTGACGGGCAGGCGGTCGGTGTTGGTCAGCCGGAACCGGTAGGTCAGCGTGCCGCGGTCGTGGTAGCGGACCTGCCTGATCCTGCGGTCGGCGATCTCGAAGACCGCACTGGCCGCGGTCCCCGACACCTGGGTGGGTCCCTGCGCTGTCAGCGCCGGCGGCCTCGTGCGTACGGCGGCGTACCCGACCCCGGCGACCAGCACGATCGCCAGGCCGACCGCGAGCAGGACGAGTCGGACTCCCCTACGACCGCGCAGCACGTCGTTGACTCCAGGCGCGTCGCCGGCGCACACCGGCGAAGGCAATCAGGCCGAGGAGGGGCCCGGCGGCCATGCCCAGCGCCGGGGAGGAGGCGGCAGGCGGCGCGGACAGCTCGAGTGGCGACGGGTCCGCGCCCGTGGGCTTGCTCGGGCTGTCGAACCAGGAGCAGGCCGGCGGGTGGCGCCAGGTCTCGTCGGAACGGTCGTACTGGCTGCAGGAGAGGAACCCTGCGTCCTTCACCGGCAGCCCGGGCGTGAACGTCGAGCCGCCGTCCGCACAGCTCGGCGGGTCGACCGTGAAGTTGTCTGTCTGGTGACCGCGGGAGTAGGTGTTGCCCTCCCAGCAGTTGCCGTTGCCCTGGTCGTCCCACCAGTGGTCCATGCCGTTGTGGGCGATCGAGCCGTCGGGCCGGAAGCCCATCCGGTTCTCGGTCGTGTGGTTGTGGTGCGAGGTGTCGTTGAGCTTCTCCGGGTCGTACTCGTCGCGCAGCGGCGCCGGCACCCAGAACTGCATCGTCCCGTAGCGCCAGTTGTCGTAGATGAAGTTGTGGTCGGTGGAGTTGTAGTTGCCGCCCGCGATCAGCACGCCCGTGCCGACCGGGGTCGGGACGACCGGGCAGACCGCGCCCTCCATGTAGCCCCGCTCGGCCATCGGCTTCTCGCACACGCCCTTGTCGACGAACTCGGTGTACCAGTTGCGGTTGTTGTCGAAGATCCGGTTCGAGCTCCAGCGGGCGTGGTCCTGCGGCAGGCCGGGGTGGCCCGGGAACAGGGAGTCCGTCGCGATGCCGGTGGCGTTGCGGTAGAAGAGGTTGCCGTGGGCCCAGATCGAGTTGCCCGCCGTACCCGAGTAGCCGAGCGTGTTGTCGTGGCTGCGGTTGTTGCGGATCTCGATCGCGTAGCGACGGGCCTCCAGGTCGGTGTTGTCGGCGTTGAGGTCCGAGCCGGATCCGGGGTAGATGCCCGAGTCCCCGTTGTAGTAGGCGTCGGAGTTCTCGATCAGGCCGTGGTCGCTGGCGAACGCGAGGATCCCGTACTCGTCGTTGGCCCGCGCGGTCACGCGGTCGACGACGAACCCGTCGGTCTCCAGCACGTAGACGGAGTTGAACTCCGACTGCTGCACGGTGAAGTTGCGCAGGTAGAGACCCGAGAGCCGGTCCGCGCGAATGGCGTTCAGCTTGGCGAACTTGTTGTCGATCAGCACGTCGGTCATCCGCCGCCCGGTGCCGACGATCTGGGTGCCGCAGAACTTGCTGTCGCAGTGGATGGAGTCGTTGTCCGGGGTCTGGTCGCCGAAGAGCGCGATCAGGTTCAGGTTGTGCGCGCACCGGCGCTGGTCGGCATAGGACAGTGCTATCGGGTTGGACTCCGCGTTCGCGGCGTTGGTCTCGGGTGAGGTGATCGAGCCGATGTACTCGGAGGCGTCCAGCGGGCTGGTCGACTCCGTGTTCAGGTGCGAGCAGTAGTCGCTGCGCGCGGCGGTGGCCCACTGGCGTTCGTCGTACACGCCCGGCAGCACGTAGATGGAGGTGTTCCGCCGCTGGATGGAGTTGATCGCCGTCTGGATGGAGCGGTAGCGACACTCGCCCAACAGTTGCTGGTTGCGGGTCTTGAGCGGTCCGGCCGGCATCGCCGCGATGCGGCTGGCGCTGGCCGTCGTGCACACGACCCGGTGGTTGGCGTTGTTCAGCCCGAGGTACTTCGGCACGACACCGGTGCCGTCCGGGAACCCGGCGGGCCGCTCCTCGTGCGCGGCCGCCGGCGGAGCCAGGGCGACCATCACGGCAAGAGGGAGCACCACGAGGGCGGCGAGCATCGCAGGGATACGTCGAGTCATGGGCGACCTTTCGTCGGACACCCAACGAGGGGATGCAAGCCACGGTTACGCGCGGGCTCGTCCACCGGACACCGCGCGCGGCAGGCAACGCCACGGCGCACGACGACGAACACACGAAGGACCCCGTCGTCCAAGGGGGATGCAGGACGAACGGGGCCCTTCCTCGTGTCAGACCTCCTCGGTCACGGGTCGATGACCACCACACAGGTGTAGGTGCCCGGTTCCAGGTCGGGCAGAGCCAGCGAGCCGTCACCAGATGCCGGGGTGTCGAACGCGCCGTCCGGCGCACCAGGCGGGGTGCAGGTGATCTGCGTGTCGGTGCCACCCTCGATCTGCGAGTCGACCGAGACCGTCAGGTCGGTCAGCGGGATGTTGGTGAAGTCCACCGTCTCGCCGGCGTACGGATCTGCCTCACAGGTAGCCGAATTATCCACGGTCACCGACTTCGTGAGAGCACCGGCTGCGTGATAACCAGCAGGAACTGTCTCGACCACGTTGTACTCACCGAACAGCAGCCCGTCGACACAGGCCTGGCCGTCCGCGTTGGTGGTCACCGGCTGACCGGCGATGGTGAAGTCGACACCGGCGTGCGGGTGGTCACCCGCACCGGCAGCGGCGTGCTTGCGGAACTTCGTCAGCAGGATCGCACCGCGCTGCCTCGGGTCGACGAAGGTCACCGTGACTGTCTCAGTCGCGACCACTGTCACGTGCTGGAACGCCGGGTCGGCGATCTCGTGGCCGGGCGGGGCGACCGTCTCCACGATCCAGTACTCACCCTGTCCGACGTCGGTGAAGCCGCACTCGCCGGCTGCCGTCGTGCAGGAGCCGACAAGGGTGTCTTCTGCGCCGGGAGAGCCGCCGACCGGCGCGTTGTCCAGGAGCAGGTCGAACTCCGCGCCGTTGAGCGGTGAGGCCGGGGTTGCATCGTCGACCTTGAGGATGCGGACGTCACCACAGATGTCGAAGTTCAGGGCGAGCGGAGCGATGAAGTCCTTCAACGCCGAGGTGAACGAGTCCGACGACCTGCTCTTGAGGTACGCGGAGCCGAAGGCGACACAGTCGTCGGCACCAGCCAGGGCATCGAAGTCGATCTGCGCCTCGCCGAACGTCCGGGGCGAGATGTCGCCAAGACCGTCAGACTCTGCTGCCGGGATCGCCGAGGTGTTGATCGAGCCGGTGGCAAGACCCGCAGTGGTCAGGTTCACCCGGGTCCCCCAGCACGGGGTGGAGTTGCTCGCCTCGCACAGCGAGCCTGGACCGGTGGTCACCCAGCGAGACAGGAACAGCTCGGGGTGGGTGCCGCCCTGGGCCAGGTCGTACTGGATCAGCACGTCACCAGCGGTGCGCACCGGGGTCACCCCGTTCGCGCTGGTCTCATTGGACTGGTTGAACTCGAAGTCCATGTTCGTGGTGCCGTTCGGCTCCTGGACGCGGTGCCAGAAGATGTTGAGGAACCGGTCCCCGGCAGCGTTGGTCTCCAGGTAGCCGCCGAAGGTGAGCAGGTCGGACTTGTTCGGCGGGATGCTGCCGTCGACCACGGTGGGCACGGCGGTGTCTTCCTTCGTGCCTTGGCCGAACGAGTCGTCTCCTGAGCCGGTCGGCAGATCGGCCTTGCGACGTTCTGAACCCTGCGTGGTGCCCTGCGGAATGCTCGCCCAGTCCTCGGACGGGGCGGGGTCGTCGAGCCGAAGGTTGGCGTCGGTGTCGATCTCGAAGTTGCTGCCCGGGAGGCTGACCTCCGGGTGACTGGCCAGTGCTGGCACGGCTGCCAGTCCGACGGTGAGCAGCGCCGCTGCGCTGCCGAGCGCCAGAGCCTTGCGCTTGGATTTGAACATGAGTGCCCCCGATCGTGTGTTATGTGACAATAGTCACATTTGACCATCTTTTGAGACGGGAAAAATAGCCCTTTTCGGGCGACGACATAGCCCGTTTGGGCTATGACGAGCCCCTCCCCGGGGCGGGGCTCCAGTCAAGCTGCCCATCGATGCGAGTTGGGCGATCGCCGGCGGTGCGCCTGTAGAGGTCGAGTGGTTTCGAGACAGGCGCCAGAGCGCCTTCCTCAACCACCCAGGACGCAACCGCCGGCAGCCTGCTTCGGTGGTTGAGGAGCGAGCTCCAGCGAGCGTCTCGAAACCACCCAGCACGCAACCGCCGGCAGCCTGCTTCGGTGGTTGAGGGCGAGCCCAGCGAGCGTCTGCGAAACCACCAGCACGCAACAAGCCCCGGCCCAAGGGCTGGGGCTTGTCGACCGTGGGTACCCCCGACGGGATTCGAACCCGCGCTACCGCGATGGGCAGGGCGCGGCGTGCGGCACGCAAACAGGCCCCAGCTCAAAGAGCTGGGGCCTGTTTTCCGGTACCCCCGACGGGATTCGAACCCGCGCTACCGCCTTGAGAGGGCGGCGTGCTAGGCCACTACACAACGGGGGCCTGGTTGGCGCTGAACAGAGCGGACGAGACTCTAGCCTTTGTCGATCAGGGGAGCCAAATCGTCGTACTCGCTGGGGTACTAGGACTCGAACCTAGACTAACTGGACCAGAACCAGTCGGGCTGCCAATTACCCCATACCCCATGGGATCGGCTCGTCCGGCTACGCATGCGCCGCCGGGCGAACCGAGGGTCAAAGATACACAAACGCTTCCGCGCCCACCAATCGAGGCCGGTCGATCCGAGGGCGGCCTCGGAGGGGGTCAGACGGCGTCCTGCGCGACCGGTGGATTCGTCGTCCGGCGCAGCCCCATGCGGCGCGCGACGAACAGCACCAGGATGAGGTAGACGCCGTTCTGGGCGATGGTCACGGGGAGCTGCCACCAGGACACCTCCGAGATCGTGAGCGCCCCCTCGAGGTCACCGAAGAAGATGGCGATGCCGAAGGCCAGCAGGTTGTTGAGGACGTGCAGCGCGATGCCGGCCTCGAGGCCACCCACGAGGATGACGACGAGCCCGGCCATCAGACCGAACGCGAACCGGTCGAAGAACAGCGGGAAGTTCTGGGTGCCGTGTGCCAGCGCGAACAGCCCCGAGGTGATCACGAGCGCGATCCCGGAGGCGATCGCGGAGGCCCACCGACGGTTGATCCCCAGGCCGCTGGCGATGCCGTGCGTCAGGGAGCCGAAGGCCTGCATGAGGTAGCCGCGGAAGGCGTACTCCTCCCCCAGCGCCTGCAGCGGTGTGGTCACCAGGATGACGATGCCGGTCGCGATGAGCGTGCCGGTGAGCTCGTTCACCTCTCCACCGATGTCGCCGCCGGCCTGGTGCGGCAACAGCTCGCTGACCACGATCGAGACGACCAGCGCGACCACGGAGAGACCGACGCAGACGAAGAGGAACCTCCAGCGGATGCCGGGCATCACCGAGGACAGCCAGCGGGGGCGGAGCCGGTGGACGAGCCGGACGATCACCATCGCGACCACGGTCAACGAGGCCAGCGTCAGGTTGAGGTAGAGCATCGAGGACGGGGTGACCGACTCCAGGCTGGTCGACTCCACGAAGCGGTCCATGAACGACCCCGACCCGCCCTCGACCGCGACCGAGAGCGCCAGCACGGGAATCAGCAGGAGTGGCATGACCAGGAGCCCGCCGACGATCATCATCAGGATGCCGACGACCGGCTTCCACCACGCGTAGTCCCAGGTGCGGAGCATCAGCGGGTAGCTGCGGGGCTCGGGGTGCGGATGCGCCCTGGCTCGCGGGTCCCAGCTCTGCTGGGGGTAGGGCTGCTGGGGGTAGGGCTGGTACGGCTGGAGCGGCTGCGGGGGCGGCCAGGGTGCACCCGGTTGCTGGCCCGGTGGGGGTCCTTGCGGGTAGGACATCATGCCCGCCCAGCGGCGGCCGGCGCCGCGTCGAGCCGGGCCAGCGACCTCTCGCGGCCCAGCAGCTCGAGGGACTCGAAGAGCGGCGGCGAGACGCGGCGTCCGGTGACGGCCACGCGCACCGGGCCGAAGGCGTTGCGCGGCTTGATCCCGAGTCCCTCGACCAGGGCCGCACGCAGCGCCTCGTCGATGGTCTCGGTCGTCCAGTCGTCGAGTGCACCCAGCGCGTCGCGGGCCGCGGCGACGACCTTCAGCCCCTCGTCGTCGAGCACCTTCGCGACGTCGGACTCGTCGTAGACGATGTCGTCGGTGAACAGGAAGCCGAGCATCGGGGCGGCCTCGGTGAGCTTGTTCATCCGCTCGTGTACCAGCGGCATCGCCCGCGCGAGCAACGCCGCCTCCTCGTCGGTGACGGGGTCGGAGAGGACGCTCTGCCTGCTGGAGGTACGGCGTGACGCGCCGGCTCATCTCCTCGAGGCTGAGCATCCGCATGTGCGCTGCGTTGATCGCCTCGGCCTTCTTCAGGTCGAACCGCGCCGGGTTGGGGTTGACCCGGCGGATGTCGAAGGCCGCGACCATCTCCTCCAGGGTGAACACGTCGCGGTCCTCGGCGATCGCCCAGCCGAGCAGCGCGAGGTAGTTCAGGAGGCCCTCCGGGAGGAAACCCTGCTCGCGGTAGGCGAGCAGGTGGGCCTCGGGGTCGCGCTTGGAGAGCTTCTTGTTGCCCTCGCCCATCACGTAGGGAAGGTGCCCGAAGCGCGGGGTCGGCTTGGCGATCCCGATCTCCTCGAGCGCGTCGTAGAGCGCGATCTGGCGGGGTGTGCTCGACAGGAGGTCCTCGCCACGGAGCACGTGGGTGATCTCCATCAGCGCGTCGTCGACCGGGTTGACCAGCGTGTAGAGGGGGTCACCGTTGGCGCGCGCGAGCGCGAAGTCGGGCACGTGGTCGGTGTGGAAGGTGAGTCGGTCCGCGGACGAGGTCGTCGAAGGTGATCTCGCCGTCGGGCATCCGGAAGCGGACGACGGGTCGCGGCCCTCGGCCTCGAAGGCGGCCACCTGCTCGGCGCTCAGGTCGCGGCAGAAGCCGTCGTACCCCATCACCTTGGAGCCGGAGGCCTTGCGGCGCGCCTCGACCTCGTCGTTGGTGCAGTAGCAGTCGTAGGTGCGCGACGGTGCCTCGCAGCCGGGCGAGCACGTCGGGGTAGATGTCGGCCCGCTCGCTCTGCCGGTAGGGCGCGAACGGGCCGCCGACGTCGGGGCCCTCGTCCCAGCCGAGGCCGAGCCAGCGCATCACCTCGAAGAGGCCGTCGTAGGACTCCTGGGTGTTGCGCGCGGCGTCGGTGTCCTCGATGCGGAACACGAAGGTGCCGCCGTGGTGGCGGGCGAAGGCCCAGTTGTAGAGCGCCGTACGGGCCAGGCCGACGTGGGGGGAGCCCGTCGGGGAGGGTGCCATCCGGACGCGGACGTGCCCCTGGGAAACGTCAGTCACGCTTGACCACCTTGTTGGTGAGGTTGCCGATGCCCTGGATCGAGATCTCGACCTCGTCACCGACGTTCATGGGACCGACACCCTCGGGGGTGCCGGTGAGGATCACGTCGCCGGGCAGCAGCGTCATCACGCTGGTGACGTGGGCGATCAGGGTGGGGACGTCGAAGATCAGGTCGGAGGTGCGGCCGTCCTGCTTGACCTCGCCGTTGAGGAAGGTCTGCACCCGCAGGTCGCTGACGTCGAGCTCGGTCTCCACCCACGGGCCGAGCGGGCAGAACGAGTCGAAGCCCTTGGCGCGGGTGAACTGGCCGTCCTTGCGCTGCAGGTCGCGCGCGGTGACGTCGTTGCCGACGGTGTAGCCGTGGATGACGTCGGCGTACTTCTCCTTCGGCACGTCGCGGCAGATCCGGCCGATGACGACGGCGAGCTCGCCCTCGAAGTGCAGGTTCTCGGTCTGGTGCGGGTAGAAGACCGGGTCGCCGGGACCGACCACGCTGGTGTTGGGCTTGAGGAACATCAGCGGCTCGTCGGGCAGGTCGCTGCCCATCTCGGCGGCGTGCGCGGCGTAGTTCCGGCCGATGCCGACCACCTTGCTGCGCGGCAGCACCGGGCTGAGCAGGCGGGCGTCGGCCAGCCGGACCTGCTCGTCGGTGGGCTGCAGCCCGACGTAGAGCGGGTCGCCGGCGAGCGCCGTGATCAGCGAGTCCTCGTCGGGGATGCCGAAGTCGTCGACGTCGCCGGTGACGATGCCGAAGCGGGGGTCGTCACCGGTCGTGAACCTTGCGATACGCACCCGCCGAGCCTATCGACCGGGTGTTCCCGCGCACGAACTAGCGTGGCGCCTGTGGAGATCCTCACGTCCGACGAGTGGCGGCCGCGCGCCGCGGCGCACGCGGCCCGGGTCGACGCGTGGATCCAGCCGCACCTCGCCCGCCGGCGTCACGGCGACAAGCACCCGGTCCACGACTTCCTCTTCACCTACTACTCCCAGCGCCCCGCCGCCCTGCGCCGCTGGCACCCGGGCTGGGGGGTCGTGCTCGTGGACGCCTCGGAGTACGCCGGGGTGAAGGGGTACGACCGGATAGTCCAGAACGAACGGACCCTCGCGGCACCCGCTGAAGCGGTCCGAACGTATCTGGACTATCCGTCTCCTCGGATCACCTCCGAGTCCCAGCTGCCGCTGGTGGAGTCGATCCGGCGGCTGCTGGTGGCCACGGCGGGGCGTACGCCGACGCTGGGGTGCTTCGGGCTGCACGAGTGGGCGATGGTCCACCGGACCCCCGCGCCTCGCCACGACTGGCCGCTGCGGCTCGGGTCCGTCGGGGACCGACGAGGTGGTCGAGCGCACCGGATCACCTGCTCGCACTTCGACGCGTTCCGGTTCTTCACCGACTCCGCCCGGCCGCTGAACACGCTCCGGCCGGGTCGCGACGACCGGGCGGCGTTCGAGCAGCCCGGGTGCCTGCACGCCGGGATGGACCTCTACAAGCACGCGTTCCGGCTGACTCCGCTGGTCCCCTCCGAGCTGGTCGCCGACTGCTTCGAGCTGGCGTGGGACATCCGTGAGCTCGACATGCGCGCCTCGCCGTACGACTTCAGCGACCTGGGCTTCGAGCCGGTGCGGATCGAGACGCCCGCCGGCAAGCAGGAGTACGTCGCCGCGCAGCGCGCCTTCGCCGACCGCGGCGCTCCCCTGCGCCGGCGGCTGATCGACGAGTGCGACCGGCTGCTGGCTGCGGCCGGGGTGCCCGACCTAGCCTCTACCCCGTGAGCGAGGCAAGCGACGAGGACGTGGTCGGCCGGTTCATCAAGAACGGCCGGCTGGTGATCGTGCCGAGCAAGCGCAGCAAGCTTCTGCTGGTGCTCGACCACATCGCCCAGGAGTTCGAGCCCGGCCGGACCTACCCCGAGCCCGAGGTCAACGAGGTGCTGCGGCGCTACCACGACGACTTCGCGGCGCTGCGCCGCTACCTCGTCGACGAAGGCTTCCTGACCCGCGAGGGCGGCGTCTACTGGCGCTGCGGCGGGACCGTCGAGGTGTAGGGCGAAGCGGCGGGGTCAGCTTCCCGGGTGGCGTGTAGCCGGGGGCCGACTCGCAGCCGCGTCGATCTGCTCGGGCGTGAGCAGCGGCGTCGTGGTGATCGTGGTGGCGCCGGACTGGTTGACGCTCAGGGCGATGCCCGCCATCGCCTCGTCGCTGGGCATGTCGACGACCAGGTAGGCGTCCACGTCACCCCAGGCGTAGTAGAAGCAGTCGAGCGACCCGCCGACTCGCTCGACCATCTTGCCGACGGTGTCGCGACGGGCGGTGCCGCCCTTCGCGGCCAGACCGGCGCTCCCTTGGGTGTGTAGTTGGCCTTGATCAGGTACTTGGACATGTGCGGGGCCTCTCGTGGGCATTCGTGGCGAGGCCCGGACCCCGTGGGTGTGGAGCCTCTCGACACTAGGTCTGCCGCCGACGCGCGCAATGGCACCGCAATCACCAGCCCGGAGGTGTATGGCCCACCCACGGCGCGGCCTCCTCCACCTGGGCCGCGAGCGAGAGCAGCGTGGCCTCGTCGCCCGGTCGGTCGCGAGCATCACGCCGACCGGCAGGCCGTCGGGGGTCCAGTGGGTCGGCAGGGAGATGGCCGGGCTGCCGGTGACGTTCCACGTCGAGGTGTACGGCGTGAACCGCTTCTGCGCCTCGAAGTCGGCCGCCGGGTCGTCGTCGTCACGGATCGCCCCGACCGGCAGGGGTGGGGCGGCGAGGGTCGGCGTCAGCACGGCGTCGTACGACGAGAGCGCGGTCAGCGTCCGCGCGGCGACCCGGCGCAGCTCGCCGATCGCCAGGCCGAACTCCGGGCCGCTCACGGCCATGCCGCGCTCGGAGAGCCAGGGCGTCAGCGGGCGGAGCAGCGCCCGCTTCTCGTCCGGCAGGTTGACGAACGAGAGCGCGGTCAGCACCGCCCAGCAGGTCTCGAAGACGGGCACGGCCTCCCGCGGCAGCGGCACCTCGATGTCCACCACGTCGTGGCCGAGCGACTCCAGCAACCGGCTGGCGTCCTCCCATGCCGCCAGGCACTCGGGGTCGATCTCGGCGTCGGCGATCACCGGCTCGCAGAACCGGGCGATGCGCAGCCGGCCGGGCTCGCGGTCGCAGGCGGCGAGGAACGACGACGCGTGCTCGGGCGCCCAGAACGGGTCGCCGGCCGCCCGTCCGGCCATCACGTCGAGCAGCGCGGCAGCGTCGCGGACCGTGCGCGCCAGCGGACCGTTGGTCGCGAGGCCGACCGGGTCGCCGTACATCGGGCGCGCCGGAGATCCGCCCCCGCGTCGGCTTGAGCCCGACGATGCCGCAGCAGCTCGCCGGGATCCGGATCGAGCCGCCGCCGTCGGAGCCCTGCGCGACCGGCACCAGTCCGGCGGCGACCGCGGCAGCCGCGCCGCCGCTCGAGCCGCCCGCCATCCGGCTGGTGTCCCACGGCGTCACGGCCGGCGGGGCGCCCTCGGGCTCGGTGTAGCAGGGCGATCCGAACTCGGGCGTGCTGGTCTTGCCGAGGCTGACCATCCCGGCGGCGGCGATCCGGCGGACGACCTCGTCGTCGAAGTCGGCACGAAGTCGGCGAACACCGCCGACCCGAAGCTGGTGCGCACGCCCTTGGTGGCGTTGAGGTCCTTGATCGCCGTCGGTACGCCGGCCAGCGGACCGTCGTCGCCGGGGCATGCCCGCGCGAAGCGCGGTGGGCCTGCTCGGCGGTGACCGTCACGAACGCGCCGAGCTGGTCGTACCCGGCGATCCGCTCGAGTAGTGCTCCACCAGCTCGGCGGTGGACACCTCACCGGCCCGGATCGCGCACCCTGCTCCAGCGCCGTCAGGTCGTGCAGCTCGGTCATGGGCGCGACGCTACCGGGCCGCGGAGACGCCCGCGCGTATGTTCGCGCCATGCGCGGATGGCTCCCGGCACTGCTGCTCGTGGCGGCCTGCGGCGGTGGGCCGACGACCGAACCGAGGCCCGGACCCGCGTCCACGACCGGCGACCCGACGTCCACGTCACCGGCGCCCAGCTCGACCACAGCCCCGCCCGACGCAGAGCCCGCGCCCCAGCGCGACGCCGAACGCCGGCCCACGGAGCGGCCGACCCGCGCTGGCGCTTCTTCACCGACGACACGACGAAGCACACCTCGCCGTGGTTCGCCGGGCGGCACCGCGTGATGATCGGCTACGGCTGCACCGTGCGCCGTACTACGACCAGGACCCGCGCTGCCCCGGTCGGCAGGGCTTCCACCACGGGATCGACGTGGCGATGCCGTGCGGGACGCCGTTGCTCGCCGCCGTCCGACGGCGTGGTCCTGGACCCGTCTCGAAGGGCACCCCGGGAGCGGCGTACGGCGAGCGGCCGTTCCGGATCCGCACGGGCTCCGCGACGTGCTGATCGGCCACGCCCGACGGGTCTTCGTGCAGCCCGGCGACCGGGTGCGGCCGGGGCAGCGGATCGCCCTCGCCTCCGACAGCGCCGCCCCCGACGGCTGCCACCTGCACTTCGAGGTGCGGCGCCAGGGCGGCGGGGTCAGCGACGCCGTCGACCCGGCGCCACTGCTGCGCTTCCGACGCTGTCGTCGAAGGTGCCGCGTCACGTCGAGCGCTGACTCAGGCGCCGTGCCGCCGCAGGCCGAAGGTCAGGCTGTCGATCAGCGCCATCCAGGACGCCTCGATCACGTTGTGGCCGACGCCGACGGTGACCCAGGAGCTCTCGCCGTCGGAGGTCTCGATCAGCACCCGGGTGATCGCGTCGGTGCCGTGGCCCTGGTCGAGGATCCGGACCTTGTAGTCGATCAGCTCGAACTTCACGATCTCCGGGTAGAGCTGCTGGATCGCCTGGCGCAGCGCGTGGTCGAGCGCGTTGACCGGCCCGTTGCCCTCGCCGGTGGTGACGATCCGCGCGCCGCCGGCGCGCAGCTTCACGGTCGCCTCCGAGGTCGCCTCGTCGCCGGGCCGGGTCTCGGTGATCACCCGCCACGACTCGACCTCGAAGTACGACGGCCGCGACCCCTCGACCTCCTCGACCAGCATCAGCTCGAAGGAGGCGTCGGCCGCCTCGAAGGTGTAGCCGCGCGACTCCAGCTCCTTCACCCGGGCCGTGACCCGCTTGACCAGGTCGGGGTCGAGCTCGAAGCCGAGCTCGCGGCCCTTGAGCTCGATCGAGGCCCGGCCGGCCATGTCGGAGACGAGCAGGCGCATGTCGTTGCCGACGCCCTCGGGATCCATGTGCTGGTAGAGGTTCGGGTCGACCTTGATCGCGCTCGCGTGCAGGCCGGCCTTGTGCGCGAAGGCCGAGGTGCCGACGTACGGCTGGCGCGAGGCGGGCGGGAAGTTGGTCACGTCCGCGACCGCGTGGGCGATCCGGGTCGCCTCGCGCAGCAGCCCGGCGGGCAGCACCTGCCGGCCGAGCTTGAGCTCGAGGTTGGCCACCACGCTGACCAGGTCGGCGTTGCCGGTGCGCTCGCCGTACCCGTTGAGCGTGCCCTGCACGTGGGTCGCGCCCGCGTCGACGGCGGACAGGGTGTTCGCGACCGCGCAGCCGGTGTCGTTGTGGCAGTGGATGCCGACGCGCACGCCGGTGGTCTCCACCACGTCGTGGACCACGTCGGCGACCCAGCCCGGCAGCATGCCGCCGTTGGTGTCGCAGAGCGCGGCGACCTCGGCGCCGGCGTCGAACGCGGTGCGCAGCACCTCGAGCGCGTAGTCGCGGTTGTCGCGGTAGCCGTCGAAGAAGTGCTCGGCGTCGAGGAACACCCGCTGCCCCTCGGCGCGCAGGTGCGCGACGGTGTCGCGGACCATCGCGAGGTTCTCCTCGAGCGTGGTGCGCAGGGCCAGCTCGACGTGCCGGTCGTGCGACTTCGCGACCAGGGTCACCACCCCCGCGCCGGAGTCACGCAGCGCAGCGACCAGCGGGTCGTCGGCGGCCTTATCCCGGCCCGCCGGGTGGCGCCGAACGCCGCCAGCTGTGCGTGCTGCAGGTCGAGCTCCTCCCGCGCGCGGCGGAAGAACTCGGTGTCCTTGGGGTTGGCGCCCGGCCAGCCGCCCTCGATGAACCCGACGCCGAGGCCGTCGATCTGCCGCGCGATCGCGAGCTTGTCGGCGACGGAGAGGTTGAGCCCCTCCTGCTGCGCGCCGTCGCGGAGCGTCGTGTCGTAGACGTGGAACAGGTCGCTGGTCATGGTCCGAACTGGTCGTGGTGGTCGTGGTGAATGGTCTGGCAACAAAAGACCTCCCGTGGGAACGAGAGGTCAGCGCGGCGGGGGTCCCGTCGCGCTAGTCGATAATGATGCTGCAGTGCTGCACGACCACGAGTCTGCCACGGGGTCCACCGGCGGTACGCCGGCCCGCGATCCAGGCCCGGCCTCAGCGGGCCTCGGGGACGTGTAGCTCGACCGGCCGACTGATGACATCTCCCCACGGCTGAGGCGTCGAAGTAGAAAGTCTATGCACGAAACGTCGTCGCCGGCGGGTACACGGCCATGCCGTTCTCCACATAGCTGAACCAATGATCCTCGCTGTGAGCTCGAAGCTCGTGCGGACAGCTGCCCGGATCGGATGGGTTCACCTGAGCAACGATCCGTCAGGGATCCATCCCGTTAGCTATGACCGCGACTTCTCGTGTGACGGCGTCTCAACGCGTGTGACCACGACGGTGGAGCCACTCCATTTTCGGTGAACTCACGCATCACAACCGGCCATGCCGGCCGGGCTTGTCCAGGGCGTATCCGAAGACGTCCATGGCCGTGAAGAAAGCCGCAGTGCACCCCGATGCTATGACAGCGCTTGAAGAAGACGTCATCGACCTTGGAAGGCGAATGGGTCTTGTCGGTGACCACATGTCGCCCTCGAATGGTGGGTCCGGCACTTCGGCCGGGCAAGGTATTCGAGGCATGCGACCGGCCACTCGGTTGCCGACCGTTCCCTGTCCGGTGACGACTCGCGTACCAGGCGGGATCGCGGGTCGGTGCCGTATTGGTGCATTGCCCAACGTCCACGGTTTCGGCCGGCAGGGGCGCGTGCACGACCACGTTCGTGGGCGCGCTGGCCGCCCCGGTCTCGTCGTCCACCGCGTAGAACGAGACGCACTGGTCGGGGAAGGGAGCGTCAGGAACTCCGCTACCCCGTCACCGGGGTGCTGTCGGACTCGCTGACCACCTGCCCACGGGTGTAGGTGCCCGGGCAGGTCTCGGGGTCCTCGCGCGGTGTCGTACACGAGGTCGGTGCCCGCCGGATAGCTGGCCGATGCGTGGAACCGGGGGCCCTCGGGGTGCCAGGTCACCTCCCCGATCTCGGGGGCTGCCGGTGGCGCTGACCAGCGGCGGAGAAGACGGGAGGCTGGCGCGCGGCCGGCGCCGTACCGGTTGACCAGCTGTACCTGGAAACAGGCGTCCTCGGGCTCAGCCGACGAAGAGTCCTGCCAGGTGCCGGGGCTGAGCGCGCAGTAGAAGGTGTCGACCCCGCTCGGCGCCGTCCCGCAGGAGGCAGCCCCCCAGCGCTTGACCACGACCCTCGAACCGGAGGGCGGGGAGACCGGCGGTGTCCAGTGGATCGCGACGGGTTCATCCACGGACCCGCCGCCCGACAAGCTCACCCCGTCAGGGAAGGAGCGCAGCGGGTCTGAGACACCTGGTGGCTCCGGGGTACGAGGGCTTCCGCCGTACAACCGGACGAAGCGCTGCACGAGCGTGGTGTCGAGGGTGCGGCACTTGTAGTAGCCGCGTTGAGCCGCGGGTACGACGTTGCACCCGTCGACGTCGAGGACCGGGGCCATCAGGGTGCACTGGGTGGCCGTGTGCCGGAACCCGAGCACGTGGCTTTGCTGTTCGGCGGAGACGGGGGGGTCAGCGTCCGGGAGTTAACGCACGACTTCGTGCACAAGCACCAACTGCTCCGAGACAACGCCGATACAGTCCCCTCGTAGGTCGCCGCCGCTGAAGCCGAGAGACCCCGTCCGGGACCAGGGACGGGGTACTCTTGAGCCTCAGCCACCAGGGGGCACCCAGCGCGGGCGCCCAGTTGGGGCCGCTGCTCAGCAGCACCCCCAGCAGAGCAGGCGCTGCCGAGGGGCGCCCATCACGGCCACGAACCAGCCGACGAACTCGGTGCGCGAGGTGCGGGCCGACGGCCCGCGTGGTGACTCGCGCAGCCGCCCGGAGCCCGGTCCCCACCACAGCGCGGGCGTGAACGCGAGGCCCGCCAGCAACAGCGGATCCCCCGGCTGCCCGAAGAGGTAGGCCAGCGAGAACATCGCCAGGCCGATCAGCGCTGCCACGGCGATCAGGGAGAACGTGCCGAAGGAGGCGATCACGACGTAGCCGGGCGTCGAGAGCGTGGTCGTCGGGACGTCGTACCACGGGGCGCGGCCGCGAACCATGCGCCGACGGCCGTGTCGCTGCCGGCCCATCGAGACCGTGCGCAGCAGCAGGACGAGGACGACGAGCAGCGCGAGCCCGAGGTACGGCGCGTAGGCGACGGCGCGCTGGCCAGCGCCCCCAGGCCGAGCAGCTGCAGCACCCGCTGGGCACCGCGGGTCGGCTGCCGGATCGGCGGAGCCACCGGCTGGTATGGCTGCACGTGGTGGCGGGTCGGGCTGGCGCGGCTGCTCCGGCTGCGCGGGGCAGCACCTGCGTCGCCGGCTCCTGGCTGGACAGGAAGCGGCTGGGCTGGGGGCGGGGCGGCCGAGGGCGAGCGGGGGGGCCTTGGGGCCGGGCGCTCGAGCGGACCGGCATCGTCCAGTGCTCGGGTTCCCGGCGCGACGCCGGGCCGCGAGGTGGGAACGCCGGCGGACGTCCCGCAGCCAGCCGCGCAGCTCACGCAGCGTCGGGCGCTCCAGCGGCTCCGGTCGAGACACTCGCGCAGCATCGCCCAGTGGCTCGGGCACGCCCGACAGGTCATGCTCGCCGCGGCGTACGCGGTCCATCACCGCCATCGCCGGGCCCTTGCCGTACGGCGGCCGCCCGGTTGCCGCGAAGACCATCGTCGCCGCCCAGGCGTGCACGTCGGAGGCCTCGCTGGCGTCGTCGCCGTACAGGATCTCGGGGCGAGGTAGCCGGGGGTGCCGAGCAGCCAACCGGTGCGGGTCAGCCGGGCGTCCTCCGCGACCCGGGCCAGGCCGAAGTCGATCAGGACCGGGGAGCGACCCTCCATCAACACGTTGGTGGGCTTGATGTCGCGGTGCAGCACGCCGACGGAGTGGACCGCCTGCAGGGCCTCGGCCAGACATCGGCGAAGTGCAGCAGGTCGCCGCCGTGATCGGCCCCTCCTCCGCGACGTGGTGGTAGAGCGAGAGACCGGGCACGTAGCGGGTGACCACGTAGGGCACGCGCCGTGCGGGTCGGCGTCGAGGATCTCGGCGATGCGCGGGCTGGTGATCCGGCGCAGCGAGCTCACCTCGCGGGCGAGCCGCTCGCGCGCCTCGCTGTCACCGACGACGTGCGGTCGCAGCACCTTCAGCGCCACCCGCCGGCCGTCGGGCGCCTGCGCCAGGTGGACCACACCCATGCCGCCCTCGCCGATCGGCGCCAGCAGCCGGTAGTCGCCGACATGAGGGCGTCCGCGGGCTCCTCGGCAGAGGTCGGGCACGAGATCACGGCAAGGGTGCCGGACCGGAGCGTCACCGAGCCGGGCCGGCCTGCCCAAGGGAGTAGGCAGACGATGAGTCAGACGACTCGGTGCATCCAGCCGAAGGTGTCGTCGGCACGGCCGTACTGGATGTCGACGAGGGCCTGGCGGATCTCCATCGTCAGCGGGCCGGCCTCGGCTCGTCCGGTCACCTCGCCGCCCTCCCACTTCAGCGTCCCGACCGGGGTGACCACCGCGGCCGTACCGCAGGCGAAGACCTCGGTGATGTCGCCGCTGGCCACGCCGTCGCGCCACTCGTCGATGGAGAACTTGCGCTCCTCGACCTGGTGGCCCTTCTTGCCGCGAGGTCGATGATCGCCGAGCGGGTGATGCCCTCGAGGATGGTGCCGGTCTCGGGCGTGACGATGTGGCCGTCGGCGTAGACGAAGTACAGGTTCATGCCGCCGAGCTCCTCGACGTACTTGCCCTCGGCGACGTCGAGGAAGACGACCTGGTCGCAGCCCTGCGCGATCGCCTCCTGCTGGGCGACCAGCGAGCTGGCGTAGTTGCCGCCGGTCTTGGCCGCGCCCATGCCGCCGCGACCGGCGCGGGTGTACTCCTCGGTCAGCCAGAGGGTCAGCGGCGTGATGCCGCCCTTGAAGTAGGCGCCCGCAGGCGAGGCGATCACCATGAACGTCACGTGCTGGGCCGGACGGACGCCGAGGAACACCTCGGAGGCGATCATGAACGGCCGCAGGTAGAGGCTCTTCTCCCCCGCCCCTCGGCGCGGGACCCAGCGCTGGTCGACCTCGACCAGGGCGTCGACGGCCTGCACGAAGTCCTCGGGCTCGAGCACCGGGAAGGCCAGCCGGCGCGAGGACCGCGCCATCCGCTTGGCGTTCTCCTCCGGCCGGAAGGTCCAGATCGACCCGTCCTCGTGGCGGTAGGCCTTCATGCCCTCGAAGGTCTCCTGCGCGTAGTGCAGCACCGCGGTCGCCGGGTCCAGGCTCAGCGGCCCGTACGCCGTGATCCGGCCGCCGTGCCAGCCCTGCTCGGGCGTCCACTCGACGGTGAGCATGTGGTCGGTGAAGTGGGTGCCGAATCCCGGGTTGGCCAGGATCTCGGGGACCTCGGAGTCGCTGCGCGGGCTGTCCGAGGCAGTGGTGGTGATGTCGAGCGTCATGGGGGCACGCTATCTCTCCGGCGAGGGTGGTTTCGAGGGGACGGTGAGCCCGCTCCGCCGGACGCGGCCGGCGGCGACTCGATGGACCGTAGACGCCGTGCGCGCGGACGCCAGCGGGGTGCAGGCGTCCGCGACTCGCGTCGGCGGTCCGGTGCAGACTGGGCCGGTCGCCGCGGTTGAGCTGGCGCGGACTACCCCGCTACGCGGCCGCGATCGCGTCGCCCACCTCGGCGGTGACGACCGGGGCGCCGGGCGTGCGCGCGGCGAGGTCGGCGACCACCGCGTCCTCGACCGGCCGCCGCGTCCTCGAGGCCGAGGTGCTCGAGCATCAGCGCGACCGAGAGGATCGCGGCGGTCGGGTCGGCCTTCTGCTGCCCGGCGATGTCGGGGGCGGAGCCGTGGACGGGTTCGAACATCGACGGGGCGGTGCGGTCGGGGTTGACGTTGCCGCTGGCCGCCAGGCCGATGCCACCGGTGATGGCGGCGGCCAGGTCGGTGATGATGTCGCCGAAGAGGTTGTCGGTGACGATCACGTCGAAGCGCGCCGGGTCGGTGACCATGAAGATCATCGTGGCGTCGACGTGCATGTAGTCGACGGTGACGTCGGGGAACTCCTGCGCCACCTCCTGCACCAGCCGCCACCAGACCGCGCCGGCGTTGACCAGCACGTTGGTCTTGTGGACCAGGGTCAGCTTCCCGCGGCGCTTCTGGGCCCGGCGGAAGGCGTCGCGCACGACGCGCTCGACGCCGAAGGCGGTGTTGACCGAGACCTCGGTGGCGATCTCCTGCGGGGTACCGACGCGGAGCGCCCCGCCGTTGCCGGTGTAGGGCCCCTCGGTGCCCTCGCGCACGACGACGAAGTCGACCTCGCCGGGGTCGGCCAGGGGTGAGGCGGCGCCGGGGAAGATCCGCGAGGGACGCAGGTTGACGTAGTGGTCGAGCTCGAAGCGCAGCCGCAGCAGCAGCCCGCGTTCGAGGATGCCGGGCGGCAGGTTCGGGTCGCCGGGCTTGCCGCCGACCGCGCCGAGGAGGATCGCGTCGTGCTGACGGATCTCCTCGAGCACCGAGTCGGGCAGCACCTCGCCGGTGGCGAGGTAGCGCTCCGCGCCGAGGTCGTAGCGGGTGGGCTCGAACTTCACCCCGGTGGGCGTCGCCTGCTCGAGCACCTTGAGGGCCTCGGCGGTGACCTCCGGTCCGATCCCGTCGCCGGGGATGACGGCGAGCTTCAACGGACCTGGAAGGTGGGGGAGTCGGCATGCGGCGAGGCTAGTTGTCGTCCGGTCGCTCGCCGCCGTTGTCTCGCAGGTCGAGCGCGGCCTGGAGTGCCTGGGTGCTCGTCGGGCTGTCGGGGTTGTTCTTGGCCGGACCCCACTCGGGGTACATGTCGTACATCGGTCTTGTCTCCTGTGGATCATGGATTGGCGTGCTGGCTGACGTTGCATCCGGAGGAGATGAACCGAGTCGAGGGCCCACGGATCGCGTGGGTGGATCGGGTTCGGAAGTAGCGGGTGGAACTTCGTCGTCTCGCTCGCGGAGGGGGTGACGGGCCAGGTGGCGGGGTACGCCGAACTCCGCGGCGAGGTGGCCTATCGAGTGTCAGGCCCCGCCACGGCGGCAAATAAGTACGAAGTTCCTCCGCATGGTGAGCCGATCGTAGGCCGCCCCCTGGCGCTGTCCGCCCTTTGGCGACCGTCCCACGATCCGAGACGGTCCTCGCAGCGCTGGCGTACCCCGGCGGATTTGCGAGACTCGTCGACATGAGTCGCACCGCCCGAGGTGCCGGCGATCGTCTCGCGGGCCTTCGACGTCTCCCGTCGCGCGGGCTACGTCTCGTTCTGCCGCAACGAGACCGGCCGGCTGCTGGCCACGCTGGCGGCCACGCGGGGCGGCACCATGGCGGAGTTCGGCACCGGCTGCGGCGTCGGTACGGCGTGGCTGCGCTCCGGCGTACGCCCCGGCACCCAGATCCTCTCCGCCGAGCTCGACGCCGACCTGGCCACCGCGGCGCAGGAGATCTTCACCGACGACCCGCAGGTCGAGGTGCTCGCCGCCGACTGGTCGACGCTGCGCAACAAGGGCCCCTACTCGCTGCTGTTCCTCGACCCCTCGGTCCCCGAGGACGCCAGCGTCGACGCCGTGGCCGACCTCGTCGAGCCCGGCGGCATCGTCGTGCTCGACGACTTCACGCCCTGCGAGATCTGGCCGCCGATCACCGCCGGCCGCGTCGACATCCTGCGCGAGACCTGGCTGACCGACGAGCGGTTCACCGCCGTCGAGGTGATGGTCGCCCCCGACGCGTCGGCGATCATCGCGACGCGGCGCTGACCTCGGCCGCGTCCGGGGCCAGCCTCGTCGAGGCCGCGGCCGACCAGCACCCAGGCGGCGTACGACGACAGCAGGAAGACGTCGTGCAACGGGTCGATCCCGAGGGCGATCGCGAGGAAGCCCGCGCACGGCAGTCACGACCACGCCCGGCCGGCGAGGCCGGGAACCACTGCACGACGCAGCGACCGGCCCCACGTGAGGCCACCGACGAACATCGCCAGGAAGCCGAGCAGGAACACCACGAACGATCCCTCCAGCGGCTCCCCGTCGATGCGCCGCCGTGGCGCCGTAGCCCACGCCGAAGAGGATCTGCAGGGCGCAGCCCGACCAGGACGAGTCGCCTACCGACGCGACCGCTGCGTGCGGCGCCTGCCGCGTGGTCGGCGGCCACCGTCGAGGACGACCGTCGCCAGCAGCAGCCAGCCCAGGACCTGCGAGGCCGCGAACCCCAGGTCCCCGCTGTCGCCGAACGCGTGCCAGATCAGCTCGGCGGCGACCGGCCCGATGAGCAGCAGGGCCGCCAGGGCGGAACGGGCAGCGAGGTGGTCATGTCTTTCTCCTGGGCAGCGACGGAAGCGGTCAGGCCATGACGCGTAGGAGCGCCGCGGCGACTGCGTCGTCTGCCTGCAGGCGTCTGCCGAAAGGCAGATCCCTGGCCGCGCCTTCGCTCACTACATTTGTGCGGTGACGTGGCCAGCGCGTGGCCCGGGCGGCCCTGGTCCTCACGGTTGTGGGGCTGTTCGTGCTCCGCCCAGGTCGCAGATCTGGTCCGCGCCGTCGTCGTACGACGTCGGCGGCCGGCCGCTCAACGCCCTGGTCGCGGTCGCCTTCACGCTTGCCCGGTGCTCGTCGCGCGCCGGTACCCGCTGCCGGTGCTGCTGGTCGTGCTGGCCGCCATCGCCGCCGACCACCTGCTGGGGGGCCACCGGGCGAGCCCTGGTTCGCCGTGCTGCTGGCGGTCTACGCGCTCGGCTCCTACGGCTCCGCCTGGGCCTCCGGCGTCGGCCTGTTCGTGCTGGCCGCACTGGTGCTCAGCGTCGACATCCCGCGGCTCCAGCGGGGCGACCCCGTCGACGAGGTGCTGCCGGGCTGGTTCGTCCTCGGCGCCTCTGGGGCCTCGGCCGCTGGATGCGGCACCGTCGCACGAGATGGCCGAGCTGGCGTCGCGCGCCGAGGCGCTCGAGCGCGACCGGGACGAGGCCACCCGCGCGGCGGTGGCGCACGAGCGGCCCGGATCGCCCGCGAGCTGCACGACCTCGTCGCGCACAGCCTGGCCGTCATCGTGCTCCAGGCCCAGGCCGCCGACCGGGTCCTGGCGACCGACGTGGAGGCCGCGCGCAGGGCGCTCGCCGCGATCGACTCGACCGGACGCGAGGGGCTCGGCGAGCTGCGCCGGATGCTCGACATCCTCGTCGACATCGCGCCCGACGAGCTCGAGCCGCGACCGAGCCTCGAGCACCTCGACCTGCTGGTCGACCGGGTCCGGGAGGCCGGGCTGCCGGTCTCGGTCTCGGTGAGCGGTCGGCCGCGGCCGCTGCCCGCTGGGCTCGACCTGTCGGCGTACCGGATCGTGCAGGAGGCGCTCACCAACACCCTCAAGCACGGCGGCCCGACGACCGTGGCGGTCGACGTCGCCTACCTGCCCGACGGCGTCGAGCTGACGATCGCCGACGACGGGCGCGGGCCACGGCACCCCACCGGGTCCGACGGCCCGGCCACGGGCTGATCGGCATGCGCGAACGCGCCCACCTCTACGGCGGGACCGTCGAGGCCGGGCCCCGCCCACCGGCGGCTTCCTGGTCCGCGCGGTGCTGCCGACGGCGGCGTCATGACGATCCGGGTCCTGCTCGCCGACGACGAGGAGCTGGTCCGCACCGGGCTGCGGATGATCCTGGGCGCCGAGCCCGGACCTCGAGGTCGTGGGCGAGGCGACCAACGGCGAGGAGGCGGTCCGGCTGGCTGCCGAGCTCGCCCCCGACGTGGTCCTGCTCGACATCCGGATGCCGGTCATCGACGGGCTCGAGGCCACCCGGCGCCTCCAGTCGACCCCGTGGCGGTCGTCATCCTGACGACGTTCGACACCGACGCCAACGTGCACGAGGCCCTCGCCGCCGGCGCCAGCGGGTTCCTCCTCAAGGACGCACCGGCCGACCGGCTCGTCGCGGCGATCCGGGCGGCCGCGACGGGCGACGCGGTGCTCGCCGGGTCCGTCGCGCGGCGGGTCGCCGGCGAGCTCACCCGGCGTACGACGACCACGGTCGCCCCCGGACGCCTTGGCGTCGCTGACCGAGCGCGAGCGGGAGGTGCTCCGGCTGATGGCCGACGGCTGCTCCAACGCCGAGATCGCCGGCCGGCTCTACATCGGCGAGGGCACCGTGAAGACGCACGTCGCCCGGATCCTGATGAAGCTCGGGGTCCGCGACCGGCTGCAGGCGGTCGTGCTGGCCTACCGCTGCGGGCTGGCCGACTGAGCCGCTCCGCCGGGCGTCGACCCGCGGGTCGGCACCTCGAGCTCGACGATGAACCGCGGGCAGCATCAGCTGGACCAGCGGGCCGATCGCCACCGCGTAGAGCACGGTGCCGAGGCCGACCACGCCGCCGAGCACCCAGCCGATCGCGACGACGAGCACCTCGAGGCCGGTGCGCACCAGCCGGATGGAGACGCCGGTACGACGGTGCAGGCCGGTCATCAGCCCGTCCCGCGGGCCGGGACCGAACTGGGAGCCGATGTAGAGCGCGGTCGCGAGGGCGTTGAGCACGACGCCGCCGACCATGAGCAGCGACGCGCTCCCACAGCGCCTCGGGGGCGTCGAGCACGCGAGCGCCAGGTCGGCGGTCAGGCCGACGGCGAGCGAGTTGGCGACCGTGCCCAGCCCGGGCAGCTCGCGCAGCGGGATCCAGAGCAGCAGCACGACGAGGCTCATCACGATCACGGCGGTGCCGATGCTGATCGGCAGGTGGATGGCCATGCCCTGGTGGAGCACGTCCCACGGGGCGTTGCCGAGGGTCGCCCGGATCATCATCGCCGAGCGTGAGGCCGTAGAGCGCCAGGCCGAGCGCGAGCTGGTTGAGGCGGCGCGGCAGCCGGCCGGCCCGCAGCTGGGCGACCGGACCGAGCCGGGCCAGCTCGCGCACCCGGCGCGGGGCCGCGTCTCCCAGGGTCTCGAGGCCGACGTCGCTGGTCATGGCTCCCAGTCCACCACCAATTGGTCTGGTCCGACATAGCCAATCGTGCTTCACTGGCCTGCATGTCCCGCGTCCTCGCCGCCTCCCGGATAGCCACCCTGCTCGGCGAGTTCGACCGGTCGCCGGCGTACAAGGGGCTGGCCGAGGGCCTGCGCGTGCTGATCACCGACGGCCGCGTGCCGGTCGGCGCCCGGCTGCCCAGCGAGCGCGAGCTCACCGACGCGCTGGCGGTCAGCCGCACCACCGTCACCCGGGCCTACGCCGAGCTGCGCGACCACGGCTTCCTGGTCTCGCGCCAGGGGTCGGGCAGCGTGGCCAGCCTGCCGGCCAGCCGCGGGCACCGCGGCGACCACCTGCTCCCGCCCGGCGACCTGCCGCAGGACAAGATCGACCTCACCTGCGCTGCGCCGGTGCCCGGCCCGGGCGTGCTGGCGGCCTACGAGCGGGCCGTCGCCGAGCTGCCGGCGTACCTCGCCGGGACCGGCTACTACCCCTCGGGGCTGCCGGTGCTGCGCGAGGCCGTCGCCGCGTCGTACGCCGCCCGCGGGCTGCCCACCAGCCCGGAGCAGATCATGGTCGTGCCGGGGCGCTGGCCGGCGTCGCGATCGCGGCGCGGGCGCTGCTCTCGACCGGGGACCGGGCGGTCGTGGAGAGCCCGACCTACCCCAACGCGATCGCCACGCTGACCCACTCCGGCGCCCGGCTCGTCGGGGTCGACGTGCCACCGGACGCCGCGGTGGCCGGGCCGGACGTCGAGGGCCTGGCCGCGACGCTGCGCCAGGTCGCGCCCCGGGTGGCCTACCTGATCCCGGACTTCCACAACCCGACCGGCGCGCTGATGGGCGACGCCGCGCGCGAGCAGGTGGCCCGGGTGCTGGCCCGCACCCGGACGACCGCGATCGTCGACGAGTCGATGGTCGCGCTGGCGCTCGACGGCCAGGAGCTGCCCGCCCCGTTCGCGTCGTACGCCCCCGACGCGATCAGCGTCGGCAGCCTGAGCAAGCCCTTCTGGGGCGGGCTGCGGATCGGCTGGCTGCGCATTCCCGACGGCCGGGTGGACGCGTTCTTCCGGGCCCGGCTGAGCCTCGACCTGGGCGCGCCGCTGCTCGAGCAGCTGGTGGCGACCGAGCTGCTCAGCGCGGGCGGCGAGCTGCTCGACCACCGACGCGAGCAGCTGCGGGCCTCCCGCGACGCCGCCCTCGCGGCCGTCGCCGAGCACCTGCCCGACTGGCGGGTCAGCCGGCCCGGCGGCGGGCTGAACCTGTGGTGCGAGCTGCCGGAGGCGCTCTCCTCGGCGCTGGCTCCCAAGGCGGCGCGCCACGACGTGCTGCTCGCCGCCGGGCCCGGCCTTCGCGCCCGAGGGCGGGCTCGACCGGTTCGTCCGGCTGCCCTACACCCAGCCCGCGCACGTGCTCAGCGACGCGATCGCCCGGCTCGGCGAGGCCTGGCGCGAGACGCTCGCGGACCCCGGCTTCGTCCGCGGGGGCGCCCACCCTGGTGGCCTGACGCCGCACGGCACCTGACTGTTCCGACCCGAATTTTCCGCGCCTTCGTCCGAAATGTCGACGGAGACGCGGTTTGCTTGATGCATGCACACCTCCCGCAGGACCCTGGTGAAGACCGGCCTGGTGACCGGGGCCGCCGCTGCCCTGGCCGCGCCCCGGCTCGACACCCGCGCCACGGCGGCGGCCGCACCGCCCCGCACGAACCCGTTCACCCTCGGCGTCGCCAGCGGCGACCCGCGCCCGACGGCGTGGTGCTGTGGACCCGGCTCGCCGTCACCCCGCTCGCCGACGACGGCCTCGGCGGGATGTCGACGAGCACGTACGCCGTGCAGTGGCAGGTGGCCACGGACGCCGCGTTCGCGAACGTCGTCCGCTCCGGCACGGTGAACGGCCAGGGCCACCAACGCCCACTCGGTGCACGTCGAGGTGAGCGGGCTGCTGCCGGGCCGCGAGTACTTCTACCGGTTCAAGCTCGGCCGGTACCACTCCCCGGTCGGCCGCACCCGCACGGCTCCCGCGTCCGACTCCTCGCCGGGGTCCCTCGCGATGTCGTTCGTCTCGTGCGCGACCTACGAGCACGGCTGGTTCACGGCGTACCGCCGGCTCGCCGAGGACCAGCCCGACCTGGTGCTGCACCTCGGCGACTACCAGTACGAGTACAGGGCGTACATCGCTCCGAGCGGCACGTGCGCGACCACCGCGGTCCGGAGACGGTGACCCTGGCCAACTACCGCCAGCGGCTCGCGCAGTACCAGACCGACCCCGACCTCCAGGCGGCCCACGCCGTGGCGCCCTGGCTGGTGGTCTTCGACGACCACGAGGTCGACAACAACTGGGCCGACGAGACCCCGGAGAACGCCGCGTCGGTGCCGGGGTTCATGAACCGACGGGCCGCGGCCTTCAAGGCGTACTACGAGAACATGCCGCTGCGCCGCCCTCGATCCCGAGTCGGCCCGGACATGCAGATCTACCGCCGGCTCCAGTGGGGCCGCCTGGCGAACTTCCACATGCTCGACACCCGGCAGTACCGCAACGACCAGGCCTGCGGCGACGGCTTCAAGGACTGCGCCGCCGCCGACGACCCGACCCGGTCACTGCCGGGCATGCCGCAGGAGCAGTGGCTGGCCGACGGGTTCGCCAGCAGCCGCGCCACCTGGGACGTCATCGGCCAGCAGGTGTTCTTCGGCCGCCGCGACACCACCGCGACGCCGGACAACACCGTCTCGATGGACGCCTGGGACGGCTACCGCCCCTCCCGGGCCCGCGTGACCGACTGCCTGGGTGAACGCGCAGGTGCGCAACCCGGTCGTGCTCACCGGCGACGTCCACGCCCACTGGGCCTCCGAGGTGCTCGAGGACTTCCGGACGCCCGACTCCCCCGTCGTCGGCTCGGAGTTCGTGTGCTCCTCGGTCACCTCCGGCGGCGACGGGTACGACGAGCCGACCGGCCAGCACCCGTGGGCGGCGTACAACCCCAACCTGAGGTTCTGGACCAACCTGCGCGGCTACGTGAACACCCGGATCACCCCGGAGGCGTTCACCGTCGACTACCGCTGCGTGCCGCAGGTGAGCGTCAAGGACGCCGCGGCCTTCACCCGCGCGACGCTTCGTCGTGGAGGACGGCGTCCGCGGGATGCGGCAGACCTACGACAACCCGAGCCCGCAGCTGTGCCGCGCTCGCGCCGCGCACCGACGCCGAGAAGATCCGCGACACCCTGGGGACCGAGTCCACTGACGCTGGGCCGCTCCAGCCGCTCGGCTACTCGGAGAGGCCGACCCCGCGGACGGTCTCGGCCTCGATCGCGCCCGGATCTCCTCGAGCACCTCGGCCGGCACGGCGGAGTCGACCGAGAGCGCGACCAGCGCCTGGCCGCCCTTCTCGTCGCGGGAGACCTGCATGCCGGCGATGTTGACGCCCGCGTCGCCGAGGATCTTGCCGACGGTGCCGACCATGCCGGGCCGGTCCTCGTAGGTGAAGAACGCGAGGTGCTCGGTGGGCTCGAGGTCGACCACGAAGTCGTTGACCTCGACCAGCCGCTCGCGCTGGGTGATGCCGATCAGCGTGCCGGAGACCGAGACCTGCGACCCGTCGGCCAGGGTGCCGCGGATGGTGATCAGGTTGCGGTGGTCGGGGCTCTCGGGGTCGGTGACCAGGCGGACCTCGGTGCCGCGCTCGGCGGCGAGCAGCGGCGCGTTCACGTAGGAGACCTGGTCCTCGACGATGTCGGCGAAGACCCCCTTGAGCGCGGCGAGCTCGAGCACCTTGACGTCGTACTCGGTGATCTCGCCGCGCACCTCGACGTCGATCTGCTGGGCGACCTCGCCGGCCAGCGCGGTGAAGATGCGGCCGAGCTTCTCCACCAGCGGGATGCCGGGGCGGACGTCCTCGGCGATGACGCCGCCCTGCACGTTGACCGCGTCGGGCACCAGCTCGCCGGACAGCGCGAGCCGCACCGACCGGGCCACGGCGACGCCGGCCTTCTCCTGGGCCTCGTCGGTGGAGGCGCCGAGGTGGGGGGTGGCGACGACGTTCTCGAGCTCGAAGAGCGGCGAGTCGGTGCACGGCTCCTGGGCGAAGACGTCGAGGCCGGCCGCGGCGATCCGGCCGGTCTTGAGGGCGTCGTACAGCGCCTTCTCGTCGACGATGCCGCCACGGGCGGCGTTGACCAGCACCAGCCCGGGCCGGGCGATCGCGAACTGGTCGGCGCCGATCAGCCCGACGGTCTCGGGGGTCTTGGGCAGGTGCACGCTGATGAAGTCGGACTCGGCCATCAGCTCCTCGAGGCTGACCATCCGCACGCCCATCTGGGCGGCGCGGCCGGCCTGCACGTAGGGGTCGTAGGCGATCACGTCCATGCCGAAGGCGGCCAGCCGCTGGGCGACGAGCACGCCGATGCGGCCGAGGCCGACGATGCCGACGGTCTTCTCGTAGAGCTCGATGCCGGTGTACTTGCTGCGCTTCCACTCCCCGCGGGTCAGCGCGGCGTGGGCGGGGCTGATGTGGCGGGCGGCCGCGAGCATCAGCGCGACGGCGAGCTCGGCGGCGCTGACGATGTTGGAGGTGGGCGCGTTGACGACCATCACGCCGTTCTGGGTGGCGGCCTTGACGTCGACGTTGTCCAGCCCGACGCCGGCGCGGGCGACGACCTTGAGCCGCTTCGCGGCGGCCAGCGCCTCGGCGTCGACCTTGGTGGCGGAGCGCACCAGGATCGCGTCGGCGTCGGCGATGGCGCCGAGCAGCTCGGCGCGGTCGGCGCCGTTGCAGTGGCGGATCTCGAAGTCGGGGCCGAGGGCCTCGACGGTCGCGGGGCTGAGCTCTTCGGCGATGAGTACGACGGGCCGGGAATCGGAGGAGGTCACGACGGTCCTGACGTTGATGATGAGTCTGCCCGCACGACGCTGTGCGTCCGCCAGCGTAACCGAACCGCCGAGTCCACGTCGGTGGCGGCGGCGCGACCGTGGGCTTCCCGCCGCGGGCGCCGCCGGCGGAGAGGCTGCCCGGGACAGGCGAAGGGCCCAGCAAGTATGAGTTGCTGGGCCCTTCTGGTTGACCGGAGAACGGTGACCTTCCGATCGATCGCTCTCCCCTCCGGTCCCGGTGGCCGTCACCGTGCCCACCGCGACGGGTTGCCCCGCCGTCTGGACCTTTGCTTCGAGCGATCCCGCTCTCCCCGAAGGGAGTGCGTGAGAGATTTCTACGCCCGATCGCCGCACCCCGCAAGGGGGTTTCGCCAACTATTTCTGCGAATTCTCGTCGCTCGGCGTGTCCTCCACAGAACCGGCCGTCGTCCACAGGACCGCCGCCTCGGTCCACAGATGGTTGACCGTGCCTGTGGACGACGGGCGGTCAGATCGTCGCAGCCGTCGGGGCCGCAGGCCGTCGTCGTCGACGCCGGCCGCCGAGTGCTCGAGCCGCGGGTGCGCGTCGTCCCAGGCCTGCTCGAGCACCTGGGTGAACACCTCGGCCGGCTGGGCGCCGGAGATGCCGTACTTCCGGTCGATCGACGAAGAACGGCACCCCGGTGGCGCCGAGGGCGGCCGCCTGGCGGATGTCGTGCTCGACGGCGTCGGCGTAGCTCGTCGCTCGGCGAGCACCTCGTCGACCGCGTCCGGGTCGAGGCCGACCTTCTCCGCCGTACGACGCAGCACGTCGTGGTCGGCGACGTTCTCCGCCCGCAGGAAGTACGCCGCGAGCAGCTCCTCCTTGAGGGCCGCCTGGAGCCTGGGCCCCCGGCTCGAGCGCGAGGTGGAGCAGCCGGTGGGCGTCGACCGTGTTGACGCGCTGGGCCTCGCCGAGGCGGAACAGCAGTCCCTCCTCGGCGGCGACGGCCTCGGTCCGGTCGACCATCTGCTGGCCGGCCGCCGGGCCGCCGCCGTACTTCGCGCCGAGGTGCTCGGCCACCGTCTGCTCGGGCACGCGCGGGGCGGCCGGGTCGAGCTGGAAGGAGCGGTAGACGATCTCGACGTCGTCGCCGTGCTCGAAGCCGGCCAGCGCCGTCTCCAGACGGCGCTTGCCGATGTAGCACCAGGGGCAGACGACGTCGGACCAGATCTCGATCTTCACGTGGGCCAGAACGGGGGCTGGTGCCGATCTGTTCCCGGGCGTGGCAGACTGCGACCCATGGCAGCGACCTCCGCCGGCGACGTGGTGGCCGAGACCGAGCGGCTCCTGATCCGGCCCTGGCGGCTCGCCGAGGCGCCCCGGGTGCTCGACATCCAGAGCCGGATCGAGGTGATCAAGTGGCTCGGCGACGGCGAGCCGGTGCCGATGGCCGACCTCGACGAGGCGCGCGAGCGCATCGAGCGCTACCACGCGCGTTCCAGGACCCGCCGCTCGGCTTCTGGGCGTCGAGGTGCGCGAGACCGGGGTGGTCGCGGGTCGGTGCTGCTGCTGACGCTGCCGAACGCCGAGCCCGGCGAGGTCGAGATCGGCTGGCACCTGCACCCGGACTCCTGGGGCCGCGGGTACGCCAGCGAGGCGGCCGCCGCGGTGCTGCGCCCGGGTTCGACCACGGCCTCGCGAGGTCTGGGCGCTCACCCACGTCGACAACTACCCCTCCCAGGGTGTGGCCCGGAGGATCGGGATGGATGAGCTCGGGGTCATGGAGCGGTGGTACGAGGAGCCGTCGCAGGTGTTCCGGGCCGGGACCCACCCCCGTCCCTGACCGGCCCTCCCCTGCACCGCCTCAGGGTGACCCCGAGAGACTCCCGGGGTCGGTCAGGGGTGGGTCCAGCGGCCTCCCCGATGTGGCGGAGCGCCCCGTCGCGGCGAGGCTCTCCCCCATGATCACCATCGAGTCCCTCACCAAGAGGTACGGCGGCTTCACCGCCGTCGACGACGTCACCTTCACCGCCGAGGCGGGCCGGGTGACCGGGTTCCTCGGACCCAACGGCGCCGGCAAGTCCACGACCATGCGCGTCATGGTCGGGCTGACTCCCCCCACGTCCGGCTCCGCCCGCATCGACGGCCGAGCGGTTCTCCGACCTGCCCAACCCCGGCCTCGAGGTGGGCGTCCTGCTCGACGCCTCCGCGCAGCACGCCGGGCGCACCGGCCGCGAGATCCTCACCATCGCCGCCGCGCACCATGGGACTGCCCCGGCACCCGGGTCGAGGAGATGCTCGACCGGGTCAGCCTGACCGACACCGAGGCCGACCGCCGGGTGCGCAACTACTCGCTCGGGATGCGCCAGCGGCTCGGCATCGCGCACCGCCCTGATCGGCGACCCGTCGGTGCTGATCCTGGACGAGCCCGCCAACGGTCTCGACCCGGCCGGCATCCGGTGGATGCGCGACCTGCTGCGGTCGTACGCCGACCAGGGCGGCACCGTGCTGCTGTCCTCGCACCTGCTGCACGAGATCGAGGTCATCGCCGACGACCTCGTCGTGATCGGCAACGGCCGGATCGTCGCGCAGGGCACCAAGGCCGAGCTGCTGCAGGCCGCCGGGACCGTCGTACGCAGCTGCGGCGCCGGCACCCTCGCGCACGCCCTCGAGCTGGCCGGGCATCGCCAGCACCGTCGGCCCCGACGGCGCCGTCCGCACCGCAGGCCGACGCCGCGCGGGTCGGCCAGGTCGCGCTGGCGGCCGGCGTCGCCCTCACCGAGCTCCGGTCCGCCGACGGCGCCGGGCTCGAGGAGATGTTCCTCGAGCTCACCGCCGAGACCCAACGAGAAGGAGCAGCAGCATGAGCACCATGACCACTCGGACACAGGTCCGAGGCAGGCCGCGAGGACCACCGACGCCGCACGCGCCACCCCGATCCCGTTCACCCGGGTCGTCGGCGGTCGAGCTGCGCAAGATGTTCGACACCCGGTCGGGGTTCTGGCTGATGGCAGGCATCGGCATCACCGCCACCCTGGCGACCGCCGCGGTGATCCTGTTCGCCCCCGACAGCGAGCTGACCTACGACAGCTTCGCCGCGGCCATCGGCTTCCCGATGGCGGTGATCCTGCCGATCGTCGCGATCCTGTCGGTCACCAGCGAGTGGAGCCAGCGCAGCGGGCTGACGACGTTCACCCTGGTCCCCCACCGCGGCCGGGTGATCTGGCCAAGGCGGTCGCGGCCGTGGTCGTCGGCGTCGTGTCGATGCTCCTCGCGATGGCGATCGGCGCCGCTCGGCAACATGCGTCGGCACGGCGATCACCGGCACGTCGACCGGTGTGGGACGACTCGTTCGGCACCTGTCCGAGATCGTGCTGGCCAACGTGCTGGGCCTGATGATGGGCTTCACGCTCGGGGTGCTGATCCGCAACTCGCCGGGCGCCATCGTGGGGTACTTCGTCTACTCGCTCGTGCTGCCGACGCTGGCCGGCCTGCTGGCGGCGAACCAGTCGTGGTTCGCCGACGTCCAGGGCTGGGTGGACTTCAACTACGCTCGGGCTGCTCTTCGAGGGCGACGATGGCAGCAGCCGACTGGGCCCACCTCGGCGGCGCCGGACTGATCTGGCTGGTCGTGCCGCTCGTGGTCGGGCTGTGGCTGGTGCTCCGCTCCGAGGTGAAGTAGCCGGCCGTCCGGCTGCGGTTTCCCACGGTCCCGTGCGAGACCGCGTCCCGTGTGCCGCAACGACCGGGCAGTCCCAGTCCCAGCGGGGATCAGACCTGGTCGGCGCGGTGGCCCCTGGCGGCGAGCAGCCCGCCGAGCGCACCGCCGGCGTGGGCCTGCCAGGAGACGCCGCGTCGGTGGGCAGCACGCCCCACAGCAGTCCGCCGTAGAACAGGAACACCACCACCCCGAGCGCGACCTGGCCGGGGCTGCGCGAGTAGAGCCCGCGGACGCATCAGGTAGGTCAGCCAGCCGAAGACCACGCCGCTCGCGCCCAGCGTCACCGACCCCGGCGGGGCGAGCAGCCAGACCGCCGCCCCGGAGACCAGGACGACCCACAGGGTGACGGTGCAACCAGCGGCCGCCAGCCCTCGAGCAGCACGATCAGGCCGAGCACGAAGAACGGCACCGTGTTGGAGACCAGGTGCGGCGTAGCCGCCGTGCAGGCACGGCGCCCCGAACACGCCGACGCAGGCCCTCGTCGGTCCGCGGCTCGATCGCCGTACGGGTCCAGCGCGTTGCTCGGCTGGCCTGGTCGACCCCCTCGAGCACCCACAGCACGACGACGAGCACGGCCCATCGACGATCGAGCCGCCGAGCACGCCCCATGCGCTGCGCGCGTGGGGCCTGAGTGCTCACGGACGTCATTCTGCGCCGAGAGTCGACGCTCCGCCGGGGTCGTACCCGGGGAGCGTCGGTTCCCGTGCGACTGGAACGTCGGACGACGGCCCCGTCAGCGGCTGGAGGTGCCCTCGACGTAGTCGGAGTCGTGGCTCTTGACCCAGGCCATCAGCTTGCGCAGCTCACGGCCGGTCGACTCGATCGGGTGCTGCTCGCCCTGCGCGCGGAACTCCTTGAACTCCTTGCCGCCGTTGTCCTGGTCGTCGATGAACCGCTGGGCGAACGAGCCGTTCTTGATGTCCTCGAGGACGGCGAGCATGTTGTCCTTCACGTGGGCGTCGATCACGCGCGGGCCGGAGACGTAGTCGCCGAACTCCGCGGTGTCGGAGACCGACCAGCGCTGCTTGGCGATGCCGCCCTCGTACATCAGGTCGACGATCAGCTTGAGCTCGTGCAGGCACTCGAAGTAGGCGACCTCGGGCTGGTAGCCGGCCTCGGTCAGCACCTCGAAGCCGTACTGCACCAGCTGGCTGGCGCCGCCGCAGAGCACGGCCTGCTCGCCGAACAGGTCGGTCTCGGTCTCCTCGGTGAAGGTCGTCTTGATGCCGCCGGCGCGCAGGCCGCCGATGGCCTTGGCGTAGGACAGCGCGAGGTCCCAGGCCTTGCCGGACTCGTCCTTCTCGACCGCGACGAGGACGGGTACGCCGCGCCCGTCGACGTACTCGCGGCGCACCAGGTGGCCCGGGCCCTTGGGGGCGACCATGAACACGTCGACGCCCTCGGGCGGGGTGATGTAGCCGAAGCGGATGTTGAAGCCGTGGCCGAACACCAGGGTGTCGCCGGGGGTGATGTTGGGCTCGATCGACTCGGCGTACAGCTTCCGCTGCACGTGGTCGGGGGCGAGGATGACGATGACGTCGGCCTCCTCCACCGCCTCGGCGGGGGTCAGCACGCGCAGGCCCTCGGCCTCGGCCTTCGCGCGGGACTTCGAGCCTCGGGCGAGGCCGACGCGGACGTCGACGCCCGAGTCGCGCAGGGACAGCGCGTGGGCGTGCCCCTGGCTGCCGTAGCCGATCACCGCCACGTTCTTGCCCTGGATCAGGGACAGGTCGGCGTCGTCGTCGTAGAACATCTCAGCCACGGGGGCTCTCCTTCTTGTCGGGGTCGGTTGACTCGGCTGGGTTGTCGGGTCTGGGCCCGGTCAGGCGATGCTTGCGTCCGTAACCCCGGTTTACATCGGCGGGCGGGGAAGCTCGTCAGCCGGGGACGGAGCGCGCAGCGGGGACCGGCACCGGGACGGGGCGCAGGGTGCGCTCGGTGATGGAGCGGCTGCCGCGACCGATGGCGACCATGCCGGACTGGACGAGCTCGCGGATGCCGAACGGCTCGAGCACGGCGAGGAAGTCCTTGAGCTTGTCGGCGTTGCCGGTGACCTCGATGGTGACCGCGTCGGGGGCGACGTCGACGACCTTGGCGCGGAACAGCTGGACGGCGTCGAGCACCTGGCCGCGCGTCTCGGCGTCGGCGCTGACCTTGACGAGCAGCAGCTCGCGCTCATGGCCTCGCGGTCGTCGAGCTCGACGATCTTGAGCACCTCGACCAGCTTGTTGAGCTGCTTGGTGACCTGCTCGAGCGGGAGTCCTCGACGCTGACCACGATGGTCATCCGGGAGATCTCGGGGTGCTCGGTCGGGCCCACGGCCAGCGAGTCGATGTTGAAGCCGCGGCGGCTGAACAGCCCGGCGATGCGGGCGAGCACACCGGGCTTGTTCTCGACCAGGACGGACAGGGTGTGGGTCGTCATCAGAGATCGTCCTCCTCGAACTCGGGCGCGAGGTCACGGGCGTACTTGATCTCGTCGTTGGACGTGCCGGCGGCGACCATCGGCCACACCATGGCGTCGCGCTCGACGCGGAAGTCGACCACGACCGGGCACGTCGTTGATCTCCATCGCCTTGCTGATCGTGGCGTCCACGTCGGCGGGGTCTCGCAGGCCAGGCCGACGGCGCCGTACGCCTCGGCGAGCTTGACGAAGTCGGGCACCCGCTTGGAGTGCAGGTCGGTGTTGGAGTAGCGGCCCTCGTAGAACAGGGTCTGCCACTGCCGCACCATGCCGAGCGACTCGTTGTTGATGATCGCGACCTTGATCGGGATGCCCTCGATCGTGCAGGTGGCGAGCTCCTGGTTGGTCATCTGGAAGCAGCCGTCGCCGTCGATCGCCCACACGGTCGCGTCCGGGCGGCCCGACCTTGGCGCCCATCGCGGCCGGCACCGCGAAGCCCATCGTGCCGAGGCCGCCGGAGTTGATCCAGGTGTTCGGGTGCTCGTACTGCACGTAGTGGGTGGCCCACATCTGGTGCTGGCCGACGCCCGAGACGTAGATCGCCTCGGGTCCGGCGATCGCGCCGAGCCGCTCGATGACGTACTGCGGGGCGAGGCCGTCGTCCGGGGCGTCGTAGCCGAGCGGGTACCGCTGCTTGACCCCGGCCAGGAACTTCACCCAGCCCTCGTAGTCGCCGGTGCGGCCCTGCTCCTGCTCGGCCCGCAGCGCGACCGTCAGGTCGGCGATGACCTCGCGGGCGTCGCCGACGATCGGCACGTCGGCGACGCGGTTCTTGCCGATCTCGGCGGGGTCGATGTCGGCGTGGATGACCTTGGCGCCGGGGGCGAAGGAGTCGAGGTTGCCGGTGACGCGGTCGTCGAAGCGGGCGCCGAGGCTGATGATCAGGTCGCTCTTCTGCAGCGCCGCGACCGCGGCCACGGTGCCGTGCATGCCGGGCATGCCGAGGTGCTGCGGGTGGCTGTCGGGGAAGGCGCCGCGCGCCATCAGCGTGGTGACGACCGGGATGCCGGTGAGCTCGGCGAGCTCCGCAGCTCCTGGCTGGCGCGGGCGCGGATCACGCCGCCGCCGACGTAGAGCACCGGGCGGCGCGCCTCCAGGACCAGCCGGGTGGCCTCGCGGATCTGCTTGGCGTGCGGCCGGGTCACGGGGCGGTAGCCGGGCAGGTTCAGCTCGGTCGGCCACACGAACGTGGTCTGCGCCTGGAGCGCGGACTTGGCGACGTCGACGAGCACCGGGCCGGGGCGACCGGTGGAGGCGATGTAGAAGGCCTCGGCCACCACGCGCGGGATCTCGGCGGGGTCGGTGACCAGGAAGTTGTGCTTGGTGATCGGCATCGTGATGCCGCGGATGTCGGCCTCCTGGAAGGCGTCGGTGCCGATCGCGGCGCCGACCTGCCCGGTGATGGCGACCATCGGGACGGAGTCCATGTGGGCGTCGGCGAGCGGCGTGACCAGGTTGGTGGCGCCGGGGCCGCTGGTGGCCATGCAGACGCCGACCTTGCCGGTGGCGGCGGCGTACCCCTGGGCCGCGTGGCCCGCGCCCTGCTCGTGGCGCACCAGGATGTGCCGGATCGAGCAGTCGAAGAGGGGGTCGTACGCCGGGAGGATCGCGCCGCCCGGGATGCCGAAGATGTTCTCCGCGCCGGCGTGCTCGAGCGACTTGATCAGGCTCTGCGCGCCGGTCACCGTCCCGGCAGCCTCATGAGGCGCCATCGCGGGCCCCTTCCCCGCCTTCTGCTCGGTCATCTGCTCAACTTCCTGTCCTGCCATCGTCGGTGGACGTGCCGTGTCAGCCCAACAAAAAACCCCTCGAGCCGGTCGGCTGACGAGGGGTCGACGCGGGTGCTGCGGCTGGGGCCGTCAGCTCACGCGTCGCGTGCGTACGAGAATCTCGCGGTGTTGCTCGAGACCTGCATGCGCACAGCATGCCCCTCGCCCCCGTCGGCGCTCAACTCAGTGTGCCAGTCGTCCCAAGCGTGGGATCCGGGTCCCACATCCTGACGTGCCGGGACGCAGGCCGCGGGTCAGTCGCGCGCCTGCCAGGTGCAGATGCACGACCGGTTGCCGTCGGCGTCCGCCACCACCCAGAACGCCGGCGCCCGGGCGTCGTCGACCAGCGTCCCGCCGGCGTCGAGCACGGCCTGGAGCCGCGCCTCGGCGACGTCGTGGGGCACGCTGACGTCGAGGTGCCAGCGCTGCCGGTCGGGGGCGTCGGAGTCGGTCTCCTGGAACCAGACCGCCGGCGTGCGGTCCGCGCCGTCGACCAGGTCGTCGTCCGGCTTCGAGTCGTAGCCGAGCAACGCCGGCCAGAACGGCGTGACCGCTCGTGGTCGGGGGTGTCCAGCGCGAGCTCGAGCACGTCCGGCGCCTGCCGCCGTCGCGCTGACGCCCGCCTCCTCGGCGAGCTCGCTGATCCTGCGCGCGAGCCGGATGTCGCGGGCGGTGATCGCGCCGACGTCGTGGCTGCTGAGCGAGACCGTGAGGTGCGGGTAGCGCAGGTCGACGTCGGGGTGGTGGTTGGCCTCGTCGGCCGCCTCGGCGATCTTGGTGACCAGCGCGGCGCCGGTGTTGAAGTCACCGGTCTGGTAGCGGACGACGAGCTTGTTCAGCACCTTGCGCCAGCCCTCGAGGCCCGCGTCGGCGATCTCCTGGCCCCTCAGTGGCTGTCTTGTCGTCCGATGTGTCGTCATCTCTGCTCCTCATCTCGTGGTCAGCGGACTGCGCTGCCGCCCCTGGTCGTCGAAGTTCGCCGGGTCGAGCCACGCCTCGAGCGCCGCCCGGAGGCGCGGCCACTCGTCGTCGGTGATGGCGAACCAGGCGGTGTCACGGTTGCGTCCCTTGGTGACGACCGCCTGACGGAAGACGCCCTCGAAGGTGAACCCGAGGCGCACCGCAGCGCGCCTGGAGGGCTCGTTGAGGGAGTCACACTTCCATTCGTACCGCCGTACGCCGACAACGTCGAACGCGTGCGCGGCCATCAGGTACATCGCCTCGGTCGCCGCGGTGGTGCGCTGCAGGGCGGCGGCGTAGGTGATGTACCCGACCTCGGCCGTCCCATTGGCGTGGTCGATGCGGAGCTAGGTGGCGATGCCGACCGGTGTGCCGTCGGGCAGCAGGACCGCCAGGGGGACCGTGGCCGGCATCGCGCGCAGCTCGCCGACGTACGCCGCGAACGCATCGAGGTCCGCGAAGGGACCGTGGGGCATGTAGGTCCAGACGCTCGGCGGCGAGTCGACGCAGAGGGCGGCGTACAGCCCCTCGACGTGGTGGTCGCCCAACGGCTCCAGCCGGACGGTGCGACCCGCGAGCGTGACCGGGCCGAGGCGGCGGCCCGGGGCCCAGTCCACCGGGTCTCCGACGGGCTGTCCGAACTCGTTGAGACGGCTCATCCGGATCAGGCTAGGGCTTACGCATCTATACCGGGATGGCGAACCCCCGGTCGACGGCGAACACTCGGTGCATGGCTGACTCGCACGTCCTCCCGTTCACGAAGCCGCTCGACCGGGCCCACGAGCACGCACTCGCCTGGCTGGAGAGCCTGGCCGACCGACCGGTGCCCCCGCGGGCCGACGCCGACACCGTCCGCCACGCACTCGGGCGGGGACTGCCCGACGGGCCGACGCCCCCGGAGGACGTGGTCGACCTCCTGGCCGCCGCGTGTGAACCGGGACTGGTGGCGATGCCGTCGGGCCGCTTCTACGGGTTCGTGATCGGCGGCTCGCAGCCGGCTGCGCTGGCCGCCGACTGGCTGGTGAGCGCCTGGGACCAGAACGCGGTCCTCCGCAAGGTCACCCCGGGCGTGGCCGCGGTCGAGGAGGTCGCTGCCTCCTGGTTCCTCGAGCTGCTCGGGCTCCCGCCCGGGTGGCGTCGGCTTCGTCACCGGCGCGACGATGGCCAACTTCACCGGTCTCGCTGCTGCGCGCGAAGCCGTGCTCCGCAAGGCCGGCTGGGACCTCGATCGTGGGCTGGCGGGCTCACCGCCTGTGCGGGTGCTGGCCGGACGCGAGCGCCATGCGTCGGCCGACCTCGCCCTGCGCTACCTCGGGCTGCCGGCGGCCGAGCTGGTGGATGTCGACGAGGACGGCCGGATCCGGCCGGATGCCCTCGCCCGTGCCCTGCACGCGACGACCGGCGACGCGTCCGACTCGACCGAAGACCGGCCGACGATCCTGCTGCTGCAGGCCGGCAACATCCATTCCGGCGCCTGCGACCCCTTCGAGGAGTGCGTGGCCCTGGCCCACGAGCACGGGGCCTGGGTGCACGTGGACGGCGCGTTCGGGCTGTGGGCGGCCGCCTCGCCGTCGTACCGCCACCTGACCGCGGGCGTCGAGCTCGCGGACTCCTGGGCGACCGACGCACACAAGACGCTGAACGTGCCCTACGACTGCGGCATCGTCGCCGTGCGCGACCCCGCGGCACTCAACGCGGCGATGGGGGCGCAGGGCGACTACCTGATCCCGGACGCGGCCGGGGACCCGATGGACCGGGTGCCGGAGATGTCCAGGCGTGGCCGGGGAGTACCCGTCTGGGCGGCGCTGCGCGCCTCCGGCCGTTCCGGCGTCGCCGACATGGTCGACCGGATGTGCCGGCACGCCCGAACATTCGCCGAGGCCCTCGACGCGATGCCCGGGGTCGAGGTCCTCAACGAGGTCGTCTTCACCCAGGTGTGCGTCTCCTTCGGCAGCGACGAGCGAACCCTCCGCGTCGTCGACCGGATGCTCGCCGACGGCATCGCGTGGACCAGCGGGTCGCGCTGGCGCGACCGCGCGGTGCTGCGCATCGCGGTCAGCAATGCCGCGACCACGGACGAGGACGTCCAGCGCACCATCGAAGCCCTGCAGTCGGCAGCACGCGCATGAGGCGCGAGGGCGCGTAGCCTGCGAAAGGAGGAGGAAGTGTGTCCAGGGAATCGGCTCTGCTTCGACTGATCCGCGACTCGGTCGTGGGCGAGGACCACGTCATGCGCACGCCGTACGGCGAACGCCGGGTCACCTACGCCGACTACACCGCCTCCGGTCGGGCGCTGTCCTTCATCGAGGACTTCATCCGCGACGAGGTGCTGCCCAGCTACGCCAACACGCACACCGAGTCGAGCGGCACCGGACTGCAGACGACCCGCCTCCGCGAGGACGCCCGCCGGATCATCCACGACGCCGTCGGCGGTGACGACGAGACCGTGGTCGTGTTCGCCGGGTCCGGCATGACCGGCGCGGTGTCGAAGCTGATCGGCGTGATGGGGCTGCGGATCCCCTCCGCGCTCGAGGACCGGCACGGGCTGGGCCGACACATCCCGCCGGCGGAGCGGCCGGTCGTGTTCATCGGGCCCTACGAGCACCACTCCAACGAGATCCCGTGGCGCGAGTCGATCGCCGACGTGGTGGTGATCCCGCAGGACGCCGACGGGCACATCGACCTCGATCGTCTGCGCGAGGCACTCGAGGAGTACGCCGACCGCCCGTTGCGGATCGGATCGTTCTCCGCGGCCTCCAACGTGACCGGCATCGTGTCCAACACGGTCGCGATCGCGACGATCCTGCACGAGCACGACGCCTTGTCGTTCTGGGACTTCGCGGCGGCAGCGCCGTACATCGACATCGAGATGTCGCCCGATCCCGAACGCTTCCCGCTCGCCTACAAGGACGCGCTCTTCCTGTCCCCGCACAAGCTCATCGGCGGACCGTCGACGCCGGGGGTGCTGGTCGCCCGCCGGGAGCTGTTCGCCAACCGGGTGCCCGACTTACCCGGGGGCGGGACCGTCGCCTACGTCAACGAGACCGAGCACGACTACCTGCCGGACCCCGAGCACCGCGAGGAGGGCGGCACGCCCGCGATCATCGACTCGATCCGGGCCGGCCTCGTCTTCCAGCTCAAGCAGGCCGTGGGCGTCGACACGATCCGGGCGGCCGAGGAGCGGCTCCTGTCCAGGGCGGTGGGCCGGTGGGACGAGGAACCCGCCATCGAGATCCTCGGCAACCGCGAGTCCGAGCGGCTCTCGATCGTGTCGTTCGTGGTCCGGGCACCGTCGGGCCGGTTCCTCCACCACAACTACGTCGTCGCGCTGCTCAACGACCTGTTCGGGATCCAGTCGCGGGGCGGCTGCTCGTGCGCGGGTCCCTACGGCCACCGGCTGCTCGGCATCGACATCGACCGCAGCCACGAGTACGAGCGCGAGATCACCGGTGGGTGCGAGGGAATCAAGCCCGGATGGGTGCGGGTGAACTTCAACTACTTCCTCTCCGACACCGTCGCCGACTACGTCATCGAGGCGGTGCGGCTGGTCGCGCGGGACGGCTGGCGGCTGCTCGGCGACTACCGCTTCGACAAGACGACCGGCCGGTGGACCCACCGGGAAGGTGTCGTGGAGCCGCCGCTGCGGCTGACCGCGATCACCTACGACGAGCAGGGGATGCACGCCCCCACCTCGCAGCTCGCGGGCGACGAGTCACTGCTGGAGCAGCACCTGGCGGACGGGGCGAAGATCCTGGCCGACGCTCCCGAGCCGGACCTCACTCCCCCGACGTCCATGAGCGCCGACTTCGAGCACCTGCGGTGGTTCGACCTGCCGGCCTCGGCGGTGGACTGAGCGAGGTCGCGGCTGGACGTATAGTCTGGTGGCCGCGAAGGAATATGCGTCCGGGCGCCTCGCTAGCCTCGAGGACATGCCAGTCGTGAAGATCAACGCCATCTCGGTGCCCGAGCACGCCCACGAGGAGCTGGAGAAGCGGTTCTCCAACCGGGCCCACACCGTGGACGGGACGCCGGGCTTCCTCGGCTTCCAGCTGCTCCGGCCGGTCAAGGGCGAGGAGCGCTACTTCGTGGTGACCCAGTGGGAGGACGAGGAGTCGTTCGCCGCCTGGCGCGACGGACCCGCGATCGAGGCGCACGCCGGCCAGCGGGCCCAGCCGGTGGGCTCGGGCGCGGACCTGCTCGAGTTCGAGGTCGTGATGGACGTGCGGCCGGGAGAACTAGGGCGGCGCCACCTGGCTCAGGGCAGGACCAGCTGGCCGATCTCGCCGGGGTTGACCGCGATCTCCCAGCGGAAGCCGTCGGGATCGGCGAAGTACCCGGTGTAGCCGCCCCAGTCGCGACGCTCCCCGCCACTGACCTCCGCGCCGAGCGAGGCAGCCAGCGCCAGGATCTCGTCGACCTCGCCCTCGGTGGCCACGTTGTGCGCCAGGGTCATCGGGACGAGTCCCTCGCCCCTCCGGATCGGCCCGACCTCGGCCTCGAAACCCTGCTCCGACCACAGCGAGAGCACCAGCTTGTCCCCCGCCCGGATCATCAGCACCTCGTCCGGGACGAAGAGCTCGGGGGTCCAGCCGAGGCCGTCGACGTAGAACGCCCGCGTCCGGTCGAGGTCGGCGACGGCAAGGGTCACGAAGCTGATCCGCTGGTCCATGGGATCCACTCAAGCACCGGTCGCCGACAACGTCGTACGAGGTGGTCGCCGGGGCAGCCACCTCGTATGACGTCCGGCCGGATCAGACGGCGCCGTCGGCCAGCAGCTTGTCGAGCTTGGCGTAGCCGTCGTTGATGCCGACCTCCATGCCGCTGGACAGCATCGCGTCGCGGCCCTCGAAGCTGTCGACCAGGGAGGTGCAGTGCATCCGGGTGCGCCCGTCGCCGAGGTCCTCGAACCACATGGTCTCCAGCGAGACACCGTCCGGGAATCCCTCGAAGGTGAAGGTCTGCACGAGCCGGTCGTCGCGCACCTCGTGGAACGAGCCGTGGAAGCCGTACTCCTGCCCATCGTGAGTGCTGACGTAGCGCCAGCCCCCACCGGTGCGGGCGTCCCAGTAGTCGATCTTGTTCTCGATGTAGTTCGGCCCGACCCACTGGACGAACAGGTCGGCGTCGGTGTGTGCCCGGATGAGCTGCGCCGGGGTGGCGCGGAAGTCGCGGGTCAGCCTGACCAACGGCACCTTCGGGTCTGACTCGATGGTGGTGGTGCCGTCGGCGGTGGTCATCGTGGTGGTCATGATGCGGTTCCTTCCTGGGGGGTGGTGCTCGGGTTCTCTGCTTCGTTCATGGCCGCCAGCACCGCGTCGAGACGCTGGTACCTCTCCTCGGCCTGCTGTCGGTAGCGCTCGATCCACTTGGTCATCAGGTCGAACACCTCCGCCTCGAGATGCACCGGTCGGCGCTGCGCCTCGCGTCCCCTGGTGACCAGGCCGGCTCCCTCGAGCACCTTCAGGTGCTTCGAGACGGCCTGCATGCTCACGTCGTACGGCGCGGCCAGCTCGCCGACCGTGGCGTCTGCCTCGCAGAGGCGGGACACCATGTCGCGGCGGGTCGGGTCGGCCAGGGCGGCGAACACCTTGGAGAGCTGATCGGTCATCACGTTCCTCAACTGATTGGTTGAATAAGAGGATCGTGGCACGCCGGGTCGGCGTTGTCAACCGTTTGGTTGAGGAAGGTTGTGAGCAAGCAGGCGCGGTCGGCCGTCATACGAAAACTGGCGGGATGTTCGTGAAGCTTTCCGAACATCGTGACCGTTTCACTACCGGAGTAGTGAAACCGTCACTCCCACTCCGCTACCCGCAGACCGCCCCGTGGGCGGCCGACTGGACGACCTTGGCGTACTTGCCGAGCACCCCGCGGGTGTACTTCGGGGCGTTCGGGCTCCAGCCGTCCTTGCGCGAGGCGAGCTCGGACTCGTCGAGCGCCACGTCGAGGGTGCGGCCGGCCACGTCGAGGGTGATCTGGTCCCCGTCGCGCACGAACGCGATCGGGCCCGCGTCGACGGCCTCCGGGGCGATGTGGCCCACGCACAGGCCGGTCGTCCCTCCCGAGAATCGCCCGTCGGTGATCAGCAGCACGTCCTTGCCGAGGCCGGCGCCCTTGATCGCGCCGGTGATCGCGAGCATCTCGCGCATCCCCGGACCGCCCTTGGGTCCCTCGTAGCGGATCACCACCACGTCGCCCGCGACGATCTGCTTCGCCTCCAGGGCGTCCATCGCCGCCCGCTCGCCGTCGAAGACGCGAGCGGTGCCGGTGAAGGTCGAGTCGTCGAACCCGGCCGACTTCACCACCGCACCCTCGGGGGCGAGCGAGCCCTTGAGGATGGTCAGCCCGCCGGTCGCGTGGATCGGGGCCTCCATCGAGCGCAGGACCTCGCCGTCCAGGCCCGCCGGGGCGAGTGCCTCGAGGTTCTCGCGCATCGTCTTCCCGGTCACCGTCAGGCAGTCGCCGTGCATCAGTCCGGCGTCGAGCAGCGCCTTCATCACGACCGGGATGCCGCCGATCTTGTCGACGTCGTTCATCACGAACCGGCCGAACGGCTTGAGGTCGCCGAGGTGCGGGACCTTGTCGCCGATCCGGTTGAAGTCGTCGATGGTGAGGTCGACCTCGGCCTCGCGGGCGATCGCCAGCAGGTGGAGTACGGCGTTGGTGGAACCGCCGAGCGCCATCACGACAGCGATCGCGTTCTCGAAGGCCTCCATCGTCATGATCTGGCGGGCGGTGATGCCCTGGCGGAGCATCTCGACCACGGCCTCCCCCGAGCGGTGGGCGAAACCGTCGCGGCGACGGTCGACCGCGGGCGGCGCGGCCGAGCCGGGGAGGCTCATCCCGAGGGCCTCGGCAACGGCCGCCATCGTGTTGGCGGTGTACATGCCGCCGCAGGCGCCCTCCCCGGGGCAGATCGCCCGCTCGATCCGGTCGACCTCCTCACGGGTGATGCGACCGGCGAGGCAGGCCCCGACCGCCTCGAAGGCGTCGATGATCGTGACGTCGTTGCCGTCGACCTGGCCCGGCATGATCGACCCGGCGTACAGGAAGACCGAGGCGAGGTCGAGCCGTGCCGCCGCCATCAGCATGCCGGGCAGCGACTTGTCGCAGCCCGCGAGCAGCACCGAGCCGTCGAGCCGCTCGGCCATCATCACCGTCTCCACCGAGTCGGCGATGACCTCGCGGGAGACCAGCGAGAAGTGCATGCCCTCGTGCCCCATCGAGATGCCGTCGGAGACCGAGATGGTGCCGAACTCCAGCGGATAGCCGCCGCCCGCGTGCACCCCGTTCTTGACCGCCTTCGCGAGCCGGTCGAGGGAGAGGTTGCAGGGCGTGATCTCGTTCCAGCTCGAGGCGACCCCGATCTGCGGCTTGGCGAAGTCGTCGTCGTCCATGCCCACCGCGCGCAGCATCCCCCGGGCCGCCGCCCTCTCGAGGCCGTCGGTCACGTCGCGCGAACGGGGCTTGATGTCGTGCTCGGTCATGAGCCGAGCGTAGACCGGTGACCGGTGCGCCGATCGCGCCGGACCATCACGCGAGCGGCTGGCTCAGCCTCGCGGTCCGGCGGTCGCGGCGAACGCCCGGAGGCTCCCCAGTGCTCACAGGCGGATCCCCTTGCGTCCTTCCGGGGTGGCGTACCGCTCGAGGTAGGAGGTCACCAGCACGATGCCCTCCTCGATCAGCTCGCGGTCCCCGTCGGCGTCCTCGGCGTACGCGAGCTGGAAGACGCGGTCGCCCACCTCGACGGCCAGCTCTGCCACCTTCGGGCTCAGCTCCTCGAGGGCGAGCCCGGCATCGAGGGCGAAGGCGCGCAGGTCCTGGGCAACGCGAGCGTTGTGCTCACGCCCGAACCGGTTCACCGCCTGGTTGGTCCGACCACGCAGATAGATCTCGACGAACGCAGGACGGCGGCGGTAGACGCTGACGAAGGCCATCATCGTCGTGCGCACGAGCGTCGGGACCGAGAGCACCTCCAGCCTCCCGAGATCCGCGGCCACCTGTGCGTCCATCTCCTCCATGTCGCGCTGCGCGAGGGCGAGGAGGACGTCCTCCTTGTCGTTGAAGTACTGGTAGAGCGACGCCACCGGGGCGCCGGCTGCCTCCGCGATGTCGCGGGTCGTCAACGCGTCGACACCGCGCTCCGTGACGATCCGCGCCGCCCCGTCCAGGAGGCCCTCCACCAGGCGCCGGCTGCGCTCCTGCCTGGGCGCCCGTCGCTGGGGTGATGTGGTCCAGATCGCATCCACAACGGGCATGGGCCGAGTGTAGTCTTGACCCGAATCTGACACATGTTCAGATATCCGAGGAGCCCCTCATGCCCGCGCCGCCGCTGTCCGCCGGACCCGCTCGACGACCTCGGGTCCATCGCTCCCTGACACTCCTGGTGGTGGCGGTCCTCGCGGTCACCACGTGGGCCGTTGCGACCTGGGAGTCAGCCTCGGCGGCAGACCGGCCCAAGTGGGACACCCGGGTGTTCGCGATGGTCCCCTCACCGGGGTTCCCGGCCTACGTCCACGTCCACACCAACGGCCGGGTCTACGCCGGCAGCTACGTCGACCGCGGCAGCACGGCTCCCTCGAAGGTGTTCGAGTGGAGCGCGACCGGGAAGCTGTTGCGTTCGTGGGTCGTCCCCGGACAGGCGCGCGACCAGGATCACGGCGTGCAGGTCGCCCACCAGACCCGCGACGGGAAGCTGGTCCTGCTCGAGACGTCCACCGCCTCGGTCCTGACCCTGGACCTGAGCACCGGGCGGTTCCAGCGGGTCGTCCGGTTCCCGGCCGGCGCCGTCCCGAACTATGCGACCTGGGGTCCGCGCGGTGCGCTGTTCGTCACCGACTACGCCGAGGGCGTCATCTGGAAGGTGCCGCCCGGCTCGCGGACGCCGAGGCGCTGGTTCACCTCGCCCGCGCTCTCCGGCATCGAGTTCGGCACCACCGGCATCCGCTTCCGGCCCGGCGCCAGCGACCTGCTGATCACCCAGCAGACGGCGGCCGACGGCGCCTCCGCGCCGACCAACGGACACCTGTACCGATTGCCGATCAGGTCCGACGGCAGCCCCGGCGAGCTCACCACCCTGTGGACCTCGCGTCCGGGTGACCTGCCGGACGGCTTCGGCATCGGAAGGTCCGGCCACGTGTACGTCGCGCTCGCCGGCCTTGCCAACCAGCTGGTGGAGCTGACCGCCTCCGGCACGGAGGTGGCGCGCTTCCCGGAGGTGCCGCTCGCCGGCGAGAACGGCTCGCCGGTGCCGTTCGACACCCCCTGCAACGCGACCTTCCTGGGCACGCGGGTGCTGGTGGCCAACCAGTCGGCCGTCGCCGGAGACGCCTCCCACCAGGCGATCCTCGACGTCGAGGTCGGCGAGCCGGGACTGGCGCCCTACCTGCCGACGACCGCGACGTTCTGACGCCCACTGGCGGGCGCCAGTCCCGGCGGCCCGGACGCCGAGGGGTCAGTGACCGACGCGCCGCCGAAGGGGTGCGATCCCGGGGTCACTTCTCCCGGGACAACCCGAGCAGCACCTGCGGCAGCACGGTCCCGGTCAGCTCGTCGATGTCGAGGGTCTCGATGCCGAGCCCCTCCTGGGTCAGGGCGTGCAGGTAGAGCGCGATGGCGGTCTCGGCCAGCTGGCTGATCGGGATGGCGGGCGCCCGGCCGAGTCGGTCGAGCACGTCGACGATGAGCGAGCACATCTGGTCCTCGAACAGCGCGTGGTGCTCACGGAAGATCGCCCGGGCCTCCTCGCTGCGCAGGGCGAGGAGGGTGAACTCGGTCTGGATGACGTGCCACCGCCCGCTGAGCGGCCGCAGCCGGTCGAGGATCAGCCCGATCGAGAACTCCTCGTCGGGGGTCTCGTCGATCACCGCCCGGACCGTGTCGATCATCGCCTCGGACCGGGCCCGGAAGAGGGCGTAGAAGACCTCGTCGATGCTGGAGAAGTTGGAGTAGAACGCACCGCGGGTGAAGCCGGCCGCACCGACGAGGTCGTCCACGGTGACCCGCCGGATCCCCTTGGCGGCGAACACCTCCTCCGCCGCGGCGATCAGCCGCGCGCGCGTGTTCTCGCGGCGTCGGAGCAGTTGCGCCGAGGAGGGACCTGCCATCACCTCGACGCTACCCCGCGGGCGCCGACGTCGCTGCCGGGTCCGCCGCTGATGTCCTTGTCATGGACGTCACTCCCACCATTCAATACAGTTCTGTATTCAATACGATAACGTATTCGCATGTCCTCATCGCTGTACCGGCTCGGACACGCCGTCGTGGGGCGGGCCCGGCTCGTCCTCGCGCCTCTGGGCCGTCGTGCTGGTCGCCCTGGGTGGGCTCGCGGCCGGGCTGGGCGGTCAGCTCCAGGACAACCTGACCATCCCCGGCACCGAGTCCCAGCAGGGTCTCGACACCCTCGAGCAGCGCTTCCCCGAGCTCGCCGGGACCTCGGGGCAGATCCTGTTCGTCGCCCCCGAGGGCCAGCGGGTGCAGACGTACGCCGACGAGATCCACGACGTGATCTCGAAGGTGGAGGAGGTCGAGCACGTCCAGATCGCGACCGATCCCTTCTCCTCGAAGAACCGCGCCCTCTCGGTGAGCGAGAACGGCCGGGACGCCCTGACCCAGGTCCAGCTCGACATCCCGCTGGAGCGCGTGGACGCGCAGACCGTCGACGACCTGGAGGACGCCACCCAGCTTCCGGGCGACTCGGACCTGAGCGTCCATCTCGGGGGGTCGATCTTCACCAACAACCAGGTCCACGTGAGTGCCACCGAGGCGATCGGCGTCCTGGTGGCGCTGATGGTCCTCGCGATCACCCTCGGCTCCCTGCTCGCTGCCGGGATGCCGATCCTCACCGCGATGCTCGGTGTCGGTGTCGCCATGGCCGGGGTTCTCTCGGTGGCCGCCTTCGCCGACGTCAACGCCTCGACGCCGACCCTCGCGTTGATGATCGGCCTCGCGGTCGGGATCGACTACGCGCTGTTCATCGTCTCCCGACATCGAGCGCAGCTCGTCGAAGGCGTGCCGGTCACCGAGTCGATCGCACGCGCGCTCGCCACCGCCGGCAGCGCCGTCATCTTCGCCGGCACCACCGTGGTGATCGCCCTGTGCGGTCTCGTGGTGGCGCGGATCCCCTTCCTCGCCGTGATGGGGTACGCCGCCGCCGTGGCCGTCGCCATCGCGGTGGCCGTGGCACTGACGGTCGTGCCCGCGCTGCTCTCGCTGGCCGGTGAGCGACTGCGCCCCCGTGAGGGTTCGCGCGCCGCCCGCAACGCCCTCGTCCAGCCGGGCGAGACGCACACCCTGGGGTCCCGATGGGTCGCCCTGGTCACCAAGGTGCCCGCGGTCACCGTCGTGCTGGTCACCGGGGTGCTGCTGCTCATGGCACTGCCGGCGAAGGACCTCGCCCTGGGCCTGCCGGACAACGGCACCGCCGAACGCGGCACGACCGAGCGGACGACGTACGACCGCATCAGCCGCGACTTCGGCCCGGGCTTCAACGCACCACTGCTGGTCACCGTCGACATCATCCGCACCACCAAGCCGATCGGCGTGATGAAGCGGCTCGGTCGCGACCTCGAGCAGCTCGACGGCGTCAAGGCGGTGGCGCTCGCCACCCCCAACCGGACGGCGGACCTCGGCGTGGTGCAGGTCATCCCGGAGCACTCGCAGACCGATCCGCAGACCGCTGCCCTGGTCGAGGAGATCCGGGCGGCGCGTTCGGACCTGGAGGAGAAGTACGACATCACCGACCTCAAGGTCACGGGCCAGACGGCGGTCACGATCGACGTCTCGGACCGGCTCAGCGGCGCACTGCTCCCGTTCGGCGCGGTGGTGATGGGCCTCTCGCTGCTCCTGCTGATGCTGGTGTTCCGTTCGGTGGCGGTGCCGCTCAAGGCGACGCTGGGCTACCTGCTCTCGGTCGGCGCCTCGTTCGGTGCCGTGGCCGTGGTCTTCGAGTGGGGGTGGATGGCGGAGGCCCTGAACGTCGCCAAGGTGGGCCCGGTGATCTCGTTCCTCCCGATCATCCTGATGGGGGTGCTGTTCGGCCTCGCCATGGACTACGAGGTCTTCCTCGTCTCACGGATGCGCGAGGAGTACACCCACACCCGCGACGCCCGGCGCGCGGTCGTGACGGGCTTCACGGCGAGCGCGCGGGTGGTGACGGCCGCTGCGGTGATCATGATCAGTGTCTTCGCGTCGTTCGTGCCGCACAGCGACATGTCGGTCAAGCCCGTGGCCCTCGGCCTCGCGGTCGGGGTCTTCGTGGACGCCTTCCTGGTGCGGATGATGCTGGTCCCCGCGGTGCTCACCCTGCTCGGTGACCGCGCCTGGTGGCTGCCGCGCTGGCTGGACCGCCGGCTGCCGGTCCTGGACGTGGAGGGCGTCGGGATCACCCATCACCTCGAGCACGAGGAGTGGACCAGGACGCACGGGCCGGCCGTCGTACGCGCGGAGAACGTGTCCGTCCCCGACGTCATGGGCCCCGCGTCGCTGGTCGTGCGCGACCCCGGCCTGGTGGTCGTGGCGTCGGAGGACGCGGTGGCCCGGCAGGCCCTGCTGGCGGCGCTCACCGGCCGCCTCGACGTCGACGGACGCCTCGTGGTGCTCGACCGGGTGCTGCCCGCCGAGTCCGCGGCCGTACGGCGACGCGTGCCGCTGCTGGTGCGCTTCCCCTCGCGGGAACACCTGGCGAAGCTGCGTGGACGACCCCTCGTGGTGGTCGACCACCTCGACGACGACCTCGCGAGCCCGGACGAGGTCGCCGCGAGGTGGCAGTCGCTGCGCTCGCTCGCCGACAGCGGCACCACCGTCGTCGCCGGAGCCGTCCGGGCCCCCGATGACGCCGACGTCCTGAACCTCGCACCGCCCCGACTCCAGGAGGCATCGCTGTGAAGCGGTTCAACCGCGTGCTCGCCGGCACGCTGATCCTGCCCACGATCTTCGGAGCCCTGGTCCTGTGGTCGATGGGCGACCGGGCCGAGCACACCCACCGGGTCCCGGCCGCCGTGGTCAACCTCGACAAGCCGGTCACGACCGGCCAGGGCAAGAACGAACAGGTGGTGTACGCCGGGCGCCTGCTCGCCTCGGGTCTCACCTCTCCCACGCACACCGACACCGGCTCCCTGGGCTGGGAGCTGGCCGACGCCGAGGACGCACAGGCAGGCCTGGCGAACGGCGACTACTACGCCGTCGTCACCATCCCCCGCGACTTCTCCCGCACGCTGTCGCGCATGTCCGGGGACGACCCGACCCGGGCCGGCATCACGTTGCAGACCAACGACGCCTCCAGCGCGGTCATCGGTGAGGCCAGCAAGCAGGTCACCGCCATCGCGACCGACCGGTTGGGGCACACCATCACCTCGACCTACCTCCAGGGCGTCAGCGAGCAGACCGGCCAGCTCAAGGGCCGTCTCGGCGACGCCGCCGACGGTGCCGGGCAAGCTCGCCGACGGGACCACACGTCTCGCCGGTGGAGCTCGTCGCCTCGACGGCGGCGCCTCGACGCTGGCCTCGGGACTGGGTCAGCTGGCCGGCGGCGCCGACCGGCTGGCGGCGGGCAACCGACGCCTGGCGGCCGGGACGACCAGGCTGCAGCAGGGCACCGGTCGACTGGCCGACGGTCTCGGCACCCTGTCCCGGCGTACCGACCCGCTCCCCCGCCAGACGCGGAAGCTCGCCGACGGTGCCGCGCAGGTCTCCCGCGGAGTCGGTCCCTACACCGAGCTCGTGAAGGGCTGGGCGCAGGTCTGTACGACGAACCCGACGGTCGCGGCCACCAACGCACGGCTGTGCGCCGGCACGATCCGGGCGGCCGGGGTCGGCGGCCGCAACGCGGACCGGCTGGCCTCCGGTGCTCGACGCCTCGCCGGTGGTGCCGACCAGCTGGCCGACGCGACTCCCCGGCTCACCGGCGCGATCGACCAGGCGGCCGACGGCGCCCGCAAGCTCGACTCGGGCACTGCCCGGCTGTCGTCGGGTGCGGGCCGCCTCGCCGACGGAGCCGCCCGACTCGCGGACGGTGCCGGCCAGGCCAGCACCGGGGCGGGCCGACTGGCCGACGGCTCGGACCAGCTGGCCGACGGCACCGGACAGCTGAGCTCGGGGTCCGACCGCCTCGCCAGCGGCCTGCGACGGGGAGCCGAGGCGATCCCGACCTCCTCGAAGGACCAGGCGAGGCAGCAGGCATCGGTGGTCGCCGACCCCGTGGCCGCGTCCGCCAGCAGCCTGAACCGCGCACCGGACAGCACCACCGTGCTGCTGCCCTGCGGTGCTCGCGCTCGCGCTGTGGATCGGCACCTTCGTCACCTACCTGGTGCGACGCGCGTACCCCGTCGACCACCTGCAGGGCGCTGCGGGTGGTGCCCGGATCGCCCTGCTCGGCTGGCTCCCGGCCGTGCTGATCGGGACCGTCCAGGCGGCACTCGTGCTCGCGACCGGCCTGCTCCTCGGCGCCGAGGTCGAGTCCCCGGTCGGCCTGGCCGCGGTGGCGCTGGTCGCGGTGGGAGTCTTCGCGGCGGTCAACCAGTCGTTCGTCGCCGCTGCCGGGCAGCGGCGGGGCTGGATCATGTCCATCGCGTTCGCGGCGCTGCAGATCGTCTCCCTCGGTGGTCTGGTGCCGATCGACACCGCGCCCACGCCGTTCCGGCTGCTCAACACGGTGCTGCCGCTCGCACGCGCCACCGACGCGTTCTCCCAGCTCACCCTGGGCGGCGAGGTCGGGTCCGTGGCCGGCGACGTGGTCGTGCTGCTGCTGTGGGGTCTCGGGACCTTCGCCGTCACGGCGTACGCCGCACGGCGCAGCCAGAAGCTCGACCTCGGCCGGCTCCGCGACCTCGCGACTGCGCGCGCTGACGGGTCAGACGGCGCCGGCGCGCACCACCAGCACGTCGGGGAGGTTGGCGGCGACCTGGTGCCAGGTCTCCCCGGCGTCGGCGGAGCCCCACACGGTGCCGTTGCGGGCACCGAAGTAGAGACCGGCAGGGTCGTGCGCGTCGGCACTCATCGCGTCGCGCATCACCGCCGTGTAGAAGGCCTCCGGGAGTCCCTCGTCGAGCGGCTCCCAGTGCTCGCCGGCGTCCTTCGAGCGCCAGACCCGCGGGCGGCCCTCCGGTGGGAAGCGCGACTCGCCGCTACCGTTCGGGAAGACGTAGATGGTGTCGGGCTCGTGAGGGTGTACGACGATCGGGAAGCCGAAGTCGGACGGAAGGCCCTCGGCGATCGAGACCCACGTCTCCCCCTCGTCGTCGGACCGGTAGACGCCGCCATGGTTCTGGGCGTAGAGCCGCGTCGGGTTCGACGGGTGGCGGGCCACCTTGTGCACGCACTGGCCGAACTCGGGGTACTGCTGGCCCTCCGGCAGGAACTCCGCCCGGATCCCCTTGTTGCGCGGCTCCCACGACGCGCCACCATCGGTGGTCCGGTAGACGCCGCCCGTCGAGAGGGCGACGGTCACCGACGCGCTGTCGTCGGGGTGCGGGAGCACGGTGTGGAACGCCTGGCCGCCGAAGCCGGCACCCCACTCCTCGCGGTGCGGGTGGTCCCACAGCGCTCGCTCGAGGTCGAAGGTGGCACCGCCGTCGGTGGACTTGAAGACCGCGGCCGGCTCGGTGCCGGCGTACACCACGTCGCGCTCGGGCCCGGGGACCAGCTGCCAGACGCGCTCCACCGAGGCGTCCATCCCCTCCGGGAAACCGATGGGGTGCTCCTGCCAGGTCTGGCCGAGGTCGTCGGAGCTGAACACCTGGGGCCCGGTCCAGCTCAGGGACGCCCCGACGAGCAGGCGCGGCCGGTCGCCGCGGGTGTCGACCAGGCAGGAGTAGATCTCCATCATCGGGAAGTGCGGACCCTCGATGTTCCACTCCTGGCGCTTCGCGTCGGAGCGACCGACCCAGAGGCCCTTCCTGGTGCCGATGAGCAGCACCGTCTCGTCGCTGGTCACGATTCGTCCTCCTCGCAGGTATCTCGTTCGAACAGTAGACCTCCTCAGGGACAGGAACTCATCGCTGGAGCAACCCGCACCGGCGACCTATGCAACGAATCGCCCAAGAGGTCCGGGGTCCGCCCGGACTTGTTCACATACCCGTCACACTCGCGTGACGCAGGACGCCCCAGACCTGCGTAACGTGGAGCCTCAACGGGGGAAGCGCCACTCGGGGCGCACCCCTCGGCACCCAGGGAGAACCACCATGAACCAGCTCGTCGGACCGCTCTTCCGTCCCATCTCCCGGTGGGCCGAGACCAGCCAGCGCATTGCCTGCCGCAACGCGATGGTCGCCTCCACGGCCCTGGCTGACGGTCGACGAGAACGTGACGAGACCCAGGAGTTCGTGGACTCGCTGCTCGCCAGCAGAGCTCACCGAGCCGGCGCCGCCCCTCCCTCTCTCCCCGCGGCCCGGCTCGGCTGAGGCTCGCGCGTCATCCAGGCTGGTGGTCCCGGCGACCACCACGGATGACGTCCCGACGATGCGCGACCGGTGACATCAGCCACGAATCCGCATGTGAGAGGCCCTGCTGGGGCACAATCCGGGCATGTCCTCCGCTGCCCAGACGCTGCACGTCGCCCCGACGCCCGATGAGGGACTGGCCCTCCGCTTCTACCCGGTGACCAGCGGCGACGGCACCCGGCTGCAGGCCTGGACCAACGACGTCGACGGCCCGACCGTGCTGCTGTGCAACGGGCTGGGCACCAACCCCTACAGCTGGCCGGCGCTCCTCGACCCGGACTGCGGCGTGCGGATCATCTCGTGGAACCACCGCGGCACCGGCGGCTCCGAGCGCCCTGCGGACACCGAGCACGTCGGCATCGACGCCTTCGCCGAGGACGCCGTCGCGGTGATGGACGACGCCGGGGTCGATGCCTGTGTGCTGATGGGCTGGTCCATGGGGGTCAACACCATGTTCGAGGTGGCGGTCACGCGGCCTGAACGGGTGACCGGTCTCTTCGCGGTCGGCGGTGTCCCCGGTGACACGTTCGCCTCCATGCTCGCCCCCATGTTCGTCCCCCGGCCGCTGCGCAAGCCGATCACCGTCAACCTGGCCCGCGCGATGAAGCTGGTCGGGAAGCCGCTCGGCTTCATCGGCTCGCGTCTACCGATCGGACCGCTGACGTTCCAGCTGATGTCGCACAGCGGCTTCATGCTGCCGATGCCCGACCCGGAGCTCGCGCGGCGGGCCGTCAAGGAGTTCCTCACCACCCCGACCGACTGGTACATGCACCTCGCGCTGCACTCCTCGCTCCACCTGCGGGTCTCGCTGCGCAGCATCGACGTGCCGACCAGCTTCCTCGCGGGGAAGTTCGACATCCTCGCTTCGTCGTACGACATGAGGACGGCGGCCGAGCGGATCCCCGGGGCGATGTACGACGAGATCCGGGCGACCCACTTCATCTCGATGGAGAAGCCGGCCGAGGTCCACGAGGCGCTCCTGGACCTGCTGGACCGGGTGCCTGAGCAGGACCCCGTGGTGGGGACTGCTCGCTAGTCTCGCCGCATGGGTCTCGTCACCGGAGTGCGACTGGCCACGCTGGTGATCGTCCCGGCCTTCGTCCTGGCCGGCTGCGGGGGCCAGTCCGAGCCCGAAGCCGGCGAGACACCGGAGCCCTCGCCCACGGAGACGTCGTCCACCCCGAGCCCTTCGACCTCGTCGTCGCCGTCCGCGTCGGCGTCGGCGCGGCTCAGCGCTCGGTGCGGCCGAGGGTGATCGGCACGGTCGCCCGCAACCTCGAGGTTCCCTGGGGCATCGCCTTCCTTCCCGACGGCACCGCGCTCGTGACCGAGCGCGACAGCGGCCGGGTCTTCCAGATCGGCAGGGGCAAGGTCGACGAGGTCGGCCGGGTCGAGGAGGCCCGGCCCGGGGGTGAGGCGGGGCTGCTCGGCGTCGCCGTGTCGCCGTCGTACGACCGGGACAAGCGGGTGTTCTTCTACGCCACCGCCAGCGAGGACAACCGCGTCTTCCGTACCACCTTCGAGCGTGGCCGGCTGGGCAAGCTGCGACCGATCCTCACCGGCATCCCCAACGCGTTCAACCACGACGGCGGGCGGATGATCTTCGGGCCCGACGGCATGCTCTACATCTCGACCGGCGAGGCCGGAGAGCCCGACCTGGCCCAGGACCCGGGCTCGCTCGGCGGCAAGATCCTGCGGGTCACCCAGGACGGCGACCCGGCGCCCGGCAACCCCGACGGCGGCTCGCCGGTGTGGACCCTGGGACACCGCAACGTGCAGGGCCTCGCCTTCGACGACGAGGGGCATCTGTGGGCCTCGGAGTTCGGGGATGACAGCTTCGACGAGCTCAACCTGATCCAGAAGGGCCGCAACTACGGCTGGCCCCTGGTCGAAGGGAAGGGCAACGAGCCCGGCATGACGAACCCGCAGGTCACCTGGTCGACCGACGAGGCCTCTCCCTCCGGGCTCGCCTTCGTCGGCGGGCGGCTGTGGCTCGGGGCCCTGCGCGGCGAGCGTCTCTGGCGCGTCGACGTCAACGGTCTGAAGGCGCGGAACGACAAGGCGTTCTTCGTGGGGAGGTACGGCCGGATGCGCACCGTCGTACCCGCCCCCGACGGGAACCTGTGGGTCACCACGTCCAACCGCGACGGCCGCGGCGACCCCGCCGACGGGGACGACCGGATCCTCCTCGTCCGCCCCTGACCTCACGGTTCCTTGTAGTCCGCCGAGAGGGCGAATTTGGTTGGCGAAGGTACGCCGAGAGGGCAGTTCCGGTTGGCCGTACGACGTCGACCGGGGACTTCTGGTTGGCCAACATCGCCCGGTCGGCGTACTCCGGCCAACCAAAACCGCCCGGTCGGCGTACTCCAGCCAACCAAAACCGCCCGGTCGGCGTACTCCAGCCAACCAAAACTGCCCGGTCGGCGGAGCTACGACAGAGCGTTCGAGGATGAGCTCGCGTACCCGGGCGGCGTCGGCCTGGCCGCGCATCTCCTTCATGACCGCGCCGATGAGGGCACCCGCAGCCGCGACCTTGCCGTCGCGGATCTTGGCGGCCACGTCGGGGTTGGCCTCGATGGCGCGGTCGACCGCGTCGCCGAGTGCGCCCTCGTCGGAGACGATCGCGAGGCCGCGGGCGGCGACGACGTCGTCAGGCGTGCCCTCGCCGGCGAGCACTCCGTCGAAGACCTGGCGGGCCAGCTTGTCGTTGATCGACCCTTCGTCGACGAGCGCCTGGATCCGGGCGACGTCGGCGGGGGTGATCGGCAGCGCGGAGATCTCGGTGCCCTGCTCGTTGGCGCGACGGGCCAGCTCGGAGAGCCACCACTTGCGGGCGGCCTGCGGTGCGGCGCCGGCGGCGATGGTCTCCTCGACCAGGAGCAGGGCGCCCGCTCCGACGGTGTCGCGCATCTCGAGGTCGGAGAATCCCCACTCCGCCTGGAGCCTGGCGCGGTGCTCGCGCGGTGGCTCGGGCAGCGACTTCTGCAGCTCGGCCACCCACTCACGTGAAGGCGCGACCGGCACCAGGTCGGGCTCGGGGAAGTAGCGGTAGTCCTCGGCGTCGGACTTCTCGCGGCCCGACGTCGTGATGCCCGTGTCCTCGTGCCAGTGCCGCGTCTCCTGGAGCACCGAGCCGCCGGCCGACAGGATCGCCGCCTGGCGGCCGATCTCGTAGCGTGCGGCCCGCTCGACGGAACGCAGCGAGTTGACGTTCTTGGTCTCGGTGCGGGTGCCGAGCTGGGGGAGCCGGCCGGCGCGAGGGACAGGTTCACGTCGCAGCGCAGCGATCCCTGCTCCATCCGCACGTCGGAGACCCCGAGGCCGAGCAGCAGCTCGCGCAGGTGGGCGACGTACGCCCTCGCCACCGCGGGCGCCTTCTCGCGCGCACCCGTGATCGGCTTGGTGACGATCTCGATCAGGGGGATGCCGGCGCGGTTGTAGTCGACCAGTGAGTACTCCGCGCCGTGGATCCGCCCCGTCGACCCGCCGACGTGCAGCGACTTGCCGGTGTCCTCCTCCATGTGCGCCCGCTCGATCTCGACGCGGAAGGTCTCCACCCCGTCGTCACCGGCGACCTCGACCTCCGTCCAGCCGTCGAAGGCGATCGGCTCGTCGTACTGCGAGGTCTGGAAGTTCTTCGGCATGTCCGGGTAGAAGTAGTTCTTCCGCGCGAACCGGCACCACTCGGCGATCTCGCAGTTCAGCGCCAGGCCGATCCGGATGGCCGACTCCACCGCCTTGCCGTTGACCACGGGCATCGATCCGGGAAGGCCCAGGCAGGTCGGGCAGGTCTGGGTGTTCGGCTCGCCGCCGAAGGTCGCCGGACAGCCGCAGAACATCTTGGTCGCGGTGTTCAGCTCGACGTGGACCTCGAGCCCCATGGCCGGGTCGTACGCCGCGAGCGCATCCTCGAAGGAGAGGCGACGGCTCAACCGACGATTGGTCGTCGTCATCGGGCCACCGCCTTGTCCAGCTTCTCCGGATCGAGCAACGGGCCACCCCACTGGTGCTCGAGCATGCTCTCGAGCGCGGCGCCGACCCGGTAGACGCGGTCGTCGGCCATCGCCGGGGCGAGCACCTGGAAACCGACCGGCAGGTCGTCCTCGGGGGCCAGCCCGGAGGGCACCGAGATCCCGGGGACGCCGGCGAGGTTGGCCGGGATGGTGGCGATGTCGTTGAGGTACATCGCCAGCGGGTCGTCGAGCTTCTCCCCCAGCCGGAACGCGGTGGTCGGAGCGGTCGGCGACACGAGCACGTCTGCGTCCTCGAAGGCGCGCTCGAAGTCGCGGCTGATCAGGGTGCGGACCTTCTGCGCCTGGCCGTAGTAGGCGTCGTAGTAGCCGCTCGACAGCGCGTAGGTGCCGAGGATGATGCGCCGCTTCACCTCGTCGCCGAAGCCGGCGTCGCGGGTGGCCCGCATGACCTCCTCGGCACTGGGCGCCTCGATACCGTCGGGCAGCACGCGGAGGCCGTAGCGCATCGCGTCGAACCGCGCGAGGTTGGAGGACGCCTCGGCCGGCAGGATCAGGTAGTACGCCGCCAGGGCGTGCACGAAGTTCGGGCAGCTCACCTGGACGACCTCGGCCCCGGCCTTGGCCAGCAGCTCGATGGCCTCGTCGAAGCGCTGTTGGACGCCGGCCTGGTAGCCCTCGCCGCCGAGCTCGGCCACCACCCCGACCCGCAGCCCGCTGAGGTCACCCGTGGCCCCGGCGTACGCCGAGTCGGTCACCAGCGGGACCGACTGGTCGATGCTGGTGGAGTCGAGCGGGTCGTGCCCGCCGACGACCTCGTGCAGCAGCGCCGCGTCGAGCACCGTGCGGGTCACGGGCCCGACCTGGTCGAGGGAGTTGGCCAGCGCCACCAGCCCGTAGCGGGAGACCCCGCCGTAGGTGGGCTTGACCCCGACCGTGCCGGTGACCGCGCCGGGCTGGCGGATCGAGCCACCGGTGTCGGTCCCGAGGGCCAGCGGCGTCATGAACGCGGCGACCGCCGCGGCGGAGCCGCCGCCGGAGCCGCCGGGGATCCGGTCGACGTCCCAGGGGTTGCGGGTGGGTCCGTACGCCGAGTGCTCGGTCGAGGAGCCCATCGCGAACTCGTCCATGTTGGTCTTGCCGAGGATCGGCAGCCCGGCCTCCTTGAGGCGCCGGACCACCGTGGCGTCGTACGGCGGGACCCAGCCCTCGAGGATCTTCGAGCCGCACGTCGTCGGCAGCCCCTCGGTCGTGAGCAGGTCCTTCACCGCGACCGGGACACCGTCGAGGCGCGAGAGGAGCTCGCCCCTCGCCCGACGCTCGTCGGATGCCCGGGCAGCCGCCAGTGCACCATCGGCGTCGACGAGCAGGAACGCATGGACCTCGCCGTCCACCGCGGCGATCCGGTCGAGGAAGGCCTGGGTGACCTCGACGCTCGTCGTCTCTCCCGCACCCAGCGCCTCGGCGAGCTCGGAGGCCGTGCGGGTGACCAGTGGGTTCACTGCTCGTCCCCGAGGATGCGCGGCACGGCGAACCGTTGGTCCTCGACCGCCGGGGCGCCGGACAGGGCCTGCTCCGGCGTGAGTGACGGGGCGACGACGTCGTCGCGGAAGACGTTGGTGACCGGGATCGGGTGCGAGGTCGGCGGGATGTCCTCCGCCGCCACTTCGCTGATCGACGCCACCGACTCGAGGATCACCGAGAGCTGCGGGGCCAGGTGGTCGAGCTCCGCGTCGTCGAGGTCGATGCGGGCGAGGTCGGCCAGGTGGCGTACCTCGTCACGGCTGATCACAGGCTGCTCCGGCATGGCGGCAATCCTAGTCAGCCGGGTTCCCCATCCGACCGGCCCCTCGAAGCGGCTCCGGCCTGCCGAGGTGGACCAGCACTTCCCACCGGTATCAGCGTCCTGGAGGCGCGCTCCTGAACATGCAACGAGGCCAGGAGAACCGATGACCAGCACGCTCTCGCACCGCATGTCAGGCCAGCCGTCGATGACCGTCCAGGTGCCGCTCCAGCGCCGGCGCGACCGCGTTCCTCCGCCGAGCACGCCGTACCTCGAGGTCGACGTGCGCACCGCGGTCGACCGGTTCGACGATCTCTCCAGCGCGCTGCCCGGCACCGGCGTCCACTACGCCGTGAAGGCCAACCCCGATCCACAGCTGCTCGCCGCGCTGGCGGCCGTCGGCTGCAGCTTCGACGTCGCGAGCCCGGCCGAGGTGCGTGCGGCGCTCGATGCCGGTGCCGCGCCCGACGCGCTCGTCTACTCCAACCCGGTCAAGCGCCGGGACCACATCGTCGAGTCGGCAGCGCTCGGCGTCCGGCTCTTCGTCGTGGACTCCTTCGCGGAGACCCAGAAGGTGGCCGAGAGCGCACCGGGCAGCGAGGTGCTCTGCCGCCTGGTCACCTCGGGGGAGGGTTCGGACTGGCCGCTGTCCCGCAAGTACGGCTGCTCCACCTACGAGGCCGTCGACATCCTCACCAACGCCTTCGAGCTCGGGCTCGACGCTGCCGGCGTCAGCTTCCACGTCGGCTCCCAGCAACGCGACCCCGAGGCCTGGGGCGGCCCCATCGCTGCCTCGGCCCGCGTCTTCGAAATGCTTCGCGACCGGGGTCTGCGCCCGCGGTTGCTGGACATGGGCGGCGGGTTCCCGGCGTCGTACGACGACGGCTGTCTGCCCGTCTCGGCGTACGGCGAGGCCATCCGGCGCCACCTCGAACGATCCTTCGGCGGCCACCCACCTCGGACGATCGTGGAACCGGGACGGGGCGTCGTCGGGGACGCCGGGACGCTGGTGTCCTCGGTGATCGGCGTGATCGACCGCGGCGGGGTGCGCTGGGTGTACCTCGACGCCGGTGTCTTCACCGGGCTCGTGGAGACCCTGGGCGAGGCGATCCGCTACCGGCTCACCACCACCGCGGACGGGGATCCGACCGGACCCTGCGTGCTGGCGGGACCGACCTGCGACAGCGCCGACGTGCTCTACCAGGACCGGATGGTGCCGCTGCCGATCACCCTCGCCGAGGGCGACGAGGTGCGGCTGCTCTCGGCCGGCGCCTACACGACCTGCTACTCGAGCGTGGGGTTCAACGGGTTCGCTCCCCTGCCCACCGTCGTCAGGGTGCGGTGACGTGCGGCAGCTGGACGGACCCACCCGGCGCGTCATCGTCTCCCACGCGATCGGCGCCCTGGCCGTCTCGCTGCCCTGGCCGCTGCTGCTCGTCCTGGTCGCCGCGCACACCGACGACCCGTGGCTGCTCGGGCTCGCCGCCAGCGCACGGATGCTGCCCTACGTCGCGTTCTCGTGGCTCACCGCCCGGCTGGCGGACGCCATCCGGCGCGATGTCATCGTGCGCGCCACCCTGGTCGCCCGCGTGGTCCTGCTGGCCGCGACAGCGGCGGCGGTGACCACCGACCACGTCTGGCTGGGCGTGGCCTGCTGCACCATCGCGGTCACACTCGCCACCCCTGCCTACCCGGCGATGGTCGCCGCGATGCCGGCCATCGCCGGGTCACAACGGCGCTTCGCCACCGAGCTGCTCGTCACCGTCGAGGTGGCCGCGTTCGTGGTCGGCGCGGCGATGGGCGGGCTGCTGCTCCACCCGCTGACCCGTGACCTGCTGCCGTGGGTGCCGGTGGCGCTCACCCTCGCCGCCCTGGTTCTCGTCCTGCCGGTGTCGATGCCGGCCCCTGATCGACGTCGAGGGCGTGACAAGCGTCCGTCGGCGTACGCCGCCCTGCGGCGCGCCCCCTCCGCGTGTCTCGCGATCGCGGTGATGGCGGCGGTGAACCTGGGCATCTCGCTGGTCGCGCTCGCCCTCCTCCCGATGGCGTTGGACTCCTGGTCCTCCGACGCCGCCGGCTACGGGCTGGCCACCGGGGTGTTCGGGTTCGCCGCTCTCGGCGCCCCTCTCCTGCGGCACGTGGGTCGGACGCCCGGCATCTCGATGTGGCGCGGCCTCCTCGTGGTCGCACTCGGGATCGCCCTCGTCGTACCCGCTCCCGGCGTGCACTGGGCACTCCTGCCGCTCGCCCTGGCCGGGGCAGCGGCGGTGAGCGTCGAGGCCGCGGCCACGAGCGTGCTGCAGGAGGCGATCGACGACGACGTCCGGGCAACAGTGCTGGGCCTCAACGACAGCATCATCATCGGCGCTGCCCTCGTGGGCTCACTGCTCGCACCCGTGAGCGTCGAACTGGTGGGCGGCGGCCCGGCCCTCGGCATCATCGCCGTGGGCCTCGCACTCGCGGCCGGATGGGCACGTAGGTCGGCATCGGTCACCCCGGCTCCTGCGACCACTGGCGGGCTACCGTCTGGGGTCAGCAGGCAGGAGGCCCATGAGGACACGCGATCCGGCACCAGGTCGACGGATGGTGTACCTCGCGTGCCTGCTCAGCGCACTCCTTCTGACGAGCACCGCCTGCACGACGTCGGAGAGCGAAGGCTCTCCGCAGGCCGAACCCGGTGACGGGCAGACCCTGCCGAGTGTCCCGCCGTCGTCCCTGACGTACGTCGCGCTCGGTGACTCCTACAGCGCCGCTCCCCTGGTGCCGGTGACCGACGTGGCCAACGGTTGCTTCCGGTCCTCGAACAACTACCCCTCGCTCGTGGCCAAGAGGCTCGGCGCCGTCCTCGACGACCGCAGCTGCGGCGGCGCGCGCACGGTGGACTTCCGGCGCCGCCAGTTCCCCGACGTGCCGGCACAGCTCAGCGCGGTCAAGCCCGGCGTCGACCTCGTGACGATCGGCGTCGGTGGCAACGACGAGTCGGTCTTCAGCCGCCTGGTGAACAGCTGCCCCGCGTTGCGCGACCGTGACCCCGAGGGTGCGCCGTGCCAGGAGGCCATGCGCTCCGGCGGGTCCGACATCCTGCTGACCGCACTGGACCGCACGGCCCCCCTCGTCGCCGAGCTGGTGCGCGAGATCCGCCAGCAGGCTCCGAACGCGAAGGTGCTCGTGATCGGCTACCCGCAGATCGTCTCGGCCGACGACGCCTGCGACGAGCTCCCCCTGGCGCAGGGCGACTATGCGTACGCCGAGCAGGTGAACCTCGCGCTCACCGAGATGCTCCGCAAGGCGGCGAAGGCGTCCGGGGCGACCTACGTCGACGTCTGGGCGGCCAGCCAGGGCCACGACATCTGTTCGGACGACCCATGGGTCAACGGCGCGGTCGACGCCGAGCAGGAGGCCGCGAGGTACCACCCCTTCGCCAAGGAACAAGCAGCAGTGGCGGACCTGGTGGTCAAAGCGGTCCAAGCCTCACGCTGACGGCCGAAGGCCATCGGCCGGAGGCCGATTGAGCCGACCGGGTTGAAATGGTTGGTGCGAGCGCCAGCGAGCGCCAACCATTTCTGCCCTGTCGGCGCAACTACAGGCACCCGTACGCCGAAAGCCAACCGCGGATCAGCGGCAGACCACATCCGAACGATCAGCAGCAGACCACAGGGGACGATCAGCGGCAGGCCTACACCTTGCCCTTCTCGAGCAGCTTCTTGAAGCCGTCCTCGTCCAGGATCGGGACGCCGAGCTGCTCGGCCTTCTCGGCCTTGGAGCCGGGGCTGTCGCCGACGACGACGTAGTCGGTCTTCTTCGACACGCTCGACGCAGCCTTGCCGCCACGGGAGACGATCGCCTCCTTGGCTCCGTCACGGCTGAAGTCGTCCAGGGAGCCGGTGACCACGATCGTCATGCCCTCGAGAGTCTGCGGGGTCGAGGTGTCGCGCTCGTCCTCCATGCGTGACGCCTGCCTCGGCCCACTTGCGCACGATCTCGTTGTGCCACCCGGACTCGGGGCCGTCGAACCAGTCGCGCACGGAGGCAGCGATCGTCGGGCCCACCTGCTCGGCGTCGGCGATGTCGGCCAGGGAGGCGGTCCGGATCGCCTCCATCGCGCCGAACTCGGCGGCCAGTGCACGGGCCGCGGTGGGACCCACGTGGCGGATCGACAGGGCGACGACGACGCGCCACAGGGGCTGCTGCTTGGACTTCTCGAGGTTGTCGAGCAGCTTCTGCCCGTTCGCCGAGAGCTGCGGACCCTCCTCGCCCTTCTTCGGCGCACGGGTGAACAGGTCGGTCTCGAGCAGCGCCGCGCGGTCGAGGTCGAAGACGTCGCCCTCGTCCTCGATCACGCCGGCCCGGAGCAGCTCGTAGGCAGCCTCCGAGCCGAGTCCCTCGATGTCGAAGGCCCCCCGTCCGGCCACGTGGAAGACGCGGTCGAGAAGCTGGGACGGGCAGGTGTGGTGGTTGGGGCAGCGCAGGTCCTTGTCGCCCTCCTTCTCCTCGACCAGCGTCGTGCCGCAGGACTCGCACTCGGTCGGCATCACCCACTCGGCCAGCCCCTCGGGCCGCAGGCCGAGCACGGGGCCGAGGATCTCCGGGATCACGTCGCCGGCCTTGCGCAGGATCACCGTGTCGCCTTCCCGGACGTCCTTGCGCTTCACCTCGTGCCGGTTGTGCAGAGTGGCGCGCTCCACGGTCGAGCCCGCGACCTTGACAGGCTTCATGACGCCGTACGGCGTCACCCGACCGGTCCGACCGGTGTTGGTCCTGATCTCGAGCAGGACGGTGTTGACCTCCTCGGGCGGGTACTTGAACGCGATCGCCCAGCGCGGCGCGCGACTGGTCGAGCCGAGTCGCCGCTGGAGGGTGACGTCGTCGACCTTCACCACGACGCCGTCGATCTCGTAGGGCACGATCGAGTGCCGGTTGTCGCCGGCGTTCTCGATGTAGGCCTCGACGTCCTCGAGGGTCGTGACGACCCTGACCTGGTCGGAGACCGGCAGGCCCCAGGCCGCCAGCGCCTCGTAGGAGTGGGACTGTGCCTTGGCCTCGAAGCCCTGGCGGGCGCCGATGCCGTGGCAGACCATCCCGAGCGCACGCGTCGCGGTGACCTTGGGGTCCTTCTGGCGCAGCGAGCCGGCCGCCGCGTTGCGCGGGTTGGCGAACATCGGCTTGCCGGCGTCGGCCATGGAGGCGTTGAGCCGCTCGAAGGCCTCGACGGGGAGGAACACCTCGCCGCGGACCTCGATCACGCGCGGCACGCGGAACTTCTCGCTCTCCTCCAGCCGATGCGGGATCGAGTCGATCGTCTTGACGTTGGGGGTGACGTCCTCGCCCGTGCGCCCGTCGCCTCGGGTGAGCGCCCGGACCAGGCGGCCCTCCTCGTAGACCAGGTTGATGGCGAGGCCGTCGACCTTGAGCTCGCAGAGGTACGCCGGGTCGACGATGCCGTCACGACGCAGCCGCGCGACCCAGGTCTCCAGCTCCTCGTAGGAGAAGGCGTTGTCGAGGCTCTCCATCCGCTCGAGGTGGTCGACCGCCGTGAACTCGGTGGAGACCGCCCCGCCGACCTTCTGGGTGGGCGAGTCGGGCGTGCGCAGGTCGGGGACCTCGGCCTCGAGCTCCTCGAGGCGGCGCATGCTCCGGTCGAAGTCCGCGTCGGAGAGGGTCGGGTCGTCGAGGACGTAGTAGCGCCAGCGCGCCTCCTCGACCTCCTCGGCGAGCACCCGATGCTCCTGGCGCAGGTCGGCCTGCGGGTCGGTGTCAGGAGTGATGTCGCCGGGCTCGGGTCGCTCGACGCCGGTGGCTGACTCGGTCTGGGTCTCCGTCTCGCTCACGGGTCCATCTTGCCGTGCCGCGCCGACAGGGGGTGTGGGTGCGGGGGCGGCGCGGGGGGTGGCGCGGCCGGACATGCGAATGTCACTGGCGGGACGCGTGAGCGCCACTCTGGTCCCACGCGCGACATTCGCATGTCCGGCGCCGGTCCAACCCATCCACGGCTTGACCCGCTCCGAAACACTGGTCCCAGACTGCACGGACACGATCGGAGTGACGCATGCCCTCTCCCGGCCTCGACCGCAGGGATCCCGCCGGACCACCGCGCGGCCTCGTGCTGATGCTCCACGGTGGCGCGAGCGCCGGGTTCGACCCCGTCGGCGCCAGGAGCGCCTCGTTCCGTCGTACGTCGGCCATGCGCAACGCCCTGGAGTCTCGCGTCCTCGACCAGGGACTGTCGCTCTGGCTGCTCCGGTTCGGGGTGCGCGGCTGGAACGCCGGAGCCGGACCCGAGCCGTCGCCGGTGCCTGACACCCGCTGGGCACTCGACCAGGCGGTGGCCGAGCATCCCGGCGTACCCGTGGTGCTGCTCGGCCACTCGATGGGAGCGCGTACGGCGATCCACGTCGCCGACCACGCTGCCGTCGTGGGGGTCGTCGCCCTGGCTCCGTGGTTCCAGGCCTCCGACCCGGTGCGCACCCTGGCCGGACGACACCTGGTCGCCGCGCACGGCAGCCGCGACCGGATCACGTCCGCACGGGCGACGCGGGCGTACGTCGACCGGGCGGGCGGCGTCGCCGACTCGGCGAGGTTCGTCGACATGGGGCGACTTGGGCACTACATGCTCCACCGGCCGGGCGCGTGGAACCGCTTGGCCCTCCGCAGCACGCTGGAGGTGCTGGACCTGGCCGTCCCCGGCGATGCCGGGGAGAACCGCGACGCCCGAGAGGAATGCCTGGACCGTCGCGATGGTTGACGGTGTCAATGTCCTCCTCCGCCACCACGACGAGCGTCGCCACGTCTCCGCCCGGCACCCGGGAGGGCGCGCGCGTGCCCGTGCTGGTCGGCCTGCTCTTCGGTCTCACCGGGCTCGGTAGCTCCTCGGCGGCGATCGTCCTGCCCGTGATCGGCGCCGACCTCGACGTCAGCATCGGTGTCGGCGCCTGGGCGATCAGCCTCTACGCGCTGATGCTCGCGGTGGCTACGCCCGTCTACGGGCGCATCTCCGACCTGGTCGGGCTGCGGCTCCCCTTGGTGGTCGGGGTGTGCCTGATGACGCTCGGCGCACTCGCCGGTGCGCTGGCGCCCAACTTCGGCGTCCTGCTGGGTGCCCGGATCGTGCAGGGTGCGGGCGCGGCGGCCGTGCCCACCCTGGGCGTGGCCATCGTGGCCGCCCGCTTCTCAGGTTCCGCGCGCGGCGTCGCCCTGGGCCGCGTCGCCGGACTGGCCGCGGCGGTCGCGTGCCTGGGCCCGCTCGCCGGCGGCGTGATCGAGGGTGTGCTCGGCTGGCGGACGGTCATCGCGCTGCCGATGCTCGGCGCAGCTGATGCTGCCGCTGCTGTGGCGCTGGGTGCCCAGCCAGGGAAGTGGTGCCCGCCTCGACCTGTTCGGCGCGGCCCTGGTGGCGGCGACCGCTGCCGGGGTGGTGCTGCTCGTGCAGTCGCCCTCGACGGGACCGGTGGTGGCGGCGGTCGGGGCCGTGCTCGCCGTGCTCGGCGTACCCGCCGTGGCCGCGTGGGTCCGCCGCCGACCGCACGGTTTCCTGCCGGTCGACGTGATCCGCAACCCCGTCGTGGTCCGGAGCGCACTGGCGGCGGGCGCCGTCCCGGCCGCCTGGTTCGCACTGCTGATCGCCGTGCCCGCCGTACTGGTCGGACGCGGCTGGGAGCCCTGGCAGGTGGGCGTGGCCCTGGTCCCGAGTGCGGTGACCGGCTTGCTTGCCCCTCGCCTCGCGAGCCCGCTGCTGAACCGCATCGGAGCGACGTTGGCCCTCGCCCTGGCCGCGGTGGTCGCCGCCGCGGCGCTCGCTGCCTCCGCCCTGGGCGCGCACCTGGGGTCCGCGACCCTCCTGGTCGCGGCCGTGGTCGCCGTGACGTTCGCGTTCGGGCTGGGCCAGCCTGCGCTGATGGCAGCCGTCGGGGACGCCGTCGCCGACGACGTGCGCGGCGTCGCGCTCGGCATCGCCACCCTGTTCTTCCTGGTCGGCGGCGGAGTCGGTTCAGCCGTCGTGGGCGGTCTCGGCGACGTGCTCGGCATGGCGCCGGCCCTGCTTCTCCTCACCGCCCTGCCGCTGGTCGGGCTGGTCGCACTGGTCCCCCAGCTGGCCACACCGCGGGGCGGCGGGGGCGAGCTCGCCGACTGTCCGACTACCGACTGACGATTTTCGCTGCGCGGTGTCCCATGTCACGCTGGGGAACCGGAACCTCGGGCCTCGCCGCCTCGTCCTACCGAAGTACGAGCGCCCACCTCTCCTAAGGAACCATGACCCAGGACAACGACAAGCAGGACCGCCGCCTCTGGCTCTCCACAGCCCAGGTCACCGGCAGCGCCCTGGCCGCGATGTCGGGTGCGCTGGTCGCCTCCCTGGCCGGTACGACGGGAACCGTCATCGGCGCCGCCGTGGGCAGCGTGATCGCCACGGTCGGCGCGACGATGTACACCGAGTCCCTGCGACGCACCGGCACCGCCGCGAAGAAGACCGCCGCCGTCGTACGCCAACGTGGGGCGCTGATCACGGGTGCGCTGCCCCGCAGGGCGGCAGACGAACAGCCGAAGCATCGTGAGGAGCCCGGAACCCACGACCGGGACGAACCGACTCGCGAGGACGGCGAACCCGCCGATGACGACTCGTCGAAGGGCCGCTGGGACCTGCCGTGGGGCAAGGTCGCGATCGCCAGCCTCGCGGTGATGCTGGCGGGGCTCGCGGGGATCACTGCCGTCGAGGCGATGACCGGTGAGCCCGTCTCCTCCATGCTTGGCGCGGACGACGGGCAGGGCACCACCGTGGGCCACGTCGTCGGCGAGGACACCTCCGCGAAGGAGGACCCCGCGCCCAAGGAGGAGACTCCCGCCACGCGAGGAGTCCGAGCCCTCGTCGGAGCCTGAAGAGGAGCCCCAGGCACCGGAGCCCTCGACGACCCCGGATCCGACCACCGATCCCACGGAGGCACCCGACCTCACCGAGGACCAGGCACCCGCCCCGTAGGCCCGGACCCGTAGGACCTGACCCGCAGGACCGGACCCGTGGGGCGGCCGGGCCAGGAATTGCTGGACCACCGGGAATGGATTTCGCGCCGCCACCGGTTGCCAACCTATGCTGGTGATGAAACGGAACGGTTTCGTTTCATCGGTACCAGCCGGACGGAGCACCACGTGGCCAAGCCGACCATCGCCGTACCGCGGCCCCGCGTCGCGGGCGATCGCGAGGACGAGATCCTCGACGCCACCCTCGACCTGCTGCTCGACGTCGGGTACGACCGGCTGACCATGGACGCCGTCGCGCGTCGTGCCCGTGCGAGCAAGGCCACCCTGTACCGGCGCTGGGACGACAAGCCCAGCCTCGTCGTCGACGCCATGGTGCGGGCGAAGCAGGCTCCCTCGATCGAGACCCACGACACCGGCTCGCTGCGCGGCGACCTCGTGAGCACCTTCTGCGGCGCCCACGGCATCGGGCGCAACGCGGCCACGGGGATGCTCGGCTCGGTGCTCACCGCGCTGGCCAGCGATCCCGAGTTCGCACGCCGTTTCCGGGAGGCCTTCATCGCTCCCAAGGTGCAGGTCTCGCGGGAGATCTACCAGCGCGCCATCGAGCGCGGGGAGATCCCCGACACCGTCGACGTCGACGTCATCGCGCCCGCGCTGGCCGGCATCCTGCTCCATCGCTCGTTCGTGCTGGGCCTCGTCCCCGACGACGAGACGGTCCAGCGCGTGATCGACCACGTCATCCTCCCGGCGGTGGGCCACCCTGCGGCCGTCCGCCCCACCCGCAGCTCGCCCAGGAAGAAAGCCAGCACGTCATGACTGACATCACCGAGGCCAAGCAGGTCCCCGACGAGGCGCCGGCTCCGGCCGGGACCCACGACCACGTGCACCTCGGATGGGCGCTGGTGCTCATCTCGGTCGCACAGCTGATGGTGGTGCTCGACGCCACCATCGCCAACATCGCGCTCCCCTTCATCCAGAACGACCTGGACATCTCCCAGGCGAACCTGCAATGGGTGGTCACCGGCTATGCGCTCGCCTTCGGTGGTCTGCTGCTGCTGGGCGGCCGTCTCGGTGACCTCTACGGCCGCCGGCGCATCTTCATGCTCGGGGTCACGATCTTCGCGATCGCGTCCGGCATCGGCGGTCTCGCGCAGAGCGAGATCATGCTGCTCACCTCGAGGGGACTGCAGGGTGTGGGGGCGGCCCTCGCGTCACCGGCCGCGCTGGCCCTGATCACCACCAACTTCCCGGCCGGACCGAAGCGCAACCGGGCCTTCTCCGTCTACGCGGCGATGTCCGGCGCCGGCGCGGCGGTGGGCCTGATCCTCGGTGGCTGGCTGACCGGCCTGAACCCCGACATCCTCGGCATCAGCATCGACGGATGGCGGCTCACGTTCCTGATCAACGTGCCCATCGGTCTCGCCGCCGCCCTGCTGGCACCGCGAGTGCTCGCAGAGAGCGAGTCGCACCCCGGTGAGCTCGACCTCCCGGGAGCCATCACCGGCACGGCCGGCCTGATCGGCCTCGTCTTCGGCCTGTCCCGGGCCGGCAACCAGCGCTACGGCTGGGACGACCCCTGGACGATCGCCTCCCTCGCCGCCGGTCTGCTGCTGCTGGTGGTGTTCGTGCTCATCGAGCGCCGCGTGCAGCACCCGCTGCTGCCGTTCAGGATCCTCACCAACCGGACCCGGGCCACCGCGTTCGCGACCATGATGATCGTGCCGGCGGCGATGTTCGCGATGTTCTTCTTCCTCTCGCTGTTCGTGCAGAACGTGATGGGCTACAGCCCACTGCACACCGGCTTCGCCTTCCTCCCGTTCAGCTTCGGGATCGTCCTCGGGGCAGCGCTGTCCTCGAGGCTGATGGCGAAGGTCGACCCACGGTGGATCGCCGGCGTCGGCACGATCATGGCCGGCACGGCTCTGCTGATGTTCTCCCAGCTCTCCGTCGACGACTCCCCCGCCAACCTGGCGAAGGTGGCCGCCGAGGGCGGTGGACACCTCGGCAGCTCCGTCGGTTACTGGGGCGACCTGTTCCCGTTCATCGTGCTGATGTCGATCGGCATGGGCCTGACGTTCGTTCCGATGACCCTCGCGGCGGTGCACGGCGTGGGCCAGCGCGACAGCGGCATCGGGTCCGGCGTACTGAACACGATGCAGCAGGTCGGCGGTGCCCTCGGTCTCGCGACCCTCGCCACCGTCGCGGTGCACTTCACCCAGGACAAGGCCGACTCGATCGTCGCGGCCGTCAAGGCGGTCACCCCCGCCGGTGGCACGCCGCCGACCGGCGAAGCGGCCTCGGCGTTCCAGGACGTCGTGGGCCAGGCCGCCTTCACCAACGGCGCCACCCACGCCTTCATCGTCGGCGCCTTCATGATGTGGGCCGCGAGCGTGATCGTGTGGATCTTCCTCAACGTCAAGCACGAGGAGCTGGCCACCGACGATGGTCCGGAGGGCGTGCCGGTGGTCTGAGGGGGCCGCGGTTTCCCGTGTTAACACGTGAAACTGCCACTTCCCACACGTTGCAACGCGTGGGAAGCGGCAGTTCTTCGTGGGAAGTACGCCGGCCAGCGGGCGGGTCAGTCGACCAGCGCCTCGCTGATCGCCTCGACGAAGGCGGGCAGGTCGTCGGGGTTCCGGCTGGTGATCAGCGTGCCGTCCACCACGACCTCCTCGTCCTTCCACGACGCGCCGGCGTTCTCGAGGTCGAGCCTCAGGCTCGAGTAGCTCGTGAGCTCGCGGCCCTTCGCGACGCCGGCGTTCACCAGCAGCCACGGGCCGTGGCAGATCACGGCGACCACCTTGTCGGTGTCCAGAGCCTCACGCACGATGCTCTGGGCGTCCTCGTCGGTACGGATGTGGTCGGCGTTCACCGTGCCTCCGGGGACCACGACCGCGTCCACCGTGGACACGTCGAGGTCGCCGAACGTCCCGTCCACGTCGATCTTCTGCGTCGGCTCGGTGTCGCCCTCGACGGCCTGGATCGGATCGGTGCCCGAGGAGTAGATCTTCACCTCGGCCCCCGCCTTGGCGAGCTCGTCGCGCGGGGTGACCAGCTCGGCCTCCTCGAAGCGGTCGGTGGCGATGATCGCGATCTTCTTGCCGTTCAGGTCGGTCATGACACTCCTTCGGTCGACTGTCCTCGTCGTACCCGAGGACGGCGCGATCCACGCCCTAGTCGGCGAGGGGTACCTCGTAGCCATCCTCGGACCGCTCCACGGCGAGGCTGCACGCGCCGCTCGACAGCCGGCAGGTGAAGAGGTCGCCGCTGTCGGCAGTCTCCGACCCTCCGAAGGGGTACCCCGGGTAGCCGCGGTGCTCCGCGCCGCAGCAGTAGGCGAACACCACCACCCGGTCGTCGTCGAGCCATTGGACCAGCTGGAAGACGTCGGCGGCCCGGAAGTCTGCGGGGACCCGCAACCGCACCGGCTCACCGGTGTGGGCCACGGACAGCATCGTCCTCGCGTCCCGGTAGTCGTAGGACCCGGCGGAGGAGGGGCGTCCCGCGATCGGCAGCAGGCGGCGACCGACTCGCCAGAAGTACGGGCTCTCCTCGATCTGCCGCGACCTCGCCGAGTCACCCTGGACGAGCGTGCGCGGCTGGGTGAGCCGACCGCGCAGGTACGCCGCCCACGAAGCCCGGGTCTGCCGACCGCTCGCGGCGTCGTACCGCATGATTCCCGAGTACCGCCGGCAGAACCCGTCGCACCGGTCGAAGTCCACGCACCACTTCTTCTCGTTCGGCACCCAGTACACGGACTCCGGGTAGACCGCCTCGATCCGTGCCTCCGGGCCACCGAAGCGAGCCAGCACGCGCCGCTGGTCCGTGTCGTAGACCACGTAGTCGCCCTGATCGCGGGAGCGCCCGCTCCCGGCCGCCTCCGCCCAGACCAGGAGCGAACCGGGGTTGGACCTCTTGACGCCGTACACCCACCCCGTCCCGGACTCGATGGGGCGGCCGATCTGGACCGGCTCCGCACCGTCGGAGAACCAGATCCGGTCCGCGTCCTCCTGTGCCGACGACTGCGTGACGAACACGACCCCGTCGTCGCTGGCATCGATGTACGCCACCGGGCCTGCCGCGTCGATCGTGCGCTTGCCCACGTGGACCGTCTCGCCCTCGGCCCAGACCAGTAGACCGGGCCGCCGGCCGGTCGTCCTCCGGCTTCTCGGGCGGGTTGGTCGGCGTCACGGACGGCTGGGGCGGGTTCGCGGGCGGGGTGGTGTCGGTGAAGTTGAGGAGGACGGTCGCCGCCGAGAGCGCGAGCACGACCGCGACGACGACCGCACCGACCGCACCGGCCTGCCGACGACGACCGGCACGCTCGAATACGTGCGTGCACCTCGCCGAGGCGCTCGCGAGGCCGACCCTCGACGGTCGAGGCGCGGTCCGCCAGGACCGCGAGGTCTTCGGGCTTCATGGCCGGCTCCTCTCGTCCAGGACTGGTTCCAGGGCCTCGTCGAGCCGGAGCTTCGCGAGCGCCTTCGCGCACTGGCTCTTCACCGTTCCGAGGGAGCACCCCAGCAACCGGGCTGTCTCCGCCTCGGTGCGGTCCTCGAGGTACCTCAGCACCACCACCGCCCGCTGTCGCCTCGGCAGGCGCCCGATGGCGTCCCAGAGGTCCTGCCAGTCCGGGGCATCGAGCGCACCGACACGGTCGGGCAGGTCCGGCGTCGGCATCTCGCGCGTCCAGCGCCGTCGCCACCACGACGCCGAGGTGGTGACCAGGATCCGGCGGACGTAGGGCTCGGGGTCTCCCTCGATGCGCTTCCAGGCGAACCATGCCTTGGTCAGCGAGGTCTGGAGCAGGTCCTCCGCCAGGGCCTCGTCCTGGACCAGGAGATACGCCGTGCGCAGCAGGGCCGGTGACCGGGCGACGACGAACTCGTCGAAATCGGCTTCGTCGTCCACGCGATCACGACCTTCACGGGCCTCGCCGGGCACGATGCCGGCATCACTACCCAGACGCGTCGGGGGCGCGAAAAGGTTGCCTCGAGCACCAGCGTCCTCTTCACCGCCGCGCTCGACAACGCTCAGCCGAGCTCGGCGGCCGCCTCCCGGACGGCGCGCATCGCTCCCCGGGCGTACGACGGTGACGCTCCGGCCAGCCCGCAGGCCGGTGTGAGCACCAGCTGGTCGGCCACCTCGGACGGGTCCAGCCCGAGCATGTCGAGCAGTCGTCGTACCCGCTCGACCGCGCCCCTCGTGGAGGGGGCCGAGTCACCCGTCGAGGGGACCACGCCGAGCAGCACCCGGTCTCCCTCGTCGAGGCACGTCGCCAGCGCGTCGTACGCCGCGGCGGCGAGCACCGTCACGTCGATCGACACTCCCCCGGCGCCGGCCCCACGGAGCAGGGCGATCGGGGGCTCGGCAGCACAGCAGTGGGCCACCGTCGGGAGCTCGCCCGCCGCCGCGAAGACCCACTCGAGGGCCTCGGACGCGATCGGCGGCGTCACGGAGCGGTGGCGGTGGAAGCCCGACGCGGTGGCGACCTGACCGGACATCACCCCCGGCAGAGCCGGCTCGTCGACCTGCAGCAGCAGCTCGGCGCCGGGGACCCGGCGTCGCAACGTCGGCGAGGTGGTCACGCACGCCCTCGGCGAGTGCCTGGGCCAGCTCCCGGCGGGCGCCGACGTCGGCGAGGACCTTGTCGCCACGCGGCCTCTCCACCGTGCTCGCCAGCGTCCACGGCCCGGTCAGCTGCACCTTCAGCGGCCCCTCGTAGCCCTGGGTCTGCGCCTCCAGCGCGTCGAGGTCCTGCGCCAGCAGCGATCGCGCCCGTCGGTGGTCGACCCCGGCGGCATCGGTGAGGCGCCAGCCGGCCGGCTGGAGGTCGAAGCCGAGCTCACTGACGACGGCGAGGGTGCGGCCGGTCATCCCGGCAGTCGCGCCGCGGGCCGGGAGCTCGGGCAGGTGCGGCAGGTCAGGCAGCTCGCCGAGCACGACCCGGACGGCCTCGTGGATGTCCTCGCCGGGCAGGGACCCGACGCCGGTGGCCAGGGCGCTCACGCGGTGGTCTCGGCAGCGGTCTCCGCGCGAGCGCGGCGGGTGGCGGAGATCGTGGCCGACCCGACGACGCGCGACCCGTCGTACACCACCACGGCCTGGCCGGGGGCGATGCCCTCGGCGGGATCGAGCAGGTCGACCTCGACCGCGTCACCCTCGACGCGCACGACCGCGCGGTGCTCCTCTCCGTGCGCGCGCAGCTGGACCGTGCAGCGCAGTGGCGCTGTGGGGGCGGCACCGCACCAGCGTGGCTTGATGGCGGAGAGCCCGTCGACGGCCAGCTCGGCGCGCGAGCCAACCGTCACCGTGCCCGAGACCGGCTCGATGTCGAGCACGTAGCGCGGCTGCCCGTCGGCCGCGGGCGTCCCGATCCGCAGGCCACGGCGCTGGCCGATCGTGTAGCGCCACGACCCCTCGTGGGTGCCCAGGACGGCACCGTCCGAGGACACGATCGAGCCGCCGCGGTTGACGTCAGAGCCGGTCGAGGGGAGCTTGTCGGCGAGCCACCCGCCCGTGTCGCCGTCACTGATGAAGCAGATGTCGTGGCTGTCCGGCTTGTCGGCGACGGCCAGGCCGCGACGCGCCGCCTCCTCGCGGATCACCGACTTGGGGGTGTCGCCGAGGGGGAACATCGAGTGCGCGAGCTGTTCCTGGGTGAGTACGCCGAGCACGTAGCTCTGGTCCTTGGCCATGTCCTGGGCGCGATGCATCTCGATCCGTCCGTCGTCGTCCCGGCTCAGCCGCGCGTAGTGGCCGGTCACGACCGCGTCGAACCCGAGCGCGATCGCCCGGTCGAGCACGGCGGCGAACTTGATCTTCTCGTTGCAGCGCAGGCACGGGTTCGGCGTCCGGCCCTGGGCGTACTCACTGAGGAAGTCCTCGACCACGTCCTCGTGGAACCGGTCGCTCAGGTCCCAGACGTAGAAGGGGATGCCGATGACGTCGGCGGCGCGCCGGGCGTCGTTGGCGTCCTCGATCGTGCAGCACCCCCGCGCGCCCGTGCGGTAGGACTTCGGGTTGCGCGAGAGCGCGAGATGGATGCCGGTGACGTCGTGGCCCTGCTCGGCCGCGCGCGCCGCAGCCACCGCCGAGTCCACGCCGCCCGACATCGCTGCCAGGACCCTTCGAGATGGCTCGTTCCTCGCCTCCTCAGGACGAGCCCGCATCAGGAGGTCCCGGACACTCTCGTGGACAGCGCTGCGTTGCGCGCGCGTTCGACCACCGGCGCGATCGCCTCGACGAGCGCGTCCACGTCGGCCTGGGTCGAGGTGTGACCCAGGGAGAAGCGCAGCGAGGACCGCGCGAACTCCTCCGAGGAGCCCATGGCGAGCAGCACGTGCGAGGCCTGGGGTACGCCGGCGTCGCAGGCCGAGCCCGTCGAGCACTCGATGCCGCGCGCGTCGAGCAGCATCAGCAGCGAGTCACCCTCACAGCCGGGGAACTCGAGGTGCGCGTTGCCGGGGAGCCGGTGGTCCGGCCCGTCCTGCGGGTCGCCGTTGTAGATCGCATCCGGCACCTCGCGGCGTACGCCCTCCACCAGCGCGTCGCGCAACCGCACCAGCCGCTGCGCGAGCTCGGGCTGGCGCTCGACCGCGACCTCGCAGGCGACCGCGAAGCCGGCGATCGCCGGAGGGTCGATCGTCCCCGACCGGATGTCGCGCTCCTGGCCGCCGCCGTGGAGCAGGGCGGTCGGCTGCAGCTCACGTCGTACGACGAGGGCGCCCACCCCGTAGGGTCCACCGATCTTGTGTCCGGTGACCGTCATCAGGTCGACGCCGGAAGCGGCGAAGTCGAGCGGCAGCTGGCCGAGCGCCTGGACAGCGTCGGTGTGCACCGGGATCCCGTGGGCGTGGGCGATCTCGGCGACCTCGGCGACCGGCTGCACCGTGCCGACCTCGTTGTTCGCCCACATCACCGTGACCAGCGCGACGCTGTCGGGGTCGGACTCGACGGCGGTACGGAACGCATCGACGTCGAGACGACCCTGGGCGTCGACCGGAACAAGCTCGACCTTGGCGCCCTCGTTGCGCAGCCACTCCAAGCGGGTCGAGCACCGCGTGGTGCTCGATCGGTGTGCTCAGGATGCGCACCCGGCGGGGGTCCTCGCCCCGTCGGGACCAGTACAGCCCCTTGATCGCGAGGTTGTCGGACTCGGTCCCTCCGGAGGTGAACACCACCTCGCCCGGGCGGCAGCTCAGCGCGCGCGCGATCCGCTCCCGCGACTCCTCCACGACTCGACGCGCCTCGCGCCCGGATGCGTGCAGCGAGGAGGCGTTGCCCACCCGGCCGAGCAGGGCAGTCATCGCCGCTGCTGCTTCGGGGAGGATCGGGGTGGTCGCCGCGTGGTCGAGATAGACGCTCATGTCCCGACAAGGGTACGCGGCGACCCGCGCTCGCCTCCCGCCCAGTCGAGCGTTGACACGCACCGTGCGGCAAACCACGATCGCACGATGATCACCCTCGATCCCGGGTCGCCCGTGGCGCCGTACGAGCAGGTGCGCGAGCAGATCCGCGCCCAGGTCGCGGCGGGCGAGCTGGCGCCGGGGACGAAGCTGCCTCCGGTACGCCGCCTCGCCGGCGACCTCGGCCTGGCCGCGAACACCGTCGCCCGCGCCTACCGCGAGCTCGAGGCCCTCGGCGTGATCGAGACCCGCGGGCGGGCCGGCAGCGTGGTCAGCGGCCACGGGGTGGAACAGGCAGCGCGCCTGGCCGCGCACGAGTATGCCGAGAGGCTGCGGGCGCTGGGGGTCGGCAGGGACGAGGGTCTGGAGCTGGTGCGTCGCGCGTTCGGCTGACGATCAGCTCGGCGCGGCCGCAACGTGCCGCCGCCAGTGCTCAGCGACGTACGAGCTGGGCGAGCAGCGCCCGGTGGTCGGAGTCGCGGACGACCGCCGTGCTGGTCGAGACGGCCGCGAAGTGCGTGCTCATCAGCACATGGTCGATCGCCATCAGGCCGAACGGGGTCGGGACACCCCAGACGCGCACCCGTTCCGGGCTGGGCCAGGTCGGCTGCCAGCCCGCGTTGGCCTCGCTGGCGGCGTCGTTCATCCCGGCGTCGTGCAAGGTGCGCAGCGGCGGATGGTCGAGGGTGGCGTTGAAGTCCCCGACGACCAGGTGCGGCCCCGAGGTCGCGCGAGACTCACGGATGATCGTGGCGTGGTCCCGGCGCCAGGCCTCGATGTCGATCCCCGGATGCGTCGCATGGACAGCGAGCACCTCGAACGGCTCCGGGGCCTCCACCTTCACCAGGTAGCCAGAGTGCGCCGTCCTCAGCGTCCGCTCCTCCGACAGCGGGTACCGCGACGCCACCACCGTTCCTGACGCACCCACGATCGCCCGGCCGCCGAGGTGTGGAAGGCGTGTCCCGTCGCCGACGATCCCCCGGGCCTCGGCGGCAGCAAGGGCCTGCGGGGTCACCTCGGTCAGCACCACCAGGTCCGGGTCCTCGCGGCGGACCAGCGCCGCGGTGCCCGCCGGGTCGGCGTGCCCCCGGAGCATGTTGAACGTCATCACGGTCAGGTCCGGTCGCCCGGTCGCGCGCTCCCCGACGTACGACGGAGCCAGCCACCACGCGTGCAGGCCGAGACCGAGCACGCACGCTCCGATGGCGACGAGCAGGGCCACGCGCACCCGGCCCGCAGCAGCGCGCCACGCCAGCAGGGCGAGGAGGACCAGCGCGACCAGGTAGCCGCCGACGGCCCACGGCACGAAGGCGGCGGCCAGCACCCACGGCTCGGCCTCGGAGTCGACGAGGCGCGCGAGGGTGAGAACGAAGGAGCCGGCCAGGACGACCAGGGCGACGCAACGCCCCGACCGATACCTGACCGGCTTCATCGACCGACCGGCTCCCGGAGGAACCGCTCAGCCCTTGCGCTTGGTGATCTCCTCGGTGGCGGCGGGGAGGACCGTGTGGAGGTCACCGACGACGCCGAAGTCGACGAGCTCGAAGATGGGGGCCTCCTCGTCCTTGTTGACCGCCACGATCGTCTTCGAGGTCTGCATGCCGGCGCGGTGCTGGATCGCACCGGAGATGCCGTTGGCGACGTAGAGCTGCGGGGAGACGACCTTGCCGGTCTGGCCGATCTGGAAGGCGTGCGGCTTCCAGCCGGAGTCGACCGCGGCGCGCGAGGCACCGACGGCGGCACCGAGCGAGTCGGCGAAGCCCTCGACCTCGTCGAAGTTGCCGCCCGTCCCGCGCCCGCCGGCGACCACGATCGCGGCCTCGGTCAGCTCGGGGCGACCCGACGACTTGCGGGCCTGGGAGGCGACGATCTTGGCCTTCTTCGCCGAGTCGGACACCGTCGCGGCGAAGTCCTCCTTGGCGGCGGCACCCTCGGACTCCTCGGGAGCCGCGGAGTTGGGCTTGACCGTGATGATCGGAGTGCCCTTGGTGAACTTCGAGGTGACGGTGTAGCTGCCCGCGAACACCGACTGCGTCGTGACCGGGCCCTCGGTCACGTCGGTTGCGTCGGTGATCAGCCCGGACTCGAGCTTGACCGCGAGGCGACCGGCGATCTCCTTGCCCTCGGCGTTGGAGGGGATCAGGATCGCGGCCGGTTCGGTCTTCTCGGCCAGCTGCTGGAGCGCCTCGGCCTTGGGGGCCACCAGGTAGCCCTTGATCTCGGCGTCGTCGACGACGTAGACCTTCTCGGCGCCGTACTTCTTCACCGCCTCGACCACGCCGTCGGCCGCGTCGTTGCCACCGATGAACACCGCGGAGGGCTCTCCGAGGCGCTTGGCGATGGTGAGCAGCTCGTAGGTGGGCTTGCGGACCTTGCCGTCGACGTGGTCGACGAGTACCAGAACTTCAGACATTGATGATCAGACTCCTGTGCCGGTGCGGCTCTCAGATGGGGCGCTCAGATGAACTTCTTGGACGCGAGGAACTCGACCAGCGCCTTGGCGCCCGAGCCGTCCTCGTCGGTGACGATCTCGCCCTGGGTCCTGGGCGGGCGCTCCTCGGTGTCCTCCACCGCGGTCCACGCGGCGTCGAGCCCGACGTCGCCGGCGTCGACCCCGAGGTCGGAGAGCGACCAGGTGTCCAGCGGCTTCTTCTTCGCGGCCATGATGCCCTTGAAGGAGGGGTAGCGCGCCTCGCCGGACTGGTCGGTCACCGACAGCACCAGCGGAGCGCTCGCACCGATCACCTCGGTGGAGGTGTCGCCGTCGCGCTTGATCCGGAACTCCTTGCCCTGGCTCTCGATCACCGAGCCCAGCGTGACCTGCGGCAGGTCGAGGCGCTCGGCCAGCATCGCCGGCACCACGGACATGCTCGCGTCGGTCGAGGACATGCCGCACATCACCACGTCGACGTCACCGATCTTCTCGATGGCCGCGGCGAGCACCTGCGAGGTGGCCAGGGCGTCCGAGCCCGCGATCGCGTCGTCGACGACGTGGATGCCCTTGTCGGCACCCATCTGCAGGGCCTTCTTGATGGCCTCGGCGGCGTCCTCCGGACCGATGGTGAGCGCGGTCACCTCGACCTCGTCACCCTCGTTCTTCTCCTTCAGCTGCAGCGCCTGCTCGACGGCGTACTCGTCGAGCTCGGAGAGCAGGCCGGGAACCCCGACACGGTCCACGGTGTTGTCGGACTCGAAGTGCCGGTCCGCAGTTGCGTCGGGCACGTACTTCACACAGACGACAATGTTCATTGGTCAAACGGCCCTGGACGGGCCCCTCCTGAATGAGAGACGAATGGGTTGACCCCGAGGTGAGGCTACCGCCGAGTCACCTGAGCAGAAACATCGGCGGCGGGTGTGGTCAGTCACAGCGCCCGAGGTGACCCTGCGGGCGTCGGGCTGCTGCTCAGCGGGCGGTCTTGGGCGCGATCGCGTTGGCCAGGAAACGCCCGATCAGCAGGTAGACGACGGCTGCGATGCCCCAGTTGAGCAGGGCGTTCTTGGACAGGGCGTTCTTGCCCTTGAAGTCGAAGATGCCGTCCTGGAGGCTGAACGGGCCCGAGATCGCGTCGGCGATGTCGATGATCGCCTTCACCACGACGTTGCCGGCATTGATGTTGTCGCGCAGCACCACGAGGACTGCGCCCAGGGCGAGGATCGCGGCGAGCACGCCGAAGACGATGCGCACCGCCCGCGCGACCTTGGCCCGGATCGCGTTCTGGGTAGCAGTCGGGGCGACGCTTGCGTTCCTCGTCGGAATCGTCGGTCTTGACTCTGGGCGACACTGTGGGCTCCTCGGTGTTGCTGTGTGCTGGTGGCGCTGTGGGTCAGCGCCCCTCGAACTGGGCCTTGCCCGGACCATTCTGGACGAAGGAGTCCATCCCGATCGAGCGGTCCCGGGTGGCGAACAGGGCGGCGAACTGCTGGCGCTCGATCTCGAGGCCGGTGTCGAGGTCGACCTCGAGCCCGCGGTCGATGACTTCCTTGGCGGCGCGCAGGGCGTACGTCGCCGCCTGGGCGAACTGTGAGGCCCACTTCACCGCCTCGTCGTACACCTCCTCGGCGGGGACGACCTTGTCCACCAGGCCGATGGCCAGCGCCTCGTCGGCCTTGACGAAGCGTCCGGTGAAGATCAGGTCCTTCGCCTGGCTCGGACCCACCAGACGGGCCAGCCGCTGGGTGCCACCGAGCCCCGGGATGATGCCGAGCAGGATCTCCGGTTGGCCGAAGGTCGCGTTGTCGGCGGCGATCCGGAGGTCGGCGCACAGGGCGAGCTCGCAGCCGCCGCCGAGCGCGTAGCCGTTCACGGCCGCGACGACGGGCTTGGGGATGCGCGCGACCGCGCTGTAGCCGGCCTGCATCCGGCTGGAGGTGTCGATCATGTCGGTGTGGGAGAGGTCCGCCATCTCCTTGACGTCGGCCCCGGCCGCGAAGACCTTCTCGCCGCCGTAGATGACCACCGCCTTGACGTCGTCGCGCTCCGTGGCCTCCTGGGCGGCCGCACGGATCTCCTCCTGCACCTGCAGGCTGAGCGCGTTCATCTTCGGCCGGTCGACGCGGATCGTGCCGACCCCGTCGGCGACCTCGAGTCGGACGAACTCCGGCATGGCTGCTCCTCTTTCGTTGCGGGGTCGGTCCGTTCAACCTATCGCTGCGTCATCGGAGGGCATTTCGGAGGACGCCGGACGTGCCTCTCGGTGGGTGACATCATCGCCGGGTGACTCCCGGAGAGTGGTCGGCCGCCGACGAGCGCGTCGCCGTGTGGCCCGGCCGCAACTGGCCGCTGGGCGCCACCTGGAGCGAGGAGTCCACCAACTTCGCGGTGCACGCCCCGAACGCCACGGCCGTCTGGTTGTGCCTGTTCGACGACGAGGACGGGACCGAGCGGGAGACCCGCCACCCGCTCACCGAGCGCAGCCTCGGCATCTGGCACGGCGCCGTGCCAGGCCTGCTCCCCGGCCAGCGGTACGGCTTCCGCGCCGACGGCCCCTGGGAGCCCGACCGGGGCCTGCGCTTCAATCCGCACAAGCTGTTGCTCGACCCCTATGCGCGCGCGGTCAGCGGCGAGTTCGTCACCGACCCCGCCATCTTCGGGTTCGAGGCCGGCGACGACCTGGTCGCGACGACCTCGCCCCAGGTGCGCGACGAGCGGGACTCGGCGCCGTACGTCGGCCGCAGCGTGGTGGTGCACGACGACTTCGACTGGACGGGCGACCGCAAGATCGGCGCCCGGTGGCGCGACACGGCGATCTACGAGCTGCACGTCAAGGGCTTCACCGCGTTGCACGACCGGATCCCCGAGGAGCTGCGCGGGACGTACGCCGGCCTCGGCCACCCCGTGGTCACCGACTACCTGCAGGACCTCGGCATCACCGCGGTGGAGCTGTTGCCGACCCAGCAGTTCGCGTCGGAGCCGGCCCTCGCCAGGCACGGGCTGACCAACTACTGGGGCTACAACACGATCGGCTTCTTCGCGCCGCACGCGGCGTACTCCTCCTCGGGGGACCGGGGCGAGCAGGTCCGCGAGTTCAAGCAGATGGTGAAGAACTTCCACGCGGCGGGCATCGAGGTCTTCCTCGACGTCGTCTACAACCACACCGCCGAGGCGGGGCACGACGGGCCGACGCTGAGCTTCCGCGGGCTCGACGATCTCGGCTTCTACAAGCGGGCGGCCACGAAGTGGAAGGACGAGAGGCCGCCGGGGGCACAGCCGGACACCTACTGGGACGTGACCGGCTGCGGCAACACGGTGAACGCCGAGAACCCCATGGTGCTGCGGCTGATCATGGACTCGCTGCGGTACTGGGTCACCGAGATGCACGTCGACGGCTTCCGCTTCGACCTGATGTCCGCTCTCACGCGCACCGGCCACGAGGTCGACATGGCCGGCCATCTGCTCACCACCATCGGCCAGGATCCAGTCCTTCGGCACGTGAAGCTGATCGCGGAACCGTGGGACATCTCGATGGATGGCTACCGCGTGGGTGAGTTCCCGCCGCCGTGGGTCGAGTGGAACGACCAGTACCGCGACACGATGCGGGACTTCTGGCGTTCGGAGTCCGACGGCGTCCGGACGGTGGCGACCCGGCTCGCGGGTTCTTCCGACCTCTACCTCGACGACGGGCGGTCGCCGTACGCCTCCATCAACTTCATCACCGCCCATGACGGCTTCACGCTGCGCGACCTGGTCTCCTACGACGAGAAGCACAACGAGGCCAACCACGAGGGCAACCGCGACGGGACCGACAACAACCGGTCGTGGAACGGCGGGGTCGAGGGCGAGACCGACGACGAGCAGGTGCTCGAGCTGCGGCACCGACAGGCGGCCAACCTGATCACGACGCTGTGCCTCTCGGCAGGCGTGCCGATGATCACCGCCGGGGACGAGCGCGGACGAACCCAGCGGGGCAACAACAACCCGTACTCGCAGGACAACGAGATGTCGTGGGTGGACTGGTCGGCGGACGACGCCTGGCTCGACATCTTCGAGATCACCCGGACGGCGCTGCAGATCCGGCGGGACCATCCGGCGCTGCGTCAGCGGCACTGGTTCGAGGGACGCCCGGCGATCGTCGGTGGGCCCAAGGACCTGGCGTGGGTGCACCCCGAGGGCCGCGAGATGACCGGGGACGACTGGCAGGACGGCGGCCTGCGCGCGATCGGGATGTTCGTCTCCGGCGACCCGCTCCGCTCCCCCGGCCCGCGCGGTGAGCAGCTGCGCGACAGCGGCTTCATGCTGTGGGCGAACGCCTCGCCGCGGGAGTGCGAGGTGACGCTGCCCCTCAACGAGTGGGTGCAGCAGGGCACCGTCGTCCTCTCCACGGATCCCGAGAACCCCATCGGTCAACCCGTCAAGGCTGGGCAGACCATCACGGTCTCCGCCCGCTCGCTCGTCCTGCTGCAGGAGAACTGACCGGTCAGGACACCTCGACCGCGATCAGCTTCCCCCGGAAGGAGCTGATGCCGGCCGGTCCGGTGCAGCTGAACGACGCGGTGAAGGGCAGCAGCCGGTTCACCACTGCCTCCACCGTCAGCGAGGCCCAGCCGTCGTCGACGTGCGTGACGTTGAGGTCGGAGCCGTTGAGCCGGCAGGTCGCGTCGCCCTCGGTCGTGCCCGCGGCGTCGAGGTCGACTGTCGCGGTGAGCAACCACCGGCCGGCGGGCAGGTCGACCGAGGCCAGCGTCCGGCCGTCGACGGGGACGCCCCCCGCGACGCCCGCGGCCCTGTCGGAGAACACCTGAGGTGGAGCCGCGAGGCCGGGCTCACCGCGTTCCCCCTGAGGTCCGGTCGGTCCGTCCGCTCCGGGAGGGCCCTGGGGGCCGGTCGGGCCGGTGGCGCCGGGTGCTCCCGCGGGCCCCATCAGCCCGGCAGCACCGTCCTGGCCGTCCTCGCCGTCCGTGCCGTCGGAGCCAGGAGGTCCCGCGGGGCCGGGCGGGCCGGCGGGCCCGACAGGACCGGTCCGGTCCCAGGTGATCCCGGTCTCGTGGGTCTGGCAGGTCTCGCCCGGTTGCAGGACCCGCAGAGCGCCCGAGGTGCCGACGCAACCCTGGTAGGCGCCGGAGTCGTCGACGTAGACGTTCGCGACGACGGCCGCCCCGGCGGCCCCGGCTGCGAGCAGGACCAACGCTGCGCCGAGTGCCCCGACGTGTGCGTGCCTGCCGCGGATTTTCACGGTTCCCCCCACAGGAATGTGCCTGTGAAAAGGGTCCCACTTCCACGGGATGCCGGTCGGCGGCGGTGTATACCGCGGGGGCCCCCTACGCCAGATGCCACCAGGCCCAGCTCGGCGGGCGAGGCGAGGTGCGGGTTCCTGGGCAGGATCCGCACCGTGTAGCCGAACGACCCGGCGCGGGAGAGCTGCAGGTGACCGTCGAAGCGGTGCCGCCCACCCTCGTAGGTCTCCGCCAGCACCATCGGCATCGAGGTGGTGTCGACGAGCTGGTCCTCGCCCTTCACCCGGCCGTGCACGACCTGCACCTCGACGTCCTCCGGGCGCAGCGACCCGAGCGAGACGAAGACGTGCAGGTCCATGGCCCCGCCGAGCTCCGGGCTGTCGGAGAGGCCCTCGGTCTCGACGTGGTCGACGTGCACCGCCGACCAGCCGTCGACGACGCGCGCCTTCCAGGCGGCGAGCTCGGCAGCTCCCTCGTAGGAGTCGTTCATCGCACGCGACGCGAGGGCGGCGGGCGCGTAGAGGCGCTCGACGTACTCGCGCACCATTCGGGTCGAGAGCACCTTGGGCCCGAGGGACTTCAGGGTGTGGCGCACCATCTCGATCCAGCGGGTCGGCACGCCCACCTCGTCGAGGTCGTAGAACCGGGGCGCCACCTCCTTCTCGATCAGGTCGTAGAGGGCGTTGGCCTCGATGTCGTCACGCTGGTCGGGGTCCTCGACACCGTCGGCCGAGGGGATGGCCCAGCCGTTGTCGCCGTCGTACCACTCGTCCCACCAGCCATCGAGGATCGACAGGTTCAGGCCGCCGTTGAGCGCCGCCTTCATGCCCGAGGTGCCGCACGCCTCGTAGGGGCGCAGCGGGTTGTTGAGCCACACGTCGCAACCGGGGTAGAGCGGCTGCGCCATCGCGATGTCGTAGTTGGGCAGGTAGGCGATGCGGTGGCGCACCTCCGGGTCGTCGGCCAGCTGGACGATCGCCTGGATCAGCTTCTTGCCGCCGTCATCGGCCGGATGGGCCTTGCCGGCCATCACCAGCTGCACCGGACGCTCGGGGTGCAGCAGCAGTCGCTTGAGACGCTCTGGGTCGCGCAGCATCAGCGTCAGCCGCTTGTACGACGCCGCCCGTCGCGCGAAGCCGATCGTGAGGACATCGGGGTCGAGAGCCGTGTCGGTCCAGCCGAGCTCGGCAGGAGCGGCACCGCGCTTGAGGCACGACTTGCGCAGGCGGCCACGCGCATCCTCGACCAGCCGCTTGCGCAGCTCGCGCTTGGTCGACCACAGGTCGGCCGACGGGATCTTGTCGACCACGTTCCAGACGTCAGCGGCGTCGGAGTCGGTGTCGGCGCCCTGCTTGGTGGCCAGCTCGAAGACCTCGCGAGCCACCCAGGTCGGGGCATGGACGCCGTTGGTGATCGAGGTGATCGGCACCTCGGCCTCGTCGAAGGCGGGCCAGAGCCCGTTGAACATCCCGCGGCTCACCTCGCCGTGCAGCAACGAGACGCCGTTGGCGCGCTGCGAGAGCCGGAAGCCCATCACGGCCATGTTGAACACGCCGCGATCGCCGCCCGCGTAGTCCTCCGCACCCAGGCGCAGGATCCGGTCGGTGGGTACGCCGGCCACGGCGCTCTGCGCGCCGAAGTACTGCTCCACGAGCTCGCGCGGGAAGCGGTCGATGCCCGCCGGTACCGGGGTGTGCGTCGTGAAGACGGTGCCGGCGCGGGTCACCTCGAGGGCGGTGTCGAAGTCCAGGGCGGGACCGCCGTCGGCGACGGTGAGCTCACGGATGCGCTCGAGGCCCAGGAAGCCCGCGTGGCCCTCGTTGGTGTGGAACACCTCGGGCTCCGGGTGGCCGGTGAGCCTGCGTGAAGGTGCGCATGGCGCGGACGCCGCCGACGCCGAGCAGCAGCTCCTGGAGCAGCCGGTGCTCGGTGGTGCCGCCGTAGAGACGGTCGGTCACCTCACGCAGGGGCAACGGGTTGTCCTCCACGTCGGTGTCGAGCAGCAGGAGCGGCACCCGACCGACCTGCGCCACGAAGATCCGCGCGACCAGCTCGGCATCCCCGGGCACCGACAGACGCACCTGCGCCGGGGTTCCGTCTCCCTCGCGAAGCAGCGTGATCGGCAGCCCGTCGGGGTCGAGCACCGGGTAGGTCTCCTGCTGCCAGCCCTCGCGGGAGAACTGCTGCCGGAAGTACCCGTTCTGGTAGAGCAGCCCGACCCCGATGAGCGGCACCCCGAGGTCGCTCGCGGTCTTCAGGTGGTCGCCGGCGAGGATGCCGAGACCACCGGAGTACTGCGGCAGCACGGAGGTGATGCCGTACTCGGGAGAGAAGTACGCGATCGCCTGGGGCGCCTCCGCACCGGCCTTCTTCTGGAACCAGCGCGGCCCGGTGAGGTACTGCTCGAGGTCGGCGTGCGCCAGCTCCAGCATCCGCACGAAGCGCTTGTCTCGCGCCAGCTCCTGCAACCGGGCGCTCGAGACAGCCCCCAGGGTCTTGACGGGATCACGACCGCTCGCGCGCCAGATCTCCGGGTCGATGGCGGCGAAGACGTCCTGCGTCTCCGGGTGCCAGGACCAGCGCAGGTTGGTCGCCAGGTCGCCCAGCAGGCGCAGGGGCTCGGGCAGGACGGGGCGGACGGTGAATCGTCTGATGGCTCGCACGGGAGAACGCTAACCCAGGATTGTTGGAACGATCCAACGAGGTCCTGGGTTCGGACCGGCCGGTCTATGCAGGTCCCGGACACCCGTGACAGCGGACGCCACCCGGTTCGCGGCGTGGGGAGGCCGTCGGAGGCCTCGGGACGACCCGTTTGCGCGAACGGCCGGACTTCGCAAGTGTGTGGAGCATGGTCGGACGCATCCCCGTCATGGACGTGACACCCGTCGTCAACCTCGCGCGCCACCCCGCGAAGGCGGCGGTCGGCGAGCCCTTCGACGTGACCGCCCTGGTCTTCCGTGAGGGTCACGACCAGCTCGGCGCCGAGGCCGTCCTCATCGACCCCGAGGGCAAGAGTCGCCCCCCGGTACGCATGCGCGACGTCGAGGGCCAGGTCTCGCGGATGGCCGCGACGGTCTGCCCCGACGTCGAGGGAGCATGGTCCTTCGAGGTCCAGTCGTGGAGCGACCCCATCGGCACCTGGCTGCACGACGCCGGCATCAAGATCCGTGCGGGTGTGGACGTCGAGCTGATGTTCACCGAGGGCGTGCTGCTGCTCGAGCGCGTGGCGAGCGGCGACCTGGACCGGGCGGAGAAGAGCACCGTCAAGGACGCGATCAAGGCGCTGAGGGACAAGAAGCGCCCGGTCGAGGCTCGGCTCGCGGCGGTCGAGTCGGAGGAGATGGCAGCGATCTTCGCGGCGCACCCGCTGCGTGACCTGCTCACCACCGAAGGGCCCTTTCCCCTCTTCGTCGACCGGCCGAAGGCGTTGTTCTCGAGCTGGTACGAGTTCTTCCCGCGTTCCGAGGGTGCCTACGTCGACGAGAAGACCGGGAAGGTCGTCAGCGGCACCCTGCGCACCGCGGCGAAGCGGCTCGAGGCCGTGGCCGCGATGGGCTTCGACGTCATCTACCTGCCGCCGATCCACCCCATCGGCGAGGTGAACCGCAAGGGCTCCAACAACACGCTCACCCCCACCGCCGACGACGTGGGGTCGCCCTGGGCGATCGGCAGCAAGCACGGCGGCCATGACGCGATCCACCCCGACCTCGGCACGTTCAAGGACTTCGACGCGTTCGTGAAGGAGGCGGAGCGGGTCGGCCTCGAGGTGGCCCTCGACTTCGCGCTCCAGGCCGCCCCGGACCACCCCTGGGCCAAGGACCATCCGGAGTGGTTCACCACCCGGGCCGACGGCACCATCGCCTATGCCGAGAACCCGCCGAAGAAGTACCAGGACATCTACCCGATCAACTTCGACAACGACCCCGAGGGCATCTACGCCGAGAGCGAGCGGATCCTGCGGCTGTGGATGTCGCACGGCGTCCGGATCTTCCGGGTCGACAACCCGCACACCAAGCCCGTCGCGTTCTGGGAGTGGCTGCTCGGCCGCATCCGCGAGACCGACCCCGACGTGCTGTTCCTCTCCGAGGCCTTCACCAAGCCGCCGATGATGCAGGCGCTCGCGACCGTCGGCTTCCACCAGAGCTACACCTACTTCACCTGGCGCACCACCCGCTCCGAGCTCGAGACCTACCTCCACGAGGTGTCGCGCGAGACCTCGGCGGTGCTGCGGCCGAACTTCTTCGTGAACACCCCCGACATCCTGCACGCGTTCCTGCAGTACGGCGGACCGCCGGCCTTCAAGATCCGGTCGGTCGTGGCGGCCACCGGGTCGCCGAGCTGGGGCGTCTACGCGGGCTTCGAGCTCTTCGAGCACATGTCCGTCAAGCCCGGCAGCGAGGAGTACCTCGACTCGGAGAAGTACCAGATCAAGCTGCGCGACTGGGACGCCGCCGAGCGGAGCGGGCACACGCTGGCGCCCTTCCTCACCCGGCTCAACGAGATCCGCCGCGCCCACCCCGCGCTGCAGCAGCTGCGCAACGTCACCATCCACTCCAGCGACGACGACGCCGTGCTGGTCTTCACCAAGCACGTGGTCTCGACAGGCTCCACCGATGACGGTGGCGACGACCTCGTCATCGTCGTACTCAACCTCGACCCGCACGCACCGCGCACCACGATGGTGCACCTGAACCTGCCGGCCATCGGGCTCGACTGGGAGGACACGTTCGCCGTGCACGACGAGATCACCGGTGAGGACTGGCAGTGGGGTGCCCACAACTACGTGCACCTCGACCCCTACCACGAGCCTGCCCACATCCTGTCCGTGAGGAGGACTGCGTGACCGAGGTCTCGACCAGCTCGACCACCGAGGGACAGGCTCGACCACCGGAGGCACGCCGGAGGAGGAGCACCACTACGGCGAGAGCGGCGTGGTCCCCAGCACCAGCGGCGACCCGACGGCGGCGCACTTCGACCAGCCGGACTGGTTCAAGACCGCGGTGTTCTACGAGGTCCTGGTGCGCTCGTTCAAGGACTCCAACGGTGACGGCGTCGGCGACTTCCGCGGCCTGACCGAGAAGCTCGACTACCTGCACTGGCTGGGCGTCGACTGCCTGTGGGTGCCGCCGTTCTTCTCCTCGCCGCTGCGCGACGGTGGCTACGACGTCGCCGACTACACCAACATCCTCCCCGAGGCCGGCACGGTGGAGGACTTCCACCACTTCCTCGACGAGGCGCACAAGCGCGACATCCGCGTGATCATCGACTTCGTCATGAACCACACCAGCGACCAGCACCCGTGGTTCCAGGCCAGTCGCGAGGACCCCGACGGGCCCTACGGCGACTTCTACGTGTGGTCCGACACCGACGAGCTCTACGAGGAAGCGCGCATCATCTTCGTCGACACCGAGCCGTCGAACTGGACGTGGGACCCGGTGCGCCAGCAGTACTACTGGCACCGGTTCTTCTCCCACCAGCCCGACCTGAACTTCGACAACCCCAAGGTCATGGAGGCGATGCTGGAGGCGATGAGCTTCTGGCTCGACATGGGCCTGGACGGGTTCCGCCTCGATGCCGTGCCCTACCTCTACGAGCGTCCCGGCACCAACGGCGAGAACCTGCCGGAGACCCATGAGGCCCTGCGGAAGGTCCGCAGCTACGTCGACGAGCACTACCCCGGCCGGGTGCTGCTCGCCGAGGCCAACCAGTGGCCGGCCGACGTGGTCGACTACTTCGGCGGCAAGCGCGACCCCGACTCCGGCGAGTGGCTCTCGGCGGGCGACGAGTGCCACATGTGCTTCCACTTCCCGGTGATGCCGCGCATCTTCATGGCCGTACGCCGGGAGAACCGGTTCCCGATCTCCGAGATCCTCGACCACACACCGGCGATCCCCGACGGCTGCCAGTGGGGCATCTTCCTGCGCAACCACGACGAGCTGACCCTCGAGATGGTCACCGACGAGGACCGCGACTACATGTGGGACGAGTACGCCAAGGACCCCCGCATGAAGGCCAACATCGGCATCCGGCGCCGGCTGGCTCCGCTGCTGGACAACGACACCAACCGGATGGAGCTGTTCACCGCCCTGCTGCTGTCGCTCCCGGGTTCGCCGGTGCTCTACTACGGCGACGAGATCGGGATGGGCGACAACATCTGGCTCGGCGACCGCGACGGCGTACGCACGCCGATGCAGTGGACACCCGACCGCAACGCCGGGTTTTCCATCGCCACACCGGGAAAGCTGCACCTGCCGCCGATCCAGGACCCGGTTTTCGGGTACCAGCGGGTCAATGTCGAGACCGAGCTGGACAACTCCTCCTCCCTGCTGCACTGGACGCGCCGGATGATCCACGCCCGCAAGCAGCACCCTTCCTTCGGCCTCGGCGAGTTCACCGACCTCGGCGGGTCGAACCCGTCGGTGCTCTCCTACGTCCGCGAGTACGTCGACGACGAGGGCAACACCGACACCGTGCTGTGCGTGAACAACCTCAGCCGGTTCCCGCAGCCCGTCGAGCTCGACCTCCGGCGCTGGGAGGGCGTGCGCCCCGTGGAGCTGATCGGTGGGGTGCGCTTCCCCCAGGTGGGCGAGCTGTCCTACCTGCTCACGCTCGGCGGTTACGGCTTCTACTGGATCCGGCTGCCGTCCCCGGCACCCGAGGCGGAGGCGGCAGCCCCGTGAGCGAGCGAAGCGAGCGAACAATTCAGAACAGCGTGCCCCGAGCCTCATGCGTGCACGGAGCGAAGCGAGTACACGCATGAGCGAGCATCCACAGATGACCGCGTACCTCGCGGAGGCCCGGTGGTTCGCCGGCAAGGGGCGGAAGTACGACGTGGTCGACGTGAGGCGCGTGGGCACCCTCCCCGGACCGCCGGTCGTCACCATCGACATCATCACCGTGGAGTACGCCGACGAGGCCGGCGGGGAACCAGCGACCGAGCGCTACCAGATGCCGCTCTCGAACTACCCGGAGGAGCAGGGCCGCATCGGGCACGCCTACATCGGGCCGCACTACGACGAGGACCTCGGCGACGTGCACAGCTACGACGCCCTGCACGACCGCGAGGCGATGGCGGTCTACCTCGACACCTTCGCGCAGACGCCACCCACCTCACCGACGACGTACGGCGGGATCACCTTCCACCGGGTCCCCGACTACGACCTCGACACCGAGTCGCACTCGTCGCTGTTCAAGGGCGAGCAGAGCAACTCCTCGGTCGCGTTCGGCGACGACAGCCTGATGAAGGTGTTCCGCAAGGTCACTCCGGGCCGCAACCCCGACATCGAGATCCACCGCGCCCTCACCGAGGCCGACAACCCCCACGTCGCCCATCTCTACGGCTGGATCGAGGCGCAGGAGGACGACCTGGCGATGCTCCAGCAGTTCCTCCGCACCGCCAGCGACGGGTGGGAGCTGGCGCTGGCCAGCGCGCGCAACCTCTTCGCCGAGGCCGACCTGCACGCCGACGAGGTGGGCGGCGACTTCGCCGGCGAGGCACACCGTCTCGGGGTCGCGGTCAGCGAGGTCCACGAGATCCTGCGCGAGCACTTCGAGACCGAGCCCTTCGACGGAGCCGCTGCTGCCGAGGCGATGCGACGTCGCCTGGTCGCCACCACCTCCTCGGTGCCGGCCCTGGCCGAGCACCGCGACTCCCTGGAGCAGGTGTTCGCGCGGATCGGTGACGCCAACGGCCAGGAGAAGTCGTGGGCCCAGCGGGTGCACGGCGACCTGCACCTCGGTCAGACCCTGCGGACCGCGAAGGGCTGGAAGCTGGTCGACTTCGAGGGCGAACCCGCGAAGCCGCTTGCCGAACGTCGGCTCCCCGACTCCCCCTGGCGCGACGTTGCCGGCATGCTCCGGTCCTTCGACTACGCCGCGCAGTCGGTGGTCAAGGACCTCTACGACACCGATGAGCCCGGGCACCAGATCACCTACCGCGCCCACGAGTGGGTCGACCGCAACCGGGCTGCCTTCCTCGAGGGGTACGTCGAGGGCCGCATCGAGGGCGGCGGCGGTCCGCTCACTGCGGACGAGCAGGCCCTCATCGACGCCTACGAGGCCGACAAGGCCGTCTACGAGGTTCTCTACGAGGCGCGGAACCGCCCCACCTGGCTGGACATCCCACTGGGTGCCATCGAACGAATCGGAGCAGCCCGATGAACGCCCGACGCCCAGCTGAGCCAACCGCGAGTTCGCGACCACACCGTAGGGGGCTGGGATCAGCTCGGCTCACCTGTCCGAGGGGACCCCGAAAATGAGCGAGCCCACGATCGGCGAGATCGATCTCCACCTGATCAACGAAGGACGCCACGAACAGCTCTGGCAGGCCCTGGGCGCCCACGTCGGCGACGGTGGCACGACGTTCCGGGTCTGGGCACCGCACGCCCAGGAGGTCCAGGTGCGGGGCGACTTCAACAGCTGGGACGGCAGCCGCAGCCCCCTGTCCGCGGTCGGGAGCTCGGGCGTGTGGGAGGCGTTCGTCCCGGGCGCGAAGAGCGGCGACGGCTACAAGTTCCACATCCGGGGCGCCGACGGAACCTGGCGCGACAAGGCCGACCCGATGGCCTACTTCACCGAGGTTCCCCCAGCCACGGCTTCACGGATCTTCGAGAGCACCCACCAGTGGACCGACGACGAGTGGATGACCGCCCGTGCCTCGTCGGACCCTCACGACGAGCAGCCGATGTCGGTCTACGAGGTGCACCTGGGGTCGTGGAAGAAGCACCCGGGCGCTGGTCCCTACAGCTACGACGAGCTGGCCGAGCACCTCACGACGTACGTCGTCGACACCGGTTTCACCCACGTCGAGCTCCTCCCCGTGATGGAGCACCCGTTCGGCGGATCGTGGGGCTACCAGGTCACCTCGTACTACGCCCCGACAGCACGCTTCGGTGACCCCGACGGGTTCCGCCGCCTCGTGCAGGCACTGCACAACGCCGGCATCGGCGTGATCATCGACTGGGTGCCCGCGCACTTCCCGAAGGACGAGTTCGCGCTGGCGAGGTTCGACGGCACGCCCCTCTACGAGGACCCGAACCCGAGCCGCGGTGAGCATCCCGACTGGGGCACCTACGTGTTCAACTTCGGGCGCAAGGAGGTCCGCAACTTCCTGGTCGCCAACGCGTTGTACTGGCTCGAGGAGTTCCACATCGACGGCATCCGGGTGGACGCGGTCGCCTCGATGATCTACCTCGACTACTCCCGCGAGGAGGGCGAGTGGCAGCCGAACGTGCACGGCGGCCGGGAGAACCTCGAGGCGGTGGCGTTCCTCCAGGAGCTCAACGGCACCATCTACAAGCGGGTGCCAGGCGCGGTCACCATCGCCGAGGAGTCGACGTCCTGGCCGGGGGTCACCCGCCCGACCGATGCCGGCGGCCTGGGGTTCGGCTTCAAGTGGAACATGGGCTGGATGCACGACTCCCTGGAGTACGTCGCCAAGGACCCCGTCCACCGCAGCTACCACCACCACCAGCTGACCTTCGCGATGGTCTACGCCTTCTCCGAGAACTACGTGCTGCCGATCAGCCACGACGAGGTCGTGCACGGCAAGGGATCGCTCCTGCGCAAGATGCCGGGTGACCGGTGGCAACAGCTGGCCAACGTCCGCGCGTTCCTCTCCTGGATGTGGGCGCACCCCGGCAAGCAGCTGCTCTTCATGGGCCAGGAGTTCGCCCAGGACAACGAGTGGGCCGAGCAGCGCGAGCTCGACTGGGGTCTGCTCGACAACCCGGGCCACCGCGGGATCGCCCGGCTGGTGACCGACCTCAACGGGGTCTACGTCGACCGTCCTGCGCTGTGGTCGCAGGACACCACGCCGGAGGGCTTCCAGTGGGTCAGCGCCGATGACGCGAGCCACAACACGGTCGCGTTCGTGCGCTGGGGATCGGACGGCAGCGCCCTGGTGTGCGTCAGCAACTTCTCGCCCGTGCCGCACGAGGGCTACCAGCTCGGCCTGCCGTTCGCCGGCGAGTGGGCCGAGGTGATCAACACCGACGCCGAGGTCTACGGCGGGTCCGGCGTCGGCAACCTCGGGACGGTCACCGCACACGCGAACCCGCACAACGGGCAGCCCGCTTCGGCCACGCTCCGGGTGCCGCCGCTGGGCACGCTCTGGCTGGCCAGCCACCGGTGAGGCGGTTCTCCGCGGCGCCGGCAGGCGGCGTCGCGGGAACCATGGGGATGACTAGGGTGATCGTGTGTCCGCCGAGCTGAATCCCGTTTCCCCCGGTGTGGTGCGCGTGTCGTGGACGCCCGAGCTCCAGGACCAGGGCCTGCGGGTCTCTGCGGACAAGGTGCGCGGCCTTGTCGAGTCGGCCTTCAAGGGCGGGTCGACGCGGGTCGAGGCCCACGTCGACCCGGACGACGAGACCGCCCAGCGCGTGGCAACCTTCGCCGGCCTGATGCGCGAAGGCGTGGCCCGCGGGGTGGCCGACGAGTCGGACCGCATCGTCTACGCCCGCCTGGCCGATGACACCCCGCTGGAGGACCCGAAGGGCTTCCGGTCCCTGCTGAACTCGTTCCTGCCTCGCAAGCGGGCGATCAGCCAGATGCTGATCCGTTCGACCGACGGCCGGGTGCTGCTGTGCCAGCTGACCTACAAGCGCGACTTCGACCTGCCCGGTGGTGTGGTCGAGGTGAGCGAGTCGCCCCAGCTCGCGGTCGCCCGTGAGGTCGAGGAGGAGCTCGGGCTCAGGGTCGAGGCGGGACCGCTGCTGCTGACCGACTGGCTGCCGCCGTGGGGTGGCTGGGACGACGCCGTCTGCCTGGTCTTCGACGGCGGTGAGCACGATCCTTCGGTCATCGAGACGATCGTGCGCCAGGAGCGTGAGATCCGCTCCGTGGCGTTCGCCACGGTCCCCGAGGTGCACGAGAAGTGCGCCGACTTCACCGCCCGGCGGATCGAGTCGGCTCTGCAGAACCTCTCGCAGAACCCCGGTCCGTCGTACACCGAGAGCGGGCGTGGTCTGCCGCCAGCGTCCGACGACTGAGCGGGCGGCCTCGGTCGGTCGTCAGTCGTCAGCGTCGTCGAAGCGCCGAGCAGGCATCGCTCGCCAGCCGACGCGGAAGACCTTCTGCGCGAGCTGCGCGTTGAGCCAGGCCGTCATCGTCCACACCGCCACCCAGACGACCACGATCGGCCACGACAGCTCCCCACTCGCGTGTCCGTCGAGGACGAAGGCGACGGCAAGGCCGCTGTAGTAGCCGACCCAGAGGGCCAACAGGCTCAGCGGCAGCGCGAGGATCACCAGTACGACGTGCCAGGTCGGCGACTCCGAGATCAGTGAGAGCAGCGCGACCGCCCCGACCGTCGTGACGTAGAGCTGCCCGACCGCGGACAGCCGACTCACCGCAGGTGTCACCGCAGGGCTGTCCATACCCCCCATGGTCCCACCTCACCGGCCCGATGCAGCCTCGCAGGACCTCACGTGTGCGGGACCACGATCGTCCAGGCAATCGCCTTGTCGGAGGCCACCGACGAGGTGGCACCGAGCGCGGCGGCCGTGCCGGCCGGCACGTTGGCGACGTCGGCCGAGAACGACGCGATGCTGCCACTGCTGGTGGCGCTCATCGTCGTCGTACGTCGCGTGACGCCCGCGGGGGTCGTCCAGGTTCGCGCCGTGCTCGACTTGTCGACCCAGTAGCGCAGCACCGTCGACCCCTCGACGGCGACGTTCACCGCGGGCGCTGTGTGTGAGCCGACGATGGTCGTGCCGTGGACGGCGGAGGCGACCACGGTGACCGGTGCGGCGTCCGAGTAGGCCACCAGCGAGAGGCTCGTCTTGGAGGTGGTGCTCACCGTGACCCGCACGGTCGTGCCGGCCAGGCCCGCCGTGGCCGTGCGGGTGTAGACCGAGGACCGCATCTGGGTGCCGTCGGCGGCCGAGCCGCGCAGCGTCCAGCCCGTCGGCGTCGTGTGCGTTGCCGCGGTGTTGGTGGTGGCCACCAGGACCAGCTGGTCACCGGCCTGCACGGAGGCGGGCACGACGACGTTGGTGAAGGTGTTGTTGGCGTCGGCGGTCGCCGAGGCGCGGAACGCAGGCGAGGCGGCCGGTGGGTGTCACCGGCGAGACGGACGCGGTGTCGGTGTCCTCCAGACCCTCGGCGTCGGTCACCTTCAGCGTCACGAGGTAGGTGTCGGGCGCGGCGTAGGTGTGGCCCGGGCTCGCGCCGGTGCGTCGGTCGGCGAAGACCGTCGCTGGTGTCGGTGTCCTCCTGGCCCGCGGCGTCCCGCTCGTGACGTCAGGCGTGCACGGTGTAGGCGACCCGGAGGCTGGTGTAGGTGGGCCGGTGCTCACGCCGGTGCCCGTCGTGGTGTCGCCGAAGTCCCACTCGTAGCTGACGATGCCGGTGTCGTCGGTCGAGGTGCTCCCGCTCAGCGGGCAGGTGAGGTCGGTGCAGGTGGTGCCGGTGATGTTCGCGACCGGAGGCTGGTTCACCGGCGGGCCGGGATCGGTGGGGCTCACGGTCGCGGTGTCGGTGTCCTCGAGTCCCTGGGCGTCGCGCACGGTCAGGGTCACCGTGTAGGTGTCGGCCGCGGCGTAGGTGTGGCCCGGGCTGGCGCCGGTGCCCGTCGTGGTGTCGCCGAAGTCCCACTCGTAGCTGACGATGCCAGTTGTCGTCGGTCGAGGTGCTCCCGCTCAGCGGGCAGCGTGAGGTCGGTGCAGGTCGTCCCGGTGATGTTCGCGACCGGCGGCTGGTTCACCGGCGGGGTGGTCGAGTCGCCGACCAGCACCACGCCGTACGTCGCACCGCCGCCGGACGCCTTGACCGCGTTGGTGATTCCGGGCACGAAAACCGCGGACGTGCGGTTGGTGGTGGTGCCGTCGCCGAGCTGCCCGTAGAGGTTGTGGCCCCAGGACTTCACCCGGCCGTCTGACAGCGTGACGTTGCCCATGTCGCGGCCGGACCCGATCGTCACCGCGTCGCTGACGCCGAGCACGTTGACCGGGCGGGTGCGGGTGGCGGTGGTGCCGTCGCCGAGCTCGGTGCGGTAGTTACGGCCCCAGGATGCGACGGTGCCGTCGCTTCGCAGCGCGTAGGAGTGGTGCGCGCCGGCGGCCGCGTCGAGCGCGGTGCCGAGGCCGGCGGCGCTGCCGTTGATGTCGATCGCGTACCGGGGTCAGGCGGTTCGCGAGGGTTCCGTCGCCCACCTGACCGTAGGCGTTCCAGCCCCAGGCCCAGACCGATCCGTCCGTCTTCACGGCCACGCCGTGGTCGCGCCCGCCGGTGAGGGTCTTCACGTCGGCGAAGTTGATCGAGGCCCCGACACGCACGGGCGTGAGACGGCGCGTGGTGGTGCCGTCGCCGAGCTGGCCCAGCTCGTTGCGACCCCAGGCCCACAGCTGGCCGCCGCTGCGGATGGCGTAGCTCATGTCGCGGCCGGCAGCGATGCCGACAGCGTCGGTGATGCCGCTCACCTGGACCGGCGAGCGACGCAACGTCGTGGTGCCGTCGCCGAGCTGGCCGTCGCTGTTGAGGCCGAAGGTCCACACCGTGCCGTTGCTCTTCAACACCACCGTGTGGTTGTGCCCGGTCTCGACCGCGACGTTGTTGGTGCCGAGCGAGGCCACCTGCGTGGGCACCAGCGTGTTCGCGGTCGTGCCGCGACCCTGCTGGCCCTCGCCGTTGCTCCCCCACGTCCACACGGTGCCGTCGGACTTGAGCGCCACGACGTGCTCGCGACCGCCGTGCATGTCGATGACGCCGTTCAGGCCGGTGACTGGTGCGCCGGTGCGGCGAGTGGTCGTGGTGCCGTTGCCGAGCTGGCCGAAGCGCGTTCTCGCCGAACGTCCACGGCGTTCCGGGCGGTGACGCGGCATCGGCGGCCGGCGCGAACGTCACACTGACCACCGCCAGCGACGCCGTCGCCAGGCCGGAGGCGCAGAGGCCCGCGAGCGCACGCCTCAGCCGGTGTCTCGTCACGGTGTCCCCCCTCGCCCACGGTCGGCTGAGGTGAACGTATGTCGTGAAACGGGACGAGGTGAATAGCCCGCGTGTCGCGCACTAGACCGCGGCTACCCGGCGGCGGCCAGCCAACCGTCCTCGTAGCGACGCAGGACGAGCTCGACGAGCCGGTGGTCCGGTGCCCCGTCCGCGAGCAGCGGGTCGGTGACAGCGTCCGCACCGCTCGCGACGACCCGGTCGTGGAAGTGCCCCGGCGCCAGCAGGTACGACGCAGCCACGATCCGGCGACCGGGATGACGCTCGCGCAGCGAGTCCACGAGATCGTCGAGTCGAGGGCCGGGCCCGGCGCCGTACCCGACGTGCACGCGACGGTCGAGGCGGACCGACAGCTGACGGGCGACCTCGCGGGTGGAGCGGTCCGAGCCCGCGACCGAGGAGCCGGCCGCCACGAGCACGATCTCGTCCTCGAGGCCCGGCGGCGCGTCGAGCGAGAGCAGCCGCGAGGTCAGCAGCGACACCAGCAGCCCGTCCGGGCCGAGCGCGGGCGTGACCGACGCCCCCACGGCATCAGCGGCGGCCGTGATGTCGGTCCCGACGTGGTATCCCGGCGCCAGCAGCAGGGGTACGACGACCGAGCCGGGCGTGACCACGTCGGCGAGGAACGGCGGGTGCACGTCGACGTGCGCCTCGCGCACCTGGACCGACGGCAGCGCCGAGGCGACGGCCGCCACGAGTCCACTGATGCGCGCCGCACCGACCACCGAGCGGGTGCCGTGGGAGCAGAGGACCAGCCGGTTCACCCCGTCGGCTCCCGGACCACCGGGGTCAGGGCGTAGCCGCGCTTGACGACGGTCCTGATCAGCCCCGTCGCCCCCAGCGCGTCACGCAGCCGACCCACGGCCACCTCGGCCGCGTGCGGGTCAGCTGGACTCGCCGGGCAGCACCCGCAGCAGCTCCTCGCGGGAGACGACCTCGCCGGGCGCGCGGGCCAGTCGTTTCAGCACCGCGAGGCCCGAGGGAGAGAGCGCCAGCTCGCGGTGGTCCAGGGTCGCGGCACCGGCCCGCACCTGCAGCAGGCCGGCCGGGGTCTCGATGCCCACGCCGCTGCCGAGCTCCAGGATCACCAGACGGACGAGGGCACCCATCCGCCAGCGGTCCGGGACCGCCACGTCGAAGCCCGCCACCTCCAGGGGCTCGGAGGTGACCGGACCCACGGATGCCAGGAGCAGACCGCCGGAGCCGGCCAGCTCGCGCGCGTCGTCGAGCCGCCCGAGCCGGCGCAGCTCGGCCAGCCAGGCGGCGGCACCCGGGGCCGAGGTGAAGAGCACGGCGTCGAAGCCTCCGTCGGCGAGCTCTTCCGTGGTCGCCGAGAGCAGCGCCGGGTCGGGCGGCGGACCCCAGCGGTAGACCTCCAGCTCGAGCACCGAGGCGCCGCCGCCGGTGAGCCGGTCGTGCAGCCCGTCGTCGCCGGCACCGTGTCGCTGTACGGCGATCCGCTGGTGCTCGACCCCCTCGGCGAGGAGGAACTCGGCGATCTCGGCCGAGGTCTCCGACTCGGCGACCCAGTCGGCCCGCAGCCCGGCTGCCTGGAGGGCTCCGCGCGCCTTCGGGCCGCGCGCGACCAGCCGGACGTCGGCCAGGACGGTGACGAGGTCGTGTCCGAGCCCGGCCGCCTCCGCGGTGTCGAGCCAGCCCCGGAAGCCGATGCCGGTCGTCACCACGACGACGTCGACCGGGTCGGCGATGATCTTGCGGGTCGCCTCCAGCAGCGCGGCCTCGTCCACGTGGGGCACCACGCCCAGGGTGGGCGCGACCACGACGGACGCGCCCCTGCGCGTGAGAGCACCGCCCAGCTCGTCGGCACGACGCTGGGCGGTGATCAGGATCCGGCAGCCCGCGAGCACGGGCCCGAGATCGCTCACGGCCCCCCACCTGACGCGAGCAGGCCGACCTCGACGTGGCCGTCGACGATGCGGACCGGGTGGACCGGGAGCCGGGTGCCGGGCTCGTTCAGGCACTCGCCGGTGGCGAGGTCGAAGACCTGCTTGTACATCGGCGAGGCGACGGTGTCGCGATAGCTCTCCCCGGCACCCACACTCCCGATGATGCCCCGGGCCATCACGTTGGCGTTGCTGAACGGATCGCGGTGACCCACGGCGTGCACTGTTCCGTCGTCGAGCAGGAACAGGGCGACCGGGTCCGGCCCGACCAGGGCCGCGATGCCGCGCTCGGGGATCAGCTGGTCGATCGAGCAGACGCGGGTCCACCCGGTCTCCACGGGGTCGACCGCCGTATCGTCGGTGATCGTCATCGGCGTACCTCCAGCGTCGGCCCGGCGATCACGGTGGCACGGAGGTCGCCACGGTTGTCGATGGCACCGCCCACGTCCGGGTCGGGGGTCTCGGGCGCGTTGACGAAGGACACGAACTGGGCGCGCTTCTCGGGGTCGGCCAGCGTGGCGGCCCACTCGTCGACGTAGCTGTCGACGTGGCCGGCCATCGCGGCGTCGAGGTCGGCACCGATGCCGAGGCTGTCCTCGATGACGACGTCGGCGATGGCCTCGAGCCCGCCCTCGTAGTCCTCGACCCAGGCGGCGGTGCGCTGGAGGCGGTCGGCGGTGCGGACGTAGTACATCAGGAACCGGTCGATCGTCCGGACCAGCTCCTCGGTGCTCAGGTCCTCCGCGAACAGCTGCGCGTGGCGGGGGGTGAAGCCGCCGTTGCCGCCCACGTAGACGTTCCAGCCCTCTTCTGTCGCGATCACGCCGACGTCCTTGCTCCGGGCCTCGGCGCACTCGCGGGCGCACCCGGAGACACCGAGCTTGAGCTTGTGCGGCGAGCGCAGGCCCCGGTAGCGGAGCTCCAGGGCGATGGCGAGGGCGACGGAGTCCTGGACGCCGTAGCGGCACCACTGCGAGCCGACGCACGACTTCACCGTGCGCAACGCCTTGCCGTAGGCGTGCCCGGACTCGAAGCCCGCGTCGATGAGCCGCTGCCAGATGGCCGGAAGCTGCTCGAGGCGGGCGCCGAACAGGTCGATGCGCTGGCCGCCGGTGATCTTCGTGTAGAGCCCGAAGTCGGAGGCCACCTGGCCGATGTCGATGAGCCCCTGCGGCGTGATCTCGCCGCCGGGGACGCGCGGGACCACCGAGTAGGTGCCGTCCTTCTGGAGGTTGGCCATCACGTGGTCGTTGGTGTCCTGGAGCCGGGCGATGTCGCGGTCGAGCACGTGGCCCTTGCCGAGACTGGCCAGGATCGAGGCGACCACCGGGCGGCAGATGTCGCAGCCGCGGCCGCGGCCGTGCCGGTCGACGATCTCGCTGAACGTGCTCAGCTCCTGCACGCGGACGACGTCGAAGAGCTGGGCGCGCGAGAGCTCGAAGTGTTCGCACAGCGCATTGCTGACGCTGACGCCGGACTTCTCGAGCTCGGTCGTCACCAGCTTCTTGACCAGCGGCAGGCAGGACCCGCACGAGGTGCCGGCCCTGGTGCAGGCCTTCACGCCCGCCAGGTCGGTGCACCCGTCCTCGGTGACGGCGCAGCGGATGCTGCCGGCGGTCACGTTGTTGCAGCTGCACACGTTCGCGGCGTCGGGCAGGTCACTCGCGGGTGCGGGTGCCGCGCCCTCGGGGAGCAGCCAGGCCGTGGGGTCGGCGCCCAGCGCCTGTCCGACCATGGGGCGCAGCGAGGCGTAGGCACTCGCGTCCCCCACGAGGACGCCGCCCAGCAGGGTCTGTGCGTCGTCGGAGACCACGAGCTTCTTGTAGGCGCCGGCGACGGGGTCGGCGTACACCACCTCGAGGGCACCGGGCGACTCCGCGAAGGCGTCGCCGAAGCTGGCGACGTCGACCCCGAGCAGCTTGAGCTTGGTGGAGGTGTCTGCCCCGGGGAACGTGGCCTGCCCCGCCGAGCAGCCGGTCGGCCACGATCTCGGCCATCGTGTACCCGGGCGCGACCAGGCCCCAGGTGCGGCCCTCGATGCAGGCGACCTCGCCGATCGCGTACACGTCGCCCCCGCCGGTCGCCGCTCGGTCGAGACCCGCAGCCCTCGTCGACCACGACGCCGCCGCGCTCGCCGACCGGCAGCCCGGCCTCGCGCGCGAGCTCGTCGCGCGGCCGCACGCCGGTGGCGAACACGACCAGGTCGACCGGGAGCTTCGAGCCGTCGGCGAAGTCCATCCGGTTCACCCGGCCGTCGGGGCCGGAGCGGACCTTCGAGGTCGCCGTCGAGGTGCGGACGTTGACGCCGAGCTTCTCGATCAGCCGGCGCAGTCCTTCGCCGCCGCCCTCGTCGACCTGGATCGGCATCAGGCGCGGAGCGAACTCGACCACCGTGGTCTCGACACCCATCGCGGTGAGCGCGCCCGCGGCCTCGAGGCCGAGGAGCCCGCCACCGACCACCGCACCCCGGACGGGCCGCTTGAGGTTGCGCGTGGTCGCCCATCCCCGCAGCTCGGTGACGTCGTCGACGGTGCGGTAGACGAACGAGCCGGGCAGGTCGCTGCCGGGCACGGGCGGGACCGCGGGGGAGGACCCGGTCGCGAGCACCAGGGCGTCGTAGCCGAAGACCCGGCCACGGGCGTGGACCTCGCGTCGCTCGGTGTCGATGCGCTGGACCGGAGCGTTGGTGTGCAGCCGCACGCCCTCGCGGCGCCAGAGCTCGGGCTCGCCGAGCAGCAGGTCCTCGGGGTCGCGGCCGGAGAAGAAGGACGTCAGCGCGACCCGGTCGTACGGCGGACGGGACTCCTCGGCGAAGACGTCGATCTGCCAGGCCGGCTCGCCCGAGTCGGCACCGTCGCGGTCGGTCAGCGCCTCGACGAGCCGGTGCGCGACCATCCCGCCCCCGACCACGACCAGGCGGCCGCTGGTGCGCGGTTGCGCGGGCAGTGTGCGCTCTTCGTCCATGCCCGGAAACCTACGAGGGCGACATTTCGTCGGATCGGGACTGATGTTTCGCGGCGGCAACACCAGCGGCGGTCGTGTTACGAACAGGTTGAACATTGCTCTCATCGCCGCCGTCGCTGCTGGTGAGCCAGTCCACCAGTCCACACACGGTCTCGGTGCATCCGCCGCAGCCCGTGGTGGCGCGCGTCGTCGCGGCCATCTCCTCCACGCTGTGGCAGCCGTGGTCCCAGGCCTCCATGAGGTCGCTCTTGGTGACCCCGTTGCACCGACAGATGGTGGCGTCGGCGGGGATCAGCGTCGGTGACGCCTCGGGCGCCGCGGAGCGTTGGTCGGGTGCCCCGGTCTGCGGCAGCAGCAGCACCGCGGGATCCACCGGCAGCGGCGTACGGCGCTCGAAGGCCACCGAGAGCGACGCCGAGACGTGCGGTGCCCCGATGGAGGTGAACCCGACGAGGAGGTCGCGCCGCACCACCACCTCGACGTGCCTGCGTGCCTGCGGGTCCGAGAGCGCGATCACGCGGTCCTCGGCGTCGGCCCCGCTGCCGCGCGCGCCACGGGTGACCAGGTCGACCCCGGCCGCCTTCAGCCGCACGCCCTCCGGGAGCTTCTGGCTGTCGGACCCGGCGTCGGTCGAGCTTGTCGAAGCCTCCGACTGAGCGGTCATCGCCCGAGCGAGCTTCGCGGCCTGTTCCCAGCCCGGAGCCACGAGCCCGGTGCCGCCCTCGGGTGGCTCGGCGCAGTCCCCGATCGCCCGCACGGCGGCGTCCGCCGGACTGGCGAGGTCGGCGCCCACGGTGACGCCACGGCCGGTCGGCAGGCCCGCGGCGGCTGCCAGGGCCGTGTCCGGGCGGATGCCGCACGAGACGAGCAGGAGGTCGGTCGAGAGCACCGAGCCGTCCGTGAGGCGTACGGCGACCAGCTCGCCGTACGCACCGATGACCTCCGCCACCGACGTCGAGGTGTGCACCCGGACGCCCAGGTCGTCGAGGGTCTGCGCGAGCACCGACGGCGGGGCCGGGGTCGAGATGCTCGGCCATCAGGTGGCCGTCGAGGTGCACCACTGTGACCGCGAGCCCGCGACGCGCCAGTCCGCAGGCGGCCTCGAGCCCGAGCACGCCCCCGCCGAGCACGACGGCGTGCCGGGCGTTCACGGTGCGCGCGACCACGTCCCGGCAGTCGTCGATGGTGCGCAGCACGTGCACGTGGCGTGGCGCGTCGTCACCGGTGAGGCCCTCGACCGGCGGCACGAACGCGCGGGCTCCGGTGGCGAGGACGAGGTGGTCGTAGCGCAGCGCGGTGCCGTCGTCGAGCTCGACCAACCGCGCGTCCCGGTCGATCGATGTCGCCGTCACCCCACGCTGGACCGAGACGCGCTCGTGGCGGCCGCGGCAGGGTCAGCGCAGCGACGTCGGAGCGCTTCGCGAGCACCTCGGTGAGCAGGATCCGGTTGTACGGCTCGTACTCCTCGGCTCCGACCAGGTGCACGTCGAACCGGTGGTCGCGGTCCTGCGCCACCAGGTCCTCGACGAACCGGTGGCCCACCATGCCGGCGCCCACCACGACGACCTGCTCTCTCGTGCTCATCCCACCTGCTCCATCCATCCGTCGTCGGCGCGTGACACGGACACCGCGCACACCTTGAACTCGGGCATCCCGGAGATCGGGTCGGTCGCGTCGTTGGTCACCGCGTTGGCGAGGGCCTCGCCCGCCCAGTGGAAGGGCATGAACACCGTGTCCGGGCGGATCGTCGGGGTGATGCGGGCCGGCGCCGTGGCCGTGCCGCGCGTCGAGGCCACGCGAACGTCGTCGCCGGACTCGATGCCGAGGCGCAGGGCCAGCTGCGGGTGCAGCTCCACGAACGACTCGGGGGCGGTCCGGTTCAGTGCCGGAACGCGACGTGTCTGCGCCCCGGACTGGTACTGCGCCAGCACCCGCCCGGTGACGAGGTACACCGGTGCGTCCTCGCGGAGGTCGTCGGCCGGCCCATGGGCCGCGACCGGGACCATCCGCGCCCGCCCGTCCGGGTGGCCGAAGGTGCTCTCGAACAGGCGCGGCGTGGAGTCGGGTGCGACCGGCCAGTGCCTCGGCTCGTCGTCGTCCAGCAGCGCGTGGCTGAGTCCCGAGTAGTCGGCCCGGCCGCCGGCACTGGCGCGGGCGAGCTCGTCGAAGACGGCGGCGGGATCCCTGTCCAGGGACACCGGGCTGTCGAGGAGCTCGGCCAGGTCGGCGAGCACGTCGAGCTCGCTGCGGACCTCGCCGGCCGGCTCGACCGCCTTCCGGCGACGCAGCACCCGGCCCTCGAGGCTGGTCATGGTGCCCTCCTCCTCGGCCCACTGGGTCACCGGGAGCACGACGTCGGCGAGCTCCGTCGTCTCGCTGGGCACGAGGTCGCAGACCACCAGGAGGTCGAGCTCCGCCAGCCGTCGTCGCACGCTCGTGGCGTCCGGTGCGCTGACCACCGGGTTGCTGCCGTGCACCATCAGCGCCCGCACCTCGCCGCCGAGCTTGCCGAGCAGCTCGACGGCGGGAACGCCCTTGCCGGGCAGCGATTCGGGGTCGACGCCCCACACGTCCGCGACGTGGCGCCGATCCGCCGGATCCTCGATGTTGCGGTAGCCCGGCAGCTGGTCCGACTTCTGGCCGTGCTCACGACCGCCCTGTCCGTTGCCCTGCCCGGTGAGGCAGCCGTAGCCCGACGCCGGACGTCCCGGGCAGCCCGAGAGCCAGGGCGAGGTTGATCGCTGCGGTCACCGTGTCGGTGCCGTCGGCGTGCTGCTCGGCGCCACGGCCGGTGAGCACCATGGCGCCCGGTCCGCCGCGGTGGGGGGAGGCGTTCGCGAGGAGCCGTGCCGCCTCGCGGAGGTGCGGCTCCGGCACGCCGGTCGTGGCGGCGACGCGGGCCGGCCACCAGGCGGCGACCGAGCGCCGTACGTCCTCCCAGCCGGTCGTACGGCGAGCGAGGTACTGCTCGTCGGTCCATCCCTCGGCGACGACCAGATGGAGGATCCCCAACAGGAGCGGGAGATCGGTGCCGGGCAGCGCCTGGAGATGGAGACCGGCCCCGTCCGCGGTCAGCGCCGCCGTGGCCGACAGCCGCGGGTCGACCACCATCAGCCCGCCGTTCTCGCGGGCCCCGGACAGGTGCTGGACGAACGGGGGCATCGTGTCGGCCACGTTGCTGCCCAGCAGCAACACGGCTCCGGCACGGCCGATGTCCTCGACCGGGAACGGCAGTCCACGGTCGATCCCGAACGCGCGGTTGCCGGCCGCCGCGGCGGAGCTCATGCAGAACCGGCCGTTGTAGTCGATGTGGCGCGTGCCGAGCACGACTCGTGCGAACTTGCCGAGCTGGTAGGCCTTCTCGTTGGTGAGACCGCCACCCCCGAAGACGCCCACGGCGTCCGCTCCGTGGGTGTCCCTGATCGAGCGGAGACGCCCGGCCACCAGGTCGAGCGCCTCGTCCCAGGTCGCCGGCTCGAGCTCGCCGCTCCGCCCGCGGACCAGCGGCGTCGTGATCCGGTCGGGGGCGGTCAGCACCGCCGCGGACGTCCAGCCCTTCTGGCACAGGCCGCCGCGGTTGGTCGGGAAGTCCCGAGGCGAGACCTCGACGCCACCGTCGCCGACCTCCAGCCGCATCGCGCACTGGAGTGCGCAGTACGGACAGTGGGTGTCCACGCCGGTCGGCGTCGGGGTCGAGGTGGCCATCGGTCAGACTCCGGCCTTGGCCATTCGCGAGGCGGGGCGCAGGTAGAAGGCCCAGGTGACGACCAGCATCACGGCGTACACACCGACGTAGACGTAGAGCGCGGGCACGATCGACCCGAAGCTCGCCGTCGACCAGCCGTAGGTGCGGGGCACCAGGAAACCGCCGTACGCGCCGATCGCGGAGATGATGCCGATGGCTGCGGCCGCCTGGCGACGAGCCAGGGTCACGGCGTCGGCGTCGGTGTCGTCGACCTCGTGGCGGAAGATCGCGGGGATCATCCGGTACGTCGAGCCGTTGCCGACGCCGGTCGCCACGAAGAGCAGCATGAACGCGGCGAAGAACAACTCGAAGCTGTGCAGGCTCAGTGACCAGACGACGCCCAGCACGCCCACCGCCATCGCGACGAAGCTGAGCGCGGTGACCTTGGCGCCGCCCACGCGGTCGGCCAGCCTGCCGCCGAGTGGTCGGATCAGTGAGCCGACCAGGGCGCCGAGGAAGGCGTAGGCGGTCACGTTGATGTCGGGGAACTGACCCTTGATGAGCAGCGGGAACGCAGCGGCGTACCCGATGAACGAGCCGAACGTGCCGATGTAGAGGAACGACATCACCCACGTGTGCGGCTTCTTGGCCACGGCGGCGCTCGAGGCGAAGTCGGTCTTCGCGACGGACAGGTTGTCCATGTAGCGCCAGGCGCACACGGCGGCGAGCACGGCCAGCGGGATGTAGAGAAGCCCGGCCCTGCCGAGGTGGATGCCTGCGCCGGCCGTGACGACCGCGGCGACCACGAACGGTGCCTGCACGACAGCCACGCCGATGTTGCCTCCGGCGGCGTTCAGGCCGAGCGCCCAGCCCTTCTCCTTCTCGGGGTAGAACCACGAGATGTTGGTCATCGACGAGGCGAAGTTGCCGCCACCGAAGCCGGCCAGCGCCGCGATCGCCAACATCACGCCGAACGAGGTGTCGGGGTTGCTCACCGCCCAGGTGAGCCCGACGCACGGGATCACCAGGAGCAGCGCGGAGACCACGGTCCAGTTGCGGCCGCCGAACTTCGGCACCGCGAAGGTGTACGGCAGTCGGAGCGTGGCACCCACCAGGCTCGGGATCGCCACCAGCCAGAACAGCTGGCTCTCGGTGAAGGCGAAGCCGACGCTGTTCAGGTTCACCGTGATGATCGACCAGATCACCCAGACGGAGAACCCCAGGTGCTCGGCGAAGATGGAGAAGATCAGGTTGCGCCGCGCGACGCTGCGTCCGGCACCCTCCCAGAAGGCGGGGTCCTCGGGGTCCCAGTGGGTGATCCAGCGGCCCGGAGCGCGCTCGATCCCGGGCGGTGTCGCCTGTCCACTCAGCTTGTCCGGGGTGACGGTCGTGGCGGCCATCGGTCCTCCTCGCACGGGCACTCGTCCAAGAAGGTCGGGTGCGGTTCAGTTGCAAGGACGGTAGAAACCGGATGTTTCGCGATTCTGCGGGCGGCGCGTCACGTTCGTAACGTCTGCCGCACACGCGCCTCGGGCGGGCTGTGAGGTCTGTGACCCCCGTCTCCCGGCGGGCGGGCGCGGGCCCTGGTCTCGACAGGCTCAGCCAGCGGGAGCGTCAGAAGAGGGCGGAGGCGAGGTCGCGCCGGGCGCGCTGCACACGCGGGTCCTCGTTGCCGACAGCGCCGAAGAGCCCGATCAGGTGGGTCCGGGCGGCGTCCCGGTCCTCGTCCGTCGTACGACGAACGAGCTCGACCAGCCTGGTGAAGGCGTCCTCGACATGACCCCCGAGCAGGTCGAGGTCGGCCACCAGGGTCTGCGCCGCGACGTCATCGGGGTTCTCCGCCGCAGCAGCTCGGGCCTGGTTGAGGTCAACGCCCTCGGTGCGCTTGAGCAGTCGAGCCATCGCCAGCCCGGCAGCGGCCTCGGAGTCGGCGGGATTGGCGGCCACGAGCTTCTCGTACTCGGCCACGGCGGCGTCGATGTCGCCGCGCTCGAGCGCGTCTTGCGCTGGTGCATAGCGGGGGTCGAGCTGCTCCTCGCCCGTCTCCTCGTCGACCGGGCCGGCGCCCGAGCGCGGCTGGTGGCGCCCCGTGAAGCCGCTCGCCGTCAGCTGCTGCAGGACCTGGGTGATCGCCTGGCGCAGCTCCTCCAGCGGTGCCGCGTCCTGGATCAGCGGCATCGGCCGGCCCTGGGCCACCAGGACGACCAACGGGACCGAGGGGATCTGCATCGCCTGGGCGATCTGCGGCACCGCATCGATGTCGACCCGCCCGACCAGGAACCTGCCCTCGAACTCGTTCGACAGCGTCTGCAGGTCGTCCGCGAGCTGGACGCTCTCGGCAGAGCGGCTCGGGCTCTCGAAGGCCAGCAGGACCGGCGCGTTGCGGGAGCTCTCGAGAAGCTCCTGGAAGTTCTGCTCGGTCACCTGGACGGCGTACGCCGCGCTCGTGGCCGGTCCACCGGCCCCCGAGGCATCGGATCCCTGCAATCCGGACAGATCGACTGCACCTGGTCGAGAAAAAGGCTGCTGGCTCATGGCTCCATTGTTTCCGGCCGCTCGTTTTGCTGCACATTCGCCCCCTGTCCGACGATACTGAGGCGCGTGGCGACGGACGAGGAGCGTCGCGACACTGTGCCAGCGGTGCCGCGGACCATCATCTGGTGCCTGCTCTACGTATTCGCCTCGCTCCTCGGCCGCATCATCATCGTGCAGCCCAACAACGTCGGAGTCGTGTGGCCCGCCGCAGGGGTGGCACTCGTTTGGCTGGCCAGCGCACGCGGCCGCAACCAGCTGGTCATCGACGCCGTCCTGATCGCCGTTCTCACCACCACGGTCATCGCCCTGACCGATGGCACCACGGCACAGATCCTGTTCTCGCCGCTCTCGGTCGTCCAGCCCCTCGTCGCCGTCTGGCTGATCCGCCGCTGGGTCCCCCACATCTGGGGCGGTGGCGGCCGGGAGCCGATGAACAAGCTCGGTGACTTCGGCCGCGTGCTCGCTGCCGTGGCCATCGCCGCCCTGGTGATGTCGGTGCTGCGCACAACCCTCGGCCTGGTGTTCATCCCTGACGAGACCGCCGAGCTCGCGATCGGTCGTTGGGGCCGCAACGCCGCTGCCATGGCCACGCTCGGCACGCTCGGGCTGCTCATCGGTGGCTGGCTGGCCCAGCGCCGCGACGCCGGGCTCCCTCCCGTCAGCCCACCCACCCGCAACGACGCGCTGCACGGCATCGGGGTGACGCTGGCCACGGTCGCGGTCTTCTACTTCGGCTTCTACCTGAACCCGGGCGTCCCCTCGACATTCATGCTGACGCTGGCCGTGGTGTGGTGCGCGATCCGGTTCAACGTCGTGCTCACCGCCCTGCACAGCGTCGTCACGGGCATCGCTGCGGTCGTGCTGACGATCGAAGGCTACGGACCGGTCGCCGAGGTCAGCGGTTCCGAGGCCAAGGCGCTCGTCGCCCAGATCTTCGTGCTGGTGCTCCTCGTGATCGGCATGGTGATCGCGCTCACCCGTCAGCAGTTCTTCGAGACCATCGGCGACCTCGAGCGCTCGGAGGCCGTCCTGGCCGTGCGCGCGGAGGAGCTCGACCTGGTCATGGCACACCTCGAGGACGGGGTTGCCATCATCGAGGAGGGCGGCCGGATCCTGCACACCAACAAGGCGTTGCGCACCGCCTTCGGGAGCCGACCAGACGAGCCCCTCGACCGCGTCCGGGACCCGGAGGAGAACCCGGGCCAGGCCTTCCATCCCGACGGACGACCGCTGGAGGAGGCGGAGAACCCCCTCACGCGCGCGTTCATGGGTGAGCACATCGAGGGCGAGGAGTACTACCACATCGACGAGTTCGGCATCGCACGCTGGCTCCAGTGCTGGGCCTTCCCGATGCCGCACGCCGTCGACGCGCCCGTACGCGCCATGATCCTGATTCGTGACACGACCGCGGACACCACCCACAGGGAGTCGCTCGTGTCGTTCGCCGGCACCGTCGCGCACGACCTGAGCAACCCACTCGCGGTGATCGACGGATGGGCCGAGGCGCTCGAGGAGGACCTGACCAACAGCGACGAGAACGACGCACTCGCGGCAGCGCCGATGGTCCAGCACATCCGGGCGGGCGTCGAGCAGATGCGCGGATTCATCACCGACCTGCTCGCCCACGCCGTCGCACGCGACCAGACGCTCAGCTGTGAGCAGGTCGCGCTGCGCAACATGGTCAAGCACATCGTCGACACCCGCGACCGCCCCCACGGCGGTGGTGAAATCGTCGCCGGTGAGCTGTACGACGTCTGGGCCGACCGCGTGCTCCTGCGCCAGGTGCTCGACAACCTGATCAGCAACTCCTTCAAGTACGTCGAAGCCGGAACCGTCCCGCGGGTCCTGATCGAGGCCGAGAAGGTGGACGACAACTGGGTGAAGGTGATGGTGCGCGACAACGGCATCGGCATCCCGCCCGAGCAGCGCCAACGGGTCTTCGACCGCTTCGAGCGACTGACCGCGAACAACTACGCGGGCACCGGTCTCGGCCTGGCGATCGTCAAGCGGATCATCGTGCGCCACGGTGGGACGATCGGGATCGGCGACAACCCCGACGGGGTCGGCACCTGCTTCGAGCTCACCCTGCCGACCAACGCGGAGACGCTCGCAGCCGCCACCCGCTGAGCCCCGGCGTCTCCCTGCCCGGGTGCGCTGGTCGGGACCCTTGCGCCGCGCGGCCTGAGTCGAGTCAGAGCCAGGTCGCCTCCGTGGCATCGGCCAGGTCGTCGACGACCGCCGTCAGGTCATGGGTCTCCTCGAACCTGCGGCGCTGTCGCACTGCCCCGTTGCCTCGCGCGAGCAGGCGCTCGAAGCCGTCCTCGACGAACCTGCGCTCGCCCGTCTCCTCCAGCTGTGCTCCCACCCGGTCCACCAACGCGGCGAAGACCTCCCGGGGCGGCGCCAGCTCGCGCCGTACCGGATGCACCAGTCGACCGGCGACACCGTCTCGAGAGGCACGCCACGCCGCCATCCGGAGCAGGTCCGAGCGCCAGGGCTCCCCTGCGTCGGAGGCGTACGACTCGACCAACGCGCGGACGAGGACGGCGACCAGCACCGCGTCCTCGACCTCGAGGCACACGTCACTCACGCGGATCTCGACGGTCGGGTACGACTCCGAGAGCCGGGCCTCGAAGTACAGCATGGCGCGGTCGAGGGCAGCGCCCCACGCGAGCGCCCGGTTCGCGACTTGGGCGTAGGTCTCGGCATCACCGAAGGCCTCGTGCGGGCCACTGGTGGTCCACTGGTCCCACACGCGACTGCGCCAGCTGGCGTAGCCGGTGTCCCGCCCCTGCCAGTACGGCGAGTTCGCACTGACCGCGGTCAGCAGCGGCAACCACGGTCGGATGCCGTCGACGACCCGCACCCCCTCCTCCCGGTCGGCGATCGCCACGTGCACGTGCATGCCGCAGACGTAGGCCCCACGCGCGATCTCACCGAACTCGGTCTCGAAGCGGAGGTAGCGATCGGCCTTGGTGTACTCCTGCCGCTCGGGAGGCAGGGGCGGTGAGGCCACCGCAACTGCCCTCGCACCCGCCGCTGCAGCCGACTCTCCCATCGCTCGCCGCCCTCGGCGCAGTGCCTCACCCAGCTCGCCGGCGTCTCGCAGGGGCGGCGTGGAGGACTCGACCTGGTGTCGGAACAGCTCGAGCGCGACCTCCTCGGCCGAGTCGTTGGCCGCCTTCGCGTGGTCCGACCGTGCGGTGGCGCGGCGCGTCACGGGGTCGACGAGCACCAGCTCCTCCTCGACCCCGAAGGACCGCGGCAGCTCCAGGCTCACCGTCGGCTCAGAAGCGCGCCGGCTCCCGGTACTCGCCCCATTCGGCGCGCAGCGCGTCGCAGATCTCGCCGAGCGTCGCCTCGGCCCGGCACGCGGCAAGCATCGGCGGGGATCATGTTGGTGTCCTCGCGGGCAGCGGTGAGCATCTCCTCGATCGCACGGGCGATCTCCGCCTCGTCGCGACCGGTCTTCCGCTCGCCGAGCGTGCGCACCTGCTCGCGCTCCACCTCGTGCGAGACGCGCAGGATCTCGAGCTCGCTCGTGACCGAGTCGTGGTGGACGTTCACGCCGACGACCTTCTTCTCGCCCTTCTCGAGCGCGACCTGGTAGGCGAAGGCGGCCTCGGCGATCTCTGACATGAACCACCCCTCCTCAATACCCCGAAGCAGGCCTTGGGTCACGGGGTTCTCGCCGTTGCGGGCCGAGGTGGCGAGCGCCTCGGTCTGGTCGTGGCGCAGGGTCGAGCCGCCCATCTCGAGGATCTTGTCGAAGATCGCGTTGGCCTCGGCCTCGAGCTTGTCGGTGAGCGCCTCGACGTACCACGAGCCGCCCAGGGGGTCGGCGACGTTGACGACGCCGGTCTCCTCCATGATCACCTGCTGCGTGCGCAGCGCGATCTCGGCAGCCTGCTCGCTGGGCAGTGCCAGGGTCTCGTCGAGGGCGTTGGTGTGCAGCGAGTTGGTGCCGCCCAGGACGGCTGCGAGCGCCTCGATGCCGGTGCGCACGACGTTGTTGTAGGGCTGCTGCGCTGTCAGGGACACACCTGCCGTCTGGGTGTGGAACCGCATCCACTGCGCCTTCTCGGACTTCGCGCCGTAGACGTCACGCACCCACCGTGCCCAGATCCGGCGCGCTGCGCGGAACTTCGCGATCTCCTCGAAGAAGTCGAGGTGGCTGTCGAAGAAGAAGCTGAGGCCGGGCGCGAACACGTCGATGTCGAGGCCTCGGGAGAGGCCGAGCTCGATGTAGCCGAAGCCGTCGGCCAGGGTGAAGGCGAGCTCCTGCGCGGCCGTCGAGCCCGCCTCGCGGATGTGGTAGCCGGAGACGCTCAACGGCTTGTACGCCGGGATCTGCTCGGCGCAGTACTCCATCAGGTCACCGATGAGCTTGAGGTGTGGCTCGGGACCGAAGAGCCACTCCTTCTGGGCGATGTACTCCTTGAAGATGTCGGTCTGCAGCGTCCCGTTGAGCTTGCGGACGTCGGCGCCCTGCCGCTCCGCGGCGACGAGGTACATGCAGAACACCGGCACGGCAGGACCGCTGATCGTCATCGACGTGGTGACCTGCTCGAGCGGGATCTCGTCGAAGAGGATGTCCATGTCGGCGGCGGAGTCGATCGCCACGCCGCAGTGCCCCACCTCACCGAGGCTGCGCGGGTCGTCGGAGTCCCGGCCCATCAGCGTGGGCATGTCGAAGGCCACGGACAGTCCGCCACCACCGCGGCCGAGGATCATCTGGTAGCGCTCGTTGGTCTGCCGGGCGTTGCCGAAACCGGCGAACTGCCGGATCGTCCAGGTGCGACCGCGGTAGCCGGTCGCGTAGAGCCCGCGCGTGTAGGGGAACTCGCCGGGCCACTCCGAGTCGTCGGCGCCGTAGGCAGGCTCGACCTCCATCTGGGAGAGGGTGGTGAAGTCGGCGTCGCGGACCTTGCCGGACCCCAACGCCTCGTCGTACCGCTTCTGCCAGCGCTCGCGTGCGTCCATGTGTCAAATAGTAGGACGTCCTACTAAATCTTCCTAGTCGAGGCCGGGAGTCAAGTCTTCGCGGGCTACAACTTCGACATCTTGTGGAACGGGCTCGTGATGCGCAGCGTCTGCGTGCGGAAGTCGACCGTCACCGCGGCCGCTTCAGCCCCGATGACGCGACCCATGCCGTACGAGTCGTGGGAGACCAGGTCCCCGCACTCGAACTGCTCGATGACCGGCTCGGGGTCAGGTGGGAAGGGGCTGCTGGCGAGATGTCGCCGTCGTGCGGGCCTGGTTGTCATTACTGCCAGTATGCGCCTCGGATGGCTGGGCGCAGAACTCCGGACACTCGAGCACCTCCACGAGACCGCACGGACCCGTGCCTGAGGCCCGACGAACCGGGACGTCAGAAGTCGCCGGCCGCGGAGCGGACGGGGCGCAGCAGTGCGGAGAGCTCGCGCAGGGACTGCTCGTCGAGAGCTCCCAGGCCGAAGTCCGCGCCCACCAGCTCGGCGGTGGCGCGCTCGACGAGCTCGCGGCCCTGGCCGGTGATCTCGGCGAGCACGGCACGGCCGTCGACCGGGTGCGGGCGTCGTACGACGAGCCCGGCGGCCTCCAGCCGGTCGACGATCGAGGTGACCGACGTGGGATGCACCTGCAGCCGCTCGCCCATCTTGCCCAGCGGCAGGGAGCCTCGCGAGGAGAAGGTGAGCAGCACCAGCGCCTCGTAGCGGGCGAAGGTCAGCCCGAACGGCTTGAGCAGCGCGTCGAGCCGGCCGATGACGAGCTGCTGCACCCGCATCAGGGACGTGACGGCGTGCATCTGGGGAACGCCTTCCCAGTGGAGCGCCCACTGCCGGGCGGCCTCGTCGATCGGGTCGAACGGCAGCCCCGTCCGTGATCGCTCCGGCGTCGCCATGGTCGGCAGGCTACTGCCACGTACCGGGACCGGTCGGGACCCCCGAGCGCCTCGCAGTAGTCTCCCCGAGGAGACTGCCGAAGCCCCGAGGAGAGTCGTGCCCGCCAAGACCGACGTCAAGCCGCTGCAGAAGGTTCTCATCGCCAACCGTGGCGAGATCGCGGTCCGGGTGATCCGCGCCTGCAAGGACGCGGGCATCGGCAGCGTCGCCGTGTACGCCGATCCCGACCGCGACGCCGTGTTCGTCAGGCTCGCCGACGAGGCCCATTCCCTCGGGGGCGCGACCCCCGCCGACTCCTACCTCGACATCGAGAAGATCGTCGCCGTCGCCGAGAAGTCCGGCGCCGACTCCGTGCATCCCGGCTACGGCTTCCTCGCGGAGAACCGCGACTTCGCCCAGGCGGTCATCGACGCCGGGCTGGTCTGGATCGGTCCGCCGCCGGACGCGATCGAGAACCTCGGCGACAAGGTCAAGGCGCGTCACATCGCCGAGAAGGTGGGCGCTCCCCTCGTCGCCGGCACGAAGGACCCTGTCGAGAACGCCGACGAGGTGGTCGAGTTCGCCGAGGAGCACGGGCTGCCGATCGCGATCAAGGCGGCCTTCGGTGGTGGCGGCCGGGGCCTCAAGGTCGCCCGCAAGAAGGAGGAGGTCGCCGACCTCTTCGAGTCCGCTGTGCGCGAGGCCAAGAGCGCCTTCGGTCGTGGTGAGTGCTTCGTCGAGAAGTACCTCGACAAGCCGCGCCACGTGGAGACCCAGTGCCTCGCCGACCAGCACGGCAACGTCGTCGTGGTGTCCACCCGCGACTGCTCGCTCCAGCGTCGCCACCAGAAGCTGGTCGAGGAAGCGCCCGCCCCGTTCCTCACCCAGGACCAGGTCAACACGCTCTACGAGTCCTCCAAGGCGATCCTGCGCGAGGCGGGCTACGTCGGCGCGGGCACCTGCGAGTTCCTCGTCGGCCAGGACGGCACCATCTCCTTCCTCGAGGTCAACACCCGACTCCAGGTCGAGCACCCGGTCTCCGAGGAGGTCACCGGCCTCGACCTCGTCCGCGAGATGTTCCGGCTGGCCGCCGGTGAGGAGCTCGGGTACGACGACCCGCGCGTCACCGGTCACTCCATCGAGTTCCGCATCAATGCCGAGGACGGTGGCTCGAACTTCATGCCGGCGCCCGGCACCCTCACGAGGTGGTCACCGCCTTCGGGCCCCGGCGTACGCATGGACGGCGGCTACGAGGAGGGCGAGACCATCCCTGGGGCCTTCGACTCGTTGATCGCCAAGCTGATCGTCACCGGCCGCGACCGCACCCAGGCGCTGGAGCGTTCGCGTCGCGCGCTCGCCGAGTTCCACGTCGACGGCATGCCGACCGTCATCCCGTTCCACGCCGCCGTGGTGGATGACCCGGCGTTCATCGGCTCCCCGGCCGAGGATCCCGAGCAGTTCGCCGTCTACACCTCGTGGATCGAGACCGACTACGACAACCAGCTGACGCCGTACGGCGGCGAGGTCGCGGATGCGCCCGAGCCCGACGAGCGCAACAAGGTCACGGTCGAGGTGGGCGGGCGTCGCCTCGAGGTCGTCCTGCCGGCCGGCCTGGCCTCGATCGGCGGCGGTGCCGCCGGCGCGAAGAAGCCGAAGCGGTCGAGCGGCAAGAAGTCCGGCTCCGCGGCGTCCGGAGACTCGGTGGCCTCGCCCATGCAGGGAACCATCGTCAAGGTCACCGTCGAGGAGGGTGCCACGGTCGAGGAGGGCGACACGATCGTCGTGCTCGAGGCGATGAAGATGGAGCAGCCCCTCAAGGCGCACAAGTCCGGTGTCATCACCGGCCTCAAGGCAGAGGTCGGCTCCGGCGTCACCAACGGCGAAGTGATCTGCGAGATCAAGGACTCCTGAACCCCGCCGACCGGGCAGTTCTGGTTGCCCGGAGTACGCCGACCGGGCAGTTCTGGTTGCCCGGAGTACGCCGACCGGGCAGTTCTGGTTGCCCGGAGCACGCCGACCAGGCGCTCCGAGCCGACTGGAGCAACCCGCTGTGCGGCAAACGGTCAACCAGAGGTGCCCTCTCGGCGGCGTACGGCCAACCAGAAGTGCCCTCTCAGCGGCCCACAGGCAACCAGAAGTGCCCTCTCAGCGGGGTGGTCAGCGCAGGCCGGGGTGGTTCCGGGCGAGGATGGACGCCAGCACCCGCTTGGGTACGAGCGTGGCGAACGCCGCCCCCGCCTTGTTTGCTACGCCGGGAATCACCACGACCCTGCCGCGATCCATGCCCGCGACGGCGGTGCGCGCCACCTCGGGTGCCGGGATCCACATGATCGGGGGGAGGGACTCCTTCTCCTCCTTCGGCGTGAAGCCCGCCGTCTTGCCGAAGTCGGTCTCGACCGGCCCCGGGCAGAGCACGGTCGCGGTGACGCCCGTCCCCTTCAGCTCGGCGGCGAGGCTGCGCGTGTAGGACAGCACGAACGCCTTCGCCCCGCCGTACCCCGCCTGTCCGGGCAGGGGCTGGAACGCCGCGGTCGAGGCCACGTTGAGCACCGCACCGCTGCCGCGCTCCACCATGCCGGGCAGGAAGCGGGCACACAGGTCGGCGAGCGCGACGATGTCGAGCTCGAGCATGTCCCGCTCGGTCTCAGGGTCGCTCCGGTGCACCGGACCCATCGTCGAGAAGCCCGCGTTGTTGACCAGGATCTGCGGGGTCAGGCCCCGGGCCTCGAGCTCCGCGAGCAACCCGGCTCGGGCTCCTGCGTCCAGGAGGTCGGCGGGTACGACGTGCGCGGTGCTCCCCAGACCGTCGGCGACGGACTGCAGCTGGTCGGCGGAACGGGCAACGAGGACCAGCTCGTGGCCACGGCTGGCGAGCTCCTTGGCGATCTCGGCGCCGATGCCCTTGGAAGCGCCTGTGACAACGGCCACACGGCCGGGAGCGGGGGAAGGCAGAGTCATATCGGGACAGTACGCGTGAGTCAGGCGTGTGACGCGCGTGAGTCCACGGGAGGCCTCCGGAACCCCTACCGACACGTAACTGAAAACCAGATGACAACCTCGTAAAAAACGTGAGGCGGATTTCAGGTTCACGGGGAGAACATGATGTACTCCTCATATGACTCAGCTACCCCCCACCACGCTGACCCATGACCACGCCACCCCCGAGCGAGGCCGCACTTTGGCCGACCGCTTGCACGAGGGTGAGGAGTTCGCACTGACCTTCGGCGGCCAGGGCACCGACTGGTTCGCCACCCTGCGCGAGCTGTTCGGCGAGGACCCCGACACCTCTCGGATCGCCCAGCTCGTCGACGAGTCCGGCCGCCGTCTCGCGCCCGTCGCGGGGCAGCTCGCAGCCGCCCTCCCGCGTCCGTTCGAGCCGCAGACATGGCTCGCCCGCGGCGAGGAGCCGCGCGCCCACGACCTCACCACCGCCTCCCTCGGACTGCCCGGCGTGCTCCTGACGCAGCTGGCCACGATCGACCTGCTCGCGGCGGACGGCCTGGACCTGACCCGGGTCGCACCCGTCGCCGCGGTCGGCCACAGCCAGGGCATCCTCGGCGTCGCGGCCTTCGCCGGTCGGCGCGAGGCCCTCAACGAGTCCGCCGGCGACAGCGCCAGCGACGTCGACCTGGTGGCGATCGCCCGTCTCATCGGTGCCGCAGCCACCATCGTCGGCCGTCGCGCCGGCCTGGTCGCCCACGGCGACGACTCCCCCATGCTGGCCGTCTCGGGCGCCACCCTCGCCGAGGTCGAGGCACTCGCTGCCGAGGCCTCCGACGCCGACGACGTCGCCGTCGTCTCCGCCGTCAACGGCCCGCGCCGGGTCGTCGTCAGCGGTACCCCGGCTGCCCTGCGCCGTCTGCGCAAGGCCATCGAGAAGCGCAGCGACGCCGAGGCCGCCGAGATCGAGGCCAAGGTGCGCGGTGGTCGGGCCTTCGCCCCGACCGTCGAGTCGGTGCCCGTCGCCCTGGGCTTCCACCACCCCGCCCTGGCCCCCGCCGTGCCGATGGTGCGTGACTGGGCCGACGCCTGCGGCCTCGACTCCGGTCTGGCCGAGCACCTGGCCCACGCCATCTGCGTGGAGACGGTCGACTGGCCGCGAGCCCTTGCCGACGCGGTGGGCCCCGCCACCAGCTGGGTGGTCGACCTCGGTCCGGCCGACCTGTCCGCGAACATGACCGGCCGCGCGCTGCGTGGCCGCGGCGTGACCGTCATCCCGGCGGCCACCGAGACCGGTCGTGACCTGCTCTTCACCGCCGGCGCCAACGTGCGCGAGGCGGCTGACTGGTCGGCGTACGCCCCGCGTCTGATCGACCGCGGCGACGGCAAGCCCGTCGTGGACACCAAGTTCACCCGCCTGACCGGCAAGTCGCCGATCCTGCTGGCCGGCATGACCCCCACCACCGTCGACCCCGAGATCGTCGCCGCCGCCGCCAACGCCGGCCACTGGGCCGAGCTCGCGGGCGGCGGCCAGGTGACCGAGGAGATCTTCGCCGAGAACGTCGCGAAGCTCACCGAGCTGCTCGACGAGGGGCGGACCACGGCGTTCAACACCCTGTTCCTGGACCCGTACCTGTGGAAGCTCCAGATCGGCGGCCAGCGCCTCCTGCAGAAGGCACGCATGGCGGGTGCACCGTTCGACGGCCTGGTGATCAGCGCCGGCATCCCCGACGTCGAGGACGCCGTCGGCATCATCGAGGACCTGAACGAGGCCGGCATCACCCACGTGGTGTTCAAGCCGGGCACGGTCAAGCAGATCCGCCAGGTGCTGGCGATCGCCCGCGAGGTGGACACCACGGTCATCGCCCACATCGAGGGCGGGGTAGCCGGTGGCCACCACTCCTGGGAGGACCTCGACGAGCTGCTGCTCGCGACGTACCCCGAGCTGCGTTCGGCCGACAACCTCGTCGTCTGCGTCGGCGGCGGCATCGGTACGCCGGAGCGCGGCGTCGACTACCTCACCGGCCGCTGGGCACTCGCGCACGGCGAGGCCGCCATGCCCGTCGACGGCGTGCTGATCGGCACGGCCGCGATGGCCACCAAGGAGGCCACCACCTCCGCCGACGTCAAGAAGCTGCTCGTCGAGACCCCCGGCATCACCCGGGCCGTCAACGGCGGCTGGGTCGGCGCGGGCCGCAGCGACGGCAGCGTCACCTCCGGCCGCAGCCAGCTCGGCGCGGACATCCACGAGATCGACAACACCGCCTCCCGCTGCGGCGCCCTGCTCGACCAGGTCGCCGGCGACGCCGAGGCCGCCCTGGCCCGCAAGGACGAGCTGGTCGCGGCGATGAACCAGACCAGCAAGCCCTACTTCGGCGACGTGGCCGAGATGACCTACGAGCAGCTGCTCCGCCGGTTCCTCGAGCTCAGCGGGCCTCGGGACGGCAGCGGTTGGCTCGACATCACCTTCCGCTCCCGCTTCGAGGACCTGCTCGACCGCGCCCTCGCCCGGGTGCACCCCCAGACCTCCGGTCAGATCGAGCGCATCGACGCCGATCTGGACGCCCCGTCCGCCGCGATCGACACGCTCGTCGCGGAGTACCCGGAGGCCGGCACGTGCGCGCTGCACCCGGCCGACGTGCACTTCTTCATCGAGGTGTGCCGTCGGCCGGGCAAGCCGGTGAACTTCGTCCCCGTGATCGACGCCGACGTACGCCGCTGGTGGCGATCCGACTCGCTGTGGCAGGCCCACGACGAGTCCTACGGGGCCGACCAGGTGATCGTCATCCCCGGCCCGGTGGCCGTCGGTGGCATCACCGTGGTGGACGAGCCGGTGGCTGACCTGCTCGACCGGTTCGAGGCCGCGATCGTCGAGGACCTCCGGGCCCACGACACCCTCCAGATCGTTGCCGCGAGCCGGACCGCCGTGGGTGAGGGCACCACGCTGATCGACGCCGCGTTCGATTCCCCGGACGTGGTGTGGGCCGGTCGCGTGGTCCCGAACCCGCTGCACCGGCTCGAGGGCACGTCCTTCGCGCTGGTGCCGGACGGTGACGACAGTGCCGTGCTCGAGGTGCCTCTTTCCCGGGGCGACCTCCAGCTGCGCTTCGACCTGTCCGGGGTGGCGAGTGGTCGGCTGCCGGTGATCTCCACGGATTCCGCCACCGACGCCATGGGTGCCCTGCTGGCGCTCACGGCGGGCGGCACGCTGCCGGAGGTCACGCAGACCGACTCGGGCGACACCGCCGTGCTCCACACCCCCTGGTCGCCCGACGTGGTCGCCGACCACATCGGCGTCACCAGCCCGGACCGTACCCGCCGTGGCGACGCGATCGCCGACCCGGAGGAGGGTGCCGTCCCCGACGCTCTGGTCGGTCTCGCCTGGCCCGCGGTCTTCGCCTGCATCGGCGCCGTCGAGGGTCTGCTCGACCTGGTCCACCTGGACCACCGGATCGACGTTGCGGCCCTGCCGACGGACGCCACCGAGCTGAGCATCGCCGCCACCCGCGCCGGCGTCGTGGACACCACGGCCGGCCAGGTCATCTCCGTCGACGTGCGCATCAGCGCCGGTGAGGAGCTGATCGCCACCCTGCAGGAGCGATTCATGGTGCGCGGTCGCGCCGGTTCGGCCGAGCTGGCCGCGCCGGTCTCGGTCGCCCCGGACGCCGAGGACAAGCCCCGTGCCCGGCTCGACCGGTTCACGGTCACCGCACCCCACCACATGGGTGCGTTCGCGGCCGTGAGCGGGGACCACAACCCGCTGCACACCGACGTCCCGGCCGCCCGCCTCGCGGGCTTCGAGGGTCCCATCGTCCACGGCATGTGGCTCTCAGCGGTCGCGCAGCGCGCTGCTGCATCGGTCGGTGCCACCCACCACCCGCGGCCGATCCGCAGCTGGCTGACCCGCTGGGTCTCCCCGCTGCTGCCGAACGCCGAGGTGGAGATCACCGTCGAGCGCACCGGTGTGGTCGGCGGCGACACGGTCGTCGAGGTGACCTGCCGCGCCGACGGCGAGCTGGCGATGGTCGCCGAGGCCGTCGTGGCGGCCCCGCGGACGGCGTACGCCTTCCCGGGCCAGGGCATCCAGAGCCAGGGCATGGGCCTCGAGGCCCGTTCGCGCTCGGCCGCCGCCCGTGAGGTCTGGGACCGCGCCGACAGCCACACCCGCGAGGCCCTGGGCTTCTCGATCCTGGCCGTCGTCCGCGACAACCCGACCGAGCTGTGGGCCGACGGCGAGCTGCACCGCCACCCGGACGGCGTGCTGTTCCTGACCCAGTTCACCCAGGTCGCGATGGCGACGCTCGCGGTCGCCCAGGTCGCCGAGATGCGCGAGGCCGGTGTCTTCGTCGAGGACGCCATCACCTGCGGTCACTCCGTCGGTGAGTACAACGCGCTCGCCGCCGTCACCGGCATCCTGCCGCTGGAGGCGCTGCTGGAGATCGTGTTCCGCCGCGGCATGGCGATGCACCACCTGGTGCCCCGCGACGCCGAGGGCCGGAGCAACTACCGCCTCGCGGCGATCCGGCCGTCCCAGATCGACCTGGCCGACGACGACGTCGCCGACTTCATCAAGGAGGTCTCCGAGGCGTCCGGCGAGTTCATCCAGATCGTCAACTACAACCTGCGTGGCTCGCAGTACGCCATTGCCGGCACGGTCGCCGGTCTGAAGGCCCTCGAGAGCGAGGTGGAGGAGCGTCGTGAGCGCGTCGGTGGCAAGCCTGCGTTCATCCTGGTGCCCGGTATCGACGTGCCGTTCCACTCCTCGGAGCTGCACGCCGGGGTCGACGACTTCCGGGCGCGGCTCGACGAGCTGCTGCCGGAGACCATCGACCCGTCGGTGCTGATCGGGCGCTACATCCCCAACCTGGTGCCGCAGCTGTTCACCCTCGACCGTGCCTACATCGAGGAGGTCGCGGAGTACGTCGACAGCCCGCTCCTCAAGCCCGCGCTGGAGGACTGGGCCACCTGGGAGGCCGACCCGGCCCGTCTCGGCCGTGCCCTGCTGATCGAGCTGCTCGCGTGGCAGTTCGCCAGCCCGGTGCGCTGGATCGAGACCCAGGACCTGATGTTCGGTTCCCCCGAGCACGGTGGCCTCGGCATCGAGCAGTTCGTCGAGGTCGGGGTGGCCAACGCCCCGACGATCGCGAACCTGGCCGCGCAGACGACCAAGCTCCCGTCGTACGACGGAGTGGCGCCGAAGATCGTGAACTCCTCGCGTGACGCAGCGACCGTGTTCGCCACGGACACCCCGATGCCCGACGACGAGCCCGAGGAGGCGCCCGAGACTGACGACACAGCCCCGTCCACGGCGACTGAGCCTGTCGAAACCAAGACCGCCTCGGCTCCGACCGCTGCTGCCGGCGACGAGCGTCCCGCCGACCTTTCCTACACGGCGGCCGACGCGACCAAGACCCTGGCCGCGCTGCGGACCAAGGTGCGCCCGGACCAGATCGGTCCCGCCGACACGATCGAGGCGCTGTGCGACGGCGTCTCCTCGCGCCGCAACCAGCTGCTCGTCGACCTCGGTGCCGAGCTCTCGCTCGGTGCGATCGACGGCGCCGCCGAGGCCGACTGGAAGGCGCTGTCGGCCACGGTGACCAAGCTGGCCCGCACCTACTCGCCGTTCGGCCCGGTGCTGACCGAGGCCGTGAGCGAGCAGCTGCGCAAGTTCGCGGGTGCCGCCGGCGCCAAGCCGGCCGCGATCGCGGACCGCGTCAAGGACACCTGGCAGCTCGGCCCCGGCTGGGTCTCGCACGTCTCCGCCGAGCTGGCCGCGGGTCTCCGCGACGGCTCGTCGACGCGCGGCGGCTCGCTCGCCTTCTCGAATGGGCAGAGTGACATAGACCTGAGCGACCTCGACGCGGTCGTCGACCACGCCGTCCAGGCGGTCGGCCAGGCGCAGGGCGTGCAGGTCACCATGCCGGCGACCGGTGGTGGCGACGCAGCGATGGTCGACTCGGCCGCGCTCAACGAGATCACCGAGTCCATCACGGGCACCGACGGCGTTCTGGCCTCCACGGCCCGGCACCTGCTCGGCAAGCTCGGCCACACCGAGCCGGCCGTGGTCGAGGAGAAGGACGACCTCGACGCGGAGCTCGTGAAGCTCGTCGAGACCGAGCTCGGCTCGGACTGGGCCCGCAAGGTCGCGCCGTCCTTCGACGCCCGCCGGGCCGTCCTGCTGGACGACCGCTGGGCCTCGGTGCGTGAGGACTTCGCGCGCGTCTGGGTCGGCGACGACTCGGCCCGCGAGCGCAGCTTCACCGGGCTCGACGACGCCGCCCTGGGTCAAGCCCGCTGGTGGCTGGACCGGGCACGTCGCGAGCAGCGCACCGACCTGGTCTCCTTCTACGGCAGCGCCATCTCCGCGTCCGAGCGTGAGCTGGAGTGGGCCGACGACGTGGCCGTGGTCACCGGTGCGGCTCCGGGCTCCATCGCCGGCGCAGTCGTGGCCGACCTGCTGCGCGGCGGTGCCACGGTCGTGGCAACCACCTCGCGTCTGGACAAGGACCGGCTCGCGTTCTTCCGCGGCCTCTACCGAGACCACGCGTCGAACGGCGCAGCCCTCTGGGTGCTGCCGGCCAACCTGGCGTCGTACGCCGACGTCGACTCGCTCGTCGAGTGGATCTCCTCCCCCGTGGTGGAGTCTGCCGGCGGCATGAAGACCGAGCTGCGCCCGGCGCTCTCGCCGACGCTGGTCTTCCCGTTCGCCGCTCCGGCGGTGCAGGGCACGGCGGCCGACGCCGGTCCGCGCGCGGAGGTCGAGTTCCGGGTGCTGCTGTGGGGCGTCGAGCGCCTCGTCACCGGTCTGGCGGCGCAGGGCGCCGACCACAAGATCGGGCAGCGCGTGCACGTCGTCCTGCCGGGCTCGCCGAACCGTGGCCGCTTCGGTGGCGACGGTGCCTACGGCGAGGCCAAGGCTGCCTTCGACGCGTTCGTGCAGCGCTGGCAGGCCGAGAAGGACTGGGCGCAGCGCGTGTCGCTGGCCCACGCCCACATCGGCTGGGTCCGCGGCACCGGCCTGATGGGTCACAACGACCCGCTGGTCGACGCCGTCACCGCCGCCGGGGTCCGCACCTGGTCCCCGACCGAGATGGCCGCCGAGCTGCTGGACCTCTGCCGTCCGGCATCGCGCGAGGCTGCTGGGAGTGCGCCGATCGTGGCGGACCTGACCGGTGGCCTCGGCGAGGCCGACCTCGACCTGGCCGCCCTCGCCCGTGAGGCGCGGGAGGCCGCCGAGGTTTCGACAAGCTCGACCAACGGTGGGGCGACCGAGACCGACACCGACGACGCGCTGCTGGCGCTGACCCACCCCGCCGGCTGGGGCACGACGCAGCCGACGATGGACTGGCCGAAGATCGACACGTCCCTCGAGGACATGGTCGTCATCGTCGGCGCCGGTGAGGTCGGGCCGCTGGGCTCGTCGCGGACCCGCTTCGAGCTCGAGGTCGAGGACCGCCTGTCCCCCGCCGGCGTGCTCGAGCTCGCGTGGACCACCGGCCTGATCGTCTGGGAGACCCAGCCGGTCGCCGGCTGGCACGACGCCGAGAGCGGCGAGCAGCTGAGCGAGGCCGAGGTCGTCGAGAAGTACGCCGAGCAGATCGAGGCCAGCGTCGGCATCCGGCGCTACCGCGACGACGGCGCGATGCTCGACAACACCGCCCCGCTCGTGGTCCCGGTCTTCCTCGACGAGGACACCTCCTTCGTCGTACGCACCAGGGACGAGGCCGACGCCTTCCTCGAGGCCGACCCCAAGCACACCCGCATCGCCCCGACCGAGGACGGCGACTGGCAGGTGACCCGACTGGCCGGCAGCCAGATCCGGGTGCCGCGCCGGTTCAAGCTCTCGCGCTTCGTGGGTGCGCAGGTGCCGGACGGGTTCGACCCGAAGGTCTGGGGCCTCGGCTCCATGACGGAGTCGACGGACCGCCTCGCGGCCTGGAACCTCGTCGCCACGGTGGACGCGTTCATCTCGAGCGGCTTCGAGCCGGCCGAGCTGCTGCGCTGGATCCACCCGACGAAGTTCGCCAACACCCAGGGCACCGGGATCGGCGGCATGCAGTCCACCCGGAAGATGTACGTCGACGCGCTGCTCGGCGAGCAGCCGCCGAACGACATCCTCCAGGAGGCGCTGCCGAACGTGATCGCGGCGCACACCGTGCAGTCCTACCTCGGTGGGTACGGCGCGATGGTGCACCCGGTCGCCGCCTGCGCGACCGCGGCCGTCAGCGTCGAGGAGGGCGTCGACAAGATCCGCCTCGACAAGGCCAGCGTGGTCGTGACCGGCGGGTTCGACGACCTCGGCATCGAGGGCATCCTCGGCTTCGGCAACATGAGCGCGACCGCCGACACCGCCGAGATGCTCGCCAAGGGCATCGACGAGCGGCACGTCTGCCGGCCCAACGACCGCCGTCGTGGCGGGTTCGTCGAGGGCCAGGGAGGCGGCACCGTCGTCCTCGCCCGGGGTGACGTGGCGGCCCAGCTGGGCCTGCCCGTGCTGGGTGTCGTGGCCTACGCCGGCTCCTTCGCCGACGGCATCCACACCTCGATCCCGGCTCCGGGTCTCGGGGCGCTGGGCGCCGGCGTCGGTGGCACGCAGTCGCCGCTGGCCAAGGGCCTCGCCACGCTGGGCCTGGGTGCCGACGACGTCGCGGTGGTCTCCAAGCACGACACCTCGACGGCGGCCAACGACCCCAACGAGTCGCAGCTGCACGAGAAGCTCGCCGGTGCGCTGGGCCGCACCGTCGGCTCGCCGCTCTACGTGGTCAGCCAGAAGTCGCTGACCGGTCACGCCAAGGGTGGCGCCGCCGCCTTCCAGCTGATCGGGCTGTGCCAGCTGCTGGCCTCCGGGACGGTCCCGCCGAACCGCGGCCTGGACTGCGTCGACGAGGCGCTGTCGGTCAACGAGCACCTGGTCTGGCTGCGGGAGTCGCTGCGGACCGGTCCGCTCCGCGCGGGCCTGCTGACCAGCCTCGGCTTCGGGCACGTCTCCGCGATGGTCGCGGTGGCACACCCGGGTGCGTTCGTCGCGGCACTCTCGCCGACGCAGCGCGAGGCCTGGCTGCAGCAGGCCACGGCTCGCCTGGTCGCCGGTGAGGCCCGTCGTCTCGACGCGATGTGTGGTGGTGACCCGCTGTACAGGAAGCCCGAGCAGCGTCGCTTCGCCGACAGCTCGGTGACGCGCACCAAGGCAGACGAGAGCGCGATGCTCGTCGACCCGCGGGCGCGCCTCGGTGAGGACGGGGTCTACGCACAGGCAGGGAGCGTCCGATGACGACCCCACTCATCGGTCCCGACTCGATGCGCGACACCGCGGGTGTCGGCGTCGACGTCGTCGGCATCGCTGCCTTCGCCGAACAGCTCGAGGAGCCAGGCACCCGGTTCGTGCGATCGTTCACCCCCGGTGAGCGGCGCGCGGCCCGGTCCGGCTCGGACGGTGACAGCTTCCGGGAGGCGGAGAGCCTCGCTGCCCGCTGGGCCGCCAAGGAGGCCGTCATCAAGGCGTGGTCGAGCACCTGCTTCGGCCACCCCGACGTGATCGACCCGGCGTACGTCGACCTGCGCGAGATCGAGGTCCGCACCGATGCGTGGGGCCGGCCGGCGATCCGGCTGCACGGCACCATCGCGGAGTCGATGGCCGGGTACGACGTCCTCGTCTCCCTCTCGCACGACCCGGCTGTCGACGTCGCAGCGGCGTTCGTCGTACTCCAGCACTCGCAGGAGGTCCCCCGATGACCACCGACATCCTCACCACCCTCCCCGGTCTCGTCGTCCGCCACCTGGTGACCGACGGCGAGCGCGTGACGGCCGGACAGGGCGTCGTCATCACCGAGACGATGAAGTGCGAGCAGACCCTCGTCGCACCGACGGACGGGCACGTCCGGCTCAGCTGCACCGTCGGCGATGTCGTCGAGCCCGGCGATGCCGTTGCCTCGATCCAGCCGGTCGACACCCAGGTGCCGCAGAGCAAGCGCGGTCGCGGCCCCCGGCCGCTGGCCCCGCAGGCCGTGGTCGACCTGGTCTGCGGCCCGACGGCCGACCCGGCCCTGGGCGCCTACGCCCGCAGCGGCACGTTCGTCGAGTACGACCTCGTCGACATGCCGGAGACGTTCGCCTCCCCCAACCCGGGCGACAAGCTGCAGCAGGTCGGGGCAGACCACGAGCGAACCAGCGGCGTGATGGTCGGCGTGATGACCCACGTGCTCGACGGCCACCCACAGGGCGTCTCCCGCGTCTGGATCGGCGGCGACCCGTCACGGTCCATGGGTGCCGTGGCCGAGGGCGAGTGCCGGCGGATCCTCGCCGCGTTCGACCTCGCCGAGCGGCTCGGCGTACCCGTGGAGTGGGTGGCCATCTCCGCCGGCGCCCGCATCGCGTGGGACACCGGCACCGAGAACATGGACTGGTGCGCGGCCGTCGTGGCCCGCATCGTGCAGTTCACCCAGCGCGGTGGTCAGGTCGTCGTGGTGGTGAGCGGCATCAACGTCGGCGCCCAGTCGTACTGGAACGCCGAAGCCACCATGCTCGGTCACCACAAGGGCATGCTGGTGATGCTCCCCAACGAGGCCATGGTGCTCACCGGCAAGCGCGCCCTCGCGCTCAGCGGGGGCGGCACGCACGCGACCGACGCCCACATCGGTGGCTACGAGCACGTCATGGGACCCAACGGCCAGGCGCACCACGTCGCAGCCAACATGGTCGAGGCCTACCGGCTGGTGTTCTCCCACCACTCGCTGTGCACGCTGCGTCGTGACGAGCAGCCCGCGGTCGTGGACTCCCCCGATCCGCTGGACCGCGACGTCTGCCGCGACCGCTACACCGAGCCCGAGCCGTTCGAGACCGTCGGTGACGTGCTCGACCAGTCCTCACACCCGAGCCGCAAGCAGGCCTTCGCGATCCGCCCGGTCATGGGTGCCGTGGTCGACCGTGATGCCCCCGTGCTCGAGCGCTGGACCGACATGGCCGACGCCGCGGGCACGGTCGTGTGGGACAGCCGCATCGGCGGCGCCCCGACGACCGTGATCGGCATCGAGTCGCGGCCGGTCAAGGCAGACACCGGCGACCACTGGCTCTCCGGCTCGACGTTGCACCCCGAGGGTTCTCGCAAGGTGGCCAAGGCCATCAACGCGGCTTCGGGCAACCGTCCCGTCGTGGTGCTGGCCAACCTGTCCGGCTTCGACGGCAGTGCCCGGTCGATGCGCGGCAGGCAGCTGGAGTTCGGCGCCGAGATCGCTCGTGCGGTCACCAACTTCGACGGCCCGATCGTGTGCGTCGTACTGGGTCGCTTCCACGGTGGCGCGTACGTCGTGTTCAGCAAGGCGCTGAACCCGAGCGTGTCGATCATCGCCCTGGAGGGCACCTTCGTGTCGGTCATCGGCGGCGACTCGGCCGCGGGTGTCGTCTTCGCCGGTGAGCTGAAGAAGCGCGTGGCCGCGGCCCTCGAGGCCGAGCCCGGCGCCGACCCCGAAGCGGTGCACCGCCGCGAGCGCGACGCCCTGGCCCGGCAGTTCGACCAGGTGCACGACGTCAACCGGGCTGCCGCGATGGGCTCGATCGACGAGGTGATCAGGCCGTCCGAGGTCCGCTCCGCCGTCGCCCGGCTGATCGGAGCCGAGCGGACCCCGACCGTCGTCGAGCAGCCGGAGCCGGCCACCCGGCCCACCTCCGTCCCCACGCATCGGGACGAGCCCGCGCGCCTCTGAGGCGCGTGCCCTCGCGTGTGGGAGAGCCGCCGGTGCACTTCCCGCCCTCAGTCGGCGGGGAGTGCATCGGGCGGTGTCAGGACGCCTTCGTGGCCCGCCGCTTGGCGGCATCGGACTCTGCCGCGAGCAGGTAGCCGGTCAGCAGCGTCTTGAGCTGTACGACGGCATCGGGATGGGACTGCCCGTCGCGGATCGAGAAGTTCAGCATCGAGTACGTCACGTGCACGATGACCTCGGCGATCGTCTGCCGGTCGCTGATCTTCGAACCGGGGGTCAACGGCGCGAGGATGCGGGTGACCTGCGAGGCGAGGTCGCGCTCGTGCTCGGCCGCGATCGCCCGCGTCGGTGGGGTTGCCTGCATCGCCAGCCACACCGCCCTGCGTGACGGGTCCGTGCGCCACAGGACGGCGAGGTGGTCGAGCAGCTTCTCCAGCAGCTCGACCCAGTCGAGGCTGGGGATCTCGGCCGCGAACTTGTCCAGCTCGGCCTGCACGTTGACGGTGTCCAGCCGATCGAGCTCGCAGACGATCGCGTACTTGTTGCCGAAGAACTGGTAGAGCGACCCGATCGGGACCCCTGCTCGCAGCGCCACCTGCTCGGAGGTGAACGACTCGAACCCGACCTCTACGAGGAGCGCACGCGCGGCGCGCAGGATGTCGTCGAACCTGCGCCGGCTCCGCTCCTGCGAGGGTCGGCGCCGCGGCAGGAACTCCGCGGGGTCGCTGGCCTGGCTGCTCATGTCCTCAGGTTACTTCGGAGTAAGCATCAGACAGCCCTATTGCTGCTGATCGGTGTCACCTGATGAAACGGAACTCGCCTGCCGGTCTCGCGTTTCCACCGCTCGTACGCCGTGACCCACGCCGGTGAGGCTCGCGCACTAGCCTCGACCCATGTTCCAGAAGATCCTGGTGGCCAACCGCGGCGAGATCGCGATCCGGGCCTTCCGCGCCTCGACGGAGATGGGCGCACGCACGGTGGCCGTCTTCCCCTACGAGGACCGCTGGTCCGAGCACCGGATGAAGGCCGACGAGGCCTACGAGATCGGCGAGCGCGGCCACCCGGTCAGGGCCTACCTGGACCCCGAGGGGATCGTCGAGGTGGCCGTGAACTCGGGGGCCGACGCTGTCTACCCGGGCTACGGGTTCCTCTCCGAGAACCCCCATCTCGCCGAGGCGTGCGCCAACGCCGGGATCACCTTCATCGGGCCCACCTCCGACGTGCTGAAGCTGACCGGCAACAAGGCCCGCGCGATCGCGGCGGCCAAGGAGGCCGGCGTACCCACGCTGAGCTCGGTCGCCGCCCAACGACGACCTCGACGAGCTGATGGACGCCGCGAAGGAGCTTTCCTACCCCCTCTTCGTCAAGGCAGTCGCGGGCGGTGGCGGACGCGGCATGAGGAAGGTCGACGACCAGAAGGACCTCAAGGACGCCATCGACACGTGCATGCGCGAGGCCGAGGGTGCCTTCGGTGACCCGACGGTGTTCATCGAGGAGGCCGTGGTCGACCCACGGCACATCGAGGTGCAGATCCTCGCCGACGGCGAGGGCAACGTGATCCACCTCTTCGAGCGCGACTGCTCGGTGCAGCGTCGCCACCAGAAGGTCGTCGAGATCGCCCCGGCGCCCAACCTCGACCCGGACCTGCGGGAGCGGATGTGCGCCGACGCCGTGAAGCTCGCGGCGTCGATCGGCTACCGCAACGCCGGCACGGTCGAGTTCCTGCTCGACCCCGATGGCAACTACGTCTTCATCGAGATGAACCCGCGGATCCAGGTCGAGCACACGGTGACCGAGGAGGTCACCGAGGTGGACCTGGTGCAGTCCCAGATGCGGATCGCCTCCGGGGAGACGCTGGAGGACCTCGGCCTCAGTCAGGACTCGGTCGAGCTCCGAGGTGCGGCGCTGCAGTGCCGGATCACCACCGAGGACCCGGCCAACGGCTTCCGGCCGGACACCGGTCGCATCACGACGTACCGCTCTCCCGGCGGTGGCGGCGTCCGCCTCGACGGCGGTACGACGTACACCGGCGCCGAGATCTCCGCACACTTCGACTCGATGCTCGCGAAGCTCACCTGTCGCGGCCGCACCTTCGAGGACGCCGTCCGGAAGGCGCGCCGGGCGGTCACCGAGTTCCGGATCCGTGGCGTCGCCACGAACATCCCGTTCCTGATCGCGCTGCTCGACGAGCCCGACTTCCGCGCGGGCAGGCTCAACACCGGGTTCATCGAGAACCACCCCGACCTGCTCAGGGCCCGGCCGAACGCCGACCGTGGCACCAAGCTGCTCACGTGGCTCGCCGAGGTGACGGTCAACAAGCCGCACGGCGAGGCACCGGTGAGCGTCGACCCGGTGAGCAAGCTGCCCGACATCGACCTCAGCGTCCCCGCGCCCGACGGGTCGCGCCAGACGCTGCTCCGGCTCGGACCCGAGGAGTTCGCGGCCGAGCTGCGCGGGCAGCAGCGGGTGGGGGTCACCGACACCACGTTCCGCGACGCCCACCAGTCCCTGCTCGCCACCCGGGTGCGGACCCGCGACCTCCTGTCCGTCGCGGGCCACGTCTCGCGGATGACGCCGGAGCTGCTGAGCCTCGAGGCGTGGGGTGGCGCGACGTACGACGTGGCGCTGCGCTTCCTCTCCGAGGACCCGTGGGACCGCCTCGCCAAGCTGCGCCAGGCGGTGCCGAACATCTGTCTGCAGATGTTGCTGCGCGGACGCAACACCGTGGGGTACACGCCGTACCCCACCGAAGTCACCCATGCCTTCGTCCAGGAAGCCGCGGAGACCGGCATCGACATCTTCCGCATCTTCGACGCCCTCAACGACGTCGAGCAGATGCGCCCGGCGATCGAGGCGGTGCGCGAGACCGGTCGCTCGGTCGCGGAGGTGGCCCTCTGCTACACCGGCGACCTCTCGGACCCGAACGAGAGGCTGTACACCCTCGACTACTACCTCGCCCTCGCCGAGCGGATCGTCGAGGCCGGCGCGCACGTGCTCGCGATCAAGGACATGGCGGGGCTCCTGCGCGCCCCCGCCGCCCACAGCCTGGTGACCGCTCTCCGCCAGCGATTCGACCTGCCCGTGCACCTGCACACCCACGACACCCCTGGCGGGCAGCTGGCCACCCTGCTCGCGGCCATCGACGCGGGAGTGGACGCCGTCGACGCCGCCAGCGCCTCGATGGCGGGCACCACCTCCCAGCCGGCCCTGTCGGCCCTGGTCGCCACCACCGACCACTCCGACCGCGAAACCGGCCTCGACCTCGAGGCGGTCTGCGCGCTGGAGCCGTACTGGGAGGCGACCCGCCGGGTCTACGCGCCCTTCGAGTCCGGGCTCGCCTCGCCCACCGGCCGCGTCTACACCCACGAGATCCCCGGCGGCCAGCTCTCCAACCTGCGACAGCAGGCCGTCGCGCTCGGACTCGGTGAGAAGTTCGAGCAGATCGAGGACATGTACGCCGCCGCCAACGACCTCCTCGGCAACGTGGTCAAGGTGACCCCCTCGTCCAAGGTCGTCGGCGACCTCGCACTGCATCTCGTCGCCGTGGGCGCGGACCCGAAGGAGTTCGAGGAGAACCCCGGGAAGTTCGACATCCCCGACTCCGTCATCGGCTTCCTCAACGGCGAGCTCGGCGACCCGCCCGGCGGCTGGCCGGAGCCGTTCCGCGAGAAGGCGCTCAAGGGCCGCACCTGGAAGCAGCCGGTCGGCGAGCTCACCGAGGAACAGGCCGAGGGACTCGCCGAGGACAAGCAGGGCACCGCCCGTCGGCACACCCTCAACCAGCTGCTGTTCCCGGGTCCCACCAAGGCCTACGACGAGTCGATCGCGACCTACGGCGACGTCTCGGTGCTGCGTACGACGGACTACCTCTACGGCCTGCGTTCGGGTGAGGAGCACGTCGTCGACATCGAGGAGGGCAAGCGTCTGATCCTCGGCCTGCAGGCCATCAGCGAGGCCGACGAGCGCGGCTACCGCAGCGTGATGGCCACCATCAACGGGCAGCTGCGGCCGATCAACGTGCGCGACGAGGCGGTCGAGTCCAAGGTCGCGGCGCAGGAGAAGGCCGACCCCCAGGACGACAGCCAGGTCCCTGCGCCCTTCGACGGCGTGGTCACCCTCCAGGTCGAGGAGGGCGACTCGGTCGACAAGGGCCAGGTCGTCGCCACCATCGAGGCGATGAAGATGGAGGCCTCCATCACCGCTCCCAGGGCCGGCACGATCGAGCGCCTCGCCTTCACCGGCACCCAGCAGGTCGAGGGCGGCGACCTGGTGCTGGTGCTCGAGTAGTTCCGGATAGTCCCGAGCGATCGAAGCCGTTCCGAGTGCGCCTGCGTGAAGCGGTCCGAGCATTCTGGACTATCCAGCTCCAGCCCGGTTCGGCTCTGGACCCAGTCCGTTTCGAGGTCAGCCCTTGACGTAGGAGAACTTCTCGCAGACCAGCCCGTCGCGGAAGCGGATCACGTCGACGCCGCGGACGTGGCCGGTGTCCGCGCCGCCCCAGGCGTAGCGCCAGCGGACGACTGCGCGGTCGCCGGACACGAAGGACTCCTCCTCGGTGAAGCTCATCTGCGGGGTGCTCATCACCTCGGTCCAGGCCGTCCGGACGGCGTCGCGGCCCTCGTGCCGCTGGCCGTCGGGGGTCGGCGACGTGGACTCGAACACGATGTCGTCGGTGACCAGCGCGAGCGCCGCGTCGAGGTCGCCGGCAAAGAAGGCGGCGTTGAACCGCACCAGCGTCTTGTGGTGGGGACCCCATGCCGCGTCGCGGCCGAACCGGGCCAGGAGATCGTGCTGCGCGTCACCGGTCAGCGTGTGACGCGCCGCGATGGCGCCTCCGTCGCGATACATCTCCTCAGCCGCGTCGAACCAGTCAGCGATCGGGTGCACGAGGTTGGGATCCATCCGGGTGTCGCCCCCGGTGGCCACCGCCAGGTCCCAGCCGTGGATCAGGTTGTCGGCGGCCAGCTGCGTGGCGTACTCCTCCTTCGGCGCCTCGCCATAGGAGAGGTGCACGGTGCCACCCTGGGGCAGCTGTTCGGCGACCGACGCGATCGAGTTGCGGGCCGCCTCCAGTGCCGACCCGATCGGGTCCTCGCGGAGTACGTCCCCCTCGAACCGGTCACCGACCTCCTCGATGGTGGCGCCCTCCATGAGGGGGACCGTCCAGAGGTTCTCGTAGGTCACGTGGTTGACCAGGTCGCGCACCGTCCACTCGGTGCAGGGCGTCGGATCGCCCCACTGGTCCTCCTTCACCGCGTTGACCCGGTCGGCGAAGAACTCGACGGTCCGGTGGTAGAGCGTGTTCACATCCATCTTGTATCCCTTTCAGATGAGACCGGTCTCGAAGGCCAGCTCGGCCTGGTGCAGCCACCACGGCAACGCCACCCGTTCCCGCTCACGAACGGCCGGGTCGGGGTGCTCGACGATGTCGAGCGCCTTGTTCCAGCCCAGCCAGGTGAGGCCGGCGAGGAGGCCCAGCCGCAGGGCGGCCTCGTCGTACGCCGGGCCGGCGACCTCGCGCTGGAGGGCGACGAGATCGTCGAGCCGCGCCACGATCGTCTCGCTCCCCGCCCGCCCACTGACCGGACCGAACAGGTGCGCACAGCCGGCCAGAAGGCGGCCGATGTCGAGCTCGGCGGGGCCTGCCGCGGCCACTCCCCAGTCGATGAGGGTCAGACAACCGGGCCGATCGGGCTCGAAGGCCATGTTCACGGTCGCGAGGTCGCCGTGCAGGAGAGTCGTCGGCAGGGCCAGGCAGGCCGCTGTCAGGGGCGCCGTGTCCTGGGCCAGGGCGAGCACCCGCTCCCCCACCTCACCCGATGCGACCTCCGGCCAGTACTCCCACCCACGCAGGGCGTAGTCGACGAGGGTCGCGCCGGCGTGCGGCCGGATGCGTCTCGGCTCGAACAGGCCCTGGACAGCCTCGAGCGGGGTCAGCCCGTCCGGCGCCGAGCCGAGGAACGCTGCGTGGAGGTCGGCGACGGCACCGAACATCGTCCGGGCCTGTTCAGTCGTGACGACCGAGTTCCAGGTGAGCACCGCATCGCCGAGGTCGCGCATGACCAGCACACCGAGCCCGTTGTCGTCGTACCAGCCGTCCAGGACCGGATGCAGCACCGTCACCGGCAGGCGGTCGAGGGTGCCGCGCCGGAAGAAGTCCACCTCGCGGCCGCGGGTGTCGCCGGAGAGCCGCATGACCAGATCGACGGACGGGTCGAAGCGCTTGACGACAACTCGGGACCCGTCAGCGAGGAGAACGCGCTCCAGCGTCGCTCCGGAGCGGCCGTCGTCGTTGACCGGTGCGCGGTCGAGGGCGGTGTCGAGCACCGCGGGATCCATGGCTCCATCATGCTCGCGCGGCTCCGGTGGCGCAGCCCTGGACTATCCAGGTGTCGGAGCGGCGACGCCACGACGACGGTGTTGCGATGGGCACACTGACGCGGCCCGACGACGGGGGTGCGTCGGGCCGCGTCGCTGTGGGGCACCAACCCCCGAGCTCTCCTCGCGTGTGAGGAGAGGGTCAGCGCTTGGTGGCGATGGTGACGAGGTACTCCCACTCGCTGGTGAAGGAACCGTCGTGGGCCCGGTTCGCGCGACGGGCCAGCGCGACGATGTCGTCGCGCAGTGCGACCCGACCCTCGTCGGTGAGGCTCTTGGCCGCCATGTGTGTCGGGCCGTAGTAGGTCACGAAGTAGTCGGCGAAGTGCTCGGGAGAGGTGAACCGCTGGGTCACGGTGCGCTTCTCGAACCGCACGTCCGCGACGGCGTCGCCGAGCAGCTCCTTCACCGCCTCGGGCCGTCCCCACCGGGTCGGTGGCGTGGCGACGGGCGGCGGCGGGACGTGCCGGCCCACGGTCGCCAGCAGCTGCCCGATGAACCCGTCCGGGGTCCAGTTCGCAAAGCCGATGGTGCCGCCGGGACGGCATACCCGAATGAGCTCGGCCGCGGCCCGGGCGTGGTCGGCGGTGAACATGACACCGAGCGCGGACAGCACCGCGTCGAACGCGCCGTCGGCGTACTCGAGGTTCTCGGCGTCACCCTCCGCCAGCGCGATCTGCAGCCCTTCGGCGGCTGCGCGGCGGCGGGCCACGTCCAGCAAGGCCGGCACGTAGTCCACCGCGCTGACCTGTCCGAACTGCCGAGCGGCTGCCAGTGCCACGTGCCCGGTACCGGTGGCGACGTCCAGGACCTGGGCGCCGGGTGCGATCTCGGCCTCCTCCACCAGGGTCTCGGCAACGGGGACCGTGATGGCTGCGATCTTGTTGTAGTCCCCGCTGCTCCAGATCCCCTGCTGCTTGCGCTTGAGGGCCTCCAGGGCGGGAGCGTCGGTCGTGAGAGTCATCTTGCTTCCTTCTTCCTTGCGGTTGCGGTTTGCGTGAGCACCACCGTGGGCTGCATGCGTGGAGCTCCCGTGGAAGTTGCGTGGAGCAGGCCCCCGGACGGCGCCGGGAGCGTGGGCGACCGGCTGCACGAAGTCGGGGTCGACGCACATCGTGTGTCGGGGCGGAGATCGTCGTTAGGGTGCCGATGGGAGGTGGCGATGACGTCCGGCCCTCTGTTCGCGATCCTCGGACCGATCGAGGTCGACCTGCCCGCGACCGGTCGGCTGGCGCTGGGAGGCCGAAAGCCGCGCCAGCTGCTCGCCCTGCTCGTGCTGCACCGCAACCGCCCGGTCTCGTCGGGCCGGCTGGCGGAGAGCCTGTGGGGTGAGGCGCCGCCCAAGGGCGCCGAGGTGACGCTGCGCAGCCACATCTCCCACCTGCGCCGTCGACTGGCCGAGGCGGCTCTGGACCAGACCCTGGTCACCGGAGCATCCGGGTACACGTTGGTGCTCGCTGCGGGGCAGGTCGACTCCGACCGGTTCGAGGAGCTGGTGGGCCTCGGTCAGGAGACGCTGGGACTGGGTCACCCGGAGCGGGCCGTGGGGCTGATCCGCGAGGCCCTCGGGTTGTGGCGCGGGAAGCCGTACGGCGACCTGGACGACGTCGACGCGGCGGGGGTCGAGGAGGCGCGGCTGCAGGAGCTCCACCTGGTCGCCCTGGAGACGCTCGCCACAGCCATGCTGGCCGCCGGCCGGCACGGCGAGGTCATCGGCGAGCTGCAGGGGCTGGTCGCTGCGCACCCGTTCCGGGAGCGGTTCTGCGCCCAGCTGATGGTGGCGCTGTACCGGTCCGGTCGGCAGGCGGACGCCCTCGCGGCGTACACCGCAACGCGGGAGCGGCTCGCCGACGAGCTGGGGTTGGATCCGGGTCCCGAGCTGCAGGACCTGGCCCAGGCCGTCCTTCGGCAGGACCCGGTGCTGCTGGGCGCTGCCGCGCCTCAGACGCCGTCGCCCACGCCGGTCGGTCGGCAGACGTCTCAGCTCTCTGACGCCGTCCTCGCCGCCGCGACACGGATGCCCCTCGTCGGGCGCACGGCAGAGGTGGAGCGCCTCGAGGAGGCGTGGCGGGCGGTGGCATCAGGTGGCCGGCGCCTGCTTCTCGTCTCGGGTGAGGCCGGCATCGGCAAGACCCGAGTGGTGGCCGGGCTGGCCCATCGGTTGGCTGAGGAAGGCCGGACAGTGCTGGTGGGCCGGTGCGAGGTCGCGGGCGCGCCGTACCACCCCGTCGCAGTCGCCCTGCGCAGCAGCGGCGCGGTCGCGGAGTCCCTCGAGGATGCGCCCGAGCCCGTGGCACGCGACGTCACGCTGCTGGTGGAGGGCGCAGACAGCTCATCGCACGACCGCGCGTCCGGGCCGCTCGAGGGCCAACGCCTCTCGCTCTACCAGGCGGTCGAGTGGGTCCTGGGCCGGCTCACGGTCGCCGGACCGGTCCTCCTCGTCATCGAGGACGCCGACCGCATCGACCGCGCCAGCTCGTTGCTGTTGCGCCACCTGGTGGATCGGGCCCCGGCGGGTCTGCTCGTCGTCATTTCCTATCGGGACCCGCCGGGCGGTCGGCATCCCGCGCTGCTCGAGATCCTCGGCGCCGTCTCAGCGGGCGACCTGGTCGAACGCATCCTCGTCGGCCCCCTCAGCGAAGGTGAGGTCGCCGATCTGGTCCGTGCTGTCGTGCCCGAGCCGGACCCGGAGACCGTCACCCAGCTGTGGCACCAGACCGACGGGAACCCCTACTACGCGGCGGAGATGGCCAAGGCCCTGGTCGGCTCGGACCACGGCGGCACCCTCGGCACGACGCAGCCGTGGCGGGTGCCCTCCAGCGTGCGGGACGCCCTGCGCCTGCGACTCACCTCTCTCTCCGAGGCGGCGCAGGAGGTTCTCCGTGCCGCGGCGGTTCTCGGGCCTGACGTCGACTACGAGCCGCTTGCCGAGATCGTGCACGTTGACGAGGACGAGCTGGCCGCGGCCCTCGACGAGGCGGTGACCGCCGGGCTCCTGGTGGAGTCGGGAAGATCCTGGGTCGGCAGCTACGCGTTTCCCCACGAGCTCACACGAGAGGCGATCCGCGCCGACCTCGCCGGACCCCGGCTGCGACGCCTCCACGCGGAGGCGGCCAGGGCGCTGATGTCCCGGTCCCGGGTCGGCAGCGGCACCAGCGCCGAGGTTGCGGCACACCTGCACGAAGCAGGTTCGGCGGCCGACCCGCAGGAGGCCGCGGAATGGAGCCTTCGAGCGGCGCAGGAGGCCAGTGCGGTCTACGCCTGGGACGAGGCCATCCAGCACGCCGATGCCGCCGCCGACCTGTTGGAGGGTCATGCGCCGGACGAGCGCCTCGCCGAGGTCGCAGTGGTCGCCGCGAACCTGCGCCTGAGGTCGAGCCGCGGCTTCGACCGAGCGGTCACGCTGCTCGAGACAGCGCTTCGCCGCTACCTGGCCGCTGGGAAGGACTCCGCGGCGGGGACGGTGCACAGCCGCATCGGCGGCGCGCTGTCCCTGCATCACTCCGTGATGGACATCCCGCGGGCGCTGGAGCACTTCGAGGCCGCTGAACGACTATTGGGTCAGTCCGAGGGCGCTTTCCACGTGAGCCGCGGCCGCGCGCAGGCCGCCATGTTCGGGCTGCGCACCCACGTGCTCGGTGTCGCCGCGGACCAGGCCGCGGCGATCGCCTCCGAGGCGGGCCGGCGGGACCTGGCCGCCTTCGCCGGTTGGGCCCAGGGCTGGGCGGCGGTCAACGAGGGGCGCCTTGCAGATGCGGCGGAGCACTTCGAACGCTCGTGGGCGACCGCGCACGAGCTGAGCGACCCGTATCTGGGCTGGATGCCGGTCAACGCCGCCGCCCTGGTGGCCAATGCCTATCTGCTCGACCCTGCGGCGGCGCGCCGCTGGTGCCGGCGCGGTCTCGGGCAGCCGAGGTTCACCTCGCTCGCGCACAGCCACGACACCGTGGTCGACCAGCTGGCCCTGGCCCTGGCTACCGCCGGCGACCTTGCCTCGGCGCGCGAGGTGCTGTCGTCACTGCGGCCGGACGCAGTGGCGCGTCGGATGATGGCCTTCCTCGACGGGGACTGGGAGCAGGCGCGGGACGCCTGGGCAGCCGCGGTCGCCGCGGACGAGGCAGCCGGCGACCTGCACGACGCCGCCCTCAACCTCGGGTGGCTCGCCACTGCCAGGCTCACCCTTGGTGACCGGGACGGGGCGACGTCCGCGTGGGAGCGGGCACTCGATCTCGGCCGCCTCGGGCCTCAGGTCCCGACCGAGCTCGCAGCGCGCGCGGAGCTGGCCCGTCTGTGCGCAGGCGATGACATGACCGCGGCCGCAGCTCACCTCCATCGCTGCGACGAGATCCTTGCCGCGGGCGAGGACTGGCGCGGTTTGGCCGGCAGGGTCGAGCTGGCCCGCGCCGAGGTGGCCGAGGCGCAAGGCGACCACGCGCGGGCGGACGCCCACCAAGCCCGTGCCGTCGAGGTGTTCACCACCTTCGGCCTGCCCTGGCACCGCGCGGACGCCCTGCGGTCCCGTGCTCGAATCCTCGCCCTCAGGGGCCAGGACGAGGAGGCCGAGGAGCGCCTGCAGCAGGCCGATCAGGTCTATCGAGAGATCGGCGCGTCCGGCCGCTTCCACGCTTCTTCCACGCCGACTCGTCACCGTGGTCGCTGAACGTTCGACAGCAGAAGGAGGGTCGTCGTGAGGGTGCAGGAGAAGACGTACGACGTCGTCGTGGTCGGAGCCCGTTGCGCCGGCGCGACGGTGGCCACCCTGCTCGCGCGCGCCGGTCAGCGGGTGTTGCTGGTGGACCGCGACACCTTTCCCAGCGACACCCTCTCCACGCACCAGCTGTTTCCGGACTCGCTGCACCTGCTCGACGAGCTCGGCGCTGGTGACCGCCTCCGCGCCGCCCACCGGCTGCGCCCGGTCGAGTACAGCTGGCGCGTCCTGGGGCACGCGGTGACCGGAGCGTTCACACCGATCGGTCAGCACGATCGCACCCTGTCGGTCCGGCGCATCGCCCTGGACGCGGTGCTCGTCGAGACCGCCGTGGAGGCGGGCGCAGAGCTCCTCGCCGGGTGCGAGGTCGACCACCTGCTCGGGTCCGGGTCCCCCGACGACCCCGTCCGCGGCGTCGTCCTCTCGGGAGGGGAACGTGTGGAAGCGCGCTGGGTCATCGGCGCCGACGGTCGCACCTCGACGGTCGCCCGAAGGCTCGGGCTGCCGCGCGTGCGAGAGCGACGCGGCGAGATGGCGATGCTGCTGGCCTACTGGAGCGGACTGCCCGACGCGGACTGGTGCCGCATCGATGTGCACGCGCAGGCAGCACTGATGTCAGCGCCCTGCGAGGACGGCCTGCACCTGCTGAATGTCGCCGGTCCCCCGGAGCTGAGTCGCGGATCCGCTGCCGAGCGGCAGCGGGCCTACGCGACGATGCTGCGCCGGTTCCCGGCGACGCTCAACCCCCGTCTGCTCGACCGGGGGGAGCAGATCTCCGACGTGATCGCTGTGCCCGAGACCATGCTTCGCGGCTTCGAACGCCAGGCGACCGGACCGGGATGGGCGCTCGTCGGCGATGCCGGCATGTTCAAGCACCCAGTGACGGCTCAGGGCATCGGAGACGCCCTGGCCCAGGGGTGGTACGTCGGGACCGCGTTGGCGCGCGGCGAGACGCTGGGGGACTACGCCGCTTGGCGGACCGACCGCGATGCGGGTCACTTCGAGTGGTCCTACGAGACGGCCCGCTTCCCCTCCTCGCGCGCCGCGGCGGTCTACTCGGGGCTGGTCGCCGACAAGCCTGCGAGCAGCGACTTCCTCGACATCTTCACCAAGCGCCTCCGGCCGAGCGAGGTGTTCACCCACGACCGCCTGGCCCGCTGGCAGGCCGCGTGGACCTACGAGCAGGGCCTGCACGAGCTGGTGGCCCTGCTCGAGGGGATCGAGGCTCAGGCTCTCGCGACAACGGTCCCGGCATGTCCTGACTGGAGCGTCGCGGACCTGGTCGCGCATCTGGTCGGCGTGGCCGAGGACACTGCCCGTGGGGACTTCTTCGCCCACGCCCTGGACGCCTGGCAGGACACGGCGCTGGCGCAAGCACGGGAGGAGTGGACCGCCGGGCACGTTGCGAGACGTGCCAACCGAAGCGCCGACGCACTTCTTCGAGAGCTGCAGCACCACGGGAACCGCGTGGTGAACGCCCTCCGCACAGGCGAGGAGTCCCTGGCCGGTCAGCCGCAATGGCTGGTCGTGGCCCCGATCGGCGACCTCGCCGTACACCTGGGTGACCTGCGCGAGGCGCTCGGTGTCCCGTCGAACCCGACCAGCCCGGTCTCGCGGTTCGGCTTCGCGATCTACCGCGACTGGCTGCACCAACGGCTCGTGCACGAAGGACTGCCGGCGCTCCTGTTGCGCGACGGTCGCCGGGAGTGGCCCGTCGGCGAGGGCGAGCCGGTCGGCGCAGTCACCGCCGAGCCGCACGAGCTGTTCCGGATGATCAGTGGCCGGCGCAGCGCCGCCGCGATTGCCGGCTACGGGTGGAGCACCGACCACACCGCATTTCTCCCGGTGATCGCGCCGTACCCATTACCGGCATAGAACCTCCACGTGGTTTCCACGGCTCTTCAACCGGGCTTCGGGATGGTGACTGGACAGCAGCCATCCACTTCCCGCCCCGAGGAGATCGCCATGAACCACACCGCGACGCTGACCGCCGCACCGACCGTTTCCATCTGGCACGGGACGCCGTCCCTCGAGTCGGCCAACGAGCGAGGAGAAGAGGCCCTCAACGGCCGACTCGGGATGGAGCTGGTCGAGCTCGGCGACGACTACCTGGTCGGGCGGATGCCCGTCGACGCCCGAACGCGCCAGCCCGCCGGCGTGCTGCACGGGGGCGCTTCGGTCGCGTTCGCCGAGACGCTCGCCAGCTGGGCCGGCTCGTTCGCCGTCGACCGCAGCCGTTTCCACTGCGTGGGCATGGAGATCAATGCCAACCACGTCCGCCCCGCCGGCTCGGGATGGGTGACCGGGGTGGCCAGGCCGGTGAACATCGGGCGTACGACGCAGGTCTGGGACATCAGGATCACCAATGACGCGGGCAAGCTGGTGTCCATCGCACGATGCACCCTCGCCGTGCTCGAGATGCCGTCGGCGTACGCCGTCCAGGACCTGAGGACGACACCGAGCCGGATCGATCGTCCGATGACCGACATCGCCGACCGCCCCGGACCCAGCAACGGTCGTACCCGCGGTGGCGAGCATCGGTCGACCCCACGTCACGCCGTCGCGATCGCGGCGCCTGACGCCGCTGACCCGTCTGGTGCTGGCGAACGCCGTGTCGCTGAGCGGGAACGTCATCATGACGGTCGCGATCCCGTGGCTGGTGCTGACCACGACAGGCAGCGCCGCGCTCGCCGGGATCGCCGTCTTCGCCAGCGTCGGGGGCGCCGCCGTCGGGGGTCTGGCGGCCGGTCGGATCGTGGACGCGATCGGTCCGGTTCGCACGAGCTCAGCTGCCGATCTCCTCAGTGGACTCGCGGTCGCGCCGCTGCCGATCCTCCTCGCGCTCGACGTGCTGGAGATCTGGCACGTCGTGCTGCTGGCCATCCTCGGCACGCTCGCTGACTCGGCCGGTTCGACCGCGCGGCAGAGCCTGGTGCCGGCGACGGCGGATGTCGATCGGGTACCAGCGCGAGCGCGCGAACGCCCTGTTCACCTCTGCGGAGCACGTCGGCTATCTGCTCGGAGCACCGGTCGCCGGCCTGCTCATCGCTGCCTTCGGCGTCGGCGGGCGCGCTCTGGGTGACGGTGGCCTCGTTCGCGTTCGCCGCGCTGGTCGTCGCACGGCTCGATCACCTTCCTCGTTCCCGCGCCGCCGCCGCGACGGCGGAGCGTGCCGGGCTGCGCGAGGCGATCGCGTTCATCTGGGCCGACCCGGCACTTCGCGCGCTGGTCGTCTTCCCGACAGCGGCGGTGCTGCTGGTCGGTCCACTCGCGCCGATCGTGCTGCCGGTCCTGGCACGCGAGGCGTTCGGCGATCCGGTGGTGCTGGGCGTGATGGTCGCGAGCTACGGCGCCGGAGGGCTGCTCGGAGCCGCCGGCTTCGGGATGTTCGGTTCGCGCATCCCTCGCCGGCGGCTGTACGTCGGCGTGTTCGTCGTGTGGCCGTGCACCTACGCAGCGATCACGCTGGTCCCGTTCCTGCCGTTCACCCTCGCCATGCTGCTGACGCTCGGAGCTGCCGCCGGTTCACTCGTGCCGCTGCAGGCCACGATCCGTCAGGAGCGCGCACCCGCTCGCCTGCTGCCCCGCGTCGTCGGGCTGAGCACGGCGAGCATCCCCGTCGCCGCGCCGATCGGCGTCCTCGTGACCGGCTTCCTGATCGACGGGCTCGGCCTGCACCAGACGCTGCTGCTGATGACCGCCGGTGCCGTTCTGATCGGCACGACCGTGGTCACGAGCAAGAGCACCCGGTGCTTCGACGCGAACGACGCCACCCCGACGGGCCGTGAGGTCCGGACGGTTCCCGTCCCGGCGTGCGGCTGACCAGGCTCGACGACGCTGCGCTCCACCACCTGACGAGTCAGACCAGCAGGGCACGGACCTCGGCAGAGGTGTAGAACGGCTCGAGCTGGGCGCGCAGCGATCCGCTCGAGGTCGCCGCTCTCGCGCAGCGCCTCGACGACAGGCGGGGCGATCCGCACCAGGTCGGCGACCAGGTCCGCGCGACTGAGCTCGAGCTCGGCGAGCAGCCCGGTCGGGGTGTGAGCGCCGAACCGCTCGAAGAAGGCCTCGACGATCGTCTCGCCGAGGTGCGCGACGTGCTCGTGGGCGACGGTGGTGACCGACAGCTCGTGCACGGCGTCGACCACACCGGAGATCTCCTCGCGGGTGGCGTAACGGCTCAGACCGGCGACCGGCTCCTCGGCGAGCAGGTCCCACACCTGGAGCAACGCCTCGCGAGTGGTGGGATCGCGCAAGGTCTCGATGACGATCCGGTTCAGGCGGCGTACGGCGAACGTCCCGCCCTTGCCGACGCTGTCCCCGATCAGTCCCTCGAACTGCTTGTCCGCCGCACCCATCACCTTCGACGCCGCACTCGTCCCGAACGACATCAGCGAGCCCAGCCCCGGCACCTTTTCCGCGACCGCCTTGTTGGCCTGCAGCACCTCCCCCACGACGCGGCCCATGAACCGCGACGCCATCGTGCCCACCAGCGGACTGTCGGTCAGCCGCTCCAGCGCCCGCTCGACCACGGGGTTCAGGGCCAGCAGCTCGTCGAGGAGCACCGCGACCTGCTCGCGGTCGAGGAGCTCACCGAGCGGAAACGGCTCGTCCGGGCCGTCGTACACGACCGTGGTGGCGAGCTCGACGATGCCGCTCACGGCGGCACTGCCGGGAACGGTGCCGAGCGCCCGCACCACGATCGCCTTGATCGCCTCACGGTCGACGAGGTCCTCGATCCGGTGCTCACCCGCCGCGGCGAACAGGTCGTCGGCGAGCAGCGACACCGTGGACTCGAGCTGATCTCCGGTCAGCCGGGCCAGGTGGTAGGCGACCTGAGCGTCGAGCAGCCGCTGGGCAAGGGACTCGGTTGGCGGGACGCTCGTGGACACGGACGAACCGTACGGGACCGGCACTCGAACCGAGTCCGAGGATCATTCGCCGGGCGCCGGCGACGCGCCTGCTGCTACCCAGGACTCCGCCAGCGGTAGACCTGCCCGTCCCTGATCTCCACGTCGACGGGAGGTTTGGGTGTCGGGACCTCATGCAGGTGGGTCAGCACCTTCGAGCGACCACGGAGGCCGCCGTCGCGGTCCTGCCAGTGCAGGTAGGGATGCAGGAGCGGCCGCAGCTCGCCCCACTCCCCGGCGTCCATGGCCGCCCAGGCGGCGACGGCCGGGGCCGGGAGCTCGGGAAGGTCCTGCAGCATCTTCGGCACGCACATCCGCCACGCGTCGGTCACCAGCTCGTGCGTCTCCGACTCCTCCAACCGTGGCAGCCGCGCACAGACCCACTGGTAGCGAAGGTCCGAGGTCGGCGGCAGGAAGAAGGTCTCGGGGTCCGAGGCGATCAGTCCGTCGCGCTCCTCCCTCGGATAGCCGAAGCCCATCGCGGTCTCGTCGCGCGAGAAGGCGACGTAGACGAGCTGACGCACCTTGAGCTTCCAGCGCCCGCCGATGAACGCCTCGTAGCTGCGCGGCAACGCCAGCCCGACCCGGCGTACGGCCTCCGCATCGACCATGCGCGGACGCTACCCCCGACCACCGACACCGACGTCGTCGCCGGCACGGCCCAGGGCGTCGGCCCTAGGGGAAGTGGAACCAGCTGGACCGGAGCCCGAACCTCGAGCGGAAGGCATCGCCGGTCAGGGCCACATCGTTCCTCGACCCGTCCAGCTTCATCTTCTCCACCCGGCCGCCCCAAGCCCCGTTGCCGTCGCGCTGGGAGACCAGCACGCGCCGGAGCGTGCCCAGCGAGGGGTAGGCGTTCTGGATGGCGGCCCTGGTCAGGGTCGTTTCCCAGGTGTGCATGGGGTTGCCGCTGAAGTTGTCGTACCTGTCGTACTTGGAGACCAGGTAGGGCTGGCTGCCGGCCAGCAGCCAGCCACCACTGCTGGAGCTGAACTGCGTGAAGGCGGGTCTGCCCTGGTAGTGGAGGACCCTGCCGGCTGTCGCGTCGACCGCGGCGTTGCTGCGGGCATCCTCGTCACTGCGACCGCCGTAGACCTGGCACGAGGTGGTGTCGCAGGTGTCGTAGTAGCGCGTGGTGTGGGCGGCCCGGTCGAACGCGGCGTACGTCCTCGCGGCCACGGACTGCGCGCGCACGGCCGCCACCCGCCAGGAGGCCGGCATCTCGCGCGGCACGACCCCCTTGATGTAGTCGTCGAGGCCGACCACGTTCACGGTGTTCGTGTTGGTGAGCCGCAGAGCCCCGCGATAGACGCGGACTCCGCCGCCGACGCGCAGGGACAGGTTGCCCGCCCGGAAGAACTCGGCGACGCCGGCCAGCGGCTTGCCGCCGGGCTGGTAGACGTGCCAGGTGCCGTCGTAGTAGTCCAGCGCGGTCGCCCCGCTCACCGTGTTGCGCAGCCGCCAGGTCGTGATGCCCTCGTACGCCGGCAGGGTGTACGCCGTGCCGGTGCTCACCTCGCGAACCCTGAGCCCGCTGGACCGCACCACCCGCACGTCGTTGTCGGTGTCGGCCGTGAGGAGCACGCGGATCGACCCGGACGCGGTCGCGAGCACGGTGCCGGGGTAGTAGAAGGCCACGATCTGGCCGTAGCTGAGCCCCTGGATCGCCGCGCCCTGGGCGCCGTACTGCGACATGCCGTGGCCGTGGCCGTAACCGTGACCGGTCAGGTGGAGCCTGCCGCCGGAAGGGACGGTGTAGCTCTCCGAGACCGTCCGGGAGGCCTGTCCGGGGGAGGCGAGCAGGAGCAGCATCGCGAGCACCGCCAGCCCGGCCGTCGCGGCCGGGAGGCGCCGTGCGGAGCGTGGCATCTGTGACCCCAGTGACCTGTGGGAATTGGGCCGAACCCGCACAGTATGCACGGCTGGATATTCGATTTGACCGGATTTCTCGCCATCGGAGAAATGGCCCGAGAATTACATTCTTGTCATTCGCGGAATGAAAAGAGAAAGGCGGGATCAGGCGGGTGAGTGGTGCAGCCGCCGGGCCGCCTCGGCGATCGAGCCGCTCATCGAGGGGTAGACCGTGAACGCGTGCGCGAGCTGGTCGACCGTCAGCGACTCCGCGACGGCGATCGAGATCGGGTGGACCAGCTCGCTCGCCCGAGGACCGACGACCACGCCCCCGATCACGATGCCGGTGCCCGGCCGGCTGAACAGCTTGACGAACCCGTCGTGCACACCCTGCATCTTCGCGCGCGGGTTGCCGGCCAGGTCGAGGCGCACCGTCTCCGCGGGGATCTCCCCGCTGTCGATGGCCTTCTGCTGCCAGCCGACGGTGGCGATCTCGGGAGCGGTGAAGACGTTGGAGGACACCTGCTTGAGGTCGAGCGGGGTGACGGCGTCACCGAGGTAGTGCCACATCGCGATCCGTCCCTGCATGGCGGCCACGCTGGCGAGCATCAGGACACCGGTGCAGTCGCCGGCGGCGTACACCCCACGGGCCGAGGTCCGGGAGACCCGGTCGACGCGGATGAACCCACCGTCGTCGACGGCCACGCCGGCCTCGTCCAGCCCCAGGTCGCTGGTCTTCGGGATGGAGCCGAGCGCGAGCAGGCAGTGCGAGCCGGTGACGGTCCGGCCGTCGGTGAGCGTGACCGTGACCTCGTCACCGTCGCGCTTGACCGACTCCATGCGCGACTTGGAGAGCACCTCCATGCCGCGCCGTTTCAGGACCTCCTCGAGCACGGTCGCCGCGTCGGCGTCCTCTCCCGGAAGCACCCGGTCGCGCGAGGAGACGAGCACGACCTCGATGCCGAGGGAGATGTAGGCGCTCGCGAACTCGGCGCCGGTGACGCCCGAGCCGACCACGATCAGCTTCGTGGGGCACTCGGTGAGGTCGTAGACCTGCTCCCAGGTCAGGATCCGCTCTCCGTCGGGCTCCGCGGTTGGCAGTGTGCGCGGCGCAGCCCCGGTGGCCACGAGTACGGCGTCGGCCCCGATCGTCTCGGTCCCGCCCTCGGTGAGCTCGACGACCACCCGCTCGCTCCCCTCGAACCTGCCGACCCCCCGGACCACCCGCACGTTCTCGCGAGCGAGCCGGCGGCCGATGTCCTCGGACTGGTCGGCCGCGAGCCTCTTGACCCGGCGGTTGACCCGGTCGAGGTCGACCACGACCTGGTGTGCAGCGTCGCCCTCGTGGTCCTCGTAGCCGACACCGAGCTCCGGAGCCCCGGCGAGGTCGGTCATCAGCTCGGCGGTCGCGATGAGCGTCTTGCTGGGCACACAGTCGGTGACCACCGCCGAGCCGCCGAGACCGTCGGAGTCGACGACGGTCACGTCCGCGCCCAGCTGCGCGGCGACGAGCGCCGCCTCGTAGCCACCCGGCCCCCCGCCGATGATCACGACCCGGTTGGCCTGCCCGAAGTTAGGTGTGCTCACCGAGTCATTGTGTCGCATTGTCCTGACCCCCGACCGGCCGCTTAGTCTTGCGCGGTGACGTTCCACCCCACGCCGTGGCTTCCCCTCATGGTCGGCACCGGGCTCGCATCGACGAGGGGACAGCGATGACCCTCTACGCCGCCTACGCCAGCAACCTCGACCCCGCCAGGATGGGCGAACGCTGCCCGCACTCGCCGCTGCGCGACACCGGCTGGCTGGAGGGATGGCGCCTCACGTTCGGCGGCGAGGACCTCGGCTGGGACGGCGCCCTGGCGACGATCGTGCAGGACCCCTTCGAGCAGGTCTTCGTCGCTGTCTACGACGTCACCGAGGAGGACGCCGCTGCCCTCGACGGCTGGGAGTCCGCGGACACCGGCCTTTTCCGCAAGACCAAGGTGCGCGTCTCCACCCTCAACGAGGAGGTCGTGGCCTGGGTCTACGTCCTCGACGCGTTCGAGGGCGGCCTGCCGTCGGCCAGCTATCTCGGCGTACTCGCTGACGCCGCGGAGGCCGCCGATGCTCCCGCCGACTACGTGGCCGCCCTCCGCTCCCGGCCCTGCCGGTCGAACTTCGGGGGCTGAGGGTGAGTCAGACCTACGCCGAAGCCGCGAGCGAGGCGGCGCTGGCGCTCGCCGAGCAGACCGGGGTCGAACGCCATGACGTCGCCCTGGTGATGGGCTCGGGCTGGTTGCCGGCAGTGGACGCGCTCGGCGTCGCCACCGCCGAGATCAGCACGACCGACCTTCCCGGGTTCGCCCCGCCGGCCGTCGCCGGCCACGCGGGGAAGATCCGCTCGGTCCGGGCGGGCGAGCGCAACCTGCTGGTCTTCCTCGGTCGCACCCATGTCTACGAGGGGCTCGGCGTGCGCTCGGTCGTGCACGGCGTCCGGACCGCCGCCGCAGCGGGATGCTCCACGGTCGTGCTCACCAACGGGTGCGGCGGCCTCGACGAGCGCTGGTCCCCCGGCACGCCGGTGCTGATCAGCGACCACATCAACCTCACCGGGACCTCCCCGATCGAGGGCGCCACCTTCGTCGACCTCACCGACCTCTACAGCCCGCGTCTGCGCGAGCTGTGCCGGGAGGTGGAGCCGTCGCTCGACGAGGGGGTCTACGTCCAGTTCCCGGGCCCGCACTACGAGACCCCGGCGGAGATCGGGATGGTGCGCGCGATCGGCGGCAGCCTGGTCGGGATGAGTACGACGCTCGAGGCGATCGCGGCCCGCGAGGCCGGGATGGAGGTGCTCGGCATCAGCCTGGTCACCAACCTCGCCGCCGGGATCACCGGTGAGCCGCTCAACCATGAAGAGGTGCTCGAGGCCGGCCGGTCCGCCGCCACCCGCATGGGCGAGCTGCTCGGCCGGATCGTGCCTCGCATCTGAACCGCGTGTCCGCCGGCCGCTCGCACCCGTTGACACGGTCATGACCACCCGGATACCCATATGGCACACAGACCTCGGGAGGGGCCCAGATGAGCGACTCTGAAAACGGCGACGCCGACGAGAAGGACTCGAGCGACCAGCAGAGCTCGGGCGACGAAGGCTCGAGCATCCTCGAGGGCGGCGGCATCGACACCGACGAGCGTGCCGGTCGCAGCCTGGGGATCGAACCCAACAAGGAGCCCGACGACGACACCAAGCAGGAGATGGAGGAGGAGCGGGAGCGTCGACTGGACCCCGACAACCGCCCCGAGGGCGCCGAGATCGACAACACCCAGCGCACCTTCGACCACGAGCGCGGCCAGTTCACGGACTCCGAGGACTACGACGAGAGCGAACCGGCTCCGTTCAGCGATCCCGAGGACCCGAACAACCCCGACAACGAGGGTGACGACGACTCCGACGACGACGACGACGACGACGACTCGGACGACGACGACGACGACGACGACGACGACGACGACGACGACGACGAGGACGACGACGACGACGACGAGGACGACGACGAGGACGACGAGCGACGAGGACAAGCCGGGCAAGCACGCGGACCGGTAGTCCTGACCCGGGTCGCTAACCTGACCGGCATGTCGAAGGTCCTGCTCACCGGCTCCGCCGGGTCGATCGGCACCGTCCTGACTCCCGGCCTGACCGCAACCGGTCACGAGGTCGTCGGCCTCGACCGTCCGGACCGAGGCGCGCAGCTTTCCGTCGACTGCACCGACCCGGCTGCCGTCGATGCGGCGATCGCCGAGGTCAGACCCGATGCGGTCATCCACCTCGCCGGCATCCCGACCGAGTCGTCGCTGCCCGACGCTCTGGCCTCGCACGTGGTGACGACCGGAGCGATCCTCGAGGCGATGCTGCGCCACGACGTACCCCGCATCGTCTACGCCTCCAGCAACCACGCCGTGGGGCGCACCCCACGTGCTGACCTGGGCAACGAGAGCCTCGGTGCCGACGTGCCGGCACGCGCCGACACCTACTACGGCGTGGCCAAGGTGGCCGCCGAGTCGCTGCTCCACCTATACGTCGACCGCCACGGCATCGACGCGATCAGCACCCGGATCGGCTCGTTCGGTCCGCGCCCGACCACGCGTCGGCAGCTGTCCACCTGGCTCTCACCCGACGACGCCGTCCGGATGTTCGACGCAGCGCTGACCGCGCCGAGCCCCGGCTTCGCCGTCGTCTACGGGATCTCGGCCAACACCCGTGCGTGGTGGGACCTCGGCCCCGGTCGCGTCCTCGGCTACGAGCCGCTCGACGACGCCGAGGCGTTCGCCGAGGAGGTCGAGTCCGGGCCGGAGAGCGACCAGGACCTGGCCGAGGCCGCACACGTGGGCGGCCCCTTCGCCACCACCGAGTTCGAACGTCCCGCCTTCGACTGACCCGCTCCTGGTTTCCGCCGAGCGGGCACTTCTGGTTGGCAGGAGTACGCCGAGAGGGCAGTTCTGGTTACCCCCGCCAACCGGAACCGCCCTCTCGGCGCGATCGGACCAACCATGAGTGCCCGGTCGGCGTACTACCTACTTGCCGGTAACGTCAGCCGCATGAGCCAGCTGGTCACGCACACCGTCGCCGACGGGATCGCCCACGTCCGCCTCGCCCGACCGGAGAAGCTGAACGCGCTCACGCTCCAGACGCTGGACGAGCTGGTGGCGACCGCGCGAGCGCTGCGCAAGGACCGGACGCCTGCGAGTCGTCATCATCAGCGGAGAAGGGGCGTCGTTCTGCGCAGGGCTCGACTTCGGCTCGGTGATGAAGAAGCCCGCCGGCATCGTCGGCGCCTTCCTCCCTCGCCCCTGGCGTGGGACCAACGTGTTCCAGGAGGCGTGCTGGGCCTGGCGGCGACTGCCGGTTCCGGTCATCGCCGCGGTGCACGGTCACTGCTACGGCGGCGGTCTGCAGATCGCGCTGGCGGCCGACTTCCGGATCGCCACCCCCGACTCGGAGTGGTCGGTGCTCGAGGGCCGCTGGGGGATCATCCCGGACATGACCGGGGTCCGGACGCTGGCCGAGCTCGTCGGCATCGACACCGCCAAGCGCCTGACCATGACCGCGCAGATGCTGTCGGGCAAGGAGGCGTACGACGCCGGCCTGGCAACCGAGCTCGCCGCAGACCCGGTGGCTGCCGCCGAGGGCCTGGCGCGGGAGCTGACGACGCGCTCCCCCGACCAGCTCGCAGCCACGAAGCGGTTGTTCAACGACACGTGGACCGCGTCGCCCCGGCGTACCTTCGCCCGCGAACGCATCGAGCAGCTCTTCCTGCTCGTCAACGCCAACACCAAGGTCGCCCGCGAGGCTGCGCTGCGGAAGGTGACTCCGCAGTACGGACCCCGGAAGAGCCGCTGACCTCCCGCAGCTAGATTGGCGGGCATGGCTAACACTGAACTCGGCGGCAGCCCCGCCCACACCGTTGGAGACCTCCCGGCCATCGGCGACAAGGCTCCAGACTTCACCCTGGTCGACACCGACCTGAAGGAGTTCAGCCTCGGCGACCTCTCCGGTCGCAAGGTGCTGAGCATCTTCCCCAGCATCGGCACCGGCGTCTGCCAGGCCGGCCTGCGGAACTTCAACAAGCTCGCAGGCAGCCTCGACGACACCACGGTCCTCAACATCTCCGTCGACCTGCCGTTCGCAGTCCGGGACTTCTGCGCCGCCGAGGGTCTCGAGAACGTCCACGTCGGCTCGGCATTCCGCTCGTCGTTCGGTGACGACTACGGCGTACGCCTTCTCGACAGCAAGTTCGAGGGCCTGCTCGCCCGCGCGGTCGTGATCCTCGACGAGGACGACAAGGTCATCTACACCGAGCTGGTCCCGTCCATCAGCCAGGAGCCGGACTACGACGCGGCCGTCGCAGCGCTCGGCTGAAACCTCGCGCGGAGGCCCTGCTCGGCTCCCGCCATCATCCGGTGGTGGTTCCAGGTGAGCAGCGGCCTCGCGACGTACGACGCCACCACGAACAACGGGGCCTCGGCACGCACCTCCTGCTCGAACCGCAGCGAGGTGACGCCGGGGCCCTGTTCGTCGAGGAGGTACCTCGCCCAACCCCGGATCGCTCCGTCGATGCCGACCTCGAGGCGATCCACGTCGCGGCTGACCGCACTCAGCTCGAGCTCGAGGTCGTAGGGCAGCGACGAGCGGCAGACCACCAGGGCGTGGTCGTCGTCGATCTTGGCCACGGCCCGGACCTGCGGCCACCAGTCGGCGTAGAACTCCAGGTCGACCAGCACCTCGTGCACCTGTTCCCGGGGCGCCTCTAGGGTGAAAACGCTGGAGAACCGGTAGGTCCGTAGGTCCATTGCTCCAGTATGGCGAGACGCAGGCGAGCCCCCGAGGAGACCCCGATGAAGCTGGCGATCCACTGCGCGAACCTCAGCTGGCCCGGTGGACCGACGGCGCTCGGACCGACGCTCGCGCAGGTCGCTCGCACCGCCGACGAGGGCGGCGTCACCACCCTGACGATGATGGACCACTGGTTCCAGATGGAGCGGCTCGGCGGCCCGCCGGAGCCGATGCTCGAGGGGTACACCTCGCTGGGCTTCCTGGCCGGGCAGACCCGCGACCTCGAGCTCGGCCTGCTGGTCACCGGGGTGACCTACCGCCACCCCGGGCTGCTGGCCAAGATCGTCGCCACCCTCGACGTCCTCAGCGGCGGCCGGGCGATGCTGGGCCTCGGCGCGGCGTGGTACGCCCGCGAGCACGCCGGTCTCGGCGTCCCCTTCCCCTCCACCTCCGAGCGGTTCGAGCGGCTCGAGGAGGCGCTGCAGATCTGTCGGCAGATGTGGAGCGACGACGACGGCGCCTTCGAGGGTCGGCACTACCGGCTCGCCGAGACGGTCTGTGTCCCGCCTCCGATCCGGTCCGGCGGACCGCGGGTCATCGTCGGCGGCAGCGGTGAGCGGAAGACGCTGCGGCTCGTCGCGACAGTACGCCGACGCCTGCAACTTCTACGGCTTCGACCCGGACGAGATGAAGCACAAGGTCGACGTGCTCGACGGCCACTGTGCCGACGTGGGTCGTGACCCCGACGAGGTCCAGCGCACCGCCCTGGCCGGGAGTGACCCGTTCGCCGACCTCGATGCGTTCCTGCGCCGGATGGAGGCGTACGCCGCCCTGGGGATCGACCAGGTGTGGGTGATGCCGGCGGCCGACGACCCTGTCGGCCACGTCGAACGGCTCTGCGAACAGGTGCTGCCGCGCCTGCGCGACCTGGGTTGAGGCCCACGACCGACGCCCGCGCCCGTGACCTAGCCTCGTGCGCATGACCCACCCGACTGACGCCGACCTGCTCGCAGCGTGCGCGCGCCTGGGCGGCCGAGGACCCCGACCCGGTCACGAAGGCCGAGCTCGAGTCCCTCATCGAGGCCGGTGACACCGCGGATCTCGCCGACCGGTTCAGCGGCACGCTCGAGTTCGGCACCGCCGGGCTGCGCGGTGCGCTCGGGGCGGGTCCCAACCGGATGAACCGCGTCGTGGTGCTGCGTGCAGCGGCCGGCCTGGCGGCGTACCTCCGCGCACACGGGGCCTCGGCCGGGGACTCCGTCGTGATCGGCTACGACGCACGCCACAACTCCGACGTGTTCGCGCGGGACACCGCCGAGGTGATGACCGGCGCTGGCTTCGCGGCGTACGTGCTCCCCCGCCCGCTGCCCACCCCGCTGCTCGCGTTCGCGATCCGGGACCTCGGCTGCGTCGCGGGAGTGATGGTGACCGCGAGCCACAACCCGCCGCAGGACAACGGCTACAAGGTCTACCTCGGCGACGGCAGCCAGATCGTGCCCCCGGCCGACGAGGAGATCGCCGAGCAGATCGCAGCGGTCGGGCCCGCTCACCGACATCCCCCGTGGCAGCGGCGGCGAGGTGCTCGGCGACGACATCCTCGACCGCTACCTCAGCAGCGTGGTCGACCTCGCCGGAGGCGGACCGCGCGACCTCGCGCATCGTCTACACGCCCGCTGCACGGCGTCGGGGGCGCGACGGTCGTCACGGCCCTGGAGCGGGCCGGCTTCCCCGCTCCGCACGTCGCCGACCGCCCAGGCCGAGCCCGACCCCGACTTCCCGACCGTGTCGTTCCCCAACCCCGAGGAGCCGGGGGCGATGGACCTGGCCATGGAGCTGGCCGAGGAGGTCGACGCCGACATCGTCGTGGCCAACGATCCCGACGCGGATCGCTGTGCCGTCGCGGCACCCGGCCCGCACGGGTGGCAGATGCTGCGCGGCGACGAGGTCGGCGCGCTGCTCGCCCAGCACCTGCTCGGCCTTCGGCGCGAAGGGGTCTACGCGACCACGATCGTGTCCTCGTCGCTGCTCGGCAAGATGGCGGTCGCGGAGAAGCAGCTGTACGCCGAGACGCTCACCGGATTCAAGTGGCTCGGCCGCGTCGAGGACCTCGCCTTCGGCTACGAGGAAGCACTCGGCTACTGCGTCGACCCCGCCCACGTGAAGGACAAGGACGGCGTCTCCGCGCTGCTGATGGTCTGCGACATCGCCGCACGCGCCAAGGCGGCCGGCCGTACGCTGCGCGACCTGCTCGACGACCTCGCCCGCACCTACGGGCTGCACGCCACCGACCAGCTCTCGGTGCGGATGGACGACCTCGACGCCATCCCGGCCGTCATCGACCGGCTGCGCGACCACCCCCCGTCCTCGCTCGGGGGACTCGCGGTCGAGCAGGTCGACGACCTCTCGCTCGGGTCCGACCGCCGTTCCCCCGACGGTCGGGCTGCGCTTCCGGCTGGCCGACAACGGCCGCGTCGTCGTACGACCATCGGGGACCGAGCCGAAGCTCAAGTGCTACCTCGAGGTGGTGATCCCGGTGGAGGACGAGGAGGACGGAGTCGACGCCGCGAGGATCTCGGCCGTCGGCCGGCTCGACGCGATCCGGGGCGACCTCCAGGCAGCTGCGGGCCTCTAGAGCGCGCTCTCACGGGGGACCTGCTGGGGGTTCCGCCCCCGCAGGCCCGCACGCTGCACGACCCGCTGGATCGTCAGGTTGCGCTCGTCCGGCCGTCCGACGTAGCGGATGTCGCGCAGGCCCTGCTCCTGGGCCGCGGACTCGAAGGTGAAGTGGCCGAAGTTCAGCATCCGGCCCTGCAACGGCTTGTCGACGGAGATGTCGAGGATCCGGCTCAGCGGCATGGTGGCCTCCTTGCGGTTGAGCAGGCCGTGCACCCGGAAGACGCGCTGGTTGGTGACCACGAAGCGGTCGATGTTGCGTTGCAGCGCCTTGAAGGCGCCCCACAGCATCAGCACCAGTCCGATCAGGATCGGCGCCCACCCGAGCTCGACGGACGAGAACGGCACCACGATCCAGCAGATGAGGCCGGCGAGACCCGAGCAGCGCGGGGACGATGTAGACGACCGGGTGCTTGTGCACGACGTCGACGATGTCCTCGTCCTCCTCGCGCAGCAGCCGGTCGCCGATGCGCGGATCGGTCAGCCAGCGCCACAGCGAGCCCATCACGGCTGGCTCAGGAGCTGATCGACTTGAAGAAGCTGATGATGCCGTCGAACAGCTGCACCAGCAGGTCCCAGATGGCGGTGACGGTCTGCTTGCGCGCTCTCGCCGAAGCCGGACGGGGTCCTGCACCAGCCAGAAGCCGAGGAACAGGATGACGAGGAGGACCACGCCCTTCTTCAGCGCGCCAGTCCATCGGGTGCTCCTTGCGTCGGGGGAAGGTACGCGCGCGCCGGGGCTCACGCACATCACCCATCTTTCTACCAAGATCGAGTCCGCGTCGGGGGCAGGCGCGCTCGGGCAGGTGCACCCGTCAGGCGGTGACGTCGCTCGCCGATCCCGCCTCGAGGCTGTCCAGCAGCAGGTCGGCCGCCGCGTAGGGATCGGACTCCCCGGCGACCACCTCGGCGGCGAGCTCGTCCAGCGCCGCGTTCTCGTGCACGCCGCGCCACTGCTCGCGCAGCGCGGTGACCGCGATCGCCTCGATCTCGTCGCGGGCACGCCGCAGCCGGCGCTTCTCGAGCTCGCCGCGTGGACGACAGGTGCTCGCGGTGCTTCTCGAGGGCGGCCACCACGTCGTCGATGCCCTCGCCCTTGCTGGCCACCGTCTTGACGATCTCCGGCTTCCAGGCGCCCTCGGGCCGCTCGGCCAGCGCGAGCATCGAGCGCAGCTCGCGGCGTACCTGGTCGGCGCCGTCGCGGTCGGCCTTGTTGATGACGTAGATGTCGCCGATCTCGAGGATGCCGGCCTTCGCGGCCTGGATCCCGTCGCCCATGCCCGGCGCCAGCAGCACCATCGTGGTGTCGGCCATCGCGGCGATCTCGACCTCGCTCTGGCCGACCCCGACGGTCTCGATCAGGATCACGTCGCAGCCGGCCGCCTCGAGCACGCGCAGCGCCTGCGGGGTGGCCCAGGACAGGCCCGCCGAGATGGCCGCGCGAGGCCATCGAGCGGATGTAGACCTCGCGGTCGAGCGCGTGGTCCTGCATCCGCACCCGGTCACCGAGCAGGGCGCCGCCGGAGAAGGGTGACGACGGGTCGACCGCGAGCACGCCGACCCGCTTGTCCTGCTTGCGCAGCGCGGTGACCAGCGCCGCGGTCGGTGGTGGACTTGCCGACGCCGGGCGAGCCGGTGATGCCGACGATCTGCGCCCCGCCCTGCGCGCCCGGCGTACGGCGCCAGGCCGGCCATCACCTCGCGCAGCAGCGGCGAGGCGTCCTCGACCAGCGAGATCAGCCGGGCGACCGAACGGGCGTCACCCTTGCGGGCCTTCTCGACCAGCTCGGGGACATCACCCGTCGACCGCCTGCTCACGCGCTCCTCCTCTCACCAGACGGATAGTCCGAGCGAACGCACCGTGTGCCCGGATCGAGGCGTCCGAACCTCGGACTATCCGAATCCGGTCGACTCAGGAAGCAGGCACCTTGACGACCAGGGCGTCGCCCTGGCCACCGCCACCGCAGAGGGCGGCGACGCCGGTGCCGCCACCGCGGCGCTTGAGCTCGAGGGCGAGGTGCAGCACGATCCGGGCGCCGGACATGCCGACCGGGTGGCCCAGAGCGATGGCGCCGCCGTTGACGTTGACCTTCTCCTCGGGGATGCCGAGCTGGCGGGCCGACTCGATGCCGACGGCGGCGAAGGCCTCGTTGAACTCCACGAGGTCGACGTCGTCGATGGAGATGCCCTCCTTCTCCAGCGCCTTCGAGGTGGCGTTGGCGGGCTGGAGCTGGAGGGTCGAGTCGGGGCCGGCCACCTGGCCGGAGGCGCCGATCTCGCAGAGCCACTCGAGGCCGAGCTCCTCGGCCTTGGCCTTGCTCATCACGACCACGGCGCAGGCGCCGTCGGAGATCTGCGAGGCGGAGCCGGCGGTGATGGTGCCGTCCTTGCTGAACGCCGGGCGCAGCTTGCCGAGCGACTCGGCGGTGGTGTCGCCGCGCACGCCCTCGTCGTTGTTCACCACGATCGGGTCGCCCTTGCGCTGCGGGATCTCGACCGGCACGACCTCGTCGTCGAAGACGCCGTTCTTCCACGCCGTCGGCGGCGAGCTGGTGGGAGCGGGCGGCGAACTCGTCCTGCTCCTCGCGGGTCAGGTTGGTGCCGTCGGCGTTGCACTGCTCGGTCAGCCCGCCCATGGCCTGCTGGGTGGTCTGGTCGTAGAGGGCGTCGTAGGCCATCGAGTCGACGAGCGTGGTGTCGCCGTACTTGAAGCCCTCGCGCGACTTCGGCAGCAGGTGCGGAGCGTTGGTCATCGACTCCATGCCACCGGCCACGATGATGTCGTGCACGCCGGCGCGGATCAGCGCGTCGGCCGTGGCGATCGCGTTGACGCCGGACAGGCAGACCTTGTTGATGGTGATCGACGGCAGCGACATCGGCAGCCCGGCGGCGATGCCTGCGGTGCGGGCGGGGTTCTGGCCGGCACCGGCCTGGATGACCTGGCCCATGATCAGGTAGTCGACCTGGTCGCCGGAGACACCGGCCTTCTCCAGGGCGCCCTTGATGGCGACGCCGCCGAGCTCGGCTGCCGAGAGGCTCTTCAGGCCTCCGAGCAGGCGGCCGATCGGGGTGCGCGCGCCTGCGACGATGACGGAACCGGACATAGGGGCCTCCTGACGAGCAAGATCTGGGTCGTCTCGACACTACCCACCAATGCCGCGCCGCAGGAGGGGGGTCCGCGTCACACGGAGGCGGTGTCGCTCAGGTCACACCCCGTTGAGGCGTCGTACGCCGTGGGTGAGGATGCCCCCATGAGCGCTCCCCTGGACCTCCCCGACCACCTGTTCACCTGCATCGACCACGTCGGCGTCGCCGTGCCCGACCTCGACGAGGCGATCGCCCTCTACCGCGACGCGTTCGGGATGGAGGTCCAGCACCAGGAGACCAACGAGGAGCAGGGCGTCCGCGAGGCGATGGTCGCCGTCGGCGACTCCGGCTCGTGCATCCAGCTGCTCGCCCCGATCGACGAGACCTCGACGATCGCGAAGTTCCTCGACCGCTCGGGCCCGGGCCTGCAGCAGCTGGCCTACCGGGTCACCGACGTCGAGCAGGTCTCCGCGATCCTGCGCGAGCGCGGCCTCCGGCTGCTGTACGACGCCCCGAAGCGCGGCACCGCCGACTCCCGGATCAACTTCATCCACCCCAAGGACGCCGGCGGCGTGCTCGTCGAGCTGGTCGAGCCCGCTCGCGTCAGCCAGGGAACCTGACCGCACCCTGGTCCGACGCGTAGTCCTTGCGGTGGCCCCGGCCGCCACCTGGCCGAACGAGCCGTGCTCCGACCCCACGGTCCAGCGGAACGCGCGGTCGCCCTCCAGGTGGGAGACGGGGAAGCCGAGCGTCAGCACATTGGCCGACGCCGAGACGTCGACACCGCTGCGGGAGCCGAACTTGCCACCCCTCGGGGTGCGGTAGCTGCTGGACCAGCCGTTGTCGCTCAGGGTCGCCCACACCTCGTAGTCGACCTGGCCGTCGCCGTCGAGGTCGAAGAAGGTGACCACGTTCATGGTGGTGTCCCCGGTCGACCGCGACGGCAGCCCGGCGGCCGAGGTGACCGCGAGCCGGAAGCGGTTGCCGTCGCGCCGCAGCGTCGCCCCGGTCAGGTCGACGTACCCCGGGGCGCTGCCCGCCACGTCTCCGCGGGCGTCGCGGACGGTCGCGGTGGGTGCCGTGGCACCGCCACCGCCACCCCCACCGGCGTCGCCGGAGGAACGCCCGGGAGCAACGCTCCCGGGGGCTTGCGCCGGGGACGGACTCGGGGTCTGTCGGTGCCGTTTGCGGCGCTTGTCCTGACGCCGTTCCTTGCGCGTCGCACCGGGCTTCGTCGTCTCGGGGCCCATGCTCGGCGACAACCCGGGCGCACCGACGGGACCGGAGTCGGACGACTCGTCGGATCCGCAGCCCGTCAGCCCGAGGACGAGGGCGACAGTGGCGCAGGCAACGCGCGGCGGGCATGAGATGCACAGTTTGACCCTTGCGTGATCGTGACAAGGCGGGCGATACTACCCGACAGTAATCTGTTGGAGGCCACACCGGGGAGGGTGTGGGCGGCCCCGCTCGTCGGTCGCCCTGCGTGGGGTAAGTGCCACGTAACCTCTTCACGGAAGGCACCACGATGCACCTCAGCAAGATCGCCGTCCCCGCGACGGCAGCCGCCATGATCCTCGGCGGCGCCGCCGTCGCCGTGGCGGCCCCCGGGCCGAACGACCACAACACGTTCGGTCTCTGCACGGCCTACTTCTCCGGCTCCGACAAGGGTCAGGAGCAGAAGCGCAAGGCTCCGCCCTTCGCCGGTCTCGAGGCGGCCGCAGCGGCCGCCAACCAGACCGTCGAGGAGTACTGCGCCGAGAACGGCACCCACCCCGGCAACGGGGGCTGACACCCCGGCGCCGCGAGCGCCCGCACATCCAGGGGGAGCACCCGGCACGTCCGGGGGCTCCCTCTGTTCTGCCTCCTGCCACTGGACCCGGCTATGACGTCCCGCACACTGGTGTCACTGCGGTATTACCGGTCGGTATCTTGTGCGCAGCCATCCGCCCCGTTTCAGGAGATGACAGTGCAGCAGATCCTCGACGCCATCCTCGCCGGCGACACCACCGCTGAGGACTTCGCCAACCTCGAGCTCCCGGAGTCCTACCGGGCAGCCACCGTCCACAAGGACGAGGTCGACATGTTCGAGGGAGTGGCGAGCCGGGACAAGGACCCGCGCAAGTCGCTGCACGTCGAGGACGTCGCGCTGCCCGAGCTCGGCCCGGGCGAGGCCATCGTGGCGGTGATGGCCAGTGCCATCAACTACAACACCGTGTGGACCTCGATCTTCGAGCCGGTGTCCACCTTCGGCTTCCTCGAGCGCTACGGCAGGATCTCCCCGCTGGCCAAGCGGCACGACCTGCCCTACCACGTCGTCGGCTCCGACCTCGCCGGCGTGGTGCTCAAGACCGGCCTCGGCGTGCACTCGTGGAACCCCGGCGACGAGGTCGTCGCCCACTGCCTGTCGGTGGAGCTGGAGAGCCCCGACGGCCACAACGACACGATGATGGACCCCGAGCAGCGCATCTGGGGCTTCGAGACCAACTTCGGCGGGCTCGCCCACCTCGCGCTGGTCAAGTCCAACCAGCTGATGCCCAAGCCCGACCACCTCACCTGGGAGGAGGCCGCCTCCCCGGGCCTGGTCAACTCGCACCGCCTACCGCCAGCTGGTCAGCCGCAACGGCGCCGGCATGAAGCAGGGCGACAACGTGCTGATCTGGGGCGCCAGCGGCGGTCTCGGCGGCTTCGCCACGCAGTACGCCCTCAACGGCGGGGCCACCCCGGTGTGCGTCGTCTCCAACGAGGAGAAGGCCGCGATCGCCCGCAAGATGGGCGCGGAGCTGATCATCAACCGCTCGGAGGCGGGCTACAAGTTCTGGAAGGACGAGAACACCCAGGACCCCAAGGAGTGGCGCCGCTTCGGCAAGGACATCCGTGACCTGACCGGTGGCGAGGACGTCGACATCGTCTTCGAGCACCCCGGTCGCGAGACGTTCGGTGCCTCGGTGTTCGCCGCGCGCAAGGGCGGCACGATCGTCACCTGCGCCTCGACGAGCGGGCTACATGCACCAGTACGACAACCGCTACCTCTGGATGAACCTCAAGCGCATCATCGGCTCCCACTTCGCCAACTACCGCGAGTCCTGGGAGGCCAACCGGCTGATCGCCAAGGGGATGATCCACCCGACGCTGTCGAGGAGCTACCCGCTCGACGAGGTCGGCCAGGCCGCGCTCGACGTCCACCAGAACGCCCACCAGGGCAAGGTCGGCGTGCTGTGCCTCGCACCCGAGGAGGGTCTGGGCGTGCACGACGAGGAGCGGCGGGCCCAGCACATCGACCAGATCAACGCCTTCCGCGGGGTCTGAGCAGCCACCGAAACCGGGTCGTCCGAGGTGGAGAGCACCCCCGTCGCGCGCTGACCCGTGTCTTCGGCCCCGGACTCGCCATTTTGGTGCGGCGCGTCGCAGGGGTGGCGGTGGGTTTCGCCCGGTTCATGGGTGAGACTGGGCGTCGTACGTCGGACGAGTGACCCGACCCACGAACCAGGGATAGAGGATTGAACGCATGAGCAACCAGGGCCTGTCCATCTTTGACCACGAACCCGACAACGGCGGCGACGAGCCCACCCAGGTGATCCCCACGGACGCCGCGGAGCAGGCCTCCGGCCGCCAGAAGACCGCGCAGAAGCTGGCGGAGAAGCCCGTCGAGAAGCCTGCTGAGAAGCCTGCCGCGGCGCAGGCACCGCAGCGCGGGCAGCAGCCGCCGTCGCAGCGCCCGTCCGGCGGTGCACCCGCGCGCCCGGCCTCGGCCGCCCCGACGCCGGCGCCCGCCGCCCAGGTCCCGTCGCTCCCGACCGTGCGCCGTGGTGGCTACGACACCTCGGCCGTCGACAAGCACCTGCGCACCCTGACCGCCGAGAAGGCCGGGCTCACCGCGAGCCTCACCGAGGCCCAGGCGCGGCTCAAGTCGCTCCAGTCCGAGGTCGAGTCGCTGCGCACGGAGATCGACGAGAACCAGAACCCCACCTACGCGGGACTCGGCAGCAAGGCCAACGAGATGCTGCGCCTCGCCGAGGAGCAGGCCGCCGAGGTCATCGAGGAGGCGACCGCGCACGCCGCGCACCTCCGTGAACAGGCCCAGCGCGACGCCGCTGCCGTCAAGGCCGAGGCCGAGGCCGACGCCGAGGACATGCGGGTCGTGCAGCTGCGCGAGCTCGACGAGAGCCGCAACCGCACCATGGCGGACATCGAGTCACACCGCGCCCGGTCGATGGCCGAGGCCGACGACCACCTCGCGGCTGCCAAGCGCGAGGCCGAGCAGCAGCGCCTGGCCGCGGAGCAGGAGACCAACGCCCTGCGCACCAGCGCCGCCCGCGAGTCCGAGCAGGCACGCGCCGAGGCGGAGCGCGAGGTGCAGGAGGCCCGTCGTGCCCTGGCCGTGGAGAAGGAGCGCCTGACCCGGGAAGCCGCGGAGAACCACGACGCCGCAGTCGCGGAGACCAAGCGCCTGGTGGCCGAGGCGGAGGAGCGCTCGACCGCTGCCGAGCAGCGGGCGCGCGAGGCGACCGACGCCGCCGCGGCCGCACGCGAAGCCGCGACCCAGGAGGCCGAGCAGCTGGTCAGCCGTTCGCGTCGCGAGGCCGAGCAGATCGTCAGCGCCGCCAAGAAGCAGGCCGACGCCCTGCGCAACAGCGGCCACGCGGACTCCGAGCGGGAGCTGCAGGCGCTCAAGGCCGAGGTCTCGCGCCTGGCCCGCCGCCGCGACTCGATCACCGCTCAGCTCTCGGCGCTGCGTGACGTCGTCGCCGGGTTCGGCGACGACGACGAGAGCTGACGTGGGGGATCCCGGATCCGGCGAGCACCCGGAGGGGTCCTCGCCAGTCGGCGACGAGGCGACATCCGGGAACCATCCCGACCCGGGCCCCGGCAGCACCGGGACCGTCGTACGCACGACCGCCGCGGCGCGCCACAGGTCGACAGCCGGCGGGGGCTCGCTCCCCCCGCCGGTGGACCGTCCCCGGCGCGGCACCTGGAGCCACAACCCGTTCGTCACCGGCTTCCTGCTGGCCGCGGGTGCGTTGCTGGCGTGGTGGTTCGGTGGGCTGATCCAGCAGGCCAGCTCCGTGCTGATCCTGGTCATGGTCTCGCTGTTCCTCGCCTTCGGCCTCAATCCCGTCGTGCAGTGGCTGATCCGGCGCGGCATCCGGCACTCCGTGGCGGTGCTGCTGGTCGCGCTGGGCTTCATCGCCGCGTTGGCGCTGTTCATCCTCGCCATCGCCCCCGTGGTGGCCGACCAGATCGCGACCCTGACGGAGAACGCCCCCGGCTACTTCGACCAGCTCCAGCACAACCGCCAGATCGAGAAGCTCGACCAGAAGTACGACGTCATCCAGAAGGCGAAGGAGTACGTCACCAGCGGCGACCTCACCCAGCAGGTCTTCGGGGGGGTGCTCGGGGTCGGACTGGCGATCCTGGGCGCGGTCGCCAACGTGTTCATCGTGCTCGTGCTGACGCTCTACTTCATGGCATCCCTGGACACGGTGAAGCGCAACCTCTACCGGCTGGCACCGGCGAGCCGTCGCGAGACCGTCGCCGACCTCGGTGACCGCATCCTCGAGGGCATCGGCGGCTACGTCTCCGGCGCGTTCATCGTCGCGCTCTGCGCCGGTCTGACGACGCTGGTGTTCCTGTTCATCGTCGGCATGGGTGAGTACGCCGTCGCGCTGGCCCTCATCGTGGCGGTCCTCGACGTGATCCCGATGATCGGCGCGACGCTGGGCGCCGTGGTCGTCTGCGCCATCGGCCTGGCCACCGACCTGAAGGTCGGCATCGCGTGCATCATCTTCTACATCGTCTACCAGCAGATCGAGAACTACCTGATCTACCCGCGGGTGATGTCCCGCTCGGTCGACATCTCGGGCGCGATGACCGTGATCGCCGCGCTGGTCGGCGCCTCACTGCTCGGCGTGATCGGCGCGCTGCTCGCGATCCCCACCGCCGCCGCGATCATGTTGCTGGTGCGTGAGGTGTTCATCCGGAAGCAGGACACACGGTGAGCCCCCAGCTCAGCCGGCAAGCTGCCGCAGCACCTCGACGACGACCTCCGGTCGCTGGGCGTGCACCCAGTGACCGGCGCCTTTGACGACGACCTTGCGTGTGTGGGGGAACAGGCGCCGCATCTCGGTCTCCTGCTCACTGCGCACGTAGCCCGAGTCCGCGCCCGCCACCCAGAGCACCGGTCCCTCGAAAGGCGCCAGTCCCTCGAGGCCGTCCGCGGGCCAGCCACTGAGCGCGTCGAGGTCGCGACCGAGGACCTCGAGGTTGACCTGCCAGCGCCATCCGTCGCTCTCATGGCGGAGGTTCTGTAGCAGGAAGTCACGCACGGTCCGGTTGGGCACGGCCGACTCGAGCGCGGCGTCGGCGTCTGCCCGGCGCTCCAGCGAGCCCAGGTCGAGCGCCTGCATGGCCTCGACGTACCCGGCAAACTCACCGCCGCCGTCGTACTCGACCGGCGCGATGTCGACCACGCACAGCTTGCGCACCAGCTCCGGCGACCGCAGGGCGGTCACCATCGCCGCCTTGCCGCCCATCGAGTGGCCGACCAGGGTGACCGGATCGTCCTGGCCGAACAGGTCTCCGAGGAGGGCGGCGAGCTGATCGGCCACCTCGAGGTAGTCGAAGCTCTCGAACCAGGGCGAGCGACCGTGGTGCGGCAGGTCCACCAGCACAGTGCGGTGGTCATCGGCGAGGGCCTTGGCCACCGCCGTCCAGTTGCGGCCCTGGCCGAAGAGCCCGTGGCAGAAGACGATCGGCGAGCCGGTCTCGCCGTACGTCGTGGTGTGCAGGGTCACCGCGGCATTGTGTCGCGCTGCCCCCGTCCCAGCGCGACCAGGGTGCCCCCTCGGGGACCAGGACCGGACGATCGGCTCAGGCGGACCAGCGCACCGACTCCTCCACGATGTCGGCGAACGCGTAGACGCCACGCAGGTCTGCCCGTACGGCGAGGAGTGAGCTCACTCCCTGGAGATGGCGGCTGGCCAGATCACGCTGGGCAGCGCTGCGGGGGTACTTCTGCTCGGTGAGAACGGCAACCGGGTCCATGTCCACTCCTTCAGGCGGTAGGCGTACCTGAATCGTGGAGCAGCAAGGTCACCGGGAGATTGACGCCCGGTTACCGGGAGGTCTCCAGAGGCCAGGGCGGTGGGTCGATCAGAAGTCGAACCCGTCGAACATGTTCCCGATGCCGTCGAACATGCCGCCGATGCCGTCGCCGATGGAGCCGATCCCCTCGCCGATCCCCTCGCCGAGGCCGCCGATGCCGTCACCGAGGCCGTCGAACCCGCCACCGAAGAGCATGCCCATGAACATCATGTCCATCATCCCGAAGCCGCCGAAGTAGCCGGCCGCGTAGGGCTGGTAGGCACGGCCGCCCTGCCAGTAGGGCACCCGGCGCGACCCGACCATGACCTTGCGGATGTCGGGCTCGGCTCCGGCCTTCACCCGCTCGGCGTCGAGGGCACAGGCCGGTACGTCGCGCTGGGCGCCGCCGGGTGGGATGTAGGGCACGTCCTCGACGGAGAGGCCGTGGCGCGGGTCGAAGAAGCACGGTGGCCGACGGGTCGGCAGCGGCTCCCCCGCCACCCGGGCGCGCACGCAGGCCATCGCGTAGCGACCGTCCTCGAGGATCTCGGTCACGTGCTTGACGTGCTCCGGCTCGGTGATCGAGTCCGCAGCCTTCTTGGCCGACTCGTAGTCGTCGAGCGCGCGCTGGTAGTCGGAGTGCTCCCCCGGCTGGAGCTCACGACCCGCCAGGTCGAGGTCGAGCTCCTGCAGCTCCTCGCCGAGTGCGGTGACGTCCTCGAAGGCGAGCCGGCGTACCGGCTCGAGCTCGGCCTGCTTGCGCTCCAGCGCCCTGCGCTGGTTGCCCTTGACGACGGCGCCGACGACGACCGCTGCCAGCGCCAGCAGGACCAGGAAGACGAGGAACCCCATGGGCTCAGATTACGTGGCGGCTCCCAGTCGCCCGGGCGGCGATCAGCGCTTGCTGTAGTCGCGGAAGCCGCGCTTGGTCTTGCGGCCGAGGTAGCCGGCGGTGACCAGGTGCTCCAGCAGCGGCGCCGGGGCGAAGCCGGGCTCACGGAACTCCAGGTAGAGCTCGCGCTGGATCGCCAGCGACACGTCGTTGCCGACCACGTCGAGGAGCTCGAAGGGACCCATCGGCAGCGCACAGCCCTGCTTCATCGCGGTGTCGATGTCGTCGGCGGTCGCGTAGTGCGCCTCGAGCATCCTGATCGCGTCGTTGAGGTAGGGGAACAGCAGCGCGTTGACGATGAAGCCCGCCCGGTCCCCGCAGGACACCGGCACCTTGCCGAGCTTCCCGCACAGCGCCCGGGTGGTCTCGGTGACGTCCTCGGAGGTGGAGACCGTGGAGACCACCTCGACGAGCTTCATGATCGGCGCCGGGTTGAAGAAGTGCATCCCGACCACGTCCTGGGGCCGGCTGGTGGCCTGCGCGCACTGGATGATCGGGAGCGAGGAGGTCGTGGTCGCCAGGATGGCTCCTCGGGCTTGCAGATCTCGTCGAGGTTCTCGAACAGGGTGGTCTTGATCTTGAGGTCCTCGGCGATCGCCTCGACCACGATGTCGACCTGGGCCAGGTCGTCGAGGGACGTGGAACCGGTGAGCCGGCCGAGCACGTCCTCCTTGGCCGTCTCGTCGAGCTTGCCGCGCTGGATCGCCTTGTCCAGCGAGCGCTCGATCGTCGCGCGTACGCCGTCGACCTTGTCCTGCGACCGGCCGACGTAGACGACGTCGTACCCGCCCTTGGCGAACACCTCGATGATGCCGGTGGCCATCGTGCCGGTGCCGACGACACCGACCTGCTTGATGTCGTGCTTGAGCTGCGGCTTGTCGTCGGCCGACGGGGTCTTGTCGTCGGGTACGACGATCGGGCTGTCGGCCTCCTCGTAGGTGTAGAAGCCCTTGCCGGTCTTCCGGCCGAGCATGCCCGCGGTGACCATCTGCTTGAGGATCGGCGCGGGGGCGTGCAGGCGGTCCCGGCCCTGGCGGTACATCGTGTCGAGGATCTCGTACGCCGTGTCGAGGCCGATCAGGTCGAGCAGCGCCAGCGGGCCCATCGGGTAGCCGCAGCCGAACCGCATGGCCGCGTCGATGTCCTCGCGGGAGGCGTAGTGCGCCTCGTACATCGCGACGGCATGGTTGAGGTAGCCGAAGAGCAGCGTGTTCGCGATGAAGCCGGCCTTGTCGCCGCACACCACGGGGTTCTTGCCCAGCGCCTGCACGAGCGCGGAGACGTCCTCGAGCACGCTCGGCTCGGTGACGACGGTCTGGACGATCTCGACGAAGCCCTGCACCGGTGCCGGGTTGAAGAAGTGCACGCCGATCACGCGACCGGGGCTGGAGTTGGCCGTCGAGATCTCGGTGACGGAGAGCGAGGAGGTGTTGGTGGCCAGGATGGTGTCCTGGGCGACGATCCCGTCGAGCTGCTTGAAGATCTGCTTCTTGACCTCCAGGGACTCCACGACCGCCTCGACGACGAGGTCGGCGTCCTTGAGCTCCTCGATCGAGGTGGCGAAGCTGACCCGGTCGTGCAGCGCCTTCGCCTCGTCCTCGCTGAGCTTGCCCCGGGCGACCGCGCGGGCGGTGGAGTGCTCGAGGTGCTGACGGCCCCTGGCGACGCCGTCGTCGTCGATCTCCACGCCGACGACGGTGTAGCCGTTGCGGGCGAACACCTCCGTGATCCCGGCACCCATGGTGCCCAGTCCGACAACGCCGATGGTCTTGAAGTCACGTGCCATGGGCCGCATCCTGCCACGGGCCCCGGAGGACCCGATTGTGTGTCCGATCACTCTTCACGCCAGAGGCGCTCGCTCCAATCCAGAGGCAGTCTCTCAATGACTTTCTGACTAATGTGTGCATCGTCGTGGGGTGAAGTCACCCACCCGTCTCGAAGGGCGCCGATGAACGGACCCAGGCTGGTTGCCGGCGTCGACTCCTCCACGCAGTCCACCAAGGTCCTCGTCCTCGACGCGGACTCGGGCGCGGTCCTCCGCGAGGGCCGCGCCGCCCACCCCGACGGTACGGAGATCGACCCCGAGTACTGGTGGCAGGCGCTGCTTTCCGCCACGAGCGGCGGCCTGCTCGATGGCGTCGACGCAATCGGTGTGGCAGGACAACAGCACGGGATGGTGGCGCTCGACGAGATCGGCAACGTCGTACGACCCGCCCTCTTGTGGAACGACACTCGCTCGGCCGGCTCGGCCGACGAGCTGGTCGAAGAGCTGGGCGGCGGGGCGGCATGGGCCAACGCCGTCGGCTCGGTTCCCGTGGCAGCCTTCACGATCTCCAAACTGCGCTGGATGGCCGAACACGAGCCGGAGTCCGCGAGTCGGACCACCGAGGTCGTCCTTCCCCACGACTGGTTGACCGCTCGGTTGATCGGTCAGGGTGGTCCGGTCGTCCGGACGGGGTCCGCGACCACCGACCGCGGCGACGCGTCAGGCACCGGCTACTGGTCACCCCTCACGGGCGAGTACCGCCCCGACCTGGTCCAGCTCGCGCTCGGCCACGAGGTCGGACTGCCACGCGTCCTCGGACCGGACGCGGTCGCGGGCGTGACCGAGAGCGGCGTCGTCGTCTCGGCGGGGACGGGCGACAACATGGCCGCTGCACTCGGGCTGGACATCGGCCCGGGAGACGTGGTCGTCTCGCTCGGCACGAGCGGGACGGTCTTCGCGGTGCACGATCAGCCGACCACTGACGCTTCGGGGATCGTCGCGGGTTTCGCCGATGCCACCGGGAGGTTCCTGCCGCTGGTCTGCACGTTGAACGCCGCACGCGTGCTCACTGCCACTGCCACCATGCTCGGCACCGATCTCGCCGGCCTGGACCGGCTCGCCCTGGCCAGCTCTCCTGGAGCGCACGGCCTGTCCATGCTTCCGTATCTCGACGGCGAAAGAACCCCCAACCTGCCCGGCGCCACTGGGACTCTCGGTGGCCTGAGCCGAGCCAACACCACGCCTGAGAATCTCGCCCGCGCCGCGGTAGAGGGAATGCTGTGCGGGCTGGCCGATGGAATCGACTCCTTGGTCAGCCAGGGCCTCGAGACCGGGCGCGTGCTGCTCATCGGCGGAGCAGCCCGTTCCGCGGCAGTACAGCAGGTGGCGCCAGACTTGTTCGGCGTTCCCGTGGTTGTCCCCGCTCCTGGGGAGTACGTCGCGTTGGGTGCCGCCCGTCAGGCCGCGCGAGCACTCGCGGGCGACGGACAGGTCGTTTCGACTGCCGTGAGGTCCGCGGCGGACGACGTGGTGCGCGAGCCGGGCCAGGTCGAGCGCGGCGCGGAGATTCGCGCGGCATATCGCACCCTCCGGGAGACGATGCACCCAGGCAGCTGAGCACGCTGACTGCGACGTGGACGGGTGGTCATCGATCAGCCGCGAATCCCGTAGAGATGTTCGAGGGCCAGCTGGTCCAGCCGCTCGAAGCCCATGCCCCGGCGACCTGCTGCTTCCGGATCGAACTCCTCGGCGCGCAAGGTGCCGATGTCCTCGCCGGTCGGCGAGGGTCGGCTTGGCGAGCTCGTCGACGCGGGCGGCGACGAGCGCCTCCTGGACCTCGGGGTCTGCCCGGAACGCGCGGGACTTCTCACGCAGGATCAGGTAGTTGCGCATGCACGCCGCCGCCGAGGTCCAGACGCCGTCAAGATCCTCCGTCCGCGGAGGCTTGAAGTCGAAGTGACGAGGTCCGTCGTAACCGCCGTTCTCCACGATGTCGACGGTCCAGAAGGCGCCGCGGGCATTGCCGGCACCGAATCGCAGGTCCTGGTCGTAGCGCGGACCGTGCTGCCCGTTGAGGTCGATGTGGAACAACTTCTCGTGCCACAACGCCTGTGCGAGTCCGTGGGCATAGTTGAGGCTGGCCATCTCCTCGTGCCCGACCTCTGGGTTGATGCCCACCATCTCCGGGTGCTCGAGCTCGTTGATGAAGGCCAACGCATGCCCGATGGTCGGCAGGAGAATGTCGCCCCGGGGTTCGTTGGGCTTCGGCTCGATGGCGAAGCGCATGGTGTATCCCTGGTCGAGCACGTACTGGCCGAGCAGGTCGAAGGCCTCCTTGTAGCGGTCGAGTGCGGCTCGAACATCCTTGGCCGCCCCGGACTCAGCGCCTTCGCGACCACCCCACGCGACGAAGGTCTGCGCACCGAGCTCGGCCGCAAGGTCGATGTTGTCGGCGGCCTTCCGGACCGCGAAGCGGCGTACGTCGCGGTCATTGTTGGTGAAGCCCCCGTCCCGGAACACCGGATGCGAGAACAGGTTGGTGGTGGCCATCGGGACCTGCAGCCCGGTCTCGTCCAGGGCCTTTCGGAACGGCTTGAGGTGCTGTTCGCGCTCCTGCCCCGACACCCCGAACGGGAAGACGTCGTTGTCGTGGAAGGTGACGCCGTAGGCCCCGAGGTCCGAGAGCCGATGCACTGCCTCCGCAGGTGCCATCGGCGGCCGCACCACCCCACCGAACACGTCGACGCCCTGCCACCCCACGGTCCAGAGGCCGAAGGAGAACCTGTCCTCGCGGGTGGGGACGAAGTCGTTCATGGACGGTTCCTTTCTGGAATTGCGGGCCGTGTCACGCGTCGGATGCGAACGCCGAGTCGAAGGCAGACTCCGGCGGATCGAAGGCCAGGGATCGGACGAAAGCCAGCGCCTCTTCGGCGCCGCGCAGCCGGTCCATCCCGGCGTCCTCCCACTCGACCGAGATGGGCCCGTCGTAGCCGATGGCGTTGAGCATGCGGAAGCAGCGCTCCCACGGAACGTCGCCATGGCCGGTGGAGACGAAGTCCCAGCCCCGCCGCGGGTCCGCCCACGCGAGGTGTGAGCCGAGGCGACCGTTGCGGCCGTTGCCCACCTGGAGCTTCGTGTCCTTGCAGTCCACGTGGTAGATCCGGTCGCGGAAGTCCCAGAGGAACGACACCGGGTCGAGGTCCTGCCAGACGAAGTGCGACGGGTCCCAGTTCAGGCCGAACGCCTCCCGGTGGCCCACCGCCTCCAACGTCTGCACCGTCGTCCAGTAGTCGTAGGCGATCTCCGAGGGGTGCACCTCGTGGGCGAACCGGACGCCCTCCTCGTCGTACACGTCGAGGATCGGGTTCCAGCGGTCGGCGAAGTCCTGGTAGCCGGCGTCGACCATCTCCTGGGTGGCGGGCGGGAACATCGCGACGTACTTCCAGATGGCGGAGCCGGTGAAGCCGACGACGGTGTCGACACCGAGCCGACGGGCCGCACGCGCCGTCATCTTCATCTCCTCGGCCGCGCGCTGGCGCACGCCCTCGGCGTCGCCGTCGCCCCAGTTGCGCGCCGAGAGGATGCCGTGGTGCCGCTCGTCGATCGGGTCGTCGCAGACGGCCTGGCCGGTGAGGTGGTTGGAGATCGTCCAGACCTTCAGGTCGTGCTTCTTCAGCAACTCCTGCTTGCTCTTCAGGTAGGCGTCGTCCTCCACGGCCTGCCAGACGTCGAGGTGGTCACCCCAGCAGGCGATCTCGAGGCCGTCGTACCCCCAGCCGGAGGCGAGGCGGCACACCTCCTCGAAGGGGAGGTCGGCCCACTGGCCGGTGAAGAGTGTCACTGGTCGTGTCATGTCTCGTCCTTGTGGTTGCGGCCGAAAGCCTGTGTGGTCAGTGTGCGCCGAGCAGCTGCTCGTCGCCTGCGGTCGTGGGGTGCCACGACCCGGTCGTCGCGCTGCGTCCCACCGCGTCGAGGACGCGCTGGACCTGGAGGCCATCGGCGAAGGAGGGAAGCGGCTGCTCGCCACGGCCGATCGCCGTCACCAGGTCGACCACCTGGTGGGTGAAGCCGTGCTCGTAGCCGAGCCCGTGGCCCGGGGGCCACCAGGCGCCGACGTAGGGGTGCCCGGACTCGGTGACCAGGATGCGGCGGAAGCCCGCCGTCTCTGCGGCCTCGGTCGCGTCGAAGAGCTCCAGGACGTTCATGTCCTCGAAGTCAAAGGCGAGGCTGCCGGCGGAGCCGTTGATCTCGATCCGGATCGCGTTCTTGCGCCCGGTCGCGAAGCGGGTGGCCTCGAACACCCCGACGGCACCGCTGCCGAAGCGCGCCAGGAAGGCCGCCGTGTCGTCGACGGTCACCTCGCCCATCTCCTGGTCGGCGCCGTTCACCGCGCCGCCCAGCAGGACGCCCGTGCCCTCGTTCGCGACCGGTCGCTGGTGGACGAACGTCTCCAGCAGCCCGTTGACGGTGACGATCCGGTCACCGGTGATGAACTGCGTGAGATCCACGATGTGCGCCCCGATGTCACCGAGCGCACCGGAGCCGGCCTTGTCCTTGTCCAGCCGCCACGTCATCGGGCTGGCGGGGTCGGTGAGCCAGTCCTGGAGGTACTGCGCCCGGACGTGCCGGATCTCGCCGATCCGGCCCTCCTCCACCAGCTGGCGGGCCAGCGCGACGGCCGGGACGCGGCGGTAGGTGAACCCGACCATCGCGCGTACGCCGTGCGCGGAGGCGCGCTCGGCGGCGGCCGTCATCTCCTCGGCCTCGGCGACGGTGTTGGCGAGCGGCTTCTCGCAGAGCACGTGCTTGCCGGCGTCGAGCGCCCGCACGGCGATCTCGGCGTGCGTGTCACCGGGCGTGCAGATGTCGATCAGGTCGATGTCGTCCCGGGCGATCAGCTGCGTCCAGTCGGTCTCGGTCGACTCCCACCCGAGACGGGTGGCTGCCTGCTCCACCCGGGCGGCGTCGCGGCCGCAGAGGGCCAGCATCCGGGGGTGCAGCGGCAGGTCGAAGAAGCGGGGCGCGGTACGCCAGGCCTGGGAGTGGGCCGCGCCCATGAAGGCGTATCCCACCATGCCGACGCCGAGCGAAGGGACGGGGTCAGGGGCGTGCGGATCCATACGAGTGTCCTTCGGTGTCCGGGCGGGCGTGCGCGGGTGGTTGGGGTGACCGGACCTGAGTGCGAGGTCCGGTCACCCCCACTGTCAGGACTCGAAGCAGAGATCCTGGTACTCGTCGACGTTGTCCTTGGTGACCACGGGAGCGTCCAGGACGAGTCGCTTGGGGACGGCTACCTGCACCAGGTCGGACATGCCCTTGTCCTGGGCGACCAGCCGGGCCAGCCTGATGCCGTCGGCGGCCTGCGTCGGCGGGTAGATGACCGTGGCACCCATTTCGCCGTCCTTGATCCACTGCATCGCGTTGCAGGAACCAGCGCCGCCGATGAAGGTGAACTCGTCGCGGTTCGCGTTGTCGAACGCGGCCTTCACACCGACACCCTGGTCGTCGTCGTGGTTCCAGATGACGTCGATCTTGTCAGCAGCCTGGAGCAGGTTGGACGCGGCCTTCTCGCCCGACTCGACGGTGAACTCGGCGGCGACCCGGTTGTCGACGTCCTGGCCGCAGGCCTCGAGGGCGTCCTTGAAGCCCTTCGAGCGGTCCTGTGTCAGGGGCAGGGCGTCGATGCCGGCGATCTCCGCGACGACGGCGTCGTCGATCCCCTTGTCCTCGATCACCTGGCAGGCGTAGATGCCGGCCGAGACGCCCATGCCGTAGTTGTCGCCGAGGACCGTGGTCCGCGCGGCGAACGGGCTGGAGAACTCACGGTCGACGTTGACGACCGGGATGCCGGCCTCCATCGCCTTGGTTGCGACGTCGGTGAGCGCGGCGCCGTCGGTCGGCAGCAGCACGATGGCGTCGACCTTGTCGTTGATGAAGGTCTCGACCTGGCTGATCTGCTGGTTGGCGTCGTTGGTGCCCTCGGCGGTCTTGAGCTCGATGTCGGAGTACTTCTCGGCCTCCGCGATGGCCGAGCTGTTGATCGCGGCCAGCCAGCCGTGGTCGGCGGCGGGGCCGGAGAATCCGATCACGACCTTCTCACCGGGGTCGTCGTTCTCCGACGTGGCCTTGGCCTGGCTGCTGCCGCTGCCGCTGCCGCTGTCGTTGTGGTGTCGTCGGTGTCGGTGCTGCAGGCGGACAGGAACAGCACTGCGGACAGCGCGGCTCCGGTGGCCAGCGCGAGCCGGCGGCGAGGTGTGGTGCGAGACATGACTGCTCCTTCTTGGTGGTCCGAGAACTGTGGTGCCGATGGATGAGTGCGGGCTGCCCCGGTGCGGGGCCAGCCGGTGTCCTAGGTGCCTCCTGCGTTGCTCCGTGTCGCGAGCCGCTGCTGGAGCAGGACGGCGACGACGATGATCAGTCCCTTGGCCACGGACTGGGCCGAGCTGGACAGGTTGTTCTGGGTGAAGACGTTGGAGAGCGTCGTGAAGATCAGCACGCCGAGGACGGTGCCGACGATCGTGCCGCGGCCTCCGGAGAGGAGGGTGCCGCCGATCACGACCGCTGCGATCGCGTCGAGCTCGTAGAGCGTCCCGTGCGTCGAGGAGCCGGTCGTCGTGCGCGCCACGATCATCACGGCAGCGATGCCGCAGCACAGTCCGACGATCGCGTAGAGGGCGACGGTGTGCCGCTTGACGTTGATGCCGGCCAGGCGGGCCGCCTCGGGGTTGCCGCCGACGGCGAACGTGCGCCGACCGAAGGTGGTGCGGTTGAGCACCACCCAGCCGATGACGGCGACGACCGCGAAGATGATGACCAGGAGCGGGATGCCGAGCACGTCGCGCCCGAAGAAGTCGGTGAAGCCCGGGACGTTCACGATCTGGGTCCTGCGCTGGGCGATGATCTCCGCCAGTCCGCGGGCGGCCGCGAGCATGGCGAGGGTGGCGATGAACGGCACCACCCCGCCGTACGAGACCAGCAGGCCGTTGATCAGCCCACAGCCCAGCCCGACGAGCAGGGCGACGAGCACCATCACGGTCCAGTGGTTCCCACGCGACAGTGACTGAGTGGCCAGGGTGGTCGCCCAGACCGACGACAGGGCCACGATCGCCCCCACCGAGAGGTCGATGCCCCCACCGGTGATCACGAACGTCATGCCCACCGAGACCACGCCGATCACGGCCGCGAGCCGCAGGATCGTCAGCACGTTGTCGACGCTGGCGAACTGCGCCCCGGCGGTGGCGATGCCCACGAGGCAGAGCACGAACAGGGCGACGACGAGCCCCAGGTTCCGCCCCACCGACGAGCCCATCAGGCCGCCGATGAAGCTGCTCGAGCGGTCCCGTCCACTCCCCGACATCGGTTCCTGGACCTCGTTCGAGGTGGGCTCGGTCGCTCGCTGTTGGGCGGTAGCGGACCCTGTCTCTTGATCCGACATCACGCGGCACTTCCTTCCATGATCAGGTCGAGGACCCGATGTTCGTCGATCTCTTGAGCCGGTCCCTCGTGGACGATCCGTCCTTCGCGGACCACGAGAACCCGGTCGGCCAGACCCAGCACTTCCTCCATCTCGCTGGACACCACGACCACGGCCAGGCCGCGGGCAGCGAGCGAGCGGATCAGGGCATAGATCTCGCTACGTGCGCCGACGTCGACCCCGCGCGTCGGTTCGTCGAGCAACAGCACGCGGCAGTCCCTCAGGAGCCAGCGTGCGAGCACGACCTTCTGCTGGTTGCCTCCCGAGAGCGTGCGCACCGGCCGGTCGACTCCCGACGGTCGAACGTCGAGCGACTTCGTCAGGTCGGCGGCCGCCGAGCGCTCCGCCGGAGTTGTCGAGGAAGCCTCCACGGGAGAAGCGGCCGAGGCTGGACATCGGTGATGTTGCGGTAGATCGCCTGGTCGAGCAGCAGTCCCTGGCTCTTGCGCTCTTCAGGCGCCAGGCCAACGCCGGCCTTGACCGCCGCTCCCACGGAGCCGGCTCGCAGCCGCTTGCCGTCGACAGTCACGCTCCCGTGCCCGCGTCGGGCGCCGTACACCGTCTCGAGGATCTCCGAGCGGCCGGAGCCGACCAGGCCGGCGAGGCCGACAATCTCTCCGGCGCGGACCGAGAAGCTCACGTCCGCGAACTTCTTCGCGAGTGTGAGCCCCTCGACCTCGAGCACGGTGGCCGCGGTCTCGTCTGCTTCCGGGCGCTGCGGGAAGACGTACTCGATGTCGCGGCCGGTCATCCTGCGGATGAGCTCGGACGTCGGGGTCTCGCGGGCGGGGAGGTCGGTGGCCACGGTTCGGCCGTCCTTCAGGACCGTCACCCGGTCTCCCACCTCCCGGATCTCCTCGAGCCGGTGGGAGATGTAGACGACGGCGACTCCCTGCGCGGTCAGGTCACGGATCACCCGGAACAGCGTCTGCACCTCTTGCTGGTCCAGCGCGGCGGAGGGTTCGTCCATCACGATCAGCCGCGTGTCATGAGACAGCGCGCGCGCCATGCTGACGATCTGCTGGCCGGAGGCCGGGAGCGTTCCGACCTCACGGTCGACACGGATCTCCTGGTGACCGAGGCGTGCGAGCAGGTCGCGCGCGGCCTTGCGAGTGTCGCCACGGCGTAGCACGCCGGCCCTGGACTTCTCGTGTCCGAGGAAGATGTTCTCGGCCACGTTCAGGCCCGCCACCAGGTCGAGCTCCTGGTAGATCGTGGAGATGCCCAACGAGATCGCGGCGTCGGGGGTGGGGAGCGAAACGGACTCCCCGAGCCACTCGATCTCGCCCTCGTCTGGTCGGTGCGCTCCGGCGAGGACCTTGATCAGGGTGGACTTTCCGGCGCCGTTCTGCCCCAACAGGCAGTGCACCTCGCCGGGCCGGACGACGAGGTCAACACCGTCGAGTGCGCGAACGCCGGGGAACGTCTTCACGATCCCGCGCATCCGCAGCAGGGCCTGATCCGTGGCACTGCTCGAAGGGTCATTCGGTCCGATGTCCACCTTGGTCTCCTCACCGGACAGACGTGACGCCTGTCACTCAGGTGGGGCGAGCCTAGGCTGCCAAACGAAAGTTGGCAATACTCATTCGCAAGTTTCTTGCGAAAGTCTCGAATCGTCAGTTCGTGGCGTAGACGGCGTCGCTGATCAAGCGGGCCGCGCCGATCACACCCGCGTCGCCCCCGAGCTCGCTCAGCACCACCGGCAGATTCCCGGTGGCCAACGGCAAGGACTGTCGATAGATCACGCTGCGGATCTCGGCGAGGAGCGCGTGTCCCAGTCCCGCCACGCCGCCACCGATGACGATGAGGCCGGGGTTGAAGAAGGACACGAGGCTGGCCAGCACGGCACCGACCCGTCGTCCACCATCACGCGTGAGCTGGAGGGCCACCGCATCTCCCTGGCCCATTGCCAGCCCGACATGCTCAGCCGTCAGCTCCTCGACGCCTTCGAGCATCTCTGCCAGCGCAGTTGATCGTCCGGATCGCGCGGCGGCCGTGGCGTCGCGCGCAAGCGCGGCACCTCCGAAGAATGCCTCCAGGCAGCCCTGGTTGCCGCAGGCGCACACAGGCCCGCTCTGCTCGCTGCGGATGTGTCCGATGTCGCCCGCACAACCGTCGGCGCCACGGTAGAGGTGCCGGTCGACCACGATGCCGCATCCAATGCCGGTACCGATCTTGACGAACAGGAATGCTGAGGCCGTTCGCGCAACACCAGTGTGCTGTTCTCCCAATGCCATCACGTTGACGTCGTTGTCGACCAGCACTGGGCAGCCCAGCTCCCGCGACAAGGCATCGCGCACCGGGTACTTGTCCCACCCCGGCATGATCGGGGGCGAGACCGGTGCCCCAGCCTGGAAGTCCACCGGCCCCGGAACACCGATGCCGACACCGGCCGGTCGCTCGACACCTTGCTCGGCCAGGAGCTTGCGAGTGACCTCGATGGCCTCAGCGAGAACAGGCTCAGGACCCCGGCGGATGTCGGAACGGGAATCTGAACGTGCAAGTACGCCGAGCCGGCCATCCGTGACCGCCACCCGCATCGATGTCGCACCCAGTTCGATGCCGACGAAGCGCAGCCCGGCGTCGAGGTCAACCAGTGTGGATCGCCGGCCACCCCTCGACTCAGCGGGCCCTCCGTCCTGAGCCAGGCCGAGCTCGACCAACCGCCCGACCTCGGCGGCGACCGTGGTCCGGGAGACATTCAGACGAGCCGCCAGCTCCATTCGCGACAACGGTCCCTCGTCGCGCACGTAGGACAGGATTCGCGACTGTGTGGGCGTCTCGGCTCTGCCGGACAGGACGTGCGCCATGCTCGGATCTTGCCACGGATTCGACAGACTTTCGAAGATTGCCTGCGGAATGTGGCCCGTCCTAGTGCCGCACGCATCTGTGGAGCCTGGCCCGCACCTGACGCCGCTGATCCTCCACTGATCAGCAGGTCGGGCCGCCGACCACCCTCATCCCAGCCCGGCCACGAGCGCGGCCACCTCGTCGGCGCACCCCCAGCTGACCGTGACACCGGCGCCGCCCTGCCCGTAGCAGTGGACCACCCGCCCCTCGGCCTCGAGCCGGACGGATGGTCGCACGGGGCGCAGGCCGACCCGGTGGGCGCGAACGCGAGCCGACGCGAGCCGGGGCACCAGCCGGGTCCCACGCCGGATGATCTCGGCGGCCGTCTCGGGCGACGGGGTGCGGCTCCAGTCCCCCTCCTCGACCGTGCCGCCGACCACCACCGTGTCCGTGCGCGGGACCACGTAGGTGGGTCCGGCGGCGTCGAGCCACCACCGGTCCAGATCGAGACCGTCGACGACCACGACCTGTCCGCGGACCGGCTGGACGTCCAGGTCACCCGCCAGTCGGCGCGAGCCGAGGCCGCCACAGTTGACGACCACGTCCTCGGTCTGCGGGAGGGCAGCCAGGCTGATCCGCGTCAGTGTCCCGCCCAGCTCGGTGAGGCGGGTGCGGAGCCAGCTCAGGTACACCGGCATGTCGACGACCGGGGCGGTGAAGCTCCATGCGTCCGGGTAGCCGTTCGGCGGATCGACGCGCGCGAGGTCCGGCACTGCTGCGGCCCACCAGGGATCCGCCGTCCGTTCGTGGAGCACCTCGGTCCCGGCGACCATCCGGACCCCGGTGCGATCGTCCTCGGCCAGCCCGGCGAAGGCGGCGTACGACGTGGCGGACCAGGCGGTGACCCGCTCCTCGGGCAGCGCCCGGTAGGGGTACCAGAGCGCCGCCGCCACCGCCGACGTCGTCTCGAGCGGCAGGTCCCGGGCGAGCACGTCGACCCGGTGTCCCGCCTCGGCCAGCCGAACCGCGCAGCTCATCCCGGTCACGCCCGCTCCGACGACCACGACTCTCCCTGGCACCCGCCCCACGCGGCCAGCATGGCAGGTAGATTCTCCGCTCGTGAGACTCGTCGTGGCCCGCTGTCAGGTCGACTACGCCGGGCGGCTGACGGCCCACCTGCCGATGGCCACGCGAGTGCTGATGCTCAAGTCCGACGGCTCGGTCCTGGTGCACTCCGATGGAGGCTCCTACAAGCCGCTGAACTGGATGAGCCCTCCCTGCACCGTCCGTGAGGGCACCACCGAGGACGGTCAGGTCGAGTGGACCGTGGACGCCAGGACCGGTGACAGCCTGCGCATCCTGATCGACGAGGTGCTGCACGACTCGAGCCACGAGCTCGGCGTCGACCCCGGACTCCAGAAGGACGGCGTCGAGAAGCACCTCCAGGAGCTGCTGGCCGAGCACCCCTCGACGCTGGGCGACGGTCTCTCACTCGTACGACGTGAGTACCCCACCGCCATCGGACCCGTCGACCTGATGTGTCGTGACGCGGAAGGCAGGTCGGTCGCCGTCGAGATCAAGAGGCGCGGGGAGATCGACGGTGTGGAGCAGCTGACCCGCTACCTCGAGCTGCTCAACCGTGACCCGCTGCTCAAGCCCGTCCGCGGCATCCTCGCCGCCCAGGAGATCAAGCCGCAGGCGAGGGTGCTGGCCGGCGACCGCGGGATCGACTGTGCGCTGGTCGACTACGACGCACTGCGCGGCATGGACGACCCGACCGACCGGCTCTTCTAGAGCAGTCTCGCTAGCGCGCGGTCGCGCTGACGTTGGCCGACGGTTGGCTCCAGTTCCCGGAGGCGTCGAGGGCGTAGACCTTGTAGGTGTAGCGAGTGCCGGCGGTCAGGCCGGTGTCGGTGTAGCTGGTCACGTTGCCGAGGAGCCGGTACTTCGCGTTGCCCCGGAACAGGTAGTAGTTCGTCACCGCGCGGTTGTCGGTGGAGGCGTTCCAGGTCACCACGATCCGCCGGGTCCCGGTGACACCCGCGGTGGCACGCACGTTGCTCGGGGCGGTGGGTCCGGTCCGGTCCGCAGGGACGGCCACGCTGACGGTGTTCGAGGCGGCGCTGACGTTGCCCGCGGCGTCCCGTGCTCGCACCGTGTAGCTGGACGAGCGAGCGAGCGGTGCCGCGTTGTCGGTGTACGCCGCCGTGGTGCTCGTCGCGATCGCGACCCCGGCCCGGTAGATCGTGTAGCCGGTCACGCCCACGTTGTCGGTGGCCCCTGTCCAGGTCAGCCGCACGCTGAGGCCGGAGAGCGACCCGAACAGCGTCGGCGCGCTCGGCACCGTGGTGTCGACCAGGGTCCGGGCCACCTCGCTGCTCTTCGCGCTCTCGTTGCCCGCTCCGTCACGCGCCGTGACCTGGTAGCGATGCAGCGCGTTCCCGACGAGCGCGTTGTCGGTGTACGACGTTGCCGTCCCTCCCAGCGTCGCCAACGGCAGGCCGTCGCGGTAGACGACATAGTTCGTCACCCCGACTGCGTCGCTGGACGCAGCCCAGGTCAGTGCCACGCTCTGGCTCGACGACACGGCGCGCACGTTCGAGGGAACGGTGGGTGCGGTGAGGTCGATCATGCGGGCGACCTCGTTGCTCGTCGCGCTCTCGTTGCCCGCTCCGTCGCGCGCCGTGACCTGGTAGCGATGGAGCGTGTCCTCGACGAGCGCGTCGTCGGTGTAGGAGGTCGCCGTGGCTCCTGGCGTCGCCACTGGCAGGCCGTCGCGGTAGACGACGTAGTCCGTCACGTCCACGTTGTCGCTGGACGCGTTCCAGGTCAGGGTCACGCTTTCGCTCGCAGAGACCGCTCGGAGGTTGAGGGGGACCGCCGGCGGCGTCGTGTCAGGCGTGGTCACGCTGGCGGGGTCGCTGGGGGCACTGAGGTTGCCGGCGGCGTCGTACGCGGTCACGCTGAAGGCGTGGGTGGCCGCGTCATCGAGACCGTCCACCACCTGGTTGTCGCTCCCGTCGCTCACGTCGGCGAGCAAGGTGCCGTCGTTGTAGACCCGGTATCCGGCGACGCCGGCGTTGTCGGTCGACCCGTCCCAGGACACGGTCGCCTCGTCCGGCGCCGTCAGAGTCGCCTGGACGTCTGGTCTGCTCGGCGGCGTGTCGTCGCCGGTGTCCACCACGGCGGGGGCGCTGGGGTCGCCCTCGTTGCCGGCGAGGTCCAGAGCGGAGACACGGTAGGTGTGCGTGGTCAGGTTGGCGACCCCCTCGTCCACGTAGGCGTCGGCTGTCGGACCGAGATCGATGATCGGATCGCCGTCACGGTAGACGCGGTATCCGTTGACGGCTCCGTTGTCGCTGGCGGCTGACCAGGCGAGCGACACCTGGCTGGGCTTGCTCCACGTCCCGGTCAGTCCGGACGGAGGCGTCGGTGGCTCCTCGTCGAGGTTCTCTGTCGTCACCGACACTCCTTCTGAGAGCCCGGTGTTGCCTGCCGCGTCACGTGCACGCAGGCGCAGCGTGTGGGTGCCGTTGGTGACGGTCAGGCTGTTCCAGTCGAAGGTGACCTCCCCCGTGCCGCTGGGCACTTTCGACGCCACCGACTCGCCGTCCACGAGCAGCTCCACGGACTCCACTCCGGTGTCGTCGGAGACCGTGGCGGTCACCGGGACGGTGCCCGCGACCAAATCAGCTTCCAGCGGCGCCGTCAGCGTCGCGGCTGGGGGCACCTGGTCGGTCGGTTCCGGGATCGCCGAGCCCATGAAGATCGGGTCGTTGACGAGGGCGTTGTAGTGCGTCTGCTCGAGGGGGTCCTTCACCCCGCCGAGGGTGTAGCCCACCCGGTTGTCGAGACTGGTGGAGATCTTGTTGTCCCACACGACGTACGCCTTCAACCGCGGGTGCACGCCGTTGGTCACGTTCGCGCGGGCCTCGGCGTACGTCGCATACCCCGTTGTCTGGCTGGTGCCCTGGTAGCCGAACTCGCCCAGCCCCCACGGCTTGGACAGGAAGTCGTGCTCGGGGTCGCTCCGGTTGGTCAGCAGGTTGTAGAAGTGCCCGATCCGCTCGGTCCACGACGTGTTCCTCGGGTAGGGGTTCCACATCACCCAGTCGACGTAGTCGTTGCCCGGCCACAGGTCCTCGACCACGCAGTCCCACGTCGGGTAGCCCATGTAGTTCATCACCCACACCACGTTGTCGACCCCGAGCGCGTCGAAGCGCGCGCGCACGTTGCGCCACATGCCGACGTAGTCGGTCGTCGACCCCGAGGTGCCGTTGAAGTTCTGCGTGGGACAGCTCGGCGAGCCGCCGGGCGAGATGTTCGGCTCGGGTTCGTGGTGGATCGTGAGCATGATCTTCGTCGAGCCCAGTGCCTTGACGCTGTTGGCCATGGTGTCGATCTGGTTGTTCACCATCGTGCTGCGCCCGTCACCTGAAGCCCAGTCGAACGTGACCCGCCAGTTGATCAGCGCGATGGTCGCGGGCCGCTGCGCCAGCGTGACCATGTCGTTGTTCAGGACCACGTTGCCGGCCCCGAGGTAGCCGTGCACGATGTCGACCTGGCGACCGATCCGGGCCTCGTGCTCGAGCATGCGCGCCCGGAAGCCGGTGACGCCGTACCCGCCGGACTCGGCCCCGAGCCACGGCCGGCAGGAGTTCACCAGCTTCGCGGAGATCGTGCAGACCGGCTGATCGGCCTGGGCGGCTGTCGAGGAGCGCGAGATGACTGCCCAGCCGGAGAATGCGAGCACCACGATCAGTAACGGGACGACAATGCGCAGCGAAAAGGAGCCGCTGGCGTTGCGGACCGCTCGTGGCATGGCATTTCCCCCGTGGACGGTGATTCGCACACGCTCCCCACGAATGCGAATTCCCTCTGTGTGTACGTCCGGTCCGCTGAAAGGGCAAGGAGGCCCCGCAACTGTTCTAGCGCGGTGTGGCCGTGCTGTTTGACCAATGGGCAATCCGGTTGCCCGCGGCGGAGGGGTCGGCTATGGGCCGCCCGTTCCGCTCATCATCGGGTCGTGCGCGAACGCGTTGTAGCGCTGCTGCTCGATCGGATCCTTGACGTGACTCGCGGAGTACCCGACCCGGTTGTCGTTGGTGATGTTGGGGAGGTAGTTGTCCCACACGACGTACGCCTTCAACCGGGAGTGCACGCCGTTGTTCAGGTTGGCGCGCAGGTCGGTGTAGATCTGGTACGCCGCTGTCTGGCTGGTGCCCACGAACCCGAACTCCGCCAGTCCCCAGGGCTTGGACATGAAGTTGTGCTCCGCGTCGTTGTTGGCGATCAGGAAGTTGTAGAACCAGCCGACGAAGGTCGTCCACGTGGCGTTCCTGGGATAGGGGTCCCACATCACCCAGTCGACGTAGCTGTTGCCGGGCCACAGGTCTCGGACGACGCAGTTCCAGCCCTTCCAGCCCATGTAGTTCATCACCCACACCACGTTGTTGACTCCCAGCGCGTTGAAGCGCGCGCGCACGTTGCGCCACATGCGCCCGTAGTCGACGACTGCGCCGGAGGAGCCGACGAACGTGGTGTTCGGGCAGTTGGCGCTGGGGTAGCCGCCTGGCGAGATGTCGTTCTCGGGTTCGTGATGGACGGCGAGCATGATCTTGGTGCTGCCCAGCGCCTTGATGCTGTTGGCCATCCTGTCGATCTGGCCGTTCACGGTGGCGTTGCCACCGGCTGCGTCGGCCCAGCGGTTGGTCACCCGCCAGTTGACCAGGGCGATCGTGTCGGGACGCTTCGCCAGCGTCACGATGTCGCTGGTCAGCACGATGTTGCCGGTCCCGAGGTAGGCGTGCACGATGTCGACCTTGCGACCGATCCGCGCCTCGTGCTCCAGCATGCGCGCCCGGAAACCGGTGACGCCGTACCCACCCGACTCTGCCCCCAGCCATGGCCGGCAGGAGTTCACCAGCTTCGCCGAGATGGTGCAGACCGGTTCAGCTGCCTGAGCCGCCGGCGGGGAGTAGTGAACTCCGGGCACCACGGAGAGTGCCACCCCCACGATCAGCAGCGGGAGGAGAATGCGCAGGGGGACTGAGCCCCGGTCTTTGCGGATACTTCGTCGCATGCCATTTCCCGATGGACTGCTCAATCGCTCACATTTCCCGAGAAACGCGATTTCCTCTCTGTGTACGTCCCTTGCGATTCAAGTGCAAGAAGTCCGCGCAACTGTTCTAGCGCGGTGTTGCGCTGACGTTGCCCGAGGGGCCACTCCAGTTGCCTCCCGCGTCGATGGCATAGACCTTGTAGGTGTACCTCGTGCCGGCGGTCAGGCCGGTGTCCGTGTAGCCGGTCACGTTGCCCAGCAACCGGTACTTCGTGTTCCCGCGGAACAAGTAGTAGTTGGTCACGCGAGAGTTGTCGCTGGAGGCGTTCCACCGCAGTGCGACCTGCCTCGTCCCAGCCGTCGCGAGCAGCCCCGTCGGCGATGACGGTGGCGTCGTGTCGGCCGGCACGCTGACGCTGACCGAGTTCGACGAGGCGCTGATGTTCCCGGCAGCGTCGCGCGCGCGCACCGTGTAGCTCGAGGCACGAGCCAGTGGAGGCGAGGTGTCGGTGTACGCCGAGCCCGTCGTGGTGCCGATCGCCACCCCGGCGCGGAGGATCGTGTAGCCGGTCACGCCCACGTCGTCGGTGGCGCCGCTCCAGGTGAGCCGGACGGTGAACCCCGAACGCGACCCGAACAGCGTCGGCGCGCTCGGCACGGTGGTGTCGGACAGTGTCCGGGCCACCTCGTTGCTGGGCTCGCTCTCGTGTTCGGCCGCGTCCCGCGCGGTGACCTGGTAGCGGTGCAACGTGGTACCGACCAGCGCATTGTCGGTCCAGCCGGTCGCCGTCCCGTCCAGCGTCGCCACCGGGAGGCTGTCACGGTAGACGACGTAGTTCGTCACCCCGACGTTGTCGGCAGCGGCTCCCCACGTCAGGGCGACGCTCTGGGGTGTCGATGCCGCGCGCAGGTTGACCGGCGGCCCCGGCGCCGTCATGTCCGGCGTGGTGACCGGCGCTGGACTGCTCAACCCGCTGAGGTTGGTCGCAGCGTCGTAGGCCCGGGCCCGGTAGGAGTGGGTGATGCCGTCGTCGAGTCCATCGTCGACGAACGTGCCGCTCCCGTCGGTGACGTCGGCGACAAGCCCGCCGTTGCGGTAGATCCGGTAGCCGGCCACCGACGCGTTGTCGGTCGACTCGGTCCAGGTCACCGTGGCCTGGTCAGGAGCGGTGAGCTCGGCGGTGACCGTCGGGATGCTGGGTGCTGTGTCGTCGCCGGTCACCACGACGGCCGGCTCGCTCGGGCTCTCGTTACCCACCCCGTCGAGGGCCGAGACGACGTAGCTGTGGGTGGTCAGGTTGGCGATCCCCGAGTCCACGTGGGAGCGCGCCGCCGGACCCAGCGTCGCGATCAATTCTGTGTCGCGGTAGACGCGGTAGCCGGTCACGGCTCCGTTGTCACTCGCCGCCGCCCAGCCGAGCGCGACCTGACTGGGCGTGCTCCACGTCGCGGTCAGACCGGGCGGTGGCGTCGGCGGCTCGGAGTCGACGTTCTCCACGGTCACAGCGACCAAAGAGGACAGAGCCGTGTTCCCTGCCGCGTCTCGCGCGCGCCATCGGAGCGTGTGCACGCCGTTGGTCACGGTGGCGCTGTTCCAGTCCAAGCTCACGGTTCCGGCGGCGTCCGGCGACGCGGAGGAGACCTCGGCTCCGTCGACGAGCAGACTCACGGAGTCGACCTCGACATCGTCCGTGGCGGTGCCGGTCACGGGCACGGTCCCGGCGACGGTCGAGACGTCGGCCGGGCTCGAGATCGAGACGTCGGGGGGCGTCTCGTCGACCGGTTCCGGGACGCCGGTTCCGGTCAGCAGCGGGTCGTTCGCGAAGGCGTTGTAGTGCTGCTGCTCGACCGGGTCCGGTACGCCGGCAGAGGTGTAGCCGACCCGGTCGTCGAGGCTGTTCGCGGTGTGGTTGTCCCACACGACGTACGCCTTCAGTCGCGGGTGCACGCCGTTGTTCAGGTTCCTCTTCAAGTCGTCGTAGATCGCGTAGGCAGCCGTCTGGCTGGTGCCCACGTAGCCGAACTCCGCCAGTCCCCACGGTTTGGACATGAAGTCGTGCTCGGCGTCGTTGTTGGCGATCAGGAAGTTGTAGAAGGTGTTGACGAAGTTGGTCCACGTGGCGTTCCTGGGGTAGGGATCCCACATCACCCAGTCGACGTAGTCGTTGCCGGGCCAGCAGTCCTTGGTGACGCAGTGCCAGTCCTTGCCAGCCCATGTAGTTCATCACCCAGACGACGTTGTTCACGCCCAGCGCGTCGAACCGCGCACGCACGTTGCGCCACATGCCGACGTAGTCGCTGACGGTGCCGGCGGAGCCACTGAACTGGGTCGTCGGGCAGTTGGGGTCGCCTCCGGGAGAGATGTTGTTCTCGGGTTCGTGGTGGAGGGTCAGCATGATCTTCGTCGTTCCCAGCGCCTTGATGCTGTTGGCCATCCTGTCGATCTGGCCGTTCACGGTCGCGCTTCGACCGTCACCGTTGGCCCACTGGCTGGACACCTTCCAGTTGACCAGGGCGATCGTGGCGGGCCGCCGTGCCAGCGTCAGGATGTCGCTGCTCAGCACCACGTTGCCGGTGCCGAGATAGGCGTGCACGATGTCGACCTGACGACCGATCCGCGCCTCGTGCTCCAGCATCCGGGCCCGGAAACCGGTGACGCCGTAGTCACCCGACTCGGCGCCGATCCAGGGCCGGCAGGAGTTCACCAGCTTCGCTGAGATCGTGCACACGGGGTCGGCGGCTCTGGCTGCGGGCGGCGACGGCGCGGCAACGATCGTCAGGAGCGAGACGCCGACCGCCAGGGCGACGACCGTGGCCACGAGTCGCGGGGAAAACGACCCCGCGGGGCTCATGCCGAGTTCACGCATTTTCATTTCCCGACGAAGAAGGTGCTCTTCACCACATTCCCCGAGGAATTCAGGCTGGATTTTCTGTGTACGCCATCGACGTCGCTACCGCGATCGCCGTAGCAAGCCGCCAATGCGGTTCATCCGCTCGAGTCGCCTGGTCGATATTCGCCGTCGCGACATCGTCTGGCGTCGATATCCGCGTCCGAAGGTCGAGCGCCACGGACAAGGGTGGGGCATGGCCGACGCTGTGGCAGCGCCATGCGAGCGACTGAACGCGGCCAGCGTGCGTGCAGGGCGGCGCGCAGCAGGGCACGGATCGTCAGACGGCCTAGGAGCGGACCCCGCGCGACGCAGGGGAAAGATCATCCGGAACGTGGTCCCCTGGGGACCGCTGTGCACGACCTCGATGGTGCCGGCATGCGCCTCGACGATCGCGAGCGCGATGGTCAGGCCAAGTCCGGCACCCGGGGGTCTGCTGGGCCACGGCGGCCGTCGACCGGAACAGCCGCTCGAAGAGGGCGTCGGGCTCCTCCTCGCCGATGCCGACCCCGGTGTCGATCACGTCGATCTCGGCCGAGGTCGTGTTCATCCGGAGCACGACGCGGACCCGCCCGTCGGCGGGGGTGAACTTGATCGCGTTGGAGAGCAGGTTGTCCATCGCCTGGCCGAGGCGGTCGCGGTCGCCGTACATGGGTACGGCGGTGCCCGGGGTCTCCAACGAGAGCCTCAGGCGGGCCTCCTCGGCGCGTGGCCGGGCCGCCTCCACGGCCTCGCGCACCACCCGCTCGAGGTCGATCTCCGCCGACCTGATCGACAGACCGGACTCCTCGATCGCCACCAGGGTGAGCAGGTCGTCGACCAGGCGCAGCTCGCGCTCGGCACTGCGGACGATGACCGAGAGGAAGCGCTGACCCTGCGGGCTGAGCTCCTCCAGATCGGTCATCAGCTCGCCGTAGCCGATCATCGAGGTCAGCGGGGTGCGCAGCTCGTGGGAGACCGTGGCGAAGAACTCGTCCTTCACCCGGTCGTTCTCCTCCTGCATCCGACGGCGCTCGGAGATGTCGCGGACGGCCGCGGAGACGAGCAGGCCCTCGTCGGTCTCCAGGGGGGACAGCGTGACCTCGATGGGGAACTCGGAGCCGTCCTTGCGTCGCGCGTGCAGGTCGCCGGCGAGGCCCATCGGACGGCTGCGGGGCTCGGTGACGTAGCCGGACCGGAAGGCCATGTGCATGCCCGAGAACCGGTCTGGGACGAGGATCTCCACGGGCTCGCCCACGAGCTCGGCGCGCTCGTAGCCGAAGAGCTTCTCGACCTGGGCGTTCACCAGCACGATGACGCCGTCGCGGTTGACGATGACCATGCCGTCGGGCGCGGCCTCGAGCAGCCCGCGGAAGAGCTTGGTCTGCCGATACTTGTCGTGGGGCTCCCGCATGCCGATGGCCACGAGCGGGCCGCGGTCGCTGAGGGTCGGGCTCAGGGTCAGGTCGACGACGGTCGAGGTGCCGTTGGTGTGCCGCAGGTGGGCATCGCGCACGGTCACCTCGATGTTGTTCGCCACGACCGCGGCGACCGCGACCTTCTGGAAGGCGTGCATCGACTCGCGCCCGAAGTCCTCCACGGTGTGGCCCGGCATGAGCTCGGGGGGCACGCCGACGATCTCGCCGGCAGCCTTGTTGGCGAGTACGACGACTCCCTCGGGGTCGGCGAGCACGATGGCTTCGTCGGAGGTGAGCACCATGTCCGCGAGCGCCTCGAAGCGCCAGCGCTCCTCATCGTGCAGCATCTCCATGTGTCGATCCGCCTTGATCGTCGAAGCCCGAGCCGTGCTCCCGGCCACACGTGACGTCGTGACGCACACTACGACGCCGACGGCTCCTCCAACGGTCAACAACCGGGCGAGTCCGGATTGACCGGACCCCTTTCTAGACCAGTTCGTGGGCGGCGCGAATGGCTCGGACAATGCCCCCCATGGCCTGAGTGAGACTGAAGTCCTTGGGCGTGAACACCTCGGCCACGCCGAGCTCCTTGAGGGCGCGGGCGTCGCGGTCGGGGATGATCCCGCCCACGATCACCGGGATGTCCTCCAGGCCCTCCGCCTTCATCTGCTCGAGCACGTCGGGGACCAGCTCCATGTGCGACCCCGAGAGGATCGAGAGGCCGACGCAGTGCACGTCCTCGGCCACCGCGGCAGCCACGATCTGCTCGGGCGTGAGCCGGATGCCCTGGTAGACGACCTCGAACCCGGCGTCGCGGGCCCGGACGGCGACCTGCTCGGCCCCGTTCGAGTGTCCGTCGAGACCCGGCTTGCCGACGAGCAGCCGGAGCCGTCCACCGAGCTCCTCGCCGGTCGACCTGACCAGCTCGCGCACCTCGGTGAGCTCCTGGCCGGCCTCGGCGACGCCGACCGCGCCGGAGACCCCGGTCGGGGCACGGAACTCACCGAAGACCTCACGCAGGGTGCCGGCCCACTCCCCCGTCGTCGCGCCGGCACGGGCCGCGACCAGGGTGGCCTCCATCAGGTTGGTGTCGGTCTTGGCGGCCTCCGCCAGGGCCGCGAGGGCGCGGTCGACCTCGCCCTGGTCGCGCTCCGCGCGCCACTCCTCCAGGCCGGCGATCGCGGACCGCTCTGCCTCGGGGTCGGCCGCCTGGATCGCGGTGTCCAGGTCGGCGGTCAGGGGTGAGGGTTCGGTGGTCTCGAACTTGTTCACGCCGACGACGATGTCCTGCCCGTTCTCGATCGCGGCGCGACGAGCGGCGTGGGAGCTGACCAGCTGTTGCTTCATGTAGCCGGACTCGACGGCCGCGATCGCGCCGCCCAGGGCCTGGACCCGGTCCATCTCGGCGCGCGCGTCCTCGACGAGCTGGGACACCTTGGCCTCGATCACGGTCGAGCCCTCGAAGATGTCGTCGTACTCCAGCAGGTCGGACTCGAAGGCGAGCACCTGCTGGAGTCGCAGCGACCACTGCTGGTCCCAGGGACGCGGCAGGCCCAGGGCCTCGTTCCACGCGGGCAGCTGTACGGCGCGGGCGCGGGCGTTCTTGCTGAGCGTGACGCCGAGCATCTCGAGCACGATCCGCTGCACGTTGTTCTCCGGCTGCGCCTCGGTCAGCCCGAGGGAGTTGACCTGGACGCCGTAGCGGAACCGGCGCATCTTCTCGTCGGTCACCCCGTAGCGCTCGCGGGTGATCTCGTCCCACAACCGCACGAAGGCCCGCATCTTGCAGGTCTCCTCGACGAACCGCACGCCCGCGTTGACGAAGAAGGAGATCCGGCCGACGACCTTCCCGAAGTCGTCCTCGGAGACCTGACCCGAGTCCTTGACCCCGTCGAGCACCGCGATCGCCGTGCACAGCGCGTAGGCGAGCTCCTGGGTGGGCGTGGCGCCCGCCTCCTGCAGGTGGTAGCTGCAGATGTTGATCGGGTTCCACTTCGGGATCTCGTTGACGGTGTAGGAGATGACGTCCGAGATCAGCCGCAGCGAGTGCTCGGGCGGGAACACGTAGGTCCCGCGGGAGAGGTACTCCTTGATGATGTCGTTCTGGGTGGTGCCCGCGAGCTGGTGGGCGACCTCGAGGGGCTCGAGGTCCTGGTTCTGCTCCTCGGCCACCACCTGGTAGAGCGCCAGCAGCCACATCGCCGTGGCGTTGATGGTCATCGAGGTGTTCATCTCCGTCAGCGGGATGTCCTCGAACAGGCGCCGCATCTCACCGAGGTGCGGGATGGGCACGCCGACCTTGCCGACCTCGCCGCGCGAGAGCGGGGAGTCCGGGTCGTAGCCGGTCTGCGTGGGGAGGTCGAAGGCGACCGACAGGCCGGTCTGCCCCTTCGCGAGGTTCATCCGGTAGAGCTTGTTGGACTCGGCAGCCGACGAGTGGCCGGCGTAGGTCCGCATCACCCAGGGACGGTCCTTCTCGGGCCTCGCTGCGGGATTGTCGTTCATGTGGCTGAGGGTAGGCCCGATCCGTACCGGTGGGTAAGGCTTGTTGAATGGGTCACCGTGCGTGATGGGTCACACGGGCCAGGGAGCCCGCTCGGAGAGGTCAGGCGCCGGGGCTGGGCTCGACGGGGATCTTCGAGCGCAGGTGGGCAAGATGCAGCAGGCGGCGTACGCCGGGCGAGGCACCCCGCAGCACCACTCGTCGACCCTTGCGCTCGGCCACCCGGTTGGCCACCGCCAGCAGCTTCAGGGTGGTGATGTCGATCGAGTCCACGCGGCTGATGTCGACGACGACGTCGCCCGTGCCGCTCTCGAGCAGCAGGTAGACCTGGGCACGGACCTCGGCGGTGCGGCGCACGTCAAGGGCACCGGAGAGCTCCAACGTGGTGCTCTCGTCACCGTCCTGACCCGTGCGCTCCATCGGGTTGCCTTCCCCGTGCCGTTTGCCCACTATCGGCGCGCGTCGCGCCTGCTGATGACATGACGCGCAGGGTTGTCACGAAAATACCCCTCTGGGACGACTGTTACTCCTGCTTCAGTCAGGCAGTCGGCTGACCTCGGCGCCGACGGAGGCCAGTGCCTCCGCGAACCACGGGTAACCGCGGTCGATGTGCTGCGACTCGGCCACCTCGGTGGTGCCCTGCGCGGCCAGACCGGCCAGCACCAGGGCGGCTCCGGCGCGGATGTCGTGGGCGACCACCGGGGCACCGGAGAGCATCGGTGCGCCGCGCACGACGGCATGGTGGCCGTCCGTGCGCAGGTCCGCGCCGAGACGGGCGAGCTCCTGGGCGAACATGAACCGCGCCTCGAAGACGTTCTCGGTGATCATCGCGGTGCCTGACGAGACCGAGGCGAGCGTCATCGCGAAGGGCTGCAGGTCGGTCGGGAAGCCGGGGTAGGGCAACGTCGCGACGTCGAACGACCTCAGCCGGCTGTGGGTGTGCACCGTGAAGCCGGTCTCGCCCTGCTCGATCTCGGCTCCGGCAGCCACGAGCTTGTCGAGCACGATGTCGAGGTGGTGGGCCACCCCACCGCTGATGTGCAGGTCGCCACCGGCGATGGCGCTGGCGAAGACCCAGGTCCCCGTCACGATCCGGTCGGTCACCGTGGTGTGCTCGACCGGGCGGAGCCGGTCGACGCCCTCGATGACCAGGGTCGACGTCGAGATCCCGTCGATCCGGGCACCCATCGCCACGAGCATCTCGCAGAGGTCGATGATCTCCGGTTCGCGGGCAACGTTGTCGATGACCGTGGTGCCGCGCGCCATCACGGCTGCCATCACCAGGTTCTCGGTCGCGCCGACCGAGGGGAAGTCGAGCCAGAGGTTGGCGCCCTGCAGGCCCTCGGGCACCTCGGCGACGACCTGCCCGTGCTCGATGCGTACGACGGCGCCGAGCTCCTGGAGGCCGAGGATGTGCATGTCGAGGCCACGCGAGCCGATCGCATCGCCACCGGGCAGGGCCACGCTGGCGCGGCGGCATCGGGCGACGAGAGGACCCAGGACGGCGATCGATGCCCGGAGGCGTCGTACGAGCTCATAGGGGGCCTTGTGGTCGAGCTCCTCCGGGACCTCGATCGTCGCGCGGCCCGCAGTCGGCTCGCGGCTCGGGTCGGCATGACCGGGATAGGCGATCTCGACGGTGCAGCCGAGCTGACGCAGCAGCTGGCCCATGACGGCGACGTCGAGGATGTTCGGCACGTTGTGGATCACCGACCGGCCGGGAGCGAGCAGCGAGGCGGCCATCAGCTTCAGCGCGGAGTTCTTGGCCCCGCCGACATGCACCGTGCCCGACAGCGGTCGCGTCAGCGGGCCCTCGGAGACCACACGGAAGCTGCCCACGATCGTCACTCTAGTGACGGCAGGAGGACTCACCGCAAACCCGGCAGCGGCCGTCAGGGTCGCCTCTCGAACGTGGCGGATCCCACTCACCCGGAACACTGGCACCCACCTAGGGTGGGCACATGGTCAACCTGACGCGGATCTACACGCGCACCGGCGACGCCGGCACGACGCGCCTCGGCGACATGAGCGAGACGGCGAAGACCGACCTGCGGCTGCAGGCCTACGCGGACGTGGACGAGACCAACGCCCATCTCGGCGTGGTGCTGGCGACGGGCGAGCTCGACCGATGACGTCGCCGCCGTGCTGACCCACGTCCAGAACGATCTCTTCGACGTCGGCGCCGACTTCTGCACTCCGGTGGTCGAGAACCCGGAGTACCCGCCGCTGCGCATCGAGGCCGACTACGTCGAGCGGCTGGAGGGGTGGTGCGACCACTACAACGAGCAGCTCCCGGCGCTGCGCTCGTTCATCCTGAACGGCGGGACCGTGGCCGCTGCGCACCTCCACGTCGCGCGCACCGTCTGCCGGCGCGCGGAGCGCTCGGCCTGGGCCGCCCACGCCCAGTACGCCGAGTCGATGAACGTCCTGGCGATCACCTATCTCAACCGGCTCTCGGACCTGCTGTTCATCCTGGCCCGGCACGCGAACCGCGAGAACGGCGACGTGCTCTGGGTCCCCGGTGGTGAGCGCGGCGCGGCCAGTGGCCCGGCACCGCGGCGTCGGCGTACGAAGAAGGCTGGCTCTTAGGTCGCTCGCACAGGACGCACGGCTTTGACGGGCAGTCCCTGTCCTTGTCGGGCAATGCTTCGGCCGTCAAGACCGGGTTTCCCCGGTCGACCGGGGAAACCGTTCCCCCTACCGCGACGGCCGCGACCCCGGCGGCCCGGCCTCGAGCCAGGACTGCAGCCCGGTCAGCGAGCTCGGGCTCATCGCGAGCTCGGCCTCACCTCGCGGCGTGCGACAGAGCACGACCACGTGGCCGGCGTACAGCGAGAACTCCTCGGCACCCTCGGGCTGACGCTGCGACAGGACCGCGAGGTCGTTGCGTCGCCAGGCCCGGTTCGGCACGGGAAGCGGGGAGAAGATGCGGAACCACTCCAGCGAGTCCTCGCGGTAGCGGCCCATGCCCAGCACCCAGCCGCGACCCTCCGCCTGACGCTTCTCACGAACGCTGAGCTCGAAGGTGCCCCCGTGCCGCGAGAGCAGCCGCCGTCGTACGACGAGCACCAGGCCGAAGATCAGGACCAGGAGCAGCACGGCACCAGCGGCGTCCAGCAGCCACTGCCATAACGGCATCGAGTCCTCGTTCCACCTCGCGATGCGTGAGGGACACAGACTAGGAGATGGCCGGGCATGCTCGAGGGCCGCCCCGGTCACCGGAACGGCCCTCGTCGTGGTTCAGCGGGTCGTGCTCGTCACTACGCCTTCTCGGAGGCCCGGACGCGAGCCTCCAGCCTCCGGATCTCGGCCTCGCTGCGGCGGTCGTCGCCTTCGCCGCTGGCCCGCTCCAGCTCCGAGCGCGCCTGCGCTCGCGTCGATGTCCGTGGCCAGCTCGGCATGGCTGGCCAGGATCGAGACACGGTTGGCGGCCACGGAGATGAAGCCGTCGTCCACCGCCGCCAGCCAGCTGTCGCCGTCGGCCGTCTCGACCTCGACGACGCCCGCCTCGAGCAGCGACAGGACCGGCATGTGGTTGGCCAGGATGCCGATCTCACCGCCGGCCGTCCGTGCGTTGACCACCTTCGCCTCACCGGACCAGACGAGCCGGTCGGCAGCGACCAGCTCGACCTGGAGGGTGTCGTCGCTCACGAGTCGTCGCCGCCCTGACCGGTCTGCTTCTGGATCTCGTCCCACTTGCGCTCGACGTCGTCGAGACCACCGCACATGAAGAACGCCTGCTCGGCCACGTGGTCGTAGTCACCGTCCGCGATCTTGTTGAACGCCTCGACGGTGTCGCCGATCGGAACCGTCGAGCCCTCGAGACCGGTGAACTGCTTGGCCACGTAGGTGTTCTGGGAGAGGAACCGCTGGATACGGCGAGCGCGGGACACGATGACCTTGTCCTCTTCGGAGAGCTCGTCGACACCGAGGATCGCGATGATGTCCTGGAGCTCCTTGTTGCGCTGCAGGATCTGCTTGATGCGCACGGCGCAGTCGTAGTGGTCCTTGCCGATGTACTGCGGGTCGAGGATCCGCGAGGTCGACGTCAACGGGTCCACCGCGGGGTAGATGCCGAGCGAGGCGATCTCGCGCGAGAGCTCGGTGGTCGCGTCCAGGTGGGCGAACGTGGCCGCCGGAGCCGGGTCGGTGTAGTCGTCGGCCGGCACGTAGATCGCCTGCATCGAGGTGATCGAGTGACCACGCGTCGAGGTGATCCGCTCCTGGAGCGTGCCCATCTCGTCGGCGAGGTTGGGCTGGTAGCCCACCGCGGACGGCATCCGGCCCAGCAGCGTGGACACCTCGGAGCCGGCCTGGGTGAACCGGAAGATGTTGTCGATGAACAGCAGCACGTCCTGGCTCTGCACGTCGCGGAAGTACTCCGCCATCGTCAGCCCGGACAACGCCACCCGGAGCCGCGTGCCCGGCGGCTCGTCCATCTGGCCGAAGACCAGCGCGGTCTGACCGATGACGCCGGCTTCCTCCATCTCCTGGATCAGGTCGTTGCCCTCACGGGTGCGCTCGCCGACGCCGGCGAACACGGACACACCACCGTGGTCCTTCGCGACGCGCGCGATCATCTCCTGGATCAGCACCGTCTTGCCGACACCGGCGCCGCCGAACAGGCCGATCTTGCCGCCCTGGACGTACGGCGCCAGCAGGTCGATGACCTTGATGCCGGTCTCGAACATCTCGGTCTTGGACTCGAGCTGGTCGAAGGCGGGCGCCTTGCGGTGGATGCCCCAGCGCTCCTTGACGTCGAGCTCCTCCCCCTCCTCGAGGTTGAGGCAGTCGCCGAGCGCGTTGAACACGTGGCCCTTGGTGACGTCACCCACGGGGACCGAGATCGGCCCACCGGTGTCCCGGACCTCGGCGCCGCGGACGAGTCCGTCGGTCGGCTGCAGCGAGATGGCGCGGACCATGCCGTCACCGATGTGCTGGGCGACCTCGAGGGAGAGGACCCTCGTCTCGCCGAGCAGCTCGAGGTCGACCTCGAGCTTGTTGTACATCTCGGGCATGGAGTCGACGGGGAACTCCACGTCGACGACCGGCCCGATCACCCGGGCGATGCGACCGGTGCTCCCGGCCTCCTGGTCCTGCTTGTTCTCTTCGGCGGTGGCAGTCATGTTCTCTCTCACTCACTCCTGGAGCTGCGGGTTGCGGTGTGCGGTGCCGACGGCGATCGGCGTGTGGTCGCGGCGGTGGCAGTCATGCGTGTCACTGCTCTGTCATTCCCGTCCGGCTTGGGCGTCGGCGAGCGCGTTCACGCCACCGACAATCTCGCTGATTTCCTGGGTAATGCCGGCCTGACGGGCCTGGTTGGCGGTACGGGTGTACTTCTTGATCAGCTCGTCGGCGTTGTCTGTCGCGGACTTCATCGCCTTCTGACGGGCAGCGAGCTCCGAGGCAGCAGCCTGGAGCAGCGCGAAGAAGATGCGGCTCTGGACGTACTTGGGGAGCAGTCCGTCGAGCACCTCCTCGGGTGACGGTTCGAACTCGTAGAGCGGCAGCACGTCGGCGCTCTCCGGGGTCTCCTCCCCCTCCACCACCTCGAGTGGCAGCAGCCGGATGTCACGGGGCTCCTGCACGAGCATGGTGCGGAACTGCGTGAACACCACGTGGACCTCGTCCACACCCGGGTGCAGCTCGCGGGTCTCGTCGCCCTCCTCGATCGTGGTCGCCTGGGCCTCGTCGTTGATGAACGCCCCGATGAGCGCGTTGCCGATGGCCTCGGCCACGTCGTAGTTCGGCTGGTCGCTGTGGCCGGTCCACGCCTCGACGATCTTGCGGCCGCGGAACTTGTAGAAGGCCTCACCCTTCCGTCCGGAGACGTAGGTGTCGACCTCCTTGCCCTCCTCCTCGAGCCTGGTGCGCAGGCGCTCGGCCTCCTTCAGGACGCTCGAGGAGTAGGCGCCCGCAAGCCCGCGGTCACTCGTGACCACGAGAATGGCGGCCCGCTTCGGGTCGTCCGGCTCGGTGGTCAACGGGTGATCGACGTTGGAGTACGTCGCCACCGCGGAGACCGCCCGGGTCAGCTCGCGGGCGTACGGCGCCGCCGCCTGGGCCCGTTGCTGCGCCTTGATGATCCGGGACGCAGCGATGAGCTCCATGGCGCGCGTGATCTTCTTCATCGACTCCGTCGACTTGATCCGCGCGCGGTACTCGCGCAGGGATACCGCCATTGCTTCGGGTCAGCCCTTCTTCTGCTTGACGATCTTTTCCTGGTCGATGTCCTCGTCCTCGAGCGCCTCGTGCTCCTCGTGGCCGGCCTTGATCGAGCCGCCCTCGCTGGTCTCGAACTGGTCCAGGAAGTTGTCGTAGGCCTTCGCCAGCTTGTCCTCGGTCTCGTCCTCGAACTTCAGGGTGTCCGCGATGGACTCGAGGACATCCTGCTGCGAGCGCCGGACGTGGTCGATGAACTCCTGCTCGAAGCGCAGCACGTCCTCGGTCGGCACCCGGTCGAGGCGACCTGAGGTGCCCAGCCACAGCGAGACCGTCATGTCCTCGAGGGGGTAGGGCGAGTACTGCGGCTGCTTGAGCAGCGCCATCAGCCGCTGACCGCGGTCCAGCTGCTGACGCGACGCGGCGTCGAGGTCCGAAGCGAACATCGCGAACGCCTCCATGGCGCGGAACTGCGCCAGGTCGACCTTGAGCGATCCGGTGACCGTCTTCATCGCCTTGGTCATCGCCGCACCGCCGACTCGCGACACCGAGACACCGACGTCGATGGCCGGGCGCTGGTTGGAGGCGAACAGGTCGGACTGCAGGAAGATCTGGCCGTCGGTGATCGAGATGACGTTGGTCGGGATGTACGCCGACACGTCGTTGGCCTTGGTCTCGATGATCGGCAGCCCGGTCATCGAGCCGTGGCCAAGGTCGTCGGAGAGCTTGGCGCAGCGCTCGAGCAGACGGCTGTGCAGGTAGAAGACGTCGCCCGGGTAGGCCTCACGACCCGGCGGGCGGCGCAGCAGGAGCGACACGGCGCGGTAGGCCTCGGCCTGCTTGGTCAGGTCGTCGAAGACGATCAGGACGTGCTTGCCGTCGTACATCCAGTGCTGGCCGATGGCGGAGCCGGTGTACGGGGCGAGGTACTTGAACCCCGCCGAGTCCGAGGCAGGAGACGCCACGATCGTGGTGTACTCCAGCGCGCCTGCCTCCTCGAGGGCTCCGCGCACGGCGGCGATGGTCGAGCCCTTCTGGCCGATGGCGACGTAGATGCATCGGACCTGCTTGTCCTCGTCGCCGGACTCCCAGTTCTGCTTCTGGTTGATGATCGTGTCGATCGCGATCGTGGTCTTGCCCGTCGAGCGGTCGCCGATGATCAGCTGGCGCTGGCCGCGGCCGATCGGGGTCATCGAGTCGATCGCCTTGATGCCGGTCGCGAGCGGCTCGTGCACCGACTTGCGTGCCATCACGCCCGGCGCCTGGAGCTCGAGCGCGCGGCGGCCCTCGGCCTCGATGTCACCGAGGCCGTCGATCGGGGTGCCGAGCGGGTCGATCACACGGCCGAGGAACTTGTCGCCCACAGGGACCGACAGGATCTCGCCGGTGCGGCGTACGGTCTGGCCCTCCTCGATGCCGGCGTAGTCACCGAGGACGACGACACCGATCTCGCGGGTGTCGAGGTTCAGGGCAAGGCCCTGGGTCCCGTCCTCGAACTCGAGCAGCTCGTTGGCCATGGCCGAGGGGAGGCCGCTGATCCGCGCGATGCCGTCGCCGGTCTCGGCGACCGTGCCGACCTCCTCCTTGCTGGCGGCCGCAGGCTTGTAGTCCTCGACGTACTTGTGGAGCGCGTCGCGGATCTCTTCCGGACGAATCGAAAGCTCCGTCATCTTCGTGCCTCTTCCCTGTTGCTCGGGGTCTTCTGGAGTTGCTGGGGTGCCCTCGGCTGGTCAGCCGGCGAGCTTGCGCTGGACGTCATCGAGCTTGCTGGCCACGGTGCCGTCGATGACGTCGTCGCCGATCTGGACCCGCAGGCCGCCGACGACATCGGGGTCCACCACTACCTGCAGGTGCACCGACGTGGCGTACTGCTGGGACAGTGCCTGCGTCAGCCGGTCGCGTTCGTTGTCGGTCAGGGGACGGGCGGTGCGCACCGTCGCGATCTTCTCCTGCTTGGCCTCGGCCGCGATGTGCTGGAACTCCTCGAGTCCACGGTCGACGTTGCCGTGGCTGCCACTCACTGCCTGGCCGACCAGCAGCAGGGTCGCCTTCTGGACCTTGCCTTCGAGGAGCTGGTCCAGCAGCCCGCGCTTGTCAGCGGTGCTGCGAGCGGGGTCGGAGAGCGTCGAACGAAGCTCCGCGTGAGCATCCACGTTCCGGCGGACCTCGAAGAGCTCGTCGCTGATGCGACCGCCCTCGTCGCCCGCGGACCGGACCGTGGCGAGCACGCCGAGGTACTCGATCACGTCGGCCAGGTCGCGGGGCCCCGTCCAGCGGCGCTTCACCGCGTCCTTGACGAGGTCGAGCGCGTCCGCCCCGAGGGTGTTGGCGAAGAGGTTGTCCATCAGGCCGGCCTTCGCGTCACCCTCGATCGAGGCGTCGGTGGCGATCCGCCGAACCGCCGCCTCGCTGCGGAGCACGGCCGTGACGGCGAACAGCTCCTCACCGATGGTGGCGAGGTCGCCCGAGGTGTCCTCGAGACGAGTGCTCAGCTCGTCCTTGGCCTCGGCGGAGGCGCCACGCAGCATCAGCGGTCCCCGTCCTGCGCAACCGCCTCGGCGGTCTGCATCGACTCGACGTCGGCCAGGAACCGATCGACGACGCGCGTGCTGCGCTCGTCGTCCTCGAGGCTCTCGCCGACGATGCGGCCGGCGAGGTCGATGGCCAGCGTGCCCACCTCGGCCCGCAGCGAGGCCACGGCCTGCTGTCGCTCGGCACGGACCTGCGCGTGACCATGCTCCACGATGCGAGCTCCCTCGGCCTGGGCCTGTTCCCGGGCCTCGGAGATGATCTGCGCACCCTGCTCGCGCGCCTCCTCACGGATCTTGGCGGCCTCGTGGCGGGCGTCGGCGATCTGCGCCTTGAACTCCTCCTCGGCCTTGCGAGCGTCGCCCTTGGCCTCGTCGAGCTCGGCGAACTCCTTGCGGATCGCCTCCTGCCGCGCCGTCATCGCCCGGTTGATCGGCGGGATCACGAAGCGCGCGAGCAGGTAGAACAGCAGCAGGAACGCAGCCAGCTCGACGAAGAAGGTCGCGTTGGGGACCAGGAAGTTCTGGGTCCCGCCGCCGCCTTCTTCGCTGCTCGACGCGAACGTGAGCGCCACGATGCCGGCAGTCATGGAGGTCACCCGAGGACGAAGACGAACAGCGCCATGAAGGCGAGGTTGATGAAGAACATCGCCTCCACCAGACCGACGGTCAGGAAGAAGATGACCTGCAGGCGGCCCTGAGCCTCCGGCTGACGGGCGACACCCTCGATGTAGGACGAACCGGCGAGACCGTCACCGACACCGGCGCCGATGGCGCCACCTGCGAGGGCAATGCCGCCGCCGACGAACGCACCCGCCAGCGTGACGGCTTCATCTGATACTGCCATTGATCTTCTCTCCTCATGTCGTGCGTCTTGGCGGACGCCTGGGTTGTGCTTCTTTTCGGTCAGCAGCGACCGGTCAGCTCGCAGGAACGGACGCCGGCTCGCTGGGCTCGGAGTCGTGGTCGCGCTCCTCTTGGTTCTCCTCATGCTCCTCGTCGCCGTGTCCGGCGCCGGCCATCGCGAAGTAGAGCACGGTGAGCAGCGCGAAGATGAACGCCTGGATCACGGCGATAAGGCCGCTGAAGCCCTTCCACAGCAGGTTGGGGGCCCACAACGCGAAGAGGGGGATCAGCGTGATCAGCGAGAGCATGATGCCCCCGGCGAAGATGTTGCCGAAGAGTCGCAGGGCCAGCGTGACCGGCTTGATGAGCTCTTCGAGAATGTTGAGGGGCAGCAGCACGGGGAACGGCTCGGCGAAGTGCTTGAAGTAGCCCTTCGTTCCCTTCTGCCGGATCCCGTAGGCCCACACGCTGATCATCGTGACCAGCGCGAGCGCGTAGGTGAGGTTGGTGTCGGCAGTCGGGACAGACAGGATGTGGAACTCGTCGTTGATCTTGAGCGGTAGCAGCTCGAGCCAGTTCGCAAACAGGATGAAGAAGAACAGGCTGACCGCGAGGGGGGCGACGAACGGGTGGACCTTGCCGAGGTTGTTCGCGACCAGGGTGTTGACCTGGTCGACGACCGCTTCCCACACCAGCTGGATCTTCGTCGGGACGTGGTCGGAGGTCTCCTTGGTGAGGGTGCCCCTGACCACCAGGCCGAGCAGCAAGACCAGGGTGCCGGCGACGAGCGTCGAGATGATCGTGTCGATGTTGAACGTCAGACCGCCGATGGTGCGGGTGACGTGATGGCCGATGGTGATCTCCGGCGCCGCACCGGACTCGGAGAACGACAGCACGACTCCGACCACGAAGCTCACGACTGCCAGCACCAGGGCGGCATTGCGAACCCGACTCAACGTCATTGGCTCTTCAGCTCCTTCAGGAGGGTCATGCTGGTCATCAGCAGGGAGATCAGTCGGTAGACGGCCAGACCGAGCAGCACCCCGACACCGTCGGGCCAGAAGGCGATGGCGATGCCCACCGCCACGACGGTCAGGACGCCGAGGCGCACCAGTGTCGCAGTGATCATCTTGCCGCGGGTGGGCTGGTCCCCCGAGGTGATCAGCCGCAGCAGCCAGAGCTCGGTCGCCACGTGGTTGACCACCCCCAGCAGGACGCCGACCACGATGCTGGTGCCGAGGGCCCAGCGGTCGAGCTGCCCGCAGACCCAGAAGCTTGCGACCACCAGGACGACCGCCATCCACAGCGCCTTGCGCTGGTCCTTGAGCACGCGCCAGATCGACGGCTTCTCGCCGGCGGGCAGCGGGGACACCGGGTCGGGTGACTGCTCATGGTCGCGGGGCGGGAGCTGTGGCTCGACCTGGGGATCGAGCTGCGGCTCGGCGGCCCGGACGGGCTCGTGGGTCATCGTGCCTCACTCCCGAAGCGCGGCGCGGACGCGGATGACGAACGCCACGATGCCGAGGACGACACCGACGCCGAGCCCGACCAATGTCCACGTCGGGGAGCTGCCTGTCGCGTTGTCGACGAGCACGCCCACGACCAGGCCGCCCACGACCCCTGCGACGAGGACACCGCCCAGCGTGGCGAGGTCCCGGCCTCGCAGGCCGCTCGGGGCTTGCGGGTCGCCCATGTCACGAGACTGCTTCCTTGGGGGGAGGGGATCAAGATGCTGGGGGGCGTCGGACGCGCTCGCACATCGCTCCGAAGCGATGCGGCGACCGACCGCGCGAAACTATCACAGCAGGAGAGACGCCACAGCCGGGGTGATCGGCCGCGAACACACCCCCGGAACGGGGGTTCGGGACGGGGGGGTCGTCATCATCGGCGGCCTCGTCGGATCGTCGTCGTGCGGCGGTCTTGTGAAAATTAGCACAAAGTCCCGGAGAGGACGAACCCGGGGTCCCGCTCAGCGGACGAGATGGTCCTCGACACGCGTCTCACCCGGCCGTTGCACGCGCGGCAGGAGGAAGGTGAGCAGCACCGTCAGCACGGTCAACGTCGCGAGCACCGCCCAGGTGAGCATCCCGGAGTAGAGGCTGACCAGCACTGCCCCGAAGGCGATCAAGCCCGCCCAGAGCCACATGATCAGCACCGCACGGCGCTGGCTGTGCCCGATCTCGAGCAGCCGGTGGTGGAGGTGCTCCTTGTCCGGCTGGTAGAACGCCTGCCCGCGGCGGGTGCGGCGTACGACGGCCAGGACGAGGTCCGCGAGCGGCACGATCAGGATCGAGATCGGCAGCAGGATGGGCAACAGCATCACGATCGAGCCGTCGGTGCTGCCACCCTGCTGGACCGAGACATCAGCGAACTGGCCGGTGAGGGTGAGCGCCGACCCGGAGAGCACCAGCCCCAGCAGCATCGAGCCGGAGTCGCCCATGAAGATGCGCGCCGGGAAGAAGTTGTGCGGCAGGAAGCCGGCGCAGGCACCACCCATGGCGGCGCACAGCATGGCGGCGGTGATGGCCAGCGTGTACCCGTTGGCATCGGCGAGCTGGTAGGAGAACAGGAAGAACGCCACGGCGCCGATCAGCACCACGCCACCGGCCAGACCGTCGAGCCCGTCGACGAAGTTGACGGCGTTCATCGTGCCGACGACCAGCAGCATCGTGAGCAGTGCTCCCTGGCTCGGGTCGAGCACGAACTGTCCGACGCCGGGGAGCTTCAGCGACCAGAGCCGGACATCGTTGAGGACGAGGAATCCCGCCGCGAGGATCTGCCCGCCCAGCTTGGTCAGCGCGTCCAGCTCGATCAGGTCGTCGACCACACCCACCGCGCAGATCATCGCCCCCGCCATCAGCACGATGCCGGAGTCGTGGAAGACGAAGGGCTGGGAGGTGCTCAGGAACGGCAGGTGCTGGGCGACCAGCAGACCCGCGCCAAGGCCGCCGAGCATGGCCACCCCACCGAAGTAGGGGATCGGCGCGGCGTGGATGTCGCGGTCCCGGACCCGGGCGACCGCGCCGGACCGGATCGCCAGCTCGCGCGCGAAGACGCACAGCAGGTAGCTGGCGACGGCGGCGACGAGGAAGACGAGAAGGTACTCACGCACGGTCGGGTCCGGCCTCGTTCTCCAGATCGGTGGCGAGCTCGGTGCCGAGGCCTTCGAGGACGGTGCTGAGCCCCGCCTCGCTGATGGCACCCTCACGCAGGATGCGCGGCTGTGTCCCCGTGCAGTCGACGATGGTGGACGCGGCCGAACCGTTGCACGGTCCTCCGTCCAGGACCACCTCGACGGCCCAGCCGAGCATCTCGTCTGCGTCGTCGGCGTTGGTGGCGGCCGGATGACCGGTGGTGTTTGCCGACGAGACGGCCAGCGGGCCGGTGCGGCCGAGGAGCTCGAGCGCCGCCTCGTCGTCGGGCATCCGGATCGCGACGGTGCCCCGGGTCTCGCCGAGGTCCCAGCGAAGCGAGGGCTGCTGACGGCACACGATGGTCAGCGGTCCGGGCCAGTACTGCTCGACCAGGCCGCTCGCCCATCCCGGCACCTCGGTCGCGAGGGCCTCGAGGGTGGTGTTGGAGGAGATCAGCACCGGCGGCGGCATGTCCCGGCCACGCCCCTTGGCGTCGAGCAGCCGCTGCACGCCATCGGCGTCGAACGCGTCCACACCGATCCCGTAGACGGTGTCGGTCGGGAGGACCACCAGCTGGCCCCGGCGTACGGCGGTGACGGCGGCAGCCAGCCCGGCCTCACGGCTCGTGGGGTCGGAGAGGTCGTACCGCGTGCTCACGGGTGTCCCCGCGGAATCGTGACGCCGCGAGCGCAGCGAGCCGCCCTCGCGATTTCGTGGGGTGTTCACGGAGTCATCGTGCCAGCCGGGCCACCACGTAGCGCGAACGACCTGCCAGGTCCTCGTGGTCGCGCACCTCGGTCCACCGGCCGGCGTCGAGGAAGACCTGCCTGGCGGACTCCCCCTGGACGTCGGCGTGCTCGGCGCCGACCCACCCGCCAGGCCTGAGCAGCCGCGCGGCGGTCGCTTCGAGGACGCGGATCGCGTCGAGGCCGTCCTCGCCCGACCACAGGGCGAGCGCCGGGTCGTGGTCGCGCGCCTCGGGAGCGACGCCCTCGAACGCCTCGAGCGGGATGTACGGCGGGTTGCACACCACCACGTCGACGGTGCCGTCGAGGTGCGGGAAGGCGCCGGCCATGTCGCCCAATCGGAGGTCGACCCCGCTGCCGGCCAGGTTGCGCTCGGCCCACTGGAAGGCGGGCGGGTCCAGCTCGATGGCGTGGACCCGCGCGCCGGGCACCTCGTCCGCGATGGCCAGCGCGATCGCGCCCGAGCCGGTGCACAGGTCGACCACGACGGGGGTCTCCCCTGTTTCCGGCCTGTCTCGCGGCCTGTCTCGCGGCCCACCTCACGGGCACGGTCGATCGCCCAGCCGGCGAGCAGCTCGGTCTCGGGACGCGGCACGAAGACACCCGGTCCGACCTGGAGCTCGACGTGCCGGAACGCGGCCGTGCCGATCAGGTGCTGGAGCGGTTCCCGGGTGGCACGGCGACCCACCAGGCCGTCGTAGGTCTCGCGATGGCCGGCGCGGATGCCCTCCACGAGGGGCAGCTGGCCGCGGGTGGTGCCGAGGACGTGTGCGAGCAGCTCGGCAGCGTCGTACTCCGGGCTGGCGACGCCGCCCTCGGCGAGCCGACGCGCGGCCTCGCGGAGGAGCTCACGTGCGGTGGTGGGCTCGGCACCGTCGGGCCCGCCAGGCAGCTCAGTCACCGATGGTCTCGAGCCGTGCGGACATGTCGGCATCGACGCACGAGGCGATCACGGCCTCCAGATCACCATCGAGCACCCGGTCGAGGTCGTAGGACTTGTAGCCGGTGCGGTGGTCGGAGATCCGGTTCTCCGGGTAGTTGTAGGTGCGGATCCGTTCCGAGCGGTCGACCGTGCGGACCTGCAAACGCCGGGCGTCGCTGGCCTCGGCACTGGCCTCCTCCTCGGCCATCGCGAGCAGCCGGGCCCGCAGGATGCGCATCGCCTGGTCGCGGTTCTGGAGCTGGGACTTCTCGTTCTGGCAGCTGACCACGATGCCGGTGGGGACGTGGGTGATGCGCACCGCCGAGTCGGTGGTGTTCACGCTCTGCCCGCCCGGTCCGCTGGATCGGAACACGTCGATGCGGAGGTCCTTGTCCTCGATGTGCACCTCGACCTGCTCGGCCTCGGGCAGCACGAGCACGCCGGCCGCGCTGGTGTGTACCCGGCCCTGGCTCTCGGTCACGGGCACGCGCTGGACCCGGTGCACGCCGCCCTCGAACTTCAGCAGGGCGAACGGTGCCTCGCCGGGTTCGGGGGTGCCCTTCGCCTTGACCGCGACGGTCACCGACTTGAAGCCCCCGAGATCGGACTCCGTGGCGTCGAGCACCTCGGTGGACCAGCCGCGTCGTTCGGCGTACCGCGTGTACATGCGGAACAGGTCGCCGGCGAAGAGCGCCGACTCCTCACCGCCCTCTCCCGACTTCACCTCGAGCAGGACGTCCTTGCCGTCGGAGGGGTCGCGCGGCACGAGCAGGTGGCGCAGTCGCTCCTCAGCCTGGCTGCGCGCCTTCTCGAGCTGCTCGGCCTCGGCCGCAAACCCACCACCCTGTTCTGCCTCCTCCCCCGCCAGCTCACGCGCGGCCTCGAGGTCGCCGGTCAGCTGGGTCCACTCCCGGTGGACGCGCAGGATCGCGCTCAGCTCGGCGTACCGCTGGCCGAGGCGACGGGCCAACGACTGGTCGGAGTGCACCGACGGGTCGGCCAGCCTCGTCTCGAGCTCGGCGTGCTCCGCTGCGAGCTGGGAGACGACTTCGAACACGGGGGCTCCTGGGTGGGGTGACGGTTTCCCCGGTCAGCCGGGGAAACTGGCGCTTGTCGGCTCATGCATTGCCTGACAAGGACAGGTCTCCCCGGTCAGCCGGGGAAACCTGAGGTCCCAGAAGCTACTTGCCGGCCTTCTTCTTGGCGTAGCGGGCCTCGAAGCGGGCCACGCGGCCACCGGTGTCGAGGATCTTCTGCTTGCCCGTGTAGAAGGGGTGGCAGTTGGAGCACACCTCGGAGTGGATGATGCCACTCGTGGCAGTGCTTCGAGTCGTGAACGTGTTGCCGCAGGTGCAGGTCACCTCGGTGGTCACGTACTCGGGGTGGATGTCCTTCTTCATGGTTTCCTCTCGGGTTACAGCCGCCGGGTCGCACCCCTGCGGGTGCGTGAACCGGAGCCAGCGTCCAAGTGTGCCATCGACGACCGCGTGCGAGCGAATCGACGGGCACCCTGCTCAACACCCGCTGGCCGGCGCCTGTTCCCACCATGTGGGAGCGGCCGACAACGCGGCAGAAGCAGCCTGAGCGGCCCCGTCAGCGACTGCGCGCGAGCACCGCGGAGACGCGCGACGCGAGCTCTCGCGGACTGAACGGCTTGACGATGTAGTCGTCCGCGCCGGCCTCGAAGCCCTGCTCGATGTCGGACTCCTGGGCACGGGCCGTCAGCATGATGATCGGAAGGCCGTCCATGTTGGAGTCGGCACGGAGAGCGCGGGCGGCGTCGAGGCCGCTCATTCCCGGCATCATCACGTCGAGGATGACCAGATCGGGCTTCTCGGCCGTGCAGGCCTCGACGGCAGCGGCACCGTCCCCCACCGGGACGACGTCGTGTCCGCCGTGACGCAACTTGAACACGACGAGCTCGCGGATGTCTGCGTCGTCATCCGCAATCACGATGCGAGCCATGTGTTTCCCCTCGAAAATCTCGTAAGTCCCAGATGAGCATATCCACACCCAACGGCGGGCGCGGGCATATCGGACCTAGATGACCAGAGCCAAGGGCACGCACGCTACGCGCCACCCAAGACGCACGCTCGACTGCGTCCCCATCAGTCGTCCTGTCCGCCGGCCGTCGGCGTCGTCTTCTGCACCTGCATCAGGAACTCCAGGTTGTTCTGCGACTTCTTCAGGCGCTCCAGGAGCAGCTCGAGCGCCTGCTGTCCGTCCAGGGCCGAGAGCACCCGACGCAGCTTCCAGATGATGGAGAGCTCCTCCTTGCTCATCAGGAGCTCCTCGCGACGAGTACCCGACTGGACGGCGTCGATCGCCGGGAAGATCCGCTTGTCCGCGAAGTCGCGGCGCAGCCGGATCTCCATGTTGCCGGTGCCCTTGAACTCCTCGAAGATGACCTCGTCCATCTTCGAGCCGCTCTCGATCAGCGCCGTGGCGAGGATGGTCAGCGAGCCGCCGTCCTCGATGTTGCGCGCGGCCCCGAAGAAGCGCTTCGGCGGGTAGAGCGCCGCCGAGTCGACCCCACCGGACAGGATCCGGCCGCTCGCCGGTGCGGCGAGGTTGTACGCGCGGCCGAGGCGGGTGATGCCGTCGAGGAGCACGACGACGTCGTGGCCCAGCTCGACGAGCCGCTTGGCCCGCTCGATGGCGAGCTCGGCGACGATCGTGTGGTCGGCGGCCGGGCGGTCGAACGTGGAGCTGACGACCTCACCCTTGACCGAACGCTCGAAGTCGGTGACCTCCTCGGGACGCTCGTCGACGAGGACGACCATCAGGTGGCACTCGGGGTTGTTGGTCGTGATCGAGTTCGCGATCGACTGCATGATCATCGTCTTGCCGGCCTTCGACGGCGACACGATCAGGCCACGCTGTCCCTTGCCGATCGGCGCCGCGATGTCGATGACGCGGCCGATGAGGTTGGTCGACGTGGTCTCGAGGCGCAGGCGCTCGGAGGGGTACAGCGGCGTGAGCTTGTTGAACTCGACCCGCGAGCCGGCCGACTCGGGATCGGCACCGTTGACGCTGTCGAGCTTCACGAGCGGGTTGTACTTCTCCCGCCGCTCGCCCTCGCGCGGCTGCCGGACCTGACCGGTGACCGCGTCGCCGCGACGCAGACCGAACTTGCGCACCATCGACATGGACACGTAGACGTCGTCGCTGCCCGGGAGGTAGCCGCTCGTCCGGACGAAGGCGTAGTTGTCCATCAGGTCGAGGATGCCCGCGCACGGTGCGAGGACGTCGTCCTCGAGGATCTGCATGTCCGGCTCGTTGCGGTTGCCGCGGCCTCCGCCTCCGCCACCGCCCTGGCCGCCACCCTGACCGGCCCGGTCGCGACCGCGACGCCGGCGGTTGCGGCGGCTGCCGCCGCCGTCGTCGTCGGTGCGGTTGCCACCGCCCCGGTTGTCCTGGCCCTGGTTGCGACCCTGGGTGTTCTGGCGGTCGCCCTGCGTGTTCTGGCGGTCGCCCTGCGGTCGTCGTTGCGGTTCCGGTTGTCGCCGCCCCGGTCGCCGCCCCGGTTGTCGTCACGGTCGTCGTCCCCGGTTGTCGCCCCGGTTGTCGTTGCGGTTGCCCTGGCGCTCCTCGCGCTTGTTCTCACGCTGCTCGCCGCCCTGACCGCCCTGGCCGGCACGCTTCTGCTGGTCGCCCTGCTTGTCCTGCGGCTGGCGCGCCTGCTGGTCTCGCGAGCCTTCGCCAGACTGCTCCTCGCGGCTCTCGTGCCCGCGGACGCCGTTCTGCCCGGTCGCGGGACCGGCGTTCCCGCCGGCGCTGCCGCCGCCCTGGGCGGCCTTGATGGCCTCGATGAGGTCCCCCTTGCGCATCCCGGTGGCCTTGATGCCGAGCCCACCGGCGAGCTGTTTGAGCTCGGGGAGCAACATGGCGTTCAGGCCGCCCTTGCGGCCGCCGGGCGTAGATGCGCCGGAGGCGGGTGCGGTCTCGGTGGCTTCGGTCATCCGGGGTCCTTCCCCCTTTTCGGCTGTACGGCGATGCCGTCAGCTGCATGTGATGCGTGCTACCGAACCCTGCTGGGTAGTCCGGACAGAGACGTGTCGGGACTTCCCTGGTGGGAGGTGATCGGCTTGGCGTCTGATGTCGTCGGCTCCGGATGGTGCTCAACCGAGAGGCCGCGGGACGCTGCGCTCAGATTACCACGCGAGCTCCGCGTCCCCCCACAGCCTGCTGCCAGGTCCGCCACCCGGGCGGTGCGAGGCCGGCGACGAAATCGGCTCCGGGGGTCGCCCCGTCCGCCACGAATGCGAGCACGGTCGGACCTGCACCGGACACCACCGCCGGGACCCCCCGCGCGCGCAGGTCCGCGACCAGCGCGATCGACTCCGGCATCGCCGGTTCGCGGTGTCGCTGGTGCAGGAAGTCCTCGGTGGCACGCAGGAGCACGCGTGGCTCACCACCGAGCGCCGCCACGAGGAGGGCGGCGCGGCCGGTGTTGGCAGCCGCATCGGCGTGCGCCACCACGTCGGGGAGCAGGCCTCGGGCGACCTCGGTGGCCACGCCGTGCGGCGGCACCAGCACGACCGCCGAGATCGAGGGATCGACCGGAGCGTTCTGGGCCCAGACCAGCTCGCCGGCCTGGCCGCAGACGACGAACCCGCCCAGCAGTGCCGGCGCGACGTTGTCGGGATGGCCCTCGAGCCGGTTGGCGAGCGCGAGGGCCTCGGCGGCGTCGAGGCGCTCGCCCCCGTCGGTCCTCAGTGCTTGGGCGAGCACGATGCCCCCGACGATGGCGGCCGAGGAGGAGCCCAGCCCACGGCTGTGCGGGATCCGGTTGGTGCAGGAGAGTCTCAGTCCCGGGGGCTGCTCGCCCATGGCCTCGAACGCGGCCCGCATCGCGCGCACGACCAGGTGGGTGTCGTCGCGCGGGAGGCCCTCACCCTCCCCCTCGACGAGCACCTCGAGGCCTTCGGCGACCACCTCGGCCACCAGCGTGTCGGTCAGCTCGAGGGTGATGCCGAGGCAGTCGTAGCCGGGCCCGAGGTTGGCACTGGTGGCCGGGACCTCGACGGTGACCGGTCCGGACGCGAACGACACGTCAGGCCAGCCCGGCCGCGGCAGCCGCGGCATCGACGTCGGCGTCGCACACCGTGTCCACGAGGTCGGTGAAGGTCGACAGCGCCGTGTCGATGTCCTTCAGGCCGTGGCCGGTCACGGTGACCACGAGCTGCTGCCCGGCGTACCGGACCCCCTCGGAGGCCTCGAGCAGCAGGCCGGCCACTCCCGCCGCGGACGCCGGCTCGACGAAGACACCGTCGCGACCGGCCAGCTCGCGCTGCGCGGCCAGGATCTCGGCGTCGCTGACCTGGCGGAACTTGCCGCCCGACGCGTCGGCCGCCTCCACCGCGAGGTCCCACGAGGCGGGGTGACCGATCCGGATGGCCGAGGCCACCGTCTCCGGGTCGGGCACGGGGGCTCCGAGGACAAGGGGCGCCGCCCCCTCGGCCTGCCAGCCGCGCATGACGGGGAGCCGGGTCGCCTCGCCGGCCTGGTGGGACTCGCGGTAGCCCAGCCAGTACGCCGAGATGTTGCCCGCGTTGCCGGTCGGGAGGACGTGCACGTCGGGGGCGTCGCCGAGGAAGTCGACGATCTCGAACGACGCCGTCTTCTGGCCCTGGAGCCGCATCGGGTTCACGGAGTTGACCAGGGCGACCGGGTAGTGCTCGGCGAGCTCGCGGGAGATCCGCAGGCAGTCGTCGAAGTTGCCCCGGACCATGATCACCTGCGCGCCGTGCAAGATGGCCTGGGCGAGCTTGCCGGCCGAGATCTTGCCCTGGGGCACCAGCACGAGCGGCTTCACGCCGGCTCGCGCGGCGTAGGCGGCCATCGAGGCGGACGTGTTGCCGGTGGACGCGCAGACGACCGCCTCGGCGCCCTGGCCGACCGCGACCGAGAGAGCCACGGTCATGCCGCGGTCCTTGAAGGAACCGGTGGGGTTGTCCCCCTCGACCTTGAGCCACACCTCGGCGCCCGTGAGGTGGGAGAGCCACGCCGACTCCACCATCGGGGTGCCCCCCTCGCGCAGGGTGATGGTCGGGGTGCCTTCGGGGATGTCGAGCCGGTCGCCGAACTCCTCCAGCACCCCCATCCACTGGCGGGTCACGAGCACGGCTCCTGGTGTCCGGACACGTCGACCGGGCTCATTCGCCGTCGCCCTCCACGCGCATCACCGAGGAAACCTCGCGCACGTTGGCGAGGCTCTGCAGGGTCGCGACGGTGGCCGCGAGGTCGGCGTCGCTGGCCCGGTGGGAGACCACGACCAGCTGGGCGTCGTCGCCGCGTCCCTCCTGGCGCACGGTCTGGATGGAGACGTCGTTCTCGGCGAAGACCTGGGCGACGGTGGCGAGCACACCGGCCTTGTCGTCCACGTCGATCTGGACGTGGTAGCGCGTCTGGGTGTCGCCCATCGGGAGCAGAGGCAGGGCGGCGTACGAGGACTCGCCGGCGCCGCGGACGCCTTCGAGCCGGTTGCGTGCGACGGTGACGAGGTCTCCCATGACCGCGCTCGCGGTCGGGGAGCCGCCGGCGCCGGGCCCGTAGAACATGAGCTGACCTGCGGCCTCGCTCTCCACGAACACCGCGTTGAAGGCCTCCCGCACGCTGGCCAGCGGGTGACTCCTCGGGATCATCGCCGGGTGCACCCGGGCCGAGACCGCGGGGCCGTTGGGGCCGTTCTCCAGGGCGCAGATCGCGAGCAGCTTCACCACGCACCCCATCTCGGCGGCCGAGGCGACATCGCTCGCGGTCACCTCCGCGATGCCCTCGCGGTGGACGTCAGCGGCCGTCACACGGGTGTGGAAGGCGAGGCTGGCCAGGATGGCTGCCTTGGCTGCAGCGTCGAAGCCCTCGACGTCGGCGGTCGGGTCGGCCTCGGCGTACCCGAGCTCCTGGGCCTCCTCGAGCGCCTCGTTGAAGCCGGCTCCGGAGCTGTCCATCCGGTCGAGGATGAAGTTGGTGGTGCCGTTGACGATGCCGAGCACGCGCGTGACCTGGTCGCCGGCGAGGGACTCACGCAGGGGACGCAGGATCGGGAATCGCGCCGGCGACAGCCGCCTCGTAGAAGAGGTCGCGGCCGAACTTCTCCGCCGCCTCGAACAGCGTGCTGCCGTCCTCGGCCAGCAGCGCCTTGTTGGCGGAGACCACGCTCGCGCCGTGCTCGAGCGCGGCCAGGATCAGCGAACGCGCAGGCTCGATGCCGCCGATCACCTCGACGACGACGTCGATGTCGTCGCGGGTCACCAGGGCCTCGGCGTCGGTGGTGAACAGGTCCTCGGGCAGGTCGACGTCGCGCGGGATGCCGAGGCGGCGTACGGCGATGCCGGCCAGCTCGACCGGGGCGCCCACGCGCGCGGCAAGGTCGCCGGCCTGCTCGTGCAGCAGCCGGGCGACCTGGGATCCGACGACGCCGCAGCCCAGCAGGGCCACCTTGACCGTGCGCTGCTGTGGTGCTGGCTGGTTCGGGAAGTGCTCGTCCATCGCGTCACATCCTCGCACCCGGGCGGGTCCCGGCGTGACCCGTATCCGAGTGGTGGGTGGGGGCGCAGGAATCCCCGGTCAGCCGAGATCGGTGGCGAGCAGGTCGTCCATCGTCTCCCGGCGTACGACGACCCGGGCCTCGCCGTCCTTGACGGCGACCACGGGCGGCCGGAGCGTGTGGTTGTAGTTGCTGGCCATCGAGCGGCAGTAGGCGCCGGTGCCCGGGACGGCCACCAGGTCACCAGGGGCGACGTCACCGGGCAGGAACTCGTCCTTGACCACGATGTCGCCGGCCTCGCAGTGCCTGCCCACGAGCCGTGTCATCAGCGGCGGTGCCTCGGAGGCCCGGTTGGCGAGCGTGCAGGAGTAGTCGGCGTCATAGAGGGCGGTACGGATGTTGTCGCTCATCCCGCCGTCGACGGACACATAGGTGCGCACCGCACCACCGTCGAGCTCGACGGCCTTGACGGTGCCGACCTCGTAGACGGTGCACACCGCCGGCCCCGCGATCGCCCGTCCCGGCTCGACCGACAGCCGGGGCACTTCCAGATCGCGGGCGCGGCACTCGTCGCGGACGATCTTGGTCATCTCGGTGGCGAGCTGCGCGGCGTCGGACGGGTCGTCCTGGGTGGTGTAGGCGATGCCGAACCCGCCGCCGAGGTCGAGCTCGGGCAGGTCCACGCCGATCTCGTCGGAGATCTCGGAGTGCAGTGCCAGGACGCGGCGGGCCGCCACCTCGAAGCCGGAGGAGTCGAAGATCTGCGAGCCGATGTGCGAGTGCAGCCCCAGGAGCTCGATCCCCTCGGCCGCGTGGAGCTGCCTGACCGCCTCGAGGGCGTCGCCGCTGCTGATGGAGAAGCCGAACTTCTGGTCCTCGTGGGCCGTGGCGATGTACTCGTGCGTGTGAGCCTCCACGCCCGCGGTCACGCGCACCATCACGCGAGCCGTGCGGCCGAGCGCGACGCGTGACCTGTTCCAGTCGCGCGATCTCGTGGAAGGAGTCGACGATGATCCGGCCGACACCGAGCTCGACGGCCCGCTCGAGCTCGCCCACCGTCTTGTTGTTGCCGTGGAAGCCGACCCGCTCCATCGGGAAGCCGGCCCGTTCGGCCACGGCCAGCTCACCGCCGGAGCACACGTCGAGGCTGAGCCCCTCCTCGTCGATCCACTGCGCGACCGTCGTACAGAGAAACGCCTTGCCCGCGTAGAAGACGTCCCAACCGTCGAACCCGTCACGGAAGGCGCGGGCCCGGGCGCGGAAGTCGGTCTCGTCCAGGACGTACGCCGGCGAGCCGTGCTCGGCCACCAGGTCGGTCAGCCGGACGCCCCCGACCTCGAGGGCACCGTCGACCTTCTGCGCGGTCTGCGACCACAGCTCGGGGACCAGCTCGTTGACGTCGCCGGGCTCGCGCAGCCATGCCGGCCCCGTGATGGAGACGGCGGCGTGCGCCCAGCCTGCTTCGTGGGCCCTCACGACTACATCCGCTCCGGGGCGCTCACGCCGAGCATCGCCAGCCCGTTGGCGACCACCGTGCGCGTCGCGTCGACGAGCATCAGCCGGGCGCGGTGCAGGTCGCTCGGCTCCTCGTCGCCCATGGGCAGCACCCGACAGGAGTCGTAGAACTTGTGGAAGCTCGAGGCGGTCTCCTCCAGGTAACGGGCGACCCGATGGGGCTCGCGCAGCTGGGCGGCGGAGGCGACGACGCGCGGGAACTCGGCCAGCGCCCGCAGCAGGTCGCCCTCCTTCTCATGGGTGAGCAGGTCGGGGTGCGACTCCGGCGCCAGCCCGAGGTCGGCCGCGTTGCGCAGGATCGAGGCCAGCCGGGCGTGGGCGTACTGCACGTAGAACACCGGGTTGTCGCTCGCCTGGCGCGTCATCTCGGCCACGTCGAGCGTCAGCGGAGAGTCGGCTGGATAGCGAGCGAGGGTGTAGCGCAGGGCGTCGACGCCGATCAGGTCCACGAGCTCCTGGAGCGTGACGATCGTCCCGGCCCGCTTGGAGAGCTTCAGCTCCTCGCCGTCCTGGAGGATCTTCACCAGCTGACCGATCAGCACCTCGAGATGCCGCGACGGGTCGTCGCCGGCGCATGCGGCCATCGCCGTGAGTCGCCCGACGTAGCCGTGGTGGTCGGCTCCGAGCAGGTAGATGCACACGTCGAAGCCGCGAGCCCGCTTGTCGAGGTAGTAGGCGGTGTCGGAGGCGAAGTAGGTGAGCTCGCCGTTGGACCGGATCAGCACGCGGTCCTTGTCGTCACCCGCGTCCGTCGTACGCATCCACAGGGCGCCGCCCTCGTCGAAGAGGTGCCCCTCGCCGCGCAGCTTCTCGATGTTCTCGGTGACCGCGGCGTTCTCGTGCAGCGAGCGCTCGGAGAACCAGACGTCGAAGTGGGTGCGGAAGTTCTCCAGCTGCTCCTGCTGCTCGGCCAGCTGCACGGCGTACGCCGCCTCGCGGAACGCGACCAGCCGCTCGCCCTCGGGGAGCTCGGTGATGGCGGGGTTCTGCGCGACCACCCGATCGGCGAGGTCCTTGACGTAGGCGCCGTGGTAGCCGTCGTCCGGCACCGGTCGACCCAGCGCCGCTGCCTCGACCGAGGCGCCGAAGAGGTCCATCTGGGTACCGCGGTCGTTGATGTAGAACTCGCGGGCCACCTCCGCTCCGGCTGCGTCGAGCACCCGGGCGATGGCGTCGCCCACGGCGGCCCAGCGGGTGTGGCCGAGGTGGAGCGGGCCGGTCGGGTTGGCGGAGATGAACTCCACGTTGATCCGGGTGCCACGGAGCGTCTCGCTGCGGCCGTACGCCGCCCCGGCCGCCACCACGTCGGCAGCCACCTGGCCTTGCGCCCCGGCGGAGACGGTGATGTTGAGGAAGCCCGGACCGGCGATGTCGACCTCCGCGACGCCCTCGCTCGCGGCCAGCTCCTCGGCCAGCAGCTGGGCGAACTCCCGGGGGTTGCCGAACCCGGCCTTCTTCCCGAGCTGGAGCGCCACGTTGGTCGCGTAGTCGCCGTGCTCCTTGCTCCGCGGACGCTCCACGGTCACGGTCGCGGGCACCCCGTCGGGCAGCGTGATCCGGCCGCTCTCGCTGAGCGAGGTCAGCGCGGCCACGATGGAGTCGGAGAGCTGCTCGGGGGTCACCGGCCAAGCCTAACGACGGCGCCTGCCGCGACCTCGCGACTCGAGATGGTCCCGGCGAGACGGATAGTCCCGAGCATTCGGACCCTGTTTCGCCCCCTGTGAGGGGCCGATCGCTCGGGACTATCCGGTTAACGGCGTACGACGGCGCTGGGGTAACCTCGCCAGCGCACCAACGGCCAGTCACTGGCCCCTGTAGCTCAGGGGATAGAGCACCGCCCTCCGGAGGCGGGAGCGCAGGTTCGAATCCTGCCAGGGGCGCTTTCCGGACCCAGGCGTTCACCGTCCCCCGACAGAGCCGTCAAGCGGCTACTGCATCGTGGGCGCCGTCCTGTTGACCGTCGTGAAGGCGTTCTTCTTGGCCGTGGTGGTCAGGGCCCAGTTCGCCTTGCTGTTCAACGTGGTGTTGAAGTAGGTGAAGGCGATGCCGCCGTGGCTGACCATGTTGTCGTAGGTCAGCGAGGGCCAGTCGGGCATCTGCTGCGCGGCCGGATCGCTGTAGCCCGTCTCGGCGAGTCCCCACGGGACCCCCGAGGAGGCGGACCACTGCTGGATCTTCGCGAAGTAGCCGCTGATGTCCTTCCACTTGTAACGACCCTGGACGCCGTACTCCTCGTAGATGTCGAAGCCGGCCAGGTCGATCTTCGTGTTGGGCCACATGGCGCTGAGTGAGTGCTTGGGTTCGCCGTAGAACTGGTGGTAGCCCATCAGGATGACCGAGTAACCGAGGTTGGGAGCCTCGGCGCGCATGATCGGTGCGAGGCGCTCCTGCATGGCCTTCCACATCCGGATGTCTTGGTCGTCGTTCTCGGGCTCGTGGTGAATGGCGACCCACACCGGGCCTCCGATCGACGCCAGGCGGGCGGCTATGTCCTGGGCCCACGCGTCTCCGGCACCCGCGGCCATCAGGGTCCAGGAGTACGGCGTCTTGAAGCTGATCCAGGGGATGCGGTCATGGGCGACATCGGCCTTGGCCGTGGCGACCGCCTTGGTGACCCCGCTCGGCCCCCAGAAGGTGCGGTGTACGCCGAGGTGCTTGCCCATCTCGGACTCCCACGGCGTCACGTCGGAGTTGGAGCCGTAGGTGGCGCCGACGTACGCACCGCAGGTGGGAATGCCACGAGGCGAGACGAGGCATCCGTTGGTCAGCAACGGGCTGGACGCCTGGGACGCGGACGGGGGCCAGGTGTACGCCGACGCGGTCGGTGCCAGAGCCAGGACCAGGGGGATGAGAAGCAGGAGGAGGGCGAGGGAACGGGGGCGGTTCTCAGGGGTACGCATGATCTCGATTCGGGGGCAAGGACAGAACCCACCCGGACCTCGATCCCCCGACCCCGATGGTCCGAGAGAGCCCTGCGTGGTTAGCAGGTGGTCACCGTGTCCACGAGTCCGAAAGGGACCGGTGTGCACGTCGCTAGGAACAACGAGCATCCCCGCGTCAGGTCACGGCTGCGGTGCCCGCCGACGCGAGGGAGACCGGTGCCCTCTCGCCCGCCACAGCTCCTCCGGCTCGATTGCGGCTCCTGCGCTGCGGTTCATCAGGCATGGGGTCTAGCCTTTGTGGGTACTCACACACGCGCGTATTTGGAAGAGGCGAGACTGGCCGTGCCGGAGTCATCGGAAGACAGCTCGAGGTCCGGGTTCGGGGCCAACGAGTGGCTCGTCGACGAGATGTACGAGCGCTACCAGAAGGACCCCAACAGCGTCGACAAGGTCTGGTGGGACTTCTTCGGCAAGGACCAGCGCGGCAGCCGGTCCGCCTCCTCTTCCACCTCCACCAACGGCGCGCAGGGTTCGGGGAGCGGCACGGTGAAGGAGTCCACCGGCGCCCCCAAGAGCCGCCCCTCGGGCGGGTCCTCCGCCACCAAGGTCGAGAACAAGAGCGAGCCCAAGAAGCAGGCCGCCGAGAACAAGCCCGAGACGAAGAAGTCGGAGACGAAGCCGGTGGCCCAGGACTCGCAGCAGGACGCGAAGCAGGACACGAGCAAGAAGGACGACAACAAGGCCGCCGACAAGAAGGCCGGCGACAAGAAGGCCAGCGACAGCGGTGCGTCGAGCAAGGACAAGCCGGCCCCGAAGGAAGCCGAGCAGAAGCAGGAGGCCGCGGCGAGCGAAGAGCCGCAGTACACCGTCCTCAAGGGCGCCCCCGCCCGCACCGTGCAGAACATGAACGCCAGCCTGACCGTCCCCACGGCGACCAGCGTCCGGTCGGTCCCGGTCAAGCTGCTGTGGGACAACCGCATCGTCATCAACAACCACCTCGCGCGCGCCCGCGGCGGCAAGGTGTCCTTCACCCACCTGATCGGCTACGCGCTGGTCAAGGCACTGAAGTCGATGCCGGAGATGAACGTCGGGTACGACGAGATCGACGGCAAGCCCAACCTGATCACCCCGGCGCACGTCAACCTCGGCCTGGCCATCGACCTGCCCAAGCCCGACGGCACCCGCCAGCTGCTCGTGCCGAGCATCAAGGCCGCGGAGACGATGGACTTCGCGCACTTCTGGACCGCCTACGAGGACCTCGTCCGCAAGGCGCGCAACGGCAAGCTCGCGGTCACCGACTTCCAGGGCACCTCGATCAGCCTGACCAACCCCGGCACGATCGGCACCAACCACTCGGTGCCGCGGCTGATGAAGGGGCAGGGCGCGATCATCGGCGTCGGCTCGATGGAGTACCCGCCCGAGTTCCAGGGCGCGTCGGAGGAGACGCTGACGCGCAACGCGATCAGCAAGATCATGACCCTGACCTCGACCTACGACCACCGGGTCATCCAGGGCGCCCAGAGCGGTGAGTTCCTCAAGCGGCTGCACGGGCTGCTGCTGGGCGATGACAACTTCTACGACGACATCTTCCGCGCCCTGCGGATCCCCTACGAGCCGATCCGCTGGTCCTCCGACATCTCCACCAACCACGACGACGAGATCAGCAAGCAGGCGCGCATCCTCGAGCTGATCCACGCCTACCGGGTGCGCGGCCACATGATGGCCGACACCGACCCGCTCGAGTACCGCCAGCGCAGCCACCCCGACCTCGAGGTCGAGTCGCACGGCCTGACCCTGTGGGACCTCGACCGCGAGTTCGCGACCGGGTCGTTCGGTGGCGAGCGCCGGTTCATGAAGATGCGCTCCATCCTCGGCATCCTGCGCGACTCCTACTGCCGCACGGTCGGCATCGAGTACATGCACATCCAGGACCCCGAGCAACGCCGGTGGATCCAGGAGCGTGTCGAGCAGCCGCACCAGAAGCCGCCCCGCGAGGAGCAGCTGCGCATCCTGCTCAAGCTCAACCAGGCCGAGGCGTTCGAGACCTTCCTGCAGACCAAGTTCGTCGGGCAGAAGAGGTTCAGCCTCGAGGGCGGCGAGACCACGGTCCCGCTGATCGACGAGATCTGCGAGGCGGCTGCCGAGGGCGGCCTCGACGAGGTCACCATCGGGATGGCGCACCGCGGGCGGCTCAACGTGCTCGCCAACATCGTCGGCAAGAGCTACAGCCAGATCTTCCGCGAGTTCGAGGGCAACATCGACCCGCGGACGGTGCAGGGCTCGGGCGACGTGAAGTACCACCTCGGCGCCGAGGGTGAGTTCCTCGCCGACTCGGGCGACAAGATCAAGGTCTCCGTCGCCGCGAACCCCTCGCACCTCGAAGCGGTCGACCCGGTGCTCGAGGGCATCGCGCGCGCCAAGCAGGACGTGCTCAACCAGGGCGAGGCGTTCCCCGTGCTGCCGCTGCTCGTCCACGGTGACGCGGCGTTCGCCGGTCAGGGCGTGGTCGCGGAGACGCTGAACCTGTCCCAGCTGCGCGGCTACCGCACCGGCGGCACCATCCACGTGGTCGTCAACAACCAGGTCGGGTTCACCACGTCACCGGCCGCGTCGCGCTCGTCGCTGTACTGCACCGACGTGGCCCGGATGGTGCAGGCCCCGATCTTCCACGTCAACGGCGACGACCCCGAGGCCTGCATCCGGGTCGCCCGGCTGGCCTTCGAGTACCGCAAGGCCTTCAACAAGGACGTCGTCATCGACCTCGTCTGCTACCGCCGTCGCGGACACAACGAGGGCGACGACCCGTCGTACACCCAGCCGCTGATGTACGACCTGATCGAGCAGAAGCGCTCGGTGCGCAAGCTCTACACCGAGTCGCTGATCGGTCGCGGCGACATCACGCTGGAGGAGGCCGAGCAGGTCCTCAAGGACTACCAGCAGCAGCTCGAGCGGGTGTTCACCGAGGTGCGCGAGGCAACCAACGTCCCGGAGTCGTGGACCACGGTGCCGGACTACCCCGAGAAGATCCACGAGGACTTCACGACGGCCATCCCCCGCGAGACCCTGAAGCGGATCGCCGACGCCTACGTCAGCACCCCCGACGGGTTCACCGTGCACCCCAAGGTGCTGCCCCAGCTGCAGAAGCGCGCGGCGGCGATGACCGAAGGTCCGATCGACTGGGGGGCCGGCGAGATCCTCGCCTTCGGCTCGCTGCTGATGGACGGCCGCCCGGTGCGGCTGGCCGGGCAGGACTCGCGCCGGGGCACCTTCGCCAGCCGCTTCGCCACCGTCATCGACCGCACCAACGCCAACGAGTGGACGCCGCTGACCAACCTGACCGAGGACCAGGCGCAGTTCTACGTCTACGACTCGCTGCTCTCGGAGTACGCCGCCCTCGGCTTCGAGTACGGCTACTCCGTGGCCAGGCCGGATGCCCTGGTCGCGTGGGAGGCGCAGTTCGGTGACTTCGTCAACGGCGCCCAGGTCGTGATCGACGAGTTCATCACCGCCAGCGAGACCAAGTGGGGCCAGTCCTCGGGCGTCGTACTGCTGCTGCCGCACGGCTACGAGGGGCAGGGCCCGGACCACTCCTCCGCGCGCATCGAACGCTTCCTCACCATGGCCGCGGACGACGCGTTCGTGGTCGCGCAGCCCTCGACCCCGGCGAGCTACTTCCACCTCCTGCGCCGGCACACCCTCGGCGACGAGCACCGGCCGATGATCGTGTTCACGCCGAAGTCCATGCTCCGCCGCAAGGAGGCGGCCTCGAAGCCTGCGGACTTCACCGAGGGCACCTTCCGGCCGCTCATCGCCGACGAGACGGTCGACCCCGACAAGGTGGACACCCTGGTGCTGTGCAGCGGGCGGATCACCTGGGACCTCGTGGTCGAGCGCAAGAAGCAGCAGGGCGACTCGCCCACCACGGCCATCGCGCGCATCGAGCAGCTCTACCCGCACCCCCAGCAGGAGCTCAAGGCCGAGCTCGAGCGGTACCCGAACCTCGAGGAGGTCCGTTGGGTGCAGGACGAGCCCGGCAACATGGGGCCGGCGCCGCACCTGCGCCTGAACCTGTTCCCCAAGCTGGACCGGGAGGTCGAGGTCATCTCGCGGCCGCCGTCGAGCTCGCCGTCCGTGGGCCAGCACACCCGGCACGTGGAGGAGCTCAAGGGGCTGATGAGCGCGGCGTTCGCCGAGCGTCGAGCGGCAAGGCCGAGGAGAACTACTGAGCCGTGGCGGAAGCTGAGGCGGACTGACCGTGTACTTCACCGACCGCGGGATCGAGGAGCTGCAGAGCAGGCGCGGTGACGAGGAGGTCACCCTGGCCTGGCTCGCCGACCGGCTCCAGGAGTTCACCGACGCGCACCCGGAGTTCGAGACGCCGGTGGAGCGTCTGGCCACCTGGCTCGCGCGCCTGGACGACCCCGACGACGAGTAGTCAGGCCATCTCCGGCGGGCGGCTTGCCTCTGCTGTGGCTCGCTTGTGGCAGGAAACCCACTTCCGCAAGTTTTCTGCCATACTGGCCCCATGGCTCTCTCCACCGTGGCCGTCGTGGTCCCCCCACGGCCTGCCCTGTTCGAGCTCGGCGTGGTCAGCGAGGTGTTCGGCGTCGACCGCACCGACGACGGTGTCCCGGCCATCGACTTCCGGGTCTGCTCCGAGCGTCCGGGCGAGCCGATCGCGCTGACCAACGGCCTCACCCTGACCACCTCCCACGGGCTGGCCGACGCCGAGGGCGCCGACCTCGTGGTCGCTCCGGCGGCCGACCTCGACCTGCCGCCCTCGGAGGAGGTGCTCGACGTCTTCCGCCGGGCGCACGCGCGGGGCGCCTGGGTGCTCTCGGTGTGCTCCGGCGCCTTCCTGCTCGGCCGCGCCGGGCTGCTGGACGGCCGCTCGTGCACCACGCACTGGCGTTACTCGGCCCAGCTGGAGCAGGAGTTCCCCGAGGCGACGGTCGACCCCGACGTGCTGTTCGTCGAGGACGACCGCGTGATCACCAGCGCCGGGACGGCCGCCGGCATCGACGCGTGCCTCCACCACGTGCGCTGCGAGCTGGGCGCCTCGGTGGCCAACACCATCGCCCGGCGGATGGTGGTGCCCCCGCAGCGCGACGGCGGCCAGCGCCAGTACATCGACCTCCCCGTCCCCGCCTGCACCGCCGACAGCCTGACCCCGCTGTTGACCTGGATGCGCGAGCACCTCGCGGAGGAGCAGCCCGTGCGGCTTCTCGCCAAGCGGGTGGCGATGTCGGAGCGCACCTTCGCCCGACGCTTCGCGGCGGAGACCGGCACCACCCCGGGCAAGTGGCTGCTGGCCCAGCGGCTGCACCACGCCCGCACGCTCCTGGAGAGCACCGACCTCGCCGTCGAGACGGTCGCCTCGCGTGCCGGCTTCGGCTCGGCCGCGCTGCTGCGCCACCACTTCAGTGCCCACGTCGGCGTGGCGCCGGCGGAGTACCGCCGGACGTTCCGCACCCCGGACGAGCAGGCAGGCTGAGCGCCGCGACCTCACTAGGGTCGCGCCATGACCTATCCCCCGGCGCCGTGGAACATGCACGGCCAGCTCTGGTTGTCGTTGTTCCGCGTCCGCGAGGGCGACCACCCGGACCGCCCGGCAGGGGTGTACGGCGCTGCGCTGGTCTCCTACGAACGGCCGAGCCCGTTGACCTACTCCGAGCTGCTCGTGGCCCGTCAGGTCGAGAAGAAGGTCACCATCAGCGACATCTGGGTCGACTCCGCGGACTCGCGGGACGGTGGCCGCGAGCTCTGGGCGATCCCGAAGGACCTCTGCGACTTCCGCCTCGAGAACACCGGCCGACGGCTGCAGCGCACGTCCTGGACCGCCAGCCTGGGCGGTCGGCCGATCGCGCGAGCGCGGTTCAGCGACGTCTCCCACCTGACCCTGCGCACGCCCTTCAAGGGCGCGCACCCGGCAGGAGCGGCCCGCAGACGATGACCGGGCAGGTGAAGAGGTCGTCGCCTCCCTCAAGGGCAGCGCGCAAGGTGCTTCCCTGCCGTGGCTCGTGGGAGTTCAACGACGCGGGGCCGCTCGCCTGGCTGGCAGGCAAGCGACCCCTCGCGTCGTTCCGGATGGCCGACTTCAGGCTAGCGTTCGGCTGACTCCTGCTCGTCGACTCCGCGTGATGTCGACGACGGTCGCCTCGTGGCACGCACGCGCGGTCACGGTCGTCGATCGCCGCAGCGTCGTGGTCACGGCTGGCGCGGCGGGCGGAGTCGCGGATCTCGAAGAGCTCGGTGGCGAAGCCACCGATGGTCCGGGCGATGTCACCGACCGCGGCGGTGATGATCGTGGCCACCGAGCCGACGGCGTGGCTGGCCGCCGTCACGCCCTCCTGGACCGCGTCCTTGCGGATCTCGGCCTTGCTCAGCCGGTCCTTCATGGGTCGAGTCTTCATGGGTCGAGTCTGCATGGCTCCAGTCTCCCTCAGTGCGCCGCGGTCAGGCAGCCCGGGCGTGGGGCTGCTCGGCGCCGTGCTCGGGCGCCGTCGAGCGACCTGCCGGGGAGGGCCATCCGGCAGATCTTCTTGGCCACGCTGAACAGCTGCTTGTGCAGCGGACCGGTGTTGTAGTCCAGGCCGTAGCGCTCGCAGATCTCGCGGATCTCCCCGGCGATCTCGGGGTAGCGGCGGGCCGGCAGGTCGGGGAACAGGTGGTGCTCGATCTGGTGCGACAGGTTGCCGATCATCAGGTGCAGCAGCTTGCCGCCGCTGATGTTGGCCGAGCCGAGCAGCTGGCGGTAGTACCAGTGCCCGCGCGACTCGTCCTCGCACTCCTCCTCGGTGAACGTCGCGACCCCGGCCGGGAAGTGGCCGCAGAAGATGATGTTGAACGCCCAGATGTTGCGGACCAGGTTGGCGGTCGCGTTGCCCGCCAGGGTCAGCGGGAACAGCGGTCCGGTCAGCGCCGGGAACAGCAGGTAGTCCTTGAGCGCCTGCTTCTTGACCTTGCGCATGATCCCGGCGTGCAGCGCCTTGTTGTCGGCGATGGAGCGCTTGCCCTTGACGATGTTCTCGACCTCGAGGTCGTGCATCGCCACGCCCCACTCGAAGAAGACCATCAGCAGGAACGCGTAGACCGGGTTGCCCAGGTAGTACGGGTGCCACTTCTGGTCCTCGTCCATCCGCAGGATCCCGTAGCCGATGTCGCGGTCCTTGCCGAGGATGTTGGTGAAGGTGTGGTGGATGTAGTTGTGGGAGTACTTCCACTGCTCGCTGGGGCAGACGTTGTCCCACTCGTACATCCGGGAGTTCAGGCCGGGGTCGCCCATCCAGTCGTACTGGCCGTGCATGACGTTGTGGCCGATCTCCATGTTGTCGAGGATCTTGGAGACGCTCAGCGCGGCGACGGCCAGCGGCCAGGCCGGCGGGAGGTACATCAGCGCGCGGCCGGCGACCTCGAACTGGCGCTGCTTCTTGACGACGCCGCGGATGTACGCCGCGTCCTCCTCGCCGAGCTCGCTGATCAGGCGCTGGCGGATGGCGTCCATCTCCTTGCCGAACGCCTCGATCTGCTCGGGGGTCAGCTTGTTGTCGCGTGGCGCTGCTCGCGTGGTGCGAGCTGGTGGTCGAGCTGTCTGGTCGATGGTTGAGCTTGTCGAAACCATGGTGCCTTCCTTTCGGTGGAAGTCGGTCGGAGTCAGAGGTCGACGGCGCAGTCGCCGACGGGGGCCGAGACGCAGATGCGGATGTCCTCGTCGGGCAGCGAGGACTCCTCGCCCGTGAGGACGTTGCGGACCGTGCCCTCGCCCTTGCGGGAGACGCAGGAGAAGCAGATGCCCATGCGGCAGCCGTACTCCGGGCGTGAGCCCGGCGGCCTCCGCCTGCTCGAGGATCGAGGTCCCGGTGTTGGTGGCGCTCTTGCCGGCCCGGGTGAAGGAGAGGTCGCCCTCGGCGGATCCGGTCGAGACGACGCGGCGTCTTGAAGAACTCGGTGCGCAGGCGCGGTGACCCGTCGTACGCCTCGGTGACCAGCTGCATCATCGGGGCCGGGCCGCAGGCCCAGGTGTCGGTGTCGCGGAAGTCGGGCACCAGACGCGCGAGCGACTCGGCGCTGAAGACGTCGTCGCCGTACTTCAGGTGCACGTCGACGTGGTTGTCCTCCCACTGGATGCGCCGGAGCTCGTCGGCGAAGATCTGGTCCTCCTCGGAGCGCGCGTAGTGCAGGAAGGTCACCTTGCGGTTGGCCCTGCCGTCGTACCCGTCCCGCAGCAGGGTCCGGATCTGGGACATCACCGGGGTGATGCCGGAGCCGCCGGAGATCATCAGCAGGTGGTTGTTGGTCGGCGTGGCCGGGCTCTCGGTGAGCGTGAACTCGCCCTGGGCCTGGCTCAGGTGCAGCGATCTGACCCGGCTGGGCCTCACGGACCAGGAACCTGCTGACCCGCTGCTGGCCGGGCCTGGCCTCCTCGTGGGCGCGGACGGTGATGGTGAACCGCTCGCCCGGGCCGGACTCGGCCGAGGAGATCGAGAAGCACCGGGTCGTACGACGGGCGCCGTTGATCTCGACGCCCACCTGGACGTACTGGCCGGCGCGGTGACCGCGCCAGGTGCTGGTCGGCTGGAGGGTGAGGGTCGCGACCGGGTGCTCACCGGAGGTCTCGCGGGTGACGTCGACGACGCGGGCCCGGACCTCGGTGGCGGCCCACATCGGGTTGACCAGCTCCAGGTAGCGGTCCACGCCGTGGGGCGAGGTGAGCGCCGCGAGCGCCCGGGAGCCGAGGATGCGTTCTGCCAAGGGTGACAGCGTCATGTCGGGCCTCCCTTCCAAGATTGAGTGAACATGTGTTCACTGAAAATCATGGTCCGGTCAGCGAGTGCCGGGTCAAGCCGCCGTGGCGTGACGCCTGCCACCCCATTCCAGCTGCGCGGTGCGATCGAGGGTCACGTGCCGCATCGCGCCCGCGGACCTGTTCGATCGGGTCTCGGCGACCCCTCAGTGCACGAGCGTCCACCAAGCGAGCGCTCGCGCAGTACCCTCGTTGGCATGGTGCAGCCCGTGAGAGCGTCCGTGGACCCCGTCGCCGGGGTGGTCGGGCGAGTCCCGGGGGGAGCGCAAGGAGCGCACCCGGAGGTTGATCCTCGACGCCGCGCTCGACCTCTGCGAGGACAGCAGCCTGGTGGCCCTCTCGCTGCGTCAGGTGGCCAAGGAGGTCGGCATCGTGCCGACCGCGTTCTACCGGCACTTCGACTCGATCGAGGACCTCGGCCTGGCGCTGGTCGAGGAGTCCTTCGTGTCGCTGCGGGAGATGCTCAAGGACGTACGCCGCAGCGACCCGACCTACCGCACCATCATCGACAGCTCCGTCCGGGTGCTCGCGGAGCACACGGCCGCCCAGCACTCGCACTTCGCGTTCATCGCGCGGGAGCGCGTCGCCGGGCCCCCGGCCGTGCGCGGGGCCATCCGCCACCAGATCGAGCTCGTCGAACGTGAGCTGGCCACCGACCTCGCCCGGCTGACCGACCCGGCCAGGTGGTCCACCGAGGACCTCCGGGTGCTCTCCAACCTGATCGTCACGCTCATGGTCGGCGCGACCGAGGCGATCGTGAACGCGCGCCCGGAGACGCGCGCCGCGATCCTGGAGACCGCGCGCACCCAGCTGCGGATGCTGCTGGTCGGCGCGCTGCGGCTGGCAGTCCGCTAGCCGACCGACCTCAGCCCGACCGGGCAGGTGCCGACCTGCTCGCCCTCGTCGAGGTCATCGAGCTCGTCCAGCTCATCGAGCTCGTCGAGCTCGCCTCGGGAGCCTGGTCGTGCATCCCGCCCGGCACTCGTGCCGGCAGCAGTGTCACCAGGCCGAGGACGACCACGCAGAGCAGGGCGGAGACCGCGAAGGCCCACCGCATGCCGTCGAGCTGGGCGGCGACCGGCCCGACCCCGTCGCGGACCTGTGCGGCCGCGCGGCTGGACATGATCATCACGACCAGTGCCGTGCCCATCGCGCCGGCGACCTGCTGGAGGGTGCCGAGCAGGGAGCTGCCGTGGGAGTAGAGGTGCGGGGGCAGCACCCCGAGCCCCATCGTGAACAGGGGGGTGAACAGGGCCGCGAGGCTGACCATGAGGACGACGTGCACCGCCAGGATCTGCCAGGTGGGAGTCGCCGCGCCCACGAAGGCGAGCAGGGTCATCGCAGCCCAGCAGCCCGATCGCCCCGGGAATGACGAGCACGCGGGCACCGAACGCGTCGTACACCCGGCCGACGCGCGGTCCGAGCAGGCCCATCGCCAGGCCGCCCGGCATCACCAGCATGCCGGTGGCGAACGCGCTCATCCCGCGCACGTTCTGCAGGTAGAGCGGCAGCAGGATCATCGATCCGAGCATCGCCATGAACGCGACCGACATCGCGCCCAGCGAGATCGCGAAGACCGGGAGCTTCAGGGTGCGCAGGTCGAGCAGTGGCTTGTCCTCGCGCTGGAGCGCGAGCTGGCGCAGCACGAAGCCGACCACGCCGACGACGCCGACGGCCAGGGCGGCGTACGCCGTGCCGCGGTCACCCACGACCCCGATCTCGCTCAGCCCGTAGACGAGGCGTGCCGAAACCGATCGCGGCGATGACCACGCTCCACCAGTCGATGGTCCGGCGCACCGGCTCGCCGACGTCGACGAGCTTGCGCAGCCCGAGGATCCCGATGGCCGCCGCGATCGGCAGCACCACCAGGAAGATCCACCGCCACGACAGCGAGTGCAGGACCACCCCGGACACCGCCGGGCCGAGCGCGGGCGCGACCGAGATGGCCAGGGTGACGTTGCCCATCACGCGACCGCGGTCGTACTCGGGCACGACGGACATCAGGGTCGTCATCAGCAGCGGCATCATCACGGCGGTGCCGCTTGCCTGGATGACGCGGGCGGCCAGCAGCACCGGGAACGCCCACGCGGCAGCGGCGAGCAGCGTGCCCGCGCAGAACACGCCCATCGCGAGGCCGAAGGCGAAGCGGGTGGTCACGCGCTGGAGGAACCACCCGGTCACCGGGATGACCACCGCCATCGTCAGCATGAACGCGGTCGAGAGCCACTGCGCCGCGTTGGCGTCGACCTCGAAGTCCGCCATCAGCCGCGGGATCGCGTTGATCATGATCGTCTCGTTGAGGATCACCACGAACGTGGCGCCCACGAGCCAGCGCAGCACCGCGTAGTCGGGGCGGGTGTCGCGCTCTGGGAGTGCCGGGGCGGCTCGCATGGCGTGGTCCTCACTGCTCGAGATCGGTGATCAGGGTGACGTCTTCGCAACGGCCCTGCAAACCAATAAGACCGGCCGGCACCGACAGAATCATCGGCGCCGAGGCGGTGCCTGGTCGAACATGCAGACGTGGCGCCGTGATTCCCGTCGGGACGTTCCGGGCTCCGATCCGTCGCAGGTGCGCGCCCGTGACCTCCGGGCTCAGGGACCCGGGCTGACCGTCACGTCCGGGATGGTGGCGTCGCGCGGCAGGTCGAGCACGTGCCGGATGGCGTCGGCGACCGTCTCCGGGCGGAGCCAGTCGTCCGCGTCGTACTCCTTGCCCTCCTGGGCGTGCACCCGCTGCTGCATCGGGGTCGCCGTACGGCCCGGGTAGACGCTGGTGACGCGCACGCCGTGCTCGCGCTCCTCGGCCCGCAACGCGTCGGCGAGCGCGCGGAGACCGTGCTTCGAGGCGGCGTACGCCGACCAGTCGGGGTTGGCGCGGAGGCCGGCGCCGGAGTTGACGAAGACGACCGTGCCGCGCGCCGCGCGCAGCGCCGGCAGGGCGAGACGGGTGAGCTCGGCCGGCGCGAGCAGGTTGACGTCGAGGTGCTCGCGCCACTGGCGGGCGCTCGAGCTCGGCGACCGGTCCGAGGTCGACCACACCGGCGGCGTGCACCACGGAGTCGAGCGCATCGGGCAGCTCCACGGCGGCCAGCGAACCCGGGTCGGACAGGTCGGCCACGAGCCCCTGCGCGCCGTCGTAGCGGGAGGTCAGCTCCTCGGACCGCTCCGGGGAGCGCGCGAGCAGCACCAGCTCGTCGCCGCGGGCGTGCAGGACGTCGGCCAGCGCAGCGCCGATGCCGGAGCCGGCACCGGTGATCAGGTGGGTGGCCATCAGTGCGTGAAGACGATCTTGCCGAAGATGTCGCCCTCGGCCATCGCGGCGAACCCGTCGCGCGCCTGCTCCATCGGGAGCTCGCGGTCGATGAGCGGTCGGATGCCGCTGGCGTCGAGCAGGTTCACCAGGCTGGCGAGCTCGGTGCGGGTGCCCATGGTCGAGCCGATCACCTTGAGCTGGAGGAAGAAGATCCGGGTGAGCTCGGCGTCGTCGAGCTGGGGGCCGGACGTCGTACCGGAGATGACGATCGCGCCTCCGGGCCGCAGCGACCGGATCGAGTGCGACCAGGTGGCCCGGCCGACCGTCTCCATGACGGCGTCGACCTTGCCCGGCAGCCGCTCGCCGGAGTCGAACACGTCGTGGGCGCCGAGCTCGAGGGCCCGCTTGCGCTTGGTGTCGTCCCGGCTCGTCGCGAACACCTTGAGCCCGCCGGCGCGGGCCAGGGCGATCAGCGCAGTGGCGACGCCGCCGCCTGCGCCCTGCACCAGGACGCTGTCGCCGGCCTTGAGCCCGCCCTGGGTGAACAGCATCCGGTAGGCCGTGAGCCACGCCGTCGGCAGGCAGGCCGCCTCCTCGAAGGAGAGGCTCGCGGGCTTGGGCACGACGTTGGACCTGGGTACGGCGACCTTGTCGGCGAACGTGCCCTGGTAGCGCTCACTGAGCAGCGAGCGCTTCGGGTCGAAGGTCTCGTCGCCGCGCCACGACGGGTCGCTGATGACGGCGTGGACGACGACCTCGTTGCCGTCCTCGTCGAGCCCGGCCGCGTCGCACCCGAGGATCATCGGGAGCGCGTCCTCCTTGAGGCCGACGCCCTTGAGCGACCAGATGTCGTGGTGGTTGAGCGAGGCGGCCTTGACGGTGACGGTCGTCCACCCGTCGGGTACGTCGGGATCGGGTCGCTCACCGACCACGAGGCCGTCCAGCGGGTCGTCGGAGGAGAAGCTCTCGGCGTACACGGCAAACATGATTCGACCCTAGACGACTGGACGGTGGCGCGAAACGGACGGGGCTGGCCGGCAGAACTGGGGCTGTACGGCAATGCTTCACCCGCCAGCCCACAGTTTCCCCGGGCGCCCGGGGAAACCAACGTCCCTACCGCCGCGCCACCCCGTCCCGCCGCGCGGCGGCGGCGACGGCCTCGGCGACCCTCGGCCCCACCCGCGGGTCGAACGGCGAGGGGATGATCAGGTCCTCGGACGCCTCGTCGGCCACGATCGAGGCGAGCGCGTCGGCCGCGGCCAGCTTCATGCCCTCGGTGATCGCGGTGGCGCGGGCGTCGAACGCGCCGCGGAAGATGCCGGGGAACGCGAGCACGTTGTTGATCTGGTTGGGGAAGTCCGAGCGTCCCGTGGCCACCACCCGCGCGTGCCGGTGGGCCACGTCGGGGTGCACCTCGGGCATGGGGTTGGCCAGTCCGAAGATGATCGCGTCGGGCGGCCATCGTGGCCACGATCTCCTCGGGAACGGTGCCCCCCGAGACGCCGATGAACACGTCGGCGCCGGCCATCACGTCGGCGAGGCTGCCGGTGCGCCCGGTGAGGTCGGCGGTGACCTCGGCGATCGCCCTCTTGGAGTCGTTCAGCACCCCCCGCGAGGAGGCGAGCACGCCGGTGCGGTCGACGACGGCGACATCGCGGATGCCGGCCGCGAGCAGGATCCGCGAGACCGCCACGCCCGCGGCACCGGCGCCGGACACGACCACGCGGGTGGTCTCCATCAGCCGGCCGGTGAGGCGCAGGGCGTTCTCCAGCGCGGCAAGCACCACGACCGCCGTACCGTGCTGGTCGTCGTGGAAGACCGGGATGTCGAGACGCTGCTTGAGCCGGTCCTCGATCTCGAAGCAGCGTGGGGCGGAGATGTCCTCGAGGTTGATGCCCCCGAAGCTCGGCGCGAGCCGCACCACGGTCTCGACGATCTCGTCGACGTCGACGGTGTCGAGGCAGATCGGCACCGCGTCGACGCCACCGAACTGCTTGAACAGCACCGCCTTGCCCTCCATCACCGGCATCGCGGCCTTCGGGCCGATGTCGCCCAGTCCCAGCACGGCGGTTCCGTCGGTGACGACCGCGACGGTGTTGGACACCCAGGTGTAGTCGTCGGCCAGGTCGGGGTCCGCGGCGATGGCCTCACACACCCGAGCCACGCCGGGCGTGTAGGCGAGCGACAGCTCCTCGGGGCCGTTGAGGGCGACCCGCGAGGCGATCTCCATCTTGCCGCCGGCGTGCAGGGCGAAGACGGGATCGTCGGCGTGAGGGTTCTCGAGATCTGGCATGTGCTCCGATGCAACCATGAATGGCGTTCCTTGGGCATACGTGGGTCGAGTAGGGCGTGCAGAAGGCGATTCGACGCGGGCCGTCGGTGAGGCCGCGGATTCGCAACATGAATGGGGGGTGACCCGGCGTCCATGGTCGCACAGCGCGGGCCGGACCCAGGGGGCCGTCCGCGCAGTGTGAGGAATCGCTCAGTCGACGGACGGAGGGCCGGACAGCGGTCCCGGCCGCGGCCACACCCGCACCAGCGCCACTGCCAGTACGCCGTCCTCGGCGATCGCCCCGGCCGACCAGGAGTCGCGACCCTCGAAGGCGTTGTCACGCAGCACCCACCAGCCGTCGCGGGTCTGGTGGTCGAGCCGCTTGACCGCCACCACCCCGTCGGCGAAGCGGACGATCGCGATGGCGCCGGGTCGTGGCGGTCGCGCCGTACCTGACCAGCAACCGGTCGCCTTCGCTGCAGCGTCGGGGTCATCGACCGCCCGCGCACCACGGCGATCCCGAGGCGGGTCAGGTCGAGCGATGCTGGGTACGAGTCCGACCTGGGAACACGCGCGCTGACCTCCTCGTGGAAGTGCGCTTGGAGTCGGCCTCGCGTGCGCGAGTAGTGTCGCAGTCGAGCCAGTAGGCGTTGCAGCCATCGGCGCCGACCAGCACTCCCGACGTCGAGAGGATTCACCTGCATGCTGAAGCACCTCTTCGCCCCGACCATCGAGGTCTCCGCACACTGCGACCTGCCGTGCGGCGTCTACGACCCGGCCCAGGCGCGGATCGAGGCCGAGTCGGTCAAGGCGATCATCGCGAAGGTCGCCGACAACGACGACCCGGACTTCCGCACCCGCGCCATCCTGATCAAGGAGCAGCGCTCCGAGCTGGTCAAGCACCACCTCTGGGTGCTCTGGACCGACTACTTCAAGCCGCCGCACTTCGAGAAGTACCCCCAGCTCCACCAGCTGGTCAACGAGGCCACCAAGCTGGCCGGCGCGACCGGCACCAAGGGCGAGCTCGACGAGGGCAAGGCCGACGAGCTGCTCGCCAAGATCGACGAGATCGCCGAGATCTTCTGGGAGACGAAGAAGTCTTGAGCGAAGCTGAAGGACTTATCGTCTCGAGGAAGCGCTGAGCTTGCGAAGCGCTGACGTGACGGCAATCGGGTCAGCCGAAAGCCTCGGAGTAGCGCTGACCCGCCCAGGACCCCCGCACACACCGCGGCGCGGGGGTCCTGCCATGTCCGGGAGGGAATGACCGCGTGCCTCGCGAGGTGTCGGGTACCGAACCCTCACGGCCAGCGTTTGCCGCGGCGATCCCTGGCCGAGGTCCCCGGGGTCCAACCACCGGCCTCGGGGACCGTTGCGGAACGCGCCCGCCGCGGCACTTCTCGGATTAGTCTGGTCTCACAGACCACACGCTTCCCAAGGACACCACCGTGACCCAACGACCTGACGTCGAGCTCCGCCTCCCGGCCGAGAGCGCCTATGTCGCGGTGCTTCGGATGACCACAGCCGGGCTGGCCGCCCGGCTCGACTTCACCCTCGACGACATCGAGGACCTGCGCATGGCCGTCGGCGAGGCGTGCGCGCTGGTGCTGGAGAAGGCCGATCCGGGTGGCGACCTCTACGCCGCCTTCGACCTCAGCGACGGCTCGATCCGGGTCTCGGTCTCGGCCGACTCGCTGGGCGACTCCGAGCCCGACATCGACAGCTTCGGCTGGCAGGTGCTCACGGCGTTGACCAGCGAGGTCGTGACAAACCGCGAAGGACGTCTGCGCTGGGTCTCGTTCACCGTGCGCTCCAGCATTGCGGTCTGACGCCGTGGTCGATCCAGGGACCGGAAGCCTCGGCGATCGGCGTGGGTCCGGGAGCCAGACAACACGCGAGCAGAGCCACGCCCTGTTCCTGGAGCTCGGCGACCCGTCCACCTCCGAGGAACGCCGCTCCGCGTGCCGCGAGGAGCTCGTGCAGCTGCACCTGCCGCTGGTCGACCACTGCGCCCGGCGATTCATGAACCGTGGGGAGCCGCTGGACGACCTGGTGCAGGTGGGCACGATCGGCCTGATCAAGTCGGTGGACCGTTTCGACACCGACCGCGGCGTGGAGTTCTCGACGTACGCCACCCCCACGATCATCGGCGAGATCAAGCGCTACTTCCGCGACAAGGGCTGGGCGATCCGGGTGCCGCGGCGACTCCAGGAGCTGCGCATGTCGATCAGCGCGGTGACCGGCGAGATGTCCCAGGACCTCGGCCGCTCCCCCACGCCACGCGAGATCGCCGACAAGCTGGGGGTCACGGTCGAGGAGGTCATGGAGGGCATCGAGTCGGCCAACGCGTACTCCACGCTCTCGCTGGACGCCGGCGACAGCCATCACGACAACCCCGGGTCCAGCATGCTCGAGAGCCTCGGGATGGACGACGCAGCGCTCGCCCACGTGGAGATCCGGGAGTCGATCAAGCCACTGATCGAGGAGCTGCCCACGCGCGAGAAGCGGATCCTGCTGCTCCGGTTCTTCCGGGGGATGACGCAGTCACAGATCGCCGAGGAGATCGGCGTCTCGCAGATGCACGTCTCCCGGCTGCTCAACCGCACGCTCGAGCAGCTGCGCGACTCGTTGACCGAGGTCAGCTGACCAGTCGGTTCAGGCGGCGCGCTCCAGGGCGTCGATGGACCGCGGGTGCAACAGGCCGGCCAGCACGATGACCGCCGCCAGCACCAGTGCGATGGCGAGCGGCAGGGTCGAGCCGTCCTTGAAGTTCCACGCCAGCCCGAGCCAGATCAGCTGGGAGAGCAGGACCGGACCACGCGCCCAGGGCCGCACCGTGTGCAGCCCGCGGGAGCACGCGAGCAGCCCGACCCCGTAGGCGAGGAAGAACACCGCGGTCGTCACGCCCATCACCAGCCGGTCGCTGTCGAGGGTGGCCACCTCGGTGATGCCGAACATCACGATCAGCAGCCCCTCGATGAAGGTCATCCCGGCCGCGACGGCCAGCGGCGCCGGCGTGCCGTACCGGGAGTACGGCGACCGGGTGGTCGGGTCCGGCTCCTGACCGTCTCCGGCAGGGCCGATGGGGGGCTTGCTCACGGGGCGAGCCTATTCCGTGCGCCGCTGTGACCAACACGACGGAGACGGGGGGTTGTCATCGGGCGCCGGACTTGCAACGATCCAATGCGTGCGCCGCAGGATCTGAACCGCCACTGCCCCTGAATGCGCGCGCACCACACACGCACCCGGCTCCCGTTCATGTTGGCCGGGCTATGATCGTGAACGCGTTCACAAATGAGTTCGGAGGGTTTCCACACCCATGGATTGGCGTCACCGTTCCGCGTGCCTCGACGAGGACCCGGAACTGTTCTTCCCGATCGGCAACACCGGTCCCGCGATCCTTCAGATCGAGGAGGCCAAGCAGGTGTGCCGACGCTGCGACGTGCGCGAACAGTGCCTCGCATGGGCCCTCGAGGCCGGACAGGACCACGGCGTCTGGGGTGGACTCAGCGAGGACGAGCGTCGCGCGCTCAAGCGCCGCAACGCCCGTGCCCGGGTGCGCACCGCCTGATCCCTCCCCCGCGCGCGCTCATCTGCGCGGCGCGACGCTCGGGATCCACACCTCGACGCGCGTTCCGTTCCCCTCGTCCCGCCCACCCAGGCTGATCTGACCGCCGAGCTCACCCACGAGTGTGCTCACGATGGACAGCCCCAGGCTGGCCGTCTCGTCCAGGTCGAAGCCCTGCGGCAGCCCCACCCCGTCGTCCTCGACCGACAGCCGCAGCCCGTCCCCCTCGCGGGCACAGCTGATCTCGATCATCCCGGTGCCCTCCGGACCGAAGGCGTGCTCCACCGCGTTCTGGATGAGCTCGGTGAACACCATGGCCAGGGGCGTTGCGGCGTCGGAGCTGATCGTGCCGAACGAGCCGGTCCTCCGAGTCCGGATGGACACCCCGTGCGAGCCCACGTCGGTGACCAGATGGGTCAGCCGGTCGGTGATCTCGTCGAAGTCGACACTCTCGTCGAACGCCTCGCTGAGCGTCTCGTGGACGACCGCGATCGCCCCGACGCGGCGTACCGCCTCCTCCAGCGCGACCCGACCCTCGGGTACGTCGAGCCGGCGCGCCTGGAGCCGCAGCAGGGCCGCCACGGTCTGGAGGTTGTTCTTGACGCGGTGGTGGATCTCCCGGATGGTCGCGTCCTTGGTGACCAGCTCGCGGTCGCGGCGACGCAGCTCGGTGACGTCGCGCAGGAGCACGAGGCCACCCGTGTGCCGCCCCGCCGGGCTCAACGGGATGGAGCGGAGGATCAGCGTCGCCTGCGCGTTGCCCAGCTCGGTCTCCCGCGGCATCCGGCCCCCGAGGACCGCGCTGACGGCCTCCTCGTCGGGGCGCATCCCGGCGGGAACCAGCTCACGGGTGAGGTCGGCCAGGGACTTGCCGCTGAGGTCTCCAGTCAGGCCAAGCTTGCGGTAGACCGACTGCGCGTTGGGGCTCGCGTAGGTGACGTGCCCCTCGGCGTCCACCCGGATGAACCCGTCGCCGACGCGAGGGGTGTCGGCGTGGTCGGAGCGCTGCACCGGGAACGGGAACGAGCCGCGCGCGATCATCTGCGACAGCTCGGTCGCGGTCTGGAGGTAGGACAGCTCGAGCCGGCTCGGCGTACGCACGCCCTGGAGGTTGGTGTTGCGACCCACCACCGCGATCAGCCGGTCGCCCCGGCACACCGGGATCGCCTCGACCCGGACCGGTACGTCGTCGCGCCACTCCGGGTCGCCCTCCCGCGCGATCCGCCCGTCGCGCAGGGCCGAGTCGAGCAGCGGCCGGCGCCCGGCCTCGACGAACGACCCGACGATGTCGTCCACGAAGGCCGTCGGTCCCGTGGTGGGGCGCATCTGGGCACCGGCCCAGTACCCGGAGCCGTCTCGATCCGGCAACCACAGCACCAGGTCGGCGAAGCTGAGGTCGGCGATGATCTGCCAGTCCGCGAGCAGCAGCGAGAGCCACTCGACGTCCTCGCGCGAGAGGTCGGTATGGGCTCGGGCGAGCGCCTTCAGCGACGGCACCCGGCCAGCCTAGAGACCCACGGGTGGCGTCCAATTCGCCGACCGGGCAGGAATGGTTGGCCAGGAACCGTCGACCGGGCAGGAATGGTTGGCGGGAACCAACCAGAATCGCCCGCTCAGCGCCGTACGACCAACCAGAAGTGCCCGGTCGGCGTACTACTACCAACCAGAAGTGCCCGGTCGGCGTACTCCTGCCAACCAGAAAACCCCTCTCGGCGAAGTGCGGGCCAACGACTAGCCTTCGCGTCATGACCCAGGCACCCGAGCAGCACACCGACCACGCCGACGACCCCGGTCAGGCAGAGCCCGTCGAGGCGCACTCGGGGCAGCATGCCGTCGCGGTGGCCCGGGCGCACGGCGTCGAGGTCATGTTCACGCTTGTCGGGTGCCCACGTCTTCCCGATGTACGACGGCGCGGTCACCGCCGACCCCACGATGCGCATCCTCGATGTCCGCCACGAGCAGACCGCCGCGTTCGCCGCCGAGGCGATGGGCAAGCTGACCCGGACACCGGGCCTCGCGGTGCTCACGGCCGGTCCCGGCGTCACCAACGGGGTCAGTGCGATCGCGCAGGCGCAGTTCAGCGGCTCCCCCCTGGTCGTCGTCGGCGGCAGGGCTCCGCAGAACCGCTGGGGCAGCGGTTCGCTCCAGGAGCTCGACCAGCCACCGATCGTGGCGCCGGTCACCAAGCTGGCTCGCACCATCCACACCGCGCCCGAGGTCGCCGACGGCATGCACGAGGCGTTCACCCTGGCCGGCTCGTCGCACCGCGGTCCGGTCTTCGTCGACGTCCCCCTGGACGAGTTCTTCAACACCTCGACAGTCGTGCGGCCCGACGTGGCTCCGCCCAGGCCCCTCGAGCCGGACGAGGATGCGATCTCCGAGATCGGTGAGCTGCTCGGCCAGGCTGCTCGACCAGTACTGATCCTGGGCACGGACGTGTGGGCGGACGGAGCCGAGGAGGCGGCGCTCCGGCTGGTCGACGAGACAGGTCTCCCGGTCATCACCAACGGGATGGGCCGCGGTGTCATACCCGGCGGACACCCGTTGCTCATGACCAAGGCGCGCGGAGCGGCGCTCGGCGGCGCCGACCTCGTCATCGTGGCGGGCACTCCCCTCGACTTCCGGCTCGGCTACGGCGTGTTCGGTGGCAAGGAGGGAGCATCCCCCGCCCGCGTCGTACACCTCGCTGACTCGCCCGGGCAGGTCTCCCAGCACGCCGAGCTGGCCGGTGAGGCGTCCGGCGACCTCACGCTCGTGCTGGACGGGCTGCGCGACGCGGTCGCCGGACTGGTGCGTCGACCCGACTGGACGTCCTGGGTGAGCGGCCTGCAGGACACCGCCCGGCAGGCCGCCGCCAAGGATGCGGAGCTGCTCGGCGCCGCGGCGGACCCGATCCATCCGGCCCGCATCTACGGGGAGCTGGTCCCCCGCCTGGCCGAGGACGCCGTCGTGATCGGCGACGGTGGCGACTTCGTCTCGTTCGCGGGCAAGTTCGTCGAGCCCAAGCGTCCCGGCAGCTGGCTCGACCCGGGTCCCTACGGCTGCCTGGGCGCCGGCCTGGGTGCTGCCATCGCCGCCCGCATCGCGCGGCCGTCCGCCCAGGTGGTGCTGCTGTACGGCGACGGCGCCGCCGGCATGTCGCTGATGGATGTCGACACCCTCGTGCGGCACGACCTCCCGGTTGTCATGGTGTGCGGCAACAACTCCGCCTGGGGTCTGGAGAAGGGCCCCATGCAGATGCTCTACGGCTACGACGTCGCCGCCGATCTCGCGCCGCAGACCCGCTACGACGACGTGGTCAAGGCACTCGGGGGTGCCGGAGAGACGGTCACCGACCCGCAGCAGATCGGCCCCGCCCTCGACCGCGCCTTCGCCGCGAACGTCCCCTACCTCGTGAACGTGATCACCGATGTCAACGCGCCCTACCCCCGCAACACCTTCGGCAACTGAGCCGGGCGACGGCTTCGAGCTCCGCCTGGTCCGCGCCGAGGAACTGGCGCAGGTGGGCCGCCTGACCGCCGAGGTCTACGTCGGGGAAGGCTTCATCGACGCCGCCGACGGCTATGTCGACGAGCTCGCCGACACCGCCCGCCGCGCCCGCGACGCCGAGGTCTGGGTGGCCGCCGAGGGCGAGCAGGTGCTGGGCTCGGTGACGTTCTGCCCTCTGGGTTCCCCGTTCCGCGAGATCGCCCGCGACGACGAGGGCGAGTTCCGGATGCTCGCGGTCAACGACGCCGCCCGCGGCCGTGGTGTGGGGCAGGCGCTGGTCTCGCTGTGCGTGCTGCGCAGCCGCGAGCTGGGGTACGCCGGCGTACGGATGTCGAGCATGGACCGCGATGACCTCGGCGCACCGCGTCTACGAGCGGCTCGGCTTCGCGCGCGCACCCGAGGACGACTGGTCACCCGGTGCGGGCGTCACGCTGCTCGCCTACGCGGCCAGGTTCGAGGACGACACCGCCCCCGGCCCCGCGGGTGGACACCTCGCGTGAGACTGGCCTACGTGTTGCCCACCCGCGACATGAACCGCTCGGCGTCTACGAGCACGCGCGTGACCTCGCCTGACCCGACGAGCTTGCCGTCCTGACGCGCGGCGACGCTGAACCGCACGAGCCGACCGTCCACGTGGACGGTGCTCGCCGAGATGCTCAGCACGGAACCCACGGGCGAGGGGGCGAGGTGCTCGATGGAGATGCGGGTCCCGACCGTCGTCTGGCCGGCGTCGAGACAGGGAGCGACCGCAGCACAGGTGGCCGCCTCGCACCAGGCGAGGAGCCGGGGCGTGCCGAGGACGGGCAGTGAGCCCGAGCCCACGGCCTCGGCGGTGTCGTCCTCGGAGACGGTGCGTTCCAGAGTCGCGGTCAGCCCGACGGCCAGGGGTTCGCGCGTCACGGGGCCGCCACCTGGAAGGTCGAGGTGCGGCCGCCGGCCTCCTCGAGCGTGACCTCGCCGAAGGCGATGTAGGTCGCGAGGCGTCCGTCGAAGGGGTGGTAGAGCCCCGTGCAGCGACCGACCCGGAAGGCCAGGGCCACCACGTCGCGGACCTGCGCCTCGTCGAGGTCGAGCGGCGAGGCCGTGAGGGCGCCGATGTCGTGCTCGGCCCCGAACGCGCGCACCGTCGCCGCGGTCTCGCAGAGACGATCCGCGATCGAGGTGTTGTCCCACGACCAGACGAAGCTGTGCACCTCGCTGCTCCACGAGCCGAGGATCTGCGCCGGGGCGGAGGCGATGTGGTCCTCGAAGGACCACACGACCCGACCGTCGCCCTGGTCGAGCACCCACCGCTGCGCCCTACCGAGACCCCAGCGTGCGGCATGCTCCTGAGTGGTGCGGGCGATCGCCTCGTGCCCCTCGGTGACCAGCGTCTCGAGTTCCATGCCGTCCATCCAAACATCCGCCCCGGGATGGCGAGAGCCCCGGACCAGGTGGTCCGGGGCTCGAGAGACAGCGTGACGAAAAGCGCTCAGGCGTTGGGGCGCTTGCCGTGGTTCGCGCCCTTCTTCTTGCGAGCGCGGCGCTTGCGGCCGGTCTTGCTCATCTGGTCCTCCTACGTCGCTTGCTCCGGGACATCTCCGAAGCCGGCGTACATCCTCTCAGGTACGCCGCGACAAGACGAATCGGGCAGGGTGGTCAGTCGTGCCGCTTGATCTCGACCTGCACCTGGTGGATCGACAGCATCACGCGCTGCCGAAGGCCCTCGGGAGCCACCTCGTTGCAGGAACGCGCCACCAGGGTCTTCACGGTGCGCTCGAGGTCGTAGCGGGCCAGGCAGGGTCCGCACTCGTCGAGGTGGTGCTGGATCTCGGCGCAGTCGGCCTGGTCGAGCTCGTTGTCGAGGAAGAAGAACACGCGACCGAGGACCTCCGAGCAGTCCTTGGCCGAGAAGTGCGACGCGGGCTCCCCTGAGGAGCGTCCGGTCGGCATCTCGGGGTCGTGGGTCGTCATCACGAGGCTCCCTTCGTGGCCCCACTGGATAGCAGGTCGTTGTCTCGGACGTAGTCGGTGAGCATCTCCCGGAGCTGTCGCCGTCCCCGGTGCAGGCGCGACATCACGGTGCCGATGGGGGTCTCCATGATCTCGGCGATCTCCTTGTAGGGGAAACCCTCGACGTCGGCCAGATAGACCGCCAGGCGGAACTCCTCCGGGAGACGCTGCAGCGCGTCCTTGACGTCTGAGTCGGGGAGGTGCTCCAACGCCTCCATCTCGGCGGACTTCAGGCCGCTCGAGGAGTGGGACTCCGCGCGCGCGAGCTGCCAGTCCTCGACGTCCTCGGCCATGGACTGCTGCGGCTGACGCTGCTTCTTGCGGTAGGTGTTGATGAACGTGTTCGTCAGGATCCGGTAGAGCCAGGCCTTGAGGTTGGTGCCGGGCCTGAACTGGTGGAAGGACCCGTAGGCCTTGGCGAACGTCTCCTGGACGAGGTCCTCGGCGTCCGCGGGGTTGCGGGTCATGCGCATCGCTGCGGAGTAGAGCTGGTCCAGGAACGGCAGGGCGTCGCGCTCGAAACGCAGCTGACGCTCGGCCTCGGTCTCGGTTGCCGGATCGATCTCGGCCGGGTCGACGGTGGTGGCGCCGGTGGGGTCGAGACTCGTGATCGTTTTCAGTCATTACGTCCCAGAGTAGACGAGGGGTTGCAGACGACGGACGGTCGAGCGTGGCGAGCACGAGGTCCTCCTCTGCGGTGTGAGGCCCGTCTGATCAGCGGGGTCACAGGAGGGAACACGGCCTCAGCCGTTTCGATTCCCCGCGATCTCGCGCACCACCCACTCCAGGGTCGCCTCGAGGACGACGGCGAGGGCGTCGGCCTGGCTGAGGTCGGCCGACTTGGGCACCTTCATGGAGTGGTCGGCGAAGGGCACGACGGCCAGGTCGAGGTCGTCCGGGAACTCCTCCGGAGTGCCGAACGGGTCGCGCTCGCCCTGCACGACCAGCGTCGGCACCCGGGTGCGCTCGAGCTCCTCGAGGCGGGACTTCTCGGGCTTGCCCGGTGGGTGCAGCGGGAAGGAGAGCGCGAGGACGCCGCGCGCTCCCGCACCCCGGGCGATGCGGCACGCGGACCGGGCGCCGGCGCTGCGCCCACCGAGCACGAGCGGGCTGCGCGTGCGCATGTCGTCGAGGACCGCGATGAAGCACTCGTCGATCACGGACGGTGCGGGCGCGAGCTTCTTGCCGGCGACACGCCACGGCATCTCGACGAGCGTCACCGAGATGTCCTGCTGGGGAAGCGTGCGGGCCAGCCGGAGCAGGTCGGGTGCGTCGATCCCGCCGCCCGCCCCGTGGGTGAGCACCAGCATGGCCAGCGGCCGCTTGGCCCGTCGTACGACGAGACGGGCATCGCCCTTGGGTGTCGACACGGTGCGTTCGATGGGCATCAGCCGTGGTCTCCCTCGGTCGTGAGCGGCAGTGGGTCGACCAGCTCGGGGCCGTTGTTCCTCACGTTGGAGACGAGCGTCGAGACCGGAAAGGCCTCCAGCCGACCTGGGGCGGCCGGCTCGAGGAGGCCCAACAGGTCGTCGGTCGCGCCGGATGCGCGGATCGAGCCAGGCGTCGTAGCGGTCGGGGCTCAACATGAGCGGCATCCGGTCGTGGATGTGGCCCAGGGAGTCCTCAGCCCTGGTCGTGAGGACGGTGCAGGTCCACAGGAAGCGGGTGGGATCGTCCTCGGCCTTCGCCGGGTCGCGCCAGATCTCGTAGAGCCCGGCCATCGCGAGCACCCCGTCGTCCTTCGGCTTGATGAAGTAGGGCTGCTTGCGCGGCTTGCCTGCGCGGGTGAGCTCCTCGGTCGGGTACCACTCGTAGTAGCCGTCGGCCGGCAGGATGGCCCGTCGTCGCTCGAAGGCCCGTCGGTAGGCGGGCTTCTCCGCCACCGTCTCCATGCGTGCGTTGATCATCCGGCTGCCGACCTTCGGGTCCTTGGCCCAGAAGGGCACCAACCCCCAGGTCAGCACCCTCAGCTGTCGCTCCGGCTCGGCCCCTTGCTCACCGCCGGCTGCGCGACTGGAGTCCTCGCGCGACTCGCCACTGGATCCACGGGGCGGCCGCTCGACGACTGCGTAGACCTCCTTGGTCGGGGCCACGTTGAAGTCCGGCTCGAGGTGCGGCAGGTCGGGGCTGCGGATCTCGAACTCCTCGACGAGGTCCTCGGGCTGCCGGCTCGAGGCATAGCGACCGCACATGCGGCCAAATCTAGTCTTCGCAGCCGACAGCACCGGAAGGCGCAGCCGACGGAACCGGAAGGCGACGCCGACGGGTCAGCCGCGCGCGATCTCGTCGAGGAGGAGGCCGGCGCCGTCGTCGGACGGCGGCAACCCCTCAATCCAGACCCGCGCCCTCTCCCCCCGCGGACCCAGATCCTCGACGAGACCGCGCAGCAGCCCCACCCGCCTGGCGAGCAGGTCCCCACGCTCGGTCACCACGACCAGCCTCGACGGGCCGGCCTGCGCGATCGTCTCCCCTCCCGGAAACACCATGCGCGCCGTGTCTGCCAGTCGCGCCAGCCACAGGGCCGACTCGAAACCGGCAGCGATCGAGCTGCCCCCCATGGACAGCTGCTGCGCGAGCAGGGGGAGGTCGACCACCACCAGCGCATGGCTGGTGTTCGTCGATCGCCCCCCCTCCTCGGCGCTGCGATAGACCTCCGACAACCTGGCCCGCACGTGCGCAAGGCTGGCCAGCCCCGTCAGGGGGTCTTCGCAAGAGATCTGGTGCAGGTAGCCGAGGGTCTCCTCGCTCCACGCGAGGCACAGTGCGCGCACAGCCCGGAACTCGGGCTCCCCTCCCTGGACGCGTGCATAGGTGGCCCTCAGCCCGTCGAGTGCCTCACCCAGGTCGGCACCATCACGGGCAATCTCCCGTCCCACCACTGCGCACGCGCTGCTCGCGTCGTGTCCGGCTGCCAGTCGTTCGCCGACCGCCACGAAGCGTGCGGGCAGCGGTAGCTGCAGCACGACTCCGGCCGGTACGGCGTCCGCCGTCACCTCGGCCTGCGCGCCCCTGCGAGCCAACGTCGCAAAGATGCCCATGCCTGCTCCATCTCTCTCGGTGAGGTCACCCCCCACGTCGTGACCTCACGGAAGTAACGGCGTTGATCGGGTTCCATGACGGGAAAACCGGAATAAACTCATGCAGTTCCATCACGACCCCCCCGGGAGGGGCGCCATCGACCCATGAGCGACACCGACGCGAACGCCCACGAACTGACGGACCCGGAGCTCATCTCCCGAGTCCGTGAGGGCGACGTCGGTGCCTACGGCACGCTGTTCTCCCGCCACGTCGACGCGGCCACCCGGCTGGCCCGGCTGCTCGTGGGAGGCCCCGACGCCGACGACCTGGTCTCCGAGGCCTTCGTCAAGGTCCTCAACGTGCTGCTCGCCGGTGGCGGCCCGGACGTCGCGTTCCGGGCCTACCTGCTCACGTCCGTACGCCGTCTCCACGTCGACAAGATGCGCGGCCAGCAGCGCCTCACGACGACCGGGGACATGACCCCCTACGACCCGGGAGTGCCCTTCGCCGACCCCGCGATCGCGGGCTTCGAAGGTGGCGCGGCCGCCAAGGCGTTCGCGTCCCTGCCGGAGCGGTGGCAGATGGTCCTGTGGCACCTCGAGGTGGAGAACCAGAAGCCCGCGGACATCGCTCCCCTGCTGGGCATGAGTGCCAACTCGGTCTCCGCACTTGCCTACCGGGCCCGAGAGGGCCTGCGGCAGGCGTTCCTCAACATGCACAGCGGCGACCTGACCAGCGATGAATGCCGCGAGACCAACGAGCTCATGGGTGCCTACGTCCGACAGGCACTCTCCCGTCGCGACACGGCGAAGGTCGAGGACCACCTCGACCAGTGCCGTCGCTGCACAGCCGTCTACCTCGAGCTCGCGGAGGTCAACACCTCGCTGGCCGGACTCCTCGGTCCGGCGCTGCTGGGTGGGATGGCCGCGGCCTACCTGGGTGGCGGTGCCGTGGGTGTGGCCGGGGCCGGCGCCGGCGCCGGTGCCGTGGCCCTGGTCGGCCGGATGCGGGACGCGGCCATGAGCAACCTGCCCGCCACCGCGGCCACGGTCACCGCGGTCGGCGTCGCAGGCGTCACGGCCATCGCAGTCATCAACCGGGGACCCCAGGAGGAACCAGCCGCCGCGGAACGCCCCTCCGTGGCCGGGATCTCGCCCTCGTCGACTCCATCCTCCTCCAGCAGTCCGGCCACCGGTCGCCGTGCTGACTCGGGGTCCACCTCGGCGCAGCGCCGTACGACGACCAGCCCCACGCCTGCCCTCGGCGCCACGGACTCAGCGCTCGCCGCCTCCACCGAGGGCGACCTGCTCGACGAGTCGGCGGGCACCGCAGGCGAGAACGCCGGGGACGGCCAGGGTGGACCCGCCGGCCAGAATGGCCCGGGTGGACAGGCCGGCAACGGCCCCGGGGCCGGTCCCACGAATCCGTCCGGTGGCACCAAGCCTGACGGCGGACCGAAACCGACCAAGCCCGCCGACCCCACGACCCCAGGGGGCCCGGAGCCGAGCGAGACACCCACCACGCCACCCTCACCGCCCGGCGCGGACGTCGGCGTGCACGCGTCGGTCTACTTCGACGCGCACGGCCACCTGCACGCCCGGGTCCAGGTGACCGGTGTCCCTCCCGGCCAGCAGGTCGGGTTGCACGCGACCGCCAGGGGAGGGGACCTCCACTCGCTCAGCGGCAGTGCGTGCTACCGCGCCGGGGGGAACTCCTACCGCTGCGTCGCCACCCCGGGGCGGACCCAGTTCGTGTTCGGGACGCACAGCCGGTCCGGGGCAATTCTGGGCTTCACCGTCTCCCCGCCCGCAGGCTGGACGGACCCGGCGACCGGCAACAACAGCACGAGCATCAGGGGTCCGCGCCACGGCCACACTGGTTGAGGCCAGGTCGATCGGGTAAGGATTAGCCCATGACAGCCACCCGCCTGCTCGCCCGTCCGCTGCTCTCCTCCATGTTCGTGGTCGGCGCGGTGAACGCGCTGAAGAACGCTCCGGAGCTGGCCACCAAGGCCAAGCCGGTGGTGGACCGGATCCGGCCCGCCCTGGAGAAGGCTGCTCCCCAGCTGCCGATCCCCGACGACACCGTGACGCTGGTGCGGATCAACGCCGGCGCGCAGCTCGTCGCCGCCATCGCTCTCGCGCGCGGCGGGCTCCCCGGCTGTCGAGCACCGTGCTCGCCGCCTCGCTGGCGCCCACCACCGTGGCGGGCCACGCGTTCTGGAACGAGACCGACCCGGAGCGCCGGGCCAACCAGAAGATCCACTTCTTCAAGAACCTCTCCATGCTCGGCGGTCTCCTGCTCGCCGCGGTCGACACCGAGGGACGGCCGGGCGTGGCGTGGCGGGCGAAGCACGTCGCCACCGGAGCCCGACGCGAGGCCCGGCACCTGGCCAAGCAGACCAAGCTCGAGGCCAAGCTCGCCGCACAGTCGCTCACCCCGTAGATGACGAAGTCCGGCGGGGTGTGCGGAGCACTCCGCGTGCGCTTGGTCATCTAGCCTCGGGGGCGTGGAGACGCGCCCGGAGGAACGAACCGACCTGTGGCCGGCGCCGGTTGCTCGCGCTCCCGTCAACGCGCGGGTCGAGCTCCCGGGCTCGAAGTCGCTGACGAACCGCGCGCTGGTGCTGGCGGCCCTGGCGGACGGCCCCTCCGTCGTACGACGGGCACTCCGGTCGCGCGACACCGAGCTGATGGCCGCGGCTCTGACATCACTGGGCTCGCGGGTCGACACCTCCGGACCGGACTGGTCGGTGACCCCCGGCACGCTGCACGGCGGCAGCGTCGAGTGTGGCCTCGCCGGCACGGTGATGCGCTTCGTCCCGCCGGTGGCGGCCCTCGCGCACGGAGACGTCTCGTTCGACGGTGATCCGCACGCCCGCACCCGCCCGATGGCCGGTGTCCTCGACGCCCTGCGCGCGCTCGGCGTGGAGGTCGACGACGACGGTCGGGGCACGCTGCCGTTCATCGTGTCGGGGACCGGACGCGTCACCGGCGGACAGGTGGTCATCGACGCTTCCGCGTCGAGCCAGTTCGTCTCGGCGCTCCTGCTCGCCGGCGCGGCGTACGACGAGGGCGTCAGCGTCCGCCACGAGGGACCCCCGGTGCCCTCGCTCCCCCACATCGAGATGACGGTCGCGTGCCTGGCCGAGCACGGCGTCGAGGTCGTGTCCGGTGAGACCACCTGGACGGTGCCGCCCGCACGAGTCCGGGCCGTCGACGTGACGATCGAGCCGGACCTGTCGAACGCCGCCCCCTTCGTGATGCTGGCGCTGACCAGCGGTGGCCGGGTCCGCGTGCCCGGATGGCCGCGGCGGACCACCCAGGCCGGCGACGCGCTCCGCGACCTCCTCGTGCGGATGGGAGCAGACGTCTCCCTCGACCACAACGGCCTGACCGTCTCCGGCACCGGGTCGATCGAGGGCCTCGACGCCGACCTCCATGACGTCGGCGAGCTCACGCCGGCGATCGCCGCGCTGTGCGCCCTCGCGCAGACGCCGTCCCGCCTGCGCGGCATCGCCCACATCCGCGGTCACGAGACCGATCGCATCACCGCCCTCGCGACGGAGCTGCGGGGGCTCGGCGCAGCGGTGACCGAGCACGACGACGGGCTCTCGCTCGAGCCCGCGCCCCTGCACGGCGGCACGTTCCGCACCTACGCCGACCACCGGATGGCGCACGCCGCAGTCATCGTCGGATCGGCGGTCGAGGGGGTGCTCGTCGAGGACGTGGGCACGACGTCGAAGACGTTCCCCGGGTTCGCCGAGGTCTGGGCAGGGCTGCTCAGGTGACCACCCCGACATGACGACCGGACGCTACGGGGAGCACGACCCGGAGAGCTACGAGCGCCCGCGCCGCCGTACCCGCCCCCGCACCAAGGACCGGCCCGCCTTCGACGACGCCGTCCCCGCGGTCGTGGTCACGGTCGACCGCGGCCGCTACACCTGCCGCCTCGGCGAGACCGAGCCGATCGTGACGGCCATGAAGTCACGGGCGCTGGGCCGCAAGGCAGTGGTCACCGGTGACCGGGTGAACCTGGTCGGCGACACCTCGGGGACCGACGGATCCCTCGCCAGGATCGTCACGGTCGACGAGCGCACGACCGTGCTGCGGCGTACGGCCGACGACGACGACCCCGTCGAGCGGGTGATCGTGGCGAACGCCGACCAGCTGGTCATCGTGACCGCCCTGGCCGATCCCGAGCCGCGTCAGGGCCTGGTCGACCGGGCCCTGGTGGCGGCGTACGACGCAGGCATGGACCCGCTCCTCTGCCTGACCAAGGCCGACCTCGCCGACCCGGAGCCACTGCTGGAGAGCTACCGCCCGCTCGGGGTGCCGTACGTCGTCACGCAGCGCGGGGCCGACCTCGCGCGAGATCCGCGAGCGGCTCGAACGCCGTACCAGCGTGCTGCTCGGCCACAGCGGCGTCGGCAAGTCCACCCTGGTGAACGCGCTCGTTCCCGATGCCTTTCGTGAGGTCGGCGTGGTGAACGCGGTCACCGGGCGCGGGCGGCACACCTCGGTGACCGCGCTGATGCTGGCCCTACCCGATGGTGGCTGGATCGTGGACACCCCCGGGATCCGTTCGTTCGGGCTGGCCCACGTCGATCCGGACCGGCTGATCGAGGCGTTCCCGGACCTCGACCACCTGACCGCGGACTGCCCGCGCGGATGCACGCACGGGGAGGGCGAGCCCGAGTGCGGTCTCGACGACGCGACCGGCACCCAGCTCGAGCGGGTGCGCTCGTTCCGCCGGCTCCTGGCGAGCCGCGAGGCCGGCGAGCAGTACTGACCTGACCCGGCGTTCGGCGCACCGCTCGTGCGCGACCGTGGACTACTGCCGCAACCTGAAAGTTTGCGGGGAATACCCTGTGCCCCATGCCGTCCGACTACACCGACGACCTCCGGCTCGCCCACGTGCTCGCGGACGACGCCGACTCCACGTCACAGGCCCGCTTCAAGGCGCTGGACCTGCACGTGATGACCAAGCCGGACCTGACCCCGGTGACCGACGCGGACAAGTCGGTGGAGGAGGGAATCCGCCGGGTGCTGTCCCGTGCGCGCCCGCGTGACGCTGTCCAGGGCGAGGAGACCGGCACGACCGGGCACAGCCAGCGGCGTTGGGTGGTGGACCCCATCGACGGCACCAAGAACTACGTGCGCGGCGTCCCCGTCTGGGCCAGCCTGATCTCGCTGATGGTCGACGACGAGGTCGTCGTCGGTGTCGTCTCCGCGCCGATGCTCAACCGGCGCTGGTGGGCGATGAAGGACGGCGGCGCCTGGACCGGCAAGTCCCTGCTGCGGGCGACGGCCTGCCAGGTCTCCGACGTCTCGCGGGTGGAGGACGCCTCCCTGTCGTACTCCTCCCTGCACGGGTGGGACGAGCGCGGGCGGCTCGAGGACTTCATGTCCCTCTCCCGGCGGTGCTGGCGCACCCGGGCGTACGGCGACTTCTGGTCCTACATGCTCGTCGCCGAAGGGGCCGTCGACATCGCCACCGAACCCGACCTGGCCGTGCACGACATGGCCGCGCTGGACGTGATCGTGCGCGAGGCGGGGGGCGTTTTCACCTCGCTGGACGGGGAGCCCGGCCCGATGGGGGGCAGTGCCCTGGCCACCAACGGCAAGCTCCACGACCAGGCCCTGGCCTTCCTCGGCTCGCACGCGGACAGCGGCGATCCGCACCCGGGTGGCACCGTCCACGACCTGAGTGCCCGGCGCGGCGAGCCCGCCACGGACGCCGACTGAGCAGCCTCCGAACAGGCCGGGCCGACACCGGATAAATCGGGTGCCACGACCTCTGGTTTTCGCGGGCCGCGGGACACTAGATTCTAAGAGCCCACTGGACTCGACTCACGCTCACGAAGGGGCCGAGACATGAAGATCAACGACGTGCTGCGCGGCAAGTCCTCCAACGACGTCATCACGATCACGCCCGACGTCACGGTGCGCGACCTGCTGGCCCTGCTGGCCGAGCACAACATCGGTGCCGTGATCGTGAGCCGCGACGGGAAGGGCGTCGACGGGATCGTCAGCGAGCGTGACGTCGTACGCAAGCTCAACGGCCACGACGAGGTCCTCGACGCCACGGTCGAGCAGATCATGACGGCCGTCGTCCAGACGTGCGAGCCGGGCTACGACGTCGACGAGCTGATGGCGGTCATGACCGAGCACCGCATCCGGCACGTGCCGGTCGTCGAGGACGGGCAGCTGGTCGGTGTCGTGAGCATCGGCGACGTGGTCAAGAGCCGCATCACGCAGCTGGAGTTCGAGCGCGACCAGCTCGACTCCTACGTGCACCAGACCTGATCCCCGGCCTCAGCTCCCCGCCTCCTCGAGGCACGCGCGACGGATCGACTCGAGAAGGCGCCGGGTGGCGACCACGTGCAGCCGCGTTCCGATCACCAGGAGGCGGTAGACGCCTCCGTGCGGACCGGGGAAGCGGGCGTAGGTCAAGGCGCGCAGCACGGTGTGCTGCCCCTGCGGGTCCAGCTCGAAGACGAGCGCGTACCGCGAGAACCGGTGCCGCCCGGACAGCGCCAGCCGCAGCGGCGGCACCTCCTCGGAGATCTCGAAGCCGGCGGCCGGCCGGGTCCCGAGCACCCGGGTGGCCAGGCGACCCTCGTTCACGGCGAGCATGCGGTCGACGTACCGCCTCAGGCCGCGCCACACCGCCTCCAGCGGCGCCTCGACCGTGGTCCGGTGCTCGTCCACGAACGGCAGGTCGGTGTTCACGCCGGCGCTCCCGACTCGTCGAGCCACAGGCAGAAGGCGTGGCCGGCCGGGTCCAGGCACACGCGCACGTCGTCCTGGGGCTGCGCCTCCGCGAGCACGGCCCCGCACTCCTGGGCGTGGCGCACGGCACCGTCGAGGTCGGTGACCCGGATGTCGAGGTGCATCTGGATCGGCGGCTGCCCCGGCCGGCTCGGCCACACCGGGCGCTGGAAGTGCACGTCCTCCTCGAAGGAGATGCGGAGGTAGTCGTCGCCGAGCGCCGATGACCACCCACCCGGGTTCGTCGTGGACGACCTCCCACCCGAGCAGGCGGGCGTAGAAGGCGCCGAGCGCGCTGGGATCGGGGGCGTTGATGTTGACCGTGCTGAGCCGGATCCCGTGCTCCATGTCTCGTGAGTCAACCACCGTCGAGTGGTCCGCGCACTCGTGGCAGGGTGGAGGCCATGACTGAAGACAAGCCCGAGATCGACTTCCCCGACGGCCCGCCGCCCAGTGACCTCGAGGTCACCGAGCTGAACGAGGGTGACGGCCAGGAGGCCACCGCCGGCAGCACCGTGTCGGTCCACTACGTGGGCGTGGCCCACTCGACGGGCGAGGAGTTCGACGCGTCGTACAACCGGGGCGCGCCCCTCGACTTCCGCCTCGGCGTCGGCCAGGTCATCTCCGGCTGGGACCAGGGCGTCCAGGGCATGAAGGTCGGCGGTCGCCGCCGCCTGGTCATCCCGCCCCACCTGGCGTACGGCGACCGTGGTGCCGGGGGCGTGATCAAGCCCGGCGAGACGTTGATCTTCGTGGTGGATCTGGTCGGCGTGAAGTAGCGACGGTTTCCCCGGTCGACCGGGGAAACCTGTGCTTGGCAGGTGATGCATTGCCCATCAAGCACCAGAATTCCCTGACAACCAGACCGGCTCGTCCGTCAGTCGTCGTACGCCGTCGTGGTCACCCGGACCTCCGCGCCGCCCAGCGAAACCACGTCGCCGGGCACCAGCTGCCGGCCGCGCCGGGTCTCGACCTCGCCGTTCACGGTGACCAGGCCCTGCACCATCAGCTCCTTGGCGTCGGAGCCGGAGTCGATGAGGTTGGCGAGCTTGAGGAACTGACCGAGCCGGATCGACTCGTCGCGGATGGGGACGTCCTCCACGTCGCGCTCCTTCCGGGTGCTCAGAGGGCCAGCGAGACCGCGTGGATGAACACACCCACGAGTCCGCCGACGATGGTGCCGTTGATCCGGATGAACTGCAGGTCCCGCCCGACGTGCAGCTCGATCTTGCGGGCCGCCTCCACACCGTCCCAGCGCTCGATCGTGTGCGTGATGACCGTGGTGAGCTCGTCGCCGTAGCGTCCGACCGCCCAGACCGCGAAGTCGGCGCCCCAGGCGTCCAGCCGCGCACGCAGCTCGTCGTCCCGGTCGATGCGCTCGCCGAAGGCCACCAGCTCGCGCGAGGCCCGAGCGCGCAGCGGGCCGGTCTCGTCCTCGAGGCCCTCGAGCAGCGCCTTGCGGAACGCGCTCCACAGGGACAGGCCGGTGGCGACGATCCGTGGCTGCTCCAGGACGCGCACCTTGAGACGTTCCGCGCGCTCCTGCGTGGCCGGGTTGTCGAGCAGGTCCTGCGCGAGCTGGCGCAGCAGGCTGTCCAGCGCCACCCGCGCGTGGTGCTGCGGGGTCGCGCCGGATGTCGGCGACCCAGCGGACCGCCTCGAGGTGCAGCCGGGCGGTGACCAGCTCGTTGAGCCGGTCGGGCGCCCACCAGGGCGCGCGCTCGCCGACGACGTCGGCGAACGTCTCCTGGTTGTGCACCAGCCAGCGGTGCGCCTCCTCGAGGGTGAGGTCGACCAGTCCGTGGTGGGCGTTGTCGGCGACGATCTCCTGGAGCAGCCCACCGGCCACCGGTGAGATCGGCTCGGCCATGAACCGGGGGATCAGCACCTCCTCCACCAGCGAGGCGACGTCGGCGTCGCGCATCTTGCGCAACCCGATCGCCAGGACGGACGCCGCCTCGGCCACGACCCGGTCCGCGTTGGCCGGTTCGCTCACCCAGACGCCCACCCGGCGGGCGATCTCGGCGGTGGCGAGCCGCTCACGGATCACCTGCTCCTGCAGGAAGTTCTCGGAGAAGAACTCCTCCAGGCTCTTGCCGAACTCGTCCTTGCGCCGCGGGATCAGCGCCGTGTGCGGGATCGGCAGCCGCAGCGGGTGCCGGAACAGCGCGGTCACCGCAAACCAGTCGGCGATGGCTCCCACCATGCTCGCCTCGGCGCCCGCGTTGACGAACCCCAGGAACCCGTCCTGGTCGAGGGTGACGAGGTAGACCACGGCGGCGAAGACCAGCAGACCCAGCGCCACGCCCTGCATCCGGCGCAGGCGAGTGCGCCGTACGGCGTCGGCCTGGGTGTCGGGGGTCATCAGGGCTGTTGACATGGCTGTCCGAAACCTATCCAACGCCCGCTAGAAGTCCGGATCGGCACATATGCTGCGCGAGTGCCCCACCCTCTGCGCACCGTGCTGGCTGCTGCACTGAGCTGCCTCCTGGGCTGTCTCCTGCTCGTCGCCGCGCCCAGCGGCGTGCAGGCCGCGGGCGAGCGGGGGCGCAGCGCCCGGACCCCACGGGTTCAGCCCGTCCGAGGCCCGGGAAGTGCTGCACCGGGCTTCCCGCCTGGTCCGCCAGGGTGCCCCTGCCACCAACAGGGACTCCGCGTCGGCCGACCTGACGATGGTGCTGCGCGACCTGCACCTGGCTCGGCCGGCGCTGGCCGGCGCCGACCGCCGTGCGGCCAACCGGCTGCTCTCGCGCTCCACCCCGGCTTCGCAGGCCCAGAGGACCTCGGCCGCCGCGGCGCTGTCGCGCCGATGCACGGAGCACTTCTGCCTGCACTACGGCACCACGACCACCAGCAGCTGGGCGAACGCGACGCTCAACTCCCTGGAGAACGTCTGGACCGAGGAGGTGCCGATGATGGGCCGTGCGCCGCTGCCCGACGGCGGCACGGCGGCCGATCCGAACAACCCGGACAATCGTCTCGACGTCTTCCTCGATGACCTGGGCAACCAGGGCTACTACGGCTACTGCTCGACCGACGACGCGACCGCGGCCACGCAGGTCTCCGCCTACTGCGTGCTCGACGACAACTTCGCCCGCTCGCAGTACGGCGCCGCTCCCCTGGACTCGCTGCGCGTCACGGCGGCCCACGAGTTCTTCCACGCCATCCAGTTCGCCTTCGACATCTCCGAGGACGTCTGGTTCATGGAGGGCTCGGCCACCTGGGTCGAGGACGTCGTCTACGACGCCATCAACGACAACTACCAGTACCTCGCCACCAGCCCGATCCGGCACCCGCGGACAGCGCTCGACTACAGCGGAGGCACCTACCCCTACGGCTCGTTCATCTTCTTCACCTACGCGACCGCCCAGCGCGGTGCCGCGACCGTGCGCCAGTTCTGGGAGATGGCCATCGGACGGCGTACCTCGCTCCAGGCCGTCTATGCGGTGATCGGTGCCGGCGCGTGGCCTGCCTTCTTCTCCAAGTTCGGCAGCTGGAACACCCTTCCGCGGCACAGCTACCAGGAGCGCGCCGGCTACCCCAGCCCGGCCTGGTGGCAGCGGCGGACCCTGACGGCGCGCGCACCCACGACCGGCTGGCACCGCGTGGTCCTCTCCCACCTCGGCAGCTCTGCCGCCCTGGTGGCACCCGGGCCGCGCCTCCCGGTGAGCAAGCGCCTGCTCATCAACATCGACGGCCCCCCGAGGTCCTCCGGCACCGCGGCCCTGATCCAGCGCCGTTGGCGGGACGGGCACGTCACGCACGACATGCTCACCCTCGGCACCAACGGCAACCGGAGCACCCTGATCCACTTCAACCGCAAGACGCTCAGCTCCGTGGTGATCGTGGTCGCCAACACCAACCGCTACGGCGTCGCGCGGGGGTTCAAGGTGCGGGCGTCCCTGCGGTAGCGCGTTCCGCGGAACAAAAGCCCCACTTCGGCGTTGTACCTGACAGACACGTCTGCAGCCGACGACCGAGGAGACACGAACGTGCCGACCCTGAGCGACTTCACCGCGACCACCATCACCGGCGAGGAGCAGCCGCTGGAGACCTACTCCGGACAGGTGGCCCTGGTCGTCAACACCGCGTCACAGTGCGGCTTCACCCCCCAGTTCCAGGGCCTCGAGAAGCTCCACCAGGAGTACGCCGACCAGGGGCTCGTCGTCCTGGGCTTCCCCTGCAACCAGTTCGGCAGCCAGGACCCGGGCAGCAACGACGAGATCGGCGCCTTCTGCGAGCGCAACTACGGCGTGACCTTCCCGATGTTCGAGAAGGTCGACGTCAACGGGGACGAAGCGCACCCGCTGTTCGCCTGGTTGCGCCAGGAGAAGGGCGGCATCCTCGGCGACGCGATCAAGTGGAACTTCACCAAGTTCCTGGTCGGCAAGGACGGCACCGTACTCAAGCGCTACGGCTCGACCACCGCCCCGGAGAAGATCGCCTCCGACATCGAGAAGGCGCTGGCTGCCTGAGACTCCCGGATCCCGAGCCCCGTCCGGGCCGGAGGTACTGCGCGGTAACGTGGCCAGCACCTCTTCTCGAACAGGAGCCCAGATGCAGCTCGCGCTCACCGAGGAGGAGACCGCGTTCCGCGAGGAGATGCGGACCTTCTTCACCACGAAGATCCCCCAGGAGCTCCGCGACACGATCGCCGCCGGCCGCCACGTCGGCAAGGACGGGATCGTCCAGTCGCAGCGGATCATGAACGAGGCGGGCATCGCCGTACCCAACTGGCCCGTCGAGTGGGGTGGCCAGGACTGGAGCCCGCTGCAGCGGCACATCTGGCACGAGGAGATGCAGCTGGCCTGCGTGCCGCCGCCGCTGGCGTTCAACGCCAACATGATCGGTCCGGTCATCGCCAACTTCGGCTCCGAGGAGCAGAAGGAGAAGTTCCTCCCGCCGACGGCCAACCTCGACATCTGGTGGGCCCAGGGCTTCTCCGAGCCCGACGCCGGCTCCGACCTCGCGTCGTTGAAGACCAAGGCCGTGCGCGACGGCGACGACTGGGTGGTCAACGGCCAGAAGACCTGGACGACCCTCGGCCAGCACGCCGACTGGATCTTCGCGCTCTGCCGCACCGACCCCGACGCCCCGAAGAAGCAGCAGGGCATCTCGATGCTGGTCTTCCCGATGGACACCGAGGGGGTGGAGCTGCGGCCGATCCAGCTCATCGACGGCGGCTACGAGGTCAACGAGGTCTTCTTCGAGGACGTGCGCGTCCCGAGCGAGGGGCTCATCGGCGAGGAGAACCAGGGCTGGACGCAGGCGAAGTTCCTGCTCGGCAACGAGCGCGTGGGGGTCGCGCCGGTGGGTGCCACCAAGCGCGCCCTGGCCACCGTCAAGGAGACCGCGGAGAAGACCGGCCAGATCGAGGACCCGCTCCTCGCGGCCCAGATCATCGAGCTCGAGAACGAGCTGCTGGCGCTGGAGCTGACGGCGCTGCGCGTCGTGGCCAACTCCTCCGACGGCAAGCCGCACCCGGCCTCGTCGGTGCTCAAGCTCAAGGGCACCGAGCTGCAGCAGGCCGTGTCGGAGCTGATGGTCGACCTCGCCGGCCCGCTCTCGTTGGCCTCGGGCGCCGAGGACGGCTCCGACATCCCCGACTGGGCGCGCGCGGCGACGCCGAACTACCTCAACCTCCGCAAGGCCTCGATCTACGGCGGGTCCAACGAGATCCAGCGCCAGATCATCGCCGGCACCATCCTCGGACTCTGAGAAGGACACGACATGGACTTCACACTCGACGGTGAGCAGACCGCGTTGCGCGATGCCGTCCGCGGTCTGCTGAAGGGGTACGACGCCGAGCACCGCCGCGAGGTCGTCGCCGAGGATCCCGGCTTCGACGAGACGCTGTGGGGCAAGCTCGCCGAGATGGGCGTCCTGGGCCTCCCCTTCGCCGAGGACGACGGCGGGATGGGCGCCGGACCGGTCGAGGTCTCCGTGGTCGCCGAGGAAGTCGGACGCGTGATCGCCCCGGAGCCGTTCGTCGAGTCGGTAGTGCTCGCCGGCGGGCTGGTCGCGGCCCTCGGCAGCGCCGAGCAGAAGAAGGAGATCCTCGGTGGACTCTCCTCCGGCGAGCTCGTCCCCGCCTTTGCCTGGAGCGACCCGACCGGCGGGGAGGGCGGCGTCACGGTCGACGGCGACACGTTGACCGGCGTCAAGGAGCCCGTGCTCAACGGGGGCCGGGCCGACGTGCTGGTGGTCTTCGCCGAGGGACGGCTGTTCCTGGTCACGGCGGACGATGCCGATGTCACGTCGTACACCACCTTCGACGGCGGACGCGCGGCCCGCGTCGCGTTCGACAAGACGCCCGCCACGCCGCTCGGTGAGGGCGGTGACGCGACCGAGGCGACCAAGGACGTGATCGCGGCGGCCACGGTCGCCTACTGCCACGAGTCGCTGGGCGCCATGGACACGGCGTTGAGGATGACCACCGACTACCTGACCACCCGCAAGCAGTTCGGCATGACGCTGAACAGGTTCCAGGCGCTCACCTTCCGCGCCGCGGACATGTACACCTCGCTCGAGCTGACCCGCAGCATCGTCACCTGGGCGACCATGGTGCTCGCCGACGAGGACACCAGCGCGGAGAAGAAGCGCGAGGCCGCGTCGCGCGCGAAGCTGCAGGTGAGCACGGCCGGTCGCCACGTCGGGCAGGAGGCGATCCAGCTGCACGGCGGCATCGCCATGACCGCGGAGTACGCCGTCGGCCACCTCACCGCTCGCCTCACCGCGATCGACCACCTGCTCGGCGACGGCCGGCAGCAGGTCAAGAACCTCTCGCGCCGGCTGACGTCGTACGGCGTGGTCGAGCCCCTCCCCTGACCCGGCGACCCTCCCCGGACCAGCCGCTCCGGGTGGATGGGTACGCTCGATCAGCATGGAGGAGATGAAGGCACGCCGCGTCGTCGATGCCCTGCGTGAGCGCGGGACGGACGCCGACCTCGCGCGGGTGGCCGTCCACCAGTTCGGAGTGATGATCAGGCTCCCCGACGGCCGCGAGGCCACCTGGGACTCCGACGGCACCGCCTCCCTCGAGGCCCAGGTGATGCGCAACGGCGTCCTGGTGGGGTTCGTCCCCGAGATCCCGGGCTCCGACAGCTTCACCGAGGAGCAGATCATCGACGCCATCGTGCGCACCGACTACGACAAGCCGATCGCCACCCAGCGTTCCACCGCCCCACCGCCAGCACCGGCCTTGCCCGTCAAGGGTGGGCTGTTCCGCCGGTTCCTGGGCGGATTCCGTCATCCCTGAGGGCGGTCGTCAGCGCCCAGCTCCAACGGGGAGTGCGCGCGGCTGAGGCGTGTGCTCACACTGTTTGCTGCAATCGAATGGGGGCATCATGTGGTGCGCGTCAAACCGCCCACTATGACGCAGCTCCTCGACGCGCGGAAAGGCACGCCCCCGAAGGGCGAACGACGCACGCTGTCGCCCTCGTGCCCGGTGTTCGGCGCGAGGAGTAGGTTCACGACTCGGCGACGCCAGGCCCGTTGCGGGGTCTCGGCGGAGTGTCCATGGATTCCGGCGGGCTCTCGCTTCGGGACACTCACGGTCCGAGCCAACGGGTTCTGGCCGGGACACTCGTCCGTTCGGACGAGACACTCAATCCTTTCGCTGGGATGTTCGCCGACCGCTCAGCCGTGATCGCCCGGGTAGCCCTGGGCTCGCTGCGCCCAGGCTTGGCGGATCGGGATCGCTCACACGGCCAAGGACCGGCGGCAAGTGTTGTGGATCCGGCGCCGGGGGTCAGGGCAGCTGACCGTGGAACACGAGGAGCACCTCCGTGAGGGACGGGCCGTCGTACACCCCATCGAGGCCGATGAAGTACTGCGTGCCTGCACCGAGCAGGGGATGCGCCCCGACTATCCCGTCCAGATTCGGGCCGTCGTCGTCGAGCCAGTCGCCCGGTCCCACACTGCCTGCGGTCACCGGGGAGACCTTCGTTGTCTCGGGCACACGGTCACCCGTGCCCACAGCCAGCACCCCGACGCCGTACCGGTTGATCGCGAAACCGGTGAAGGCCGGACCGGTGGGTGCGTCGGTGAGCGTGACCGGCGATCCCGCGGTTGGGTTGAATGCCTGCGTCTTGGTGATTGCGGGCACGTTCGGGTCCGGTTGTTCGATCCACACGACGCGCAGGCGCCCGCCATCGGCTGCGATGCTGGGCATCGACGAGGCTGCGTTGGACCAGACCTGGGTCAACGGTCCGCCGATCGAGGCCTGTCGCAGTACCCGGCTGGGCGACTGGCCTGTACCGACGGCCCGTAATTGTAGGCGTAGGTGCGTCGGCCGGTGCGCTCGATGATCTGGTCGAAGGAACCGACGTTGTCCCCGGCACGAGACACCTGGAACGTGGCCCCCGCCGGGCCGTTGACCGGCTTGTGGCGTGCGACCAGTCGGGCGGGGTCGAATATCGAAGACGTGACCGTGCGGACAACGGTCACGTTGCCCGCGGCATCGATACCCACCCGGGTCGGGCCGATGCCGAGGGCGCCCATGCCGAACCGGTGCCAGGTCCCGCCCCGCTGCCGCACCGCGATGTAGGCCCTGCGCTCGGACATCGGGGTGCCGGCGCTGGCTTGCGTCCAGGACACGGCATAGTCGCCGTCGGCGTTCGCCGCCACGTCGAGTCCCGCGGGTCGAGCCCGCGGCTCCGGTGACGAGCGCATAGGGGGTGGTCCAAGTGGCGTCGGTGCGCCGGATGGTGGCGGCCACATCACTGCCCGAGACTCCCACCACGACCGCCATCCCGGCCCGACCCGCTGCAACCTTCGCGGCGCCGAGGGAGCCCGGAAGGTGATACTGCTGGCTCCAGTGTCCGTTCACATGGCGGTAACGGAATAAGTCGGATGCCACGGCGATCGCATTGCCGGCTACGTCCACGGCAAGGTTTCCCCTCCAAATGCCGCTCTCAATGCTGGTTTCGTAGGTGCCCGCGTCCGCGGCATACCCCGGACTCGGCGTCATCGTCGCTGCCAGCCCGACGAACATTGCCAGCCCGAGGGCGGTCTTTCTCATGACGCCTCCAAGTGCGTGTCGACCATCGGTTTGTGTCGGTCTGAGGAACCCGACCAGCAGACAGCCCGCGGCAAAGACCTTTGCGATGTGGGTCGGGAGTCCGG
>CAVRQA010000026.1:0-48729 GCA_963723255.1 uncultured Actinomycetota bacterium
CGTCGTCGCGGGCCACGATCCTGAGCGGACCGACCGGCGAGTCCGTCACCGTCCACATGGCTGTCTCCTGTGCTGTCGTCGTCACTGTATGTCTCCTTCTGTCGTTTGGATCAAGCCCGCGGGCGGCGGACTCATGTCTGCGAGCACGACCGACCACAGCCGCATCAGCGCGTAGGACCGCCACGGTCGCCACGGTCGCCACGCCTCACTCCGCTCGGCCGGGTCGTCAAGGCCGAGCGTGGCGGCGGCGTTGCGCACACCCAGATCGGTGGGCAGGAACACGTCGGGGTCACCGAGCGCGCGCATGGCGACGTAGTCGGCGGTCCAGGGACCGATACCGGGCAGGGCGAGCAGCGCGGCCCGGGTCTCGGCCCGGTCGGCGCTCCGGTCGAGCCGGACCTCATTGCGGGCGAGTGCGCCCGCGAGTCCCACTAGCGCGCGGCCGCGGGAGCGTGGCATCGGGAGCGCCTCGGGATCGAGAGCGGCCAGGGTCCCCATGGTCGGGAACAGGTGGGTCACCGCGTGCGGACCCTCGAGTCCCAGTGCTTCGCCGTGGGCCGCGACCAGACGCGCGGCAGCGGTGCGTGCGGCTGCCACGCTCACCTGCTGGCCGAGCACGGTCTGCACGGCGACCTCGGCTCCGTCGACCTGGCCGGGCACCCGCAGCCCCGGCACGGCTGCGACCAGCGGCGCGAGCACCGGGTCCTCCGCCAGCGCCGCGTCGACCGCCACCGGGTCGCAGTCGGCGTCGAGAAGCCTGCGCGTCCGCTCGGTGGCCGGGGCGAGGTCACGGGCGTCCGTCAGGGTGAAGGTGCAGGACACGTAGCCCGGGCGCCGGTCCGCCAGGTCGAGGCGCACCACCCCGGGGCCGTGCGGCAGTCGGACGGCACGCTCGTACCAGCCGGGCCCGGCAGCCTCGAGTCCGCGCACGGCGTGCACGGCCAGGAAGTGGTGCAGGGCGTGGTCGGCGAAAGGTTCGCGGACGGCGATGCGGGTGCGGATCGTGCCGGAGGCACCGCGCGTTCGCCGGCTGCCGGCACCGGTGCGGAGCCTGGTCGGGCTGGCGTCGTAGACCTGGCGCAGGGTGTCGTTGAACTGGCGGATGCTCGCGAAGCCGGCGGCGAAGGCGACATCGGCGAAGGACAGGTCGGTGGTCTCGATCAGCACCCGCGCCGTCTGCGCCCGTCGCGACCGGGCGATCGCGAGCGGGCCGGCGCCGTAGTGCTGGGTGACGACGCGGTTGAGCTGACGCGTCGAGTAGCCGAGGGCCCTGGCGAGCCCGTCGACACCCTCGCGCTCCACCACTCCGTCGGCCAGCAGACGCATCGCACGGGAGGCGACGTCGGCGGCGACGTCCCAGTCCGGCGACCCCGGCGTCGCGTCGGGCAGGCACCGTCGGCAGGCCCGGTAGCCGGCGCCCTGGGCACCCGCAGCGGTGCGGAAGAAGGACACGTTGCCACGGCGGGGGGTGATCGCCGGGCAGGACGGGCGGCAGTAGATGCCCGTGGTGCGCACCGCCGTGTAGAAGACACCGTCGAAGCGGCGGTCACGGCCCTTCACGGCCCGGTAACAGATGTTCTCGTCCAGCTCCACGGCCCCAGTCTTGCGGGCACCACCGACGCTTTCTAGCGGGAATCGGCCATGGTCGTGTCAGCCCTGCGGCCGCGACTGCGCGGTCGAGTTGGGGCAGAACGCTTCTCGCGGCGATCCGGTGTGGATCTCCTCGGGGAGCTCCACTCGCACCGACCCGGTCGAGATCCCCATCCGCTCCGTCCTCACGAGGACCGAGGAGGCGAAGCTCCCGGCGCGTGCCGAAAGGCTCTCGCAACCGCCCATGCGCAGCAGCAGGTGCACTTCGCGCGAGCCGTGCCCCGGGATGCTGAAGCGCTCCCGGCCGTCGGGTCCCTCGAGCGCGACGTAGCCGAAGAGCCGGGCGCTGCGCTGGCCCGGGTCGATCCCGGCCAGGGTGACGGGCAGGCGGTCGGTGTTGTTCAGCCGGAACCGGTAGGTCAGCGTGCCGCGGTCGTGGTAGCGGACCTGCCTGATCCTGCGGTCGGCGATCTCGAAGACCGCACTGGCCGCGGTCCCCGACACCTGGGTGGGTCCCTGCGCTGTCAGCGCCGGCGGTCTTGTGCGTACGGCGGCGTACCCGACCCCGGCGACCAGCACGATCGCCAGGCCGACCGCGAGCAGGACGAGTCGGACTCCCCTACGACCGCGCAGCACGTCGTTGACTCCAGGCGCGTCGCCGGCGCACACCGGCGAAGGCAATCAGGCCGAGGAGGGGCCCGGCGGCCATGCCCAGCGCCGGGGAGGAGGCGGCAGGCGGCGCGGACAGCTCGAGTGGCGACGGGTCCGCGCCCGTGGGCTTGCTCGGGCTGTCGAACCAGGAGCAGGCCGGCGGGTGGCGCCAGGTCTCGTCGGAACGGTCGTACTGGCTGCAGGAGAGGAACCCTGCGTCCTTCACCGGCAGGCCGGGCGTGAACGTCGAGCCGCCGTCCGCACAGCTCGGTGGGTCGACCGTGAAGTTGTCTGTCTGGTGACCGCGGGAGTAGGTGTTGCCCTCCCAGCAGTTGCCGTTGCCCTGGTCGTCCCACCAGTGGTCCATGCCGTTGTGGGCGATCGAGCCGTCGGGCCGGAAGCCCATCCGGTTCTCGGTCGTGTGGTTGTGGTGCGAGGTGTCGTTGAGCTTCTCCGGGTCGTACTCGTCGCGCAGCGGCGCCGGCACCCAGAACTGCATCGTCCCGTAGCGCCAGTTGTCGTAGATGAAGTTGTGGTCGGTGGAGTTGTAGTTGCCGCCCGCGATCAGCACGCCCGTGCCGACCGGGGTCGGGATGACCGGGCAGACCGCGCCCTCCATGTAGCCGCGCTCGGCCATCGGCTTCTCGCACACGCCCTTGTCGACGAACTCGGTGTACCAGTTGCGGTTGTTGTCGAAGATCCGGTTCGAGCTCCAGCGGGCGTGGTCCTGCGGCAGGCCAGGGTGGCCCGGGAACAGGGAGTCCGTCGCGATGCCGGTGGCGTTGCGGTAGAAGAGGTTGCCGTGGGCCCAGATCGAGTTGCCCGCCGTACCCGAGTAGCCGAGCGCGTTGTCGTGGCTGCGGTTGTTGCGGATCTCGATCGCGTAGCGACGGGCATCCAGGTCGGTGTTGTCGGCGTTGAGGTCCGAGCCGGATCCGGGATAGATGCCTGAGTCCCCGTTGTAATAGGCGTCGGAGTTCTGGATCAGGCCGTGGTCGCTGGCGAACGCGAGGATCCCGTACTCGTCGTTGGCCCGCGCGGTCACGCGGTCGACGACGAACCCGTCGGTCTCCAGCACGTAGACGGAGTTGAACTCCGACTGCTGGACGGTGAAGTTGCGCAGGTAGAGGCCCGAGAGCCGGTCCGCGCGAATGGCGTTCAGCTTGGCGAACTTGTTGTCGATCAGCACGTCGGTCATCCGCCGCCCGGTGCCGACGATCTGGGTGCCGCAGAACTTGCTGTCGCAGTGGATGGAGTCGTTGTCCGGGGTCTGGTCGCCGAAGAGCGCGATCAGGTTCAGGTTGTGCGCGCACCGGCGCTGGTCGGCATACGACAGTGCTATCGGGTTGGACTCCGCGTTCGCGGCGTTGGTCTCGGGTGAGGTGATCGAGCCGATGTACTCGGAGGCGTCCAGCGGACTGGTCGACTCCGTGTTCAGGTGCGAGCAGTAGTCGCTGCGCGCGGCGGTGGCCCACTGGCGTTCGTCGTACACGCCCGGCAGCACGTAGATGGAGGTGTTCCGCCGCTGGATGGAGTTGATCGCCGTCTGGATGGAGCGGTAGCGACACTCGCCCAACAGTTGCTGGTTGCGGGTCTTGAGCGTCCCGGCCGGCATCGCCGCGATGCGGCTGGCGCTGGCCGTCGTGCACACGACCCGGTGGTTGGCGTTGCTCAGCCCGAGGTACTTCGGCACGACACCGGTGCCGTCCGGGAACCCGGCGGGCCGCTCCTCGTGCGCGGCCGCCGGCGGAGCCAGGGCGACCATCACGGCAAGCGGGAGCACCACAAGGGCGGCGAGCATCGCAGGGACACGTCGAGTCATGGGCGACCTTTCGTCGGACACCCAACGAGGGGAAGCGAGCCACGGTTACGCGGGGGCTCGTCCACCGGACACGAGTCGAAAGGCAACAAGCCCCAGCTCAAGGAGCTGGGGCCTGTTTTTCCGGTACCCCCGACGGGATTCGAACCCGCGCTACCGCGATGGGCAGGGCGCGGCGTGCGGCACGCAAACAGGCCCCAGCCCAAGGGGCTGGGGCTCGTCGACCGTGGGTACCCCCGACGGGATTCGAACCCGCGCTACCGCGATGGGCAGAGCGCGGCGTGCGGCACGCAAACAGGCCCCAGCTCAAAGAGCTGGGGCCTGTTTTCCGGTACCCCCGACGGGATTCGAACCCGCGCTACCGCCTTGAGAGGGCGGCGTGCTAGGCCACTACACAACGGGGGCCTGGTTGGCGCTGAACAGAGCGGACGAGACTCTAGCCTTTGTCGATCAGGGGAGCCAAATCGTCGTACTCGCTGGGGTACTAGGACTCGAACCTAGACTAACTGGACCAGAACCAGTCGGGCTGCCAATTACCCCATACCCCATGGGATCGGCTCGTCCGGCTACGCATGCGCCGCCGGGCGAACCGAGGGTCAAAGATACACAAACGCTTCCGCGCCCACCAATCGAGGCCGGTCCATCCGAGGGCGGCCTCGGAGGGTCAGACGACGTCCTGCGCGACCGGTGGATTCGTCGTCCGGCGCAGCCCCATGCGGCGCGCGACGAACAGCACCAGGATGAGGTAGACGCCGTTCTGGGCGATGGTCACAGGGAGCTGCCACCAGGACACCTCCGAGATCGTGAGCGCCCCCTCGAGGTCACCGAAGAAGATGGCGATGCCGAAGGCCAGCAGGTTGTTGAGGACGTGCAGCGCGATGCCGGCCTCGAGGCCACCCACGAGGATGACGACGAGCCCGGCCATCAGACCGAACGCGAACCGGTCGAAGAACAGCGGGAAGTTCTGGGTGCCGTGTGCCAGCGCGAACAGCCCCGAGGTGATCACGAGCGCGATCCCGGAGGCGATCGCGGAGGCCCACCGACGGCTGATCCCCAGGCCGCTGGCGATGCCGTGCGTCAGGGAGCCGAAAGCCTGCATGAGGTAGCCGCGAAAGGCGTACTCCTCCCCCAGCGCCTGGAGCGGTGTGGTCACCAGGATGACGATGCCGGTCGCGATGAGCGTGTCGGTGAGCTCGTTCACCTCTCCGCCGATGTCGCCGCCGGCCTGGTGCGGCAACAACTCGCTGACCACGATCGAGACGACCAGCGCGACCACGGAGAGACCTACGCAGACGAAGAGGAACCGCCAGCGGATGCCGGGCATCACCGAGGACAGCCAGCGGGGGCGGAGTCGGTGGATGAGCCGGACGATCACCATCGCAACCACGGTCAACGAGGCCAGCGTCAGGTTGAGGTACAGCATCGAGGACGGGGTGACCGACTCCAGGCTGGTCGACTCCACGAAGCGGTCCATGAAGGACCCCGACCCGCCCTCGACCGCGACCGAGAGCGCCAGCACGGGAATGAGCAGGAGAGGCATGACCAGGAGCCCGCCGACGATCATCATCAGGATGCCGACGACCGGCTTCCACCACGCGTAGTCCCAGGTGCGGAGCATCAGCGGGTAGCTGCGGGGTTCGGGGTGCGGATGCGCCCTGGCTCGCGGGTCCCAGCTCTGCTGGGAGTAGGGCTGGTACGGCTGGTACGGCTGGAGCGGCTGCGGGGGCGGCCAGGGTGCACCCGGTTGCTGGCCCGGTGGGGGTCCCTGCGGGTAGGACATCATGCCCGCCCAGCGGCGGCCGGCGCCGCGTCGAGCCGGGCCAGCGACCTCTCGCGGCCCAGCAGCTCGAGGGACTCGAAGAGCGGCGGCGAGACGCGGCGTCCGGTGACGGCCACGCGCACCGGGCCGAAGGCGTTGCGCGGCTTGATCCCGAGTCCCTCGACCAGGGCCGCACGCAGCGCCTCGTCGATGGTCTCGGTCCTCCAGTCGTCGAGTGCACCCAGCGCGTCGCGGGCCGCGGCGACGACCTTCAGCCCCTCGTCGTCGAGCACCTTCGCGACGTCGGACTCGTCGTAAACGATGTCGTCGGTGAACAGGAAGCCGAGCATCGGGGCGGCCTCGGTGAGCTTGTTCATCCGCTCGTGTACGAGCGGCATCGCCCGCGCGAGCAACGCCGCCTCCTCGTCGGTGACGGGGTCCGAGAGGACGCTCTGCTGCTGGAGGTACGGCGTGACGCGCCGGCTCATCTCCTCGACGCTGAGCATCCGCATGTGCGCTGCGTTGATCGCCTCGGCCTTCTTCAGGTCGAACCGCGCGGGGTTGGGGTTGACCCGTCGGATGTCGAAGGCCGCGACCATCTCGTCGAGGGTGAACACGTCCCGGTCCTCGGCAATCGCCCAGCCGAGCAGCGCGAGGTAGTTCAGGAGGCCCTCCGGGAGGAAACCCTGCTCGCGGTAGGCCAGCAGGTGGGCCTCGGGGTCGCGCTTGGAGAGCTTCTTGTTGCCCTCGCCCATCACGTAGGGAAGGTGCCCGAACTGCGGGGTGTGCCTCGCGATCCCCGACCTCCTCGAGCGCCGTCGTAGAGCGCGATCTGTCGGGGCGTGCTCGACAGGAGGTCCTCGCCACGGAGCACGTGGGTGATCTCCATCAGCGCGTCGTCGACCGGGTTGACCAGTGTGTAGAGGGGGTCACCGTTGGCGCGTGCGAGCGCGAAGTCGGGCACGTGGTCGGTGTGGAACGTGACCGGTCCGCGCACGAGGTCGTCGAAGGTGATCTCGCCGTCGGGCATCCGGAAGCGGACGACGGGTCGCCGGCCCTCGGCCTCGAAGTCGGCCACCTGGTCCGCGCTCAGGTCGCGGCAGAACCCGTCGTACCCCATCACCTTGGAGCCGGAGGCCTTGCGTCGCGCCTCCACCTCGTCGTTGGTGCAGTAGCAGTCGTAGGTGCGCGACGTGCCACGCAGCCTCTCGAGCACGTCGAGGTAGATGTCGGCGCGCTCGCTCTGCCGGTAGGGCGCGAACGGCCCTCCGACGTCGGGGCCCTCGTCCCAGCCGAGGCCGAGCCAGTGCATCACCTCGAAGAGCCCGTCGTAGGACTCCTGGGTGTTGCGCGCGGCGTCGGTGTCCTCGATCCGGAAGACGAAGGTGCCGCCGTGGTGGCGCGCGAAGGCCCAGTTGTAGAGCGCCGTACGGGCCAGGCCGACGTGGGGGGAGCCCGTCGGCGAGGGTGCCATCCGGACGCGGACGTGCCCCTGGGAAACGTCAGTCACGCTTGACCACCTTGTTGGTGAGGTTGCCGATGCCCTGGATCGAGATCTCGACCTCGTCACCGACGTTCATGGGACCGACACCCTCGGGGGTGCCGGTGAGGATCACGTCGCCCGGCAGCAGTGTCATCACGCTGGTGACGTGGGCGATCAGGCTCGGGACGTCGAAGATCAGGTCGGAGGTGCGCCCGTCCTGCCTGGTCTCGCCGTTGAGGAACGTCTGCACCCGCAGGTCGCTGACGTCGAGCTCGGTCTCCACCCACGGGCCGAGCGGGCAGAACGAGTCGAAGCCCTTGGCGCGCGTGAACTGGCCGTCCTTGCGCTGCAGGTCGCGGGCGGTGACGTCGTTGCCGATGGTGTAGCCGTGGATGACGTCGGCGTACTTCTCCTTCGGCACGTCCCGGCAGATCCGGCCGATGACGACGGCGAGCTCGCCCTCGTAGTGCAGCTCCGCGGTCTGGTGCGGGTAGAACACCGGGTCGCCGGGACCGACCACGCTCGTGTTGGGCTTGAGGAACATCAGCGGCTCGTCGGGCACCTCGCCGCCCATCTCGGCAGCGTGTGCGGCGTAGTTCCTGCCGATGCCGACCACCTTGCTGCGCGGCAGGACCGGGCTGAGCAGGCGGGCGTCGGCCAGCCGGACCTGCTCGTCGGTGGGCTGGAGCCCGACGTACAGCGGGTCGCCGGCGAGCGCCGTGATCAGCGACTCCTCGTCGGGGATGCCGAAGTCGTCGACATCGCCGGTGACGATGCCGAACCGGGGATCCTCACCCGTCGTGAACCTTGCGATACGCACCGGCCGAGCCTATCGACCGGGTGTTCCCGCGCACGAACTAGCGTGGGCGGCTGTGGAGATCCTCACGTCCGACGAGTGGCGGCCGCGCGCCGAGGCGCACGCGGCCAGGGTCGACGCGTGGATCCAGCCCCACCTCGCGCGTCGGCGGGACGGCGTCAAGCACCCGGTCCACGACTTCCTCTTCACCTACTACTCCCAGCGCCCGGCCGCCCTGCGTCGGTGGCACCCGGGGTTCGGGGTCGGGCTCGTGGACGCCTCGGACTACGAGGGGGTGAAGGGGTACGACCGGATAGTCCAGAACGAAAAGCCGGTCGCGGCACCCGCTGAAGCGGCCGAACGTTCTGGACTATCCGTCTCCCCGGATCACCTCCGATCCCAGATGCCGCTGGTGGAGTCGATCCGGCGGCTGCTGGTGGCCACGGCGGGGCGTACGCCGGCGCTGGGGTGCTTCGGGCTGCACGAGTGGGCGATGGTGCACCGGACGCCCGCGCCTCGTCACGACTGGCCGCTGCGGCTGGGGTCCTCCGGGACGGACCAGGTCGTCGAGCAGCACCGGATCACCTGCTCGCACTTCGACGCGTTCCGGTTCTTCACCGACTCCGCCCGGCCGCTGAACACGATCCGGCCGGGTCGCGACGACCGGGCGTCGTACGAGCAGCCCGGGTGCCTGCATGCCGGGATGGACCTCTACAAGCACGCGTTCCGGCTGACTCCCCTGGTCCCCTCCGAGCTCGTCGCCGACTGCTTCGAGCTGGCGTGGGACATCCGTGAGCTCGACATGCGCGCCTCGCCGTACGACTTCAGCGACCTGGGCTTCGAGCCGGTGCGGATCGAGACGCCGGCCGGCAAGCAGGAGTACGTCGCCGCGCAGCGCGCGTTCGCCGACCGCGGCGCTCCCCTGCGTAGGCGGCTGATCGACCAGTGCGACCGGCTGTTGGCTGCGGCCGGGGTGCCCGACCTAGCCTCTACCCCGTGAGCGAGGCAAGCGACGAGGACGTGGTCGGCCGCTTCATCAAGAACGGCCGGCTGGTCATCGTCCCCAGCAAGCGCGGCAAGCTTCGGCTGGTGCTCGACCACATCGCCCAGGAGTTCGAGCCCGGTCGCACCTATGCCGAGTCCGAGGTCAACCAGGTGCTGACGGGCTACCACGACGACTACGCGGCTCTACGGCGCTACCTCGTCGACGAAGGCTTCATGACCCGCGAGGGTGGGGTCTACTGGCGCTCCGGCGGGACGGTGCACGTGTAGGGCGAAGCGAAGGGGTCAGCCTCCCGGCGGCGTGTAGCCGGGGACCGACTCTGCCGCCGCATCAACCTGCTCGGGCGTCAGCAGGGGCACCGTGGTGATGCTCGCGGCACCCGACTGGTTGACGCTCAGCGCGATGCTGGCCATCACCTCGTCGCTGGGTACGTCGGCGATCACGTAGGCGTCCACGTCGCCCCAGGCGAAGTAGAAGCACTCGAGCGACCCGCCGACGCGCTCGACCATCGAGCCGACGATGTCGCGACGGGCGCTGCCGCCTTTCGAAGCCACCCCGGCGATCCCTTGGGTCGTGTAGTTGGCCTTGAGCAGGTACTTGGGCATGAGCATTGCCTCTCGTTGGGTTCTCCTGGCGAGTCCCGAACCCCGTGGGTGTCAAGCATTTCGACACTAGGCCCGCACCCGACGAGCAGCAATGGATCCGCCCTCACCACAAGGGAGGGGTCTGGACCACCCACGGCTCGGCCTGCTCGACCTGTGCGGCCAGCGACAGCAGCGTCGCCTCGTCGCCCGGGAGCGGTGGCGAGCATGATGCCGACCGGGAGGCCGTCGGGGGTCCAGTGTGTCGGCAGCGAGACGGCCGGGCTCCCGGTCACGTTCCACATCGAGGTGTACGGCGTGAACCGCTTCTGCGCCTCGAAGTCGGCGGCCGGGTCGTCGTCGTTGCGAAGCGCGCCGACCGGGAGGGGCGGTGCGGCGAGCGTCGGGGTCAGCACGGCGTCGTACGACGAGAGCGTGGCCAGCGTGCGCGCGGCCACCCGGCGCAGCTCGCCGACCGCCAGACCGAACTCCGGCCCGTTCACGGCCATGCCCTTCTCGGAGAGCCAGGTCGTCAGCGGACGCAACAGGGCCCGACGTTCTGTGGACAGGTTGACGTACGAGAGCGCGGTGAGCACCGCCCAGCAGGTCTCGAACACGGGTACGGCGTCACGCGGCAGCGGCACCTCGATGTCCACCAGCTCGTGGCCCAGGGAGGCCAGCAGCTCGCTCGCGGACTCCCACGCCACCAGGCACTCCGGGTCGATGTCGGCGTCCGTGATGACGGGCTCGCTGAACCGCGCGATCCGGAGCCGCCCGGGGTCGCGGTCGCAGGCACTCAGGAACGACGACGCCTCCTCGGGCGCCCAGAACGGGTCACCGACCGCCCGACCCGCCATCACGTCGAGCAGGGCCGCGGCGTCACGGACCGTGCGCGCCAGCGAACCGTTCGTCGCGAGGCCGACCGGGTCGCCGTACACGGGCGCCCCGGAGATCCGCCCCCGCGTCGGCTTGAGGCCCACGATCCCGCAGCAGCTCGCCGGGATGCGGATCGAGCCGCCGCCGTCGGAGCCCTGCGCGACGGATACCAGTCCCGCGGACACCGCGGCCGCCGAACCTCCGCTCGAACCGCCCGCCATCCGGGTGGTGTCCCACGGCGTCACCGCCGGAGGGACGCCCTCGGGCTCGGTGTAGCAGGGCGAGCCGAACTCAGGCGTCGTCGTCTTGCCCAGGCTGACCATGCCTGCTGCCGTGATCCGCCGGACGACCTCGTCGTCGAAGCTCGGCACGTGGTCGGCGAAGACGGCGGAGCCGAAGGTGGTGCGCACGCCCTTGGTCGCGTTGAGGTCCTTGATCGCCGTGGGTACGCCGGCCAGCGGTCCGTCGGTCGCACTGTGGGCATGCCCACGCGAAGCGAGGTGGGCCTCCTCCGCGGTGACCGTCTGGAACGCGCCGAGCTGGTCGTTCACCTCGGCGATCCGCTCGAGCATGACCTCGACCAGGTCCTCGCTGGAGACCTCACCGGCACGGATCAACGCACCCTGTTGCAGCGCCGTCAGCTCGTGCAGCTCGGTCATGGGCGCGACGCTACCGGGCCGCGGAGACGCCCCGCGTATGTTCGCGCCATGCGCGGATGGCTCCCGGCACTGCTGCTCGTGGCGGCCTGCGGCGGTGGGCCGACGACCGAACCGAGGCCCGGACCCGCGTCCACGACCGGCGAACCGACGTCCACCTCACCGGAGCCCAGATCGACGCACAGCCCCGGCCCGACGCAGAGCCCGCGGCCCAGCGCGACGCCGAGACCCCGGCGCACTGAGCGAGCCGACCCCCGCTGGCGCTTCTTCTCCGACGACCCGACGAAGCGCTCCTCGCCGTGGTTCGCCGGCCGGCATCGCGTGATGATCGACTACGGCTGCACCGTCGCGCCGTACTACGACCACGACCCACGTTGTCCTGGTCAGCAGGGCTTCCACCACGGGATCGACGTCGCCATACCTTGCGGGACACCGCTGTTCGCTGCCGTCCGAGGCGTCGTGCTGGATCCGTCATCGAGCGGCACCCCGGGAGCGGCGTACGGCGAACGGCCGTTCCGGATCCGCACGGACTCCGTGGACGTCCTGGTCGGGCACGCACGCCGGGTCTTCGTGCAGCCCGGTGACCGGGTCCGGCCACGGCAGCGGATCGCCCTCGCTTCGGACAGCGCCGCACCGGACGGCTGTCATCTGCACTTCGAGGTGCGCCGACACGGTGGTGGGGTCAGCGACGCCGTCGATCCGGCGCCACTGCTCCAGCTGTCCTGACGGCTCGTAGCGTCATACGAGTTGGTTGCCACAGCGACCACGTCGTATGACGTTGCGGAGCACCTCAGGCGTCGTGCCGCCGCAGGCCGAAGGTCAGGCTGTCGAGCAGCGCCATCCACGAAGACTCGATCACGTTGTGGCCGACCCCGACGGTCACCCAGGAGCTCTCGCCGTCGGAGGTCTCGATCAGCACCCGGGTGATCGCGTCGGTGCCGTGCCCCTGGTCGAGGATGCGGACCTTGTAGTCGATCAGCTCGAACTTCACGATCTCCGGGTACAGCTGCTCGATGGCCTGCCGCAGGGCGTGGTCGAGCGCGTTGACCGGCCCGTTGCCCTCGCCGGTCGTGACGATCCGGGCCCCGCCGGCGCGCAGCTTCACCGTGGCCTCCGAGGTCGCCTCGTCGCCCGGACGGGTCTCGGTGATGACGCGCCACGACTCGGTCTCGAAGTACGACGGACGCGACCCCTCGACCTCCTCGAGCAGCAGCAGCTCGAAGGACGCGTCGGCCGCCTCGAAGGTGTAGCCGCGCGCCTCCAGCTCCTTCACCCGTGCCGTGACGCGCTTGACGAGATCGGGATCGAGCTCGAAGCCGAGCTCGCGGCCCTTCAGCTCGATCGAAGCGCGCCCGGCCATGTCGGAGACGAGCAGGCGCATGTCGTTGCCGACGCCCTCGGGATCCATGTGCTGGTAGAGGTTCGGGTCGATCCTGATCGCGCTGGCATGGAGCCCGGCCTTGTGGGCGAACGCCGAGACACCGACGTAGGGCTGGCGCGACGCCGGCGGGAAGTTGGTGACGTCCGCGACCGCGTGGGCGACCCGCGTCGCCTCCCGCAGGAGCCCGCCCGGAAGCACCTGCTTGTTGAGCTTGAGCTCGAGGTTGGCCACGACGCTGACGAGGTCGGCGTTGCCGGTGCGCTCGCCGTACCCGTTGAGCGTGCCCTGCACGTGCGTCGCTCCCGCGTCGACCGCCGAGAGGGTGTTCGCGACGGCACAGCCGGTGTCGTTGTGGCAGTGGATGCCGATGCGCACTCCGGTGCTCTCGACCACGTCGTTGACCACGTCGGCGACCCAGCCGGGCAGCATCCCGCCGTTGGTGTCGCAGAGCGCGACCACGTCGGCGCCCGCCTCGAACGCAGTGCGCAGCACCTCCAGGGCATAGGAACGGTTGTCGCGGTAGCCGTCGAAGAAGTGCTCCGCGTCCAGGAAGACCCGCTGCCCCTCGGCGCGCAGGTGGGCGACGGTGTCGCGGACCATCGCGAGGTTCTCCTCCAGCGTCGTGCGCAGCGCCAGCTCGACGTGCCGGTCGTGCGACTTCGCCACGAGCGTCACGACACCTGCGCCGGAGTCGCGCAGCGCCGCCACCAGCGGGTCGTCGGCCGCCTTCATCCCGGCCCGCCGGGTGGCCCCGAACGCCGCGAGCTGAGCGTGCTGCAGGTCGAGCTCCTCACGCGCACGGCGGAAGAACTCGGTGTCCTTGGGGTTCGCGCCCGGCCAGCCACCCTCGATGAATCCCACTCCCAGGCCGTCGATGTGACGCGCGATCGACAGCTTGTCGGCAACGGAGAGGTTGAGGCCCTCCTGCTGCGCGCCGTCGCGGAGCGTCGTGTCGTAGACGTGGAACAGGTCGCTGGTCATCGGTCCGAACCCCTGGTCGTGGTGGTCGTGGTCGTGGTCGAGATGGTCTGGCAACAAAAAGACCTCCCGTGGGAACAGGAGGTCAGCGCGGCAGGGAGTCCTGTCGCGCTAGTCGATAATGATGCTGCGGTGCTGCACGCCCACGAGTCTGCCACAGCGGTCCACGGGTCGGTACGTCGTCCCGGGATCCGGGCGAGCTGGGTCAGCCCTCCGACGGAGGTACCCGTCACCGGGGTGCTCGTCGGACTCGCTGACCGCCTGCCCGTTGGTGTAGGTACGCCGGGGCAGGTGTCAGGGTCCTCGCTCCCGCGGTACACGAGGTGCGTGCCCGCCGGATGGCTCGCCGGGGCGTGGAACCGAGGGCCCCCGGGGTGCCAGCGTCACTCCCCGATCTCCGGTGCCGGCGGTGGCGCCTGCCAGCGGCGGAGAAGACTGGAGACCGGAGCCCGGCCGGCGCCGTACCGGTTGACCAGCTGTACCTGGAAGCAGGCGTCCTCGGGCTCGGCCGCCAGCGAGTCCTGCCAGGTGCCGGGACTGAGGGCGCGGTCGAAGGTGTCGGCCCCGCTCGGCGCCGCCCCGCATGAGGCAGTAGCCCAACGCTTCACCACGACCTTCGAACCGGAGGGCGTGGATCCAGGCGGGGTCCAGTGAACGGCGACGGGCTCGCCCGCGGACTGGCCGCCCGAGAAGCTGACCCCCGTCAGCGCCGGAGGTAGCGGGTCGATGAGACACCAGGTGGCTCCGGGGTAGCGCGGGCTACCGCCGTACAACCGGACGAAGCGCTGTACGAGCGTGGTGTCGATGGTGCGGCACTTGTAGTAGCCGGGCTGAGTCGCGGGTACGACGTTGCACCCGTCGACGTCGAGGACCGGGGCCATCAGGGTGCACCGCGTGGCCGTGTGCCGGAGGCCGAGCACGTGGCCCAGCTCATGGGCGAAGACGTGCATGATCAGGACCCGGTTGCGCGCGTTGAGCGCGTTCATGGTGCTGAAGCGCGAGCTCAGGTACACCCGTGCGTTACGTGTCGCACCGAGTGTCGCCATGCCTGCCGCGCTGCCGATGTCCGCGTAGCCGATACGCACCTGCGCCTTGCTGGGGTAGATGGTGCGCGCCAGCCGGATCCGGCCACCTGATGCGTTCCACTTGGCTACTGCGGTCGAGAGGCTCCAGTCCCACTTGGCCGGGAGCGTCTCGTAGTACCAGAGGGTGCGGACCTTCCACTTCTGCACGGGAGCGGTGCGGCCGTCACGACGGGGCAGGACACCGTCGCCGCGGAGGTCGAGCGTATCTACCTCCGCGGCGACGGAAGTGCGTTCCGCCGTGGGCGTCGCCCTGGTTGCAGGGTCCGGGCGCGCGGCACCGGCCACGTCAGTGCCGGTCAGGGCAAGGGTGGTGGCGAGCAACAGCGCGACAGAGGCGCGCACGGTCCGAGAGGGCATCCCGAGTATGTTGCAGTAGACAACTGACGGAATGAATAGTCCGTTTTAGTCAATTTGTACTGGTTATCGCCACGGGGCACTGAGCTCCGGCGCCCAGTTCGGGCCGCTGCTGAACAGCAGGCCGAGAAGCACTGCGGTGCCGAGCACGCACATCGCGACCACGAACCAGCCGCCGAACTCCGTCCGGGACGTCCGGGCCGTCATCCCGCGGACCATCTCGCGCACCCTCCCCGATCCGGGCCCCCACCACAGGGTCACCGCGAAGCCGAGGCCCGCCACCGTCATGGTGGGAGCCAGCGGCTGGGTCAGCAGGTAGCCGAGGGAGAACAGCGCCAGCCAGACGAGCGCGGCGACCACGATCAGGGCGATCGAGCCGAACAGGGCGAGCACGAGATAGCCGGGGGTGGACAGGGTGGTCGTCGGCACGTCGTACCACTTGGCCTGGCCGCGGACCATCCGGCGCCGGCCGTGCCGCTGCCGGGTGACCGACGCGGTGCGCAGCAGCACGACGAGCACGAACACCAGGGCAGCGCCGAGGTACGGCGCGTAGGCCACGGTCGCCGTCGACAGCGCCCCCAGTCCGAGCAGCTGCAGCAGGCTCTGCGAACGGCTGATGTCACGTTGCCGCAGCGGGGCGAACGGCTGGTCGTGGCTCACCGGGCGCTCCTGCATCGCGGGCACGATCCGGGTCGGCGGCGTCGTGGCCGGCGGCGACGGGTCGGGTGCCGGCGCGGGTTGCTGGTAGGGCGTGGCCTCGCGCACCGGGAGGCCTTCGAGCTGACTGGGCGCATCGACAGGACCAGCGACGGGACCGGCGACGGGGACGGACGACGGCTCGACCGGAACCTCCTGGGTCCTCGCGGTCTCCGGGGTCGGGGCAGGAGCGAATGGCATCGTCCACAGCTCGGGGTCGGGTGCGGGCTGGGTCGCGAGATGGGCGCGCTGGCGGGCGTCCTGCACGAAGCTGCGCAGCTCGTGCACCGACGGCCGATCCAGCGGTTCGGGTGCGAGCGACTCGCGCAGGATCCGGCGCAGGGGCTCCTCGATGCCGGAGAGGTCGTGCTCGCCGCGGCGGACCCGGTCCATGATCGCCATCGCCGGACCCTTGCCGTACGGCGGACGGCCGGTCGCCCCGAACGCCACGGTGGCGGCCCAGGCATGGACGTCGGAGGCCGGGCTGGCGTCGTCGCCGTACAGGATCTCCGGCGCGAGGTACCCGGGCGTCCCGAGGAGCCAGCCGGTCTGCGTGAGCCGCGGGTCCTCCGCCACCCGGGCCAGGCCGAAGTCGATGAGGACCGGGGAGCGTCCCTCCATCAACACGTTGGTCGGCTTCACGTCGCGGTGCAGCACCCCGACCGAGTGGACGGCCTGCAACGCCTCGGCCAGACAGTCGGCGAAGTGGAGCAGGTCGCCGCCGGTGATCGGGCCCTCCTCCGCGACGTGGTGGTAGAGCGAGAGTCCCGGCACGTAGCGAGTCACCACGTAGGGCACGTCGCCGTGCGGGTCGGCGTCGAGGATCTCGGCAATGCGCGGGCTGGTGATCCGGCGCAGCGAGCTCACCTCGCGGGCGAGCCGCTCGCGCGCCTCGCTGTCACCGACGATGTGCGGACGCAGTACCTTCAGCGCCACCCGCCGGCCGTCGGGCCCCTGCGCCAGATGGACCACACCCATGCCGCCCTCGCCGATCGGCGCCAGCAGTCGGTAGGGACCGACCCTGAGTGCGTCCGAGGGCTCCTCGGCAGGAGGATCGGGCAGCGAGGTCACTGCTCAACGGTAGCCGGGCCGGAGCGTCACCGGGCCGGGGCACGCCTGCCCGAAGGGAGTACGACGTCGCAGGAGGCGGATGAGTCAGACGACCCGGTGCATCCACCCGAACGCGTCGTCAGCACGACCGAACTGGATGTCCACGAGGTCCTGCCGGATCTCCATCGTGAGCGGGCCGGCGTCGGCTCCCCCGGTCACCTCGCCGCCCTCCCACCGCAGCGTCCCGACCGGTGTGACGACCGCGGCCGTGCCGCACGCGAAGACCTCGGTGATGTCTCCGCCGGCCACGCCGTCGCGCCACTCGTCGATGGAGAACTTGCGCTCCTCGACCTGATGACCCTTCTTGCCGGCGAGCTCGATGATCGCCGAGCGGGTGATGCCCTCGAGGATGGTGCCGGTCTCGGGCGTGACGATGTGTCCGTCGGCGTAGACGAAGTAGAGGTTCATGCCGCCGAGCTCCTCGACGTACTTCCCCTCGGCCACGTCGAGGAACACGACCTGGTCGCAGTCGTGCGCGGACGCCTCCTGCTGCGCGACCAGTGAGCTGGCGTAGTTGCCGCCGGTCTTGGCAGCGCCCATCCCGCCGCGACCGGCGCGGGTGTACTCCTCGGTCAGCCAGAGGCTGAGGGGCTTGATCCCGCCCTTGAAGTACGCGCCCGCGGGCGAGGCGATCACCATGAACGTCACGTGCTGCGCCGGCCGGACCCCGAGGAAGGCCTCGGAGGCGATCATGAACGGCCGTAGGTAGAGGCTCTTCTCCCCCGACCCGTCGGCGGAGTTCTGCGGGACCCAGCGTTGGTCGACCTCGACCAGGGCGTCGACGGCCTGCACGAAGTCCTCCGGCTCCAGCACCGGCAGTGCCAGCCTGCGCGACGACCGTGTCATCCGCTTCGCGTTCTCCTCCGGCCGGAAGGTCCAGATCGACCCGTCCTCGTGCCGGTAGGCCTTCATGCCCTCGAAGATCTCCTGCGCGTAGTGCAGTACGGCGGTCGCCGGGTCCAGGCTCAGCGGTCCGTACTTCGTGATCCGGGCACCGTGCCAGCCCTGCTCGGGCGTCCACTCGAGGGTGAACATGTGGTCGGTGAAGTGGGTGCCGAACCCCGGGTTGGCCAGGATCTCGGAGACCTCGGACTCGCTGCGCGGGCTGTCCGAAGCAGTGGTGGTGATGTCGAGGGTCATGGGCGAACGCTATCTCTCTCGAGGAACGTGTGGTTTCGAGACGCTCGCTGGCGCTCGCTCCTCAACCACCGAGATTTCGGTGGTTGAGGAAGGCGCGCAGCGCCTGTCTCGAAACCACCTGACGGGCTGGTGCTAGCCGGCTACTCGCCCGGCTATGGAGTCGCCGACCTCGGCGGTCGTGAGGGCGGCTCCCGGCGTACGGGCGGCGAGGTCGGCGACCACCGCCTGCTCGACCCGGGCGGCCGCGTCGTCGAGGCCCAGGTGCTCGAGCATCAGCGCCGTCGAGAGGATCGCCGCGGTGGGGTCGGCCAGCTGCTGCCCGGCGATGTCGGGGGCGGAGCCGTGCACGGGTTCGAACATGCTCGGCGCCGTCCGGTCCGGGTTGACGTTGCCGCTGGCGGCGAGCCCGATGCCTCCGGTGATGGCCGCGGCGAGGTCGGTGACGATGTCGCCGAAGAGGTTGTCGGTGACGATGACGTCGAAGCGCGCCGGGTCGGTGACCATGTGGATCATCGTCGCGTCGACGTGCATGTAGTCGACGGTGACGTCGGGGAACTCCTGCGCCACCTCCTGGGTCAGCCGCCACCACACCGCGCCCGCGTTGACCAGCACGTTGGTCTTGTGGACCAGCGTCAGCTTCCCGCGCCGCTTCTGTGCCCGGCGGAAGGCGTCGCGTACGACGCGCTCGACGCCGAAGGCGGTGTTGACCGAGACCTCGGTGGCGATCTCCTGCGGGGTTCCGACCCGGAGTGCCCCGCCGTTGCCGGTATAGGGGCCTTCGGTCCCCTCGCGGACGACGACGAAGTCGACCTCGCCGGGGTCGGCCAGGGGTGAGGCCGCGCCGGGGAAGATCCGCGAGGGACGCAGGTTGACGTAGTGGTCGAGCTCGAAGCGCAACCGCAGCAGGAGGCCGCGCTCGAGGATGCCCGGTGGGAGGTTCGGGTCGCCCGGCTTGCCGCCCACGGCTCCGAGGAGGATCGAGTCGTGCTGACGGATCTCGTCGAGCACGGAGTCGGGCAGTACCTCGCCGGTCGCGAGGTAGCGCTCGGCGCCGAGGTCGTAGCGAGTGGGCTCGAACTTCACCCCGGCAGGCGTCGCCTGCTCGAGCACCTTGAGCGCCTCGGCCGTGACCTCCGGTCCGATCCCGTCACCCGGGATCACGGCGAGCTTCAAGGGACCTCGGAAGGTGGGGGAGTCCGGCATGCGGCGATGCTAGTTGTCGTCTGGTCGCTCGCCGCCGTTGTCCCGCAGGTCGAGCGCGGCCTGCACTGCCTGGGCGCTCATCGGGCTGTCGGGGTTGTTCTTGGCCGGACCCCACTCGGGGTACATCTCGTACATCGGTCTTCTCTCCTGTGGATCACTGAATTGGCGTGCTGGGTGACGTTGCAGTCCGGAGGAGATGAACCGTCTCGAGGGCCCACGGATCGCGTGGGTGGAGGGGGTTCGGAAGTAGCAGGTGGAACTTCGTCGTCTCGCTCGCGGAGGGGGTGATGGGCCTGGTGGCGGGGTGCGCCGAACTCCGCGGCGAGGTGGCCTATCGAGTGTCAGGCCCCGCCACGGCGGCAAATAAGTACGAAGTTCCTCCGCATGGTGGGACCACCCTAAGTGCCACCCCCATGGCGCCGTCCGCCCTTTGGTGACCTGTCCCACGATCCGAGACGGTCCACGCAGCGCTGGAGTAGCCCGGGGGATTTGCAAGACTCAGGACATGACCACCCCACGAAGGCGCGAGCTCCTCCCGCTTCGCTCCTTCCGCTCACGCCTCCGCGGGGACCCCGGATGAGTGCACCTCCCGAGGTGCCGGCGATCGTCTCGCGGGCCTTCGACGTCTCCCGCCGTGCGGGCTACGTCTCCTTCTGCCGCAACGAGACCGGTCGACTGCTGGCCGCCCTGGCGGCCACGCGGGGTGGCACCATGGCGGAGTTCGGCACCGGCTGCGGAGTCGGTACGGCGTGGCTGCGCTCCGGCGTACGCCCCGGCACCCACATCCTCTCGGCCGAGCTGGACGCGGACCTCGCCACCGCGGCGCAGGAGATCTTCACCGACGACCCACAGGTCGAGGTGCTCGCCGCCGACTGGTCGACGCTGCGCAACAAGGGCCCCTACTCGCTGCTCTTCCTCGACCCCTCGGTCCCCCAGGACGCCAGCGTGGAGGCCGTGGCCGACCTCGTCGAGACCGGCGGCATCGTCGTGCTCGACGACTTCACGCCGTGCGAGCTCTGGCCGCCGATCACCGCCGGCCGCGTCGACATCCTGCGGGAAACCTGGCTGACCGACGAGCGGTTCACCGCGGTCGAGGTGATGGTCGCGCCCGACGCGTCCGCCATCATCGCGACGCGACGCTGACCTCGGCAGCGACCGGGGCCACCTCGTCGAGGCCCCGACCGACCAGGACCCACGCGGCGTACGACGACAGCAGGAAGATGTCGTGGAACGGGTCGACACCCACCGCGATGGCGAGGAAGCCCAGCACGCTGGTGGCGATCACTCCCCAGGCCGCGAGCCGGGATCCACTCCCCCGGAGCAGCGACCTGCCCCACATCAGGCCGCCCACGAAGATGGCCAGGAACCCGAGCATGAAGAGCACGAACGACGCCTCCAGCGGCTCGCCCCCGATGGCCGCGGTGGCGCCGTACACCACGCCGAAGAGCGCCTGGAGGGAGCAGCCGGCCAGCAGGAGTCGCCAACCCACGCGACCAATGCGTGGGGCGCCTGCGGCGTAGCGGCGGCCGCCGTCGAAGACGACCGACGCGACCAGCAGCCAGCCCAGCACCTGCGAGACGGCGAACAACAGATCCCCCGTGTCACCGAACGAGGACCAGACGAGCTCGGCCGCGACCGGCACGGCGAGCAGGAGGGCAGCGATGGCGGAACGTGCAACGAGGGACATGACGATCTCCTGGGCAGCGACGAAAGCGGTCAGGACTTGACCGTAGGAGCGCCGCGGTGCCGAGTCGTCTCCCTGCAGACGTCTGCCGAAAGGAAGATCCCGGCTGCGCGTTCGCTCACTACATTTGTGCGGTGACGTGGCCACGGGTGGCCCGGGCAGCACTGGTCCTGACGGTTGTGGGCCTCTTCGTGCTGGCCCAGGCGCAGATCTGGTCCGCACCGTCGTCGTACGACGTGGGCGGGCGGCCCCTCAACGCCCTGGTCGCTGTCGGCTTCACGCTGCCGATCATCGTCGCTCGCCGGTGGCCGTTGCCGGTCCTGCTGCTGTTGCTCGCGGCCATTGCCGCCGACCATCTGCTGGGAGGCGACTCGGGTGCGCCGTGGTTCACGCTGCTGCTGGCGGTCTACGCGTTGGGGGCCTACGGCTCGGCCTGGGCCTCCGGGGTGGGCCTGTTCGTGCTGGCGGCACTGGTCCTCAGCTTCGACGTCCCGCGCCTGCAGCGGGGCGACCCCGTGGACGAGGTCCTGCCGGGCTGGTTCATCCTCGGCGCGTTGTGGGGTCTCGGCCGGTGGATGCGACATCGGCGCACGGAGATGACCGAGCTGTCCTCGCGGGCGGAGGCGCTCGAGCGTGACCGGGACGAGGCGACCCGCGCGGCTGTCGCGCACGAACGGGCGCGGATCGCCCGCGAGCTGCACGACCTGGTGGCGCACAGCCTCGCGGTCATCGTGCTCCAGGCCCAGGCCGCCGACAGGGTCCTGGCCACCGATGTCGCCGCCGCTCGCCAGGCGCTCGCCGCCATCGACGCGACCGGGCGCGAGGGTCTCGGCGAGCTGCGGCGGATGCTGGACATCCTCGTCGACATCGCCCCTGACGAGCTCGAGCCGCGACCGAGCCTCGAGCACCTGGACCTCCTCGTGGACCGGGTCCGGAAGACCGGCCTGCCCGTCTCGGTGTCGGTGAGCGGCTCGCCGCGTGCGCTGCCCGCCGGCCTCGACCTCTCGGCCTACCGCATCGTGCAGGAGGCGCTCACCAACACCCTCAAGCACGGGGAACCGACCAAGGTGGAGGTCGGCGTGGCCTATCTGGAGGAGGGCGTCGAGCTCACCATCGCCGACGACGGGCACGGGCCGGGGCGCGCTGCCGGGTCCAACGGCTCCGGTCACGGGTTGATCGGGATGCGCGAGCGGGCGCACCTCTACGGCGGGACCGTCGAGGCCGGCCCCGCGCCCTCCGGCGGGTTCCTGGTCCACGCCGTGCTGCCGACGGCGGCGTCATGACGATCCGGGTGCTCCTCGCAGACGACGAGGAGCTCGTGCGGACGGGTCTGCGGATGATCCTGGGGGCCGAACCCGGGCTCGAGGTGGTGGGTGAGGCGACCAACGGTGAGGAGGCGGTGCGCCTGACCGGAGAACTGGCTCCGGATGTCGTGCTGCTCGACATCAGGATGCCGGTCGTCGACGGCCTCGAGGCCACCCGTCGCCTCCAGTCGTCGTCAGCGGCGGTGGTCATCCTGACGACGTTCGACACCGACGCCAACGTCCACGAGGCCCTGGCCGCCGGGGCGAGCGGCTTCCTGCTCAAGGACGCGCCCGCGGGCCGTCTCGTCACGGCGATCCGGGCCGCCGCCACGGGTGATGCGGTGCTCGCCGGATCAGTGGCGCGGCGGGTGGCCGGCGAGCTGACCCGCCGTACCACCGCTCCCGTGGCGTCCGAGAACCTCGCCTCGTTGACGGAGCGGGAGCGCGAGGTGCTCCGGCTGATGGCGGACGGGTGCTCCAACGCCGAGATCGCGGGCCGTCTCTACATCGGCGAGGGCACCGTGAAGACCCATGTCGCACGGGTCCTGATGAAGCTCGGTGTCAGGGACCGGCTGCAGGCCGTGGTGCTGGCCTACCGGTCCGGGCTGGCCGACTGAGGCGGCGCGGACGCACGTCGCTCGGCCACCGGGAGCTCGACGATGAACCACGGCAGCATCAGCTGCACCAGCGGCCCGATCGCCACCGCGTAGAGCACCGTGCCGATGCCGACCACGCCACCAAGGACCCAGCCGATTGCCACCACGACGACCTCGAGACCGGTGCGAACCAGCCGGATGGAGACGCCGGTACGCCGGTGCAGGCCGGTCATCAGGCCGTCTCGCGGCCCGGGCCCGAACTGGGATCCGATGTAGAGCGCCGTCGCCAACGCGTTGAGCACCACTCCTCCGGTCATGAGCAGGGCGCGCTGCCAGAAGGGCTCCGGCGCGTCCAGGAGGCTGAGGGTCAGGTCGGCGGTCAGCCCGACGGCCAGGGTGTTCGCGACGGTTCCCAGTCCGGGCAGCTCGCGCAGCGGGATCCAGAGGAGCAGCACGACCACGCTCATGGCGATCACGGCGGTGCCGATGCTGATCGGCAGATGGATCGCGAGCCCCTGGTGCAGCACGTCCCAGGGGGCGTTGCCCAGCGTCGCGCGGATCATCATGCCGAGGGTGAGCCCGTAGAGCGCCAGGCCTGCCGCCAGCTGGACAAGCCGGCGCGGCAGCCGACCCGCCCGCAGCTGGGCGACCGGGCCCAACCGGGCGAGCTCACGCACCCGCGCGGGGGCAACTGTCTCGAGGGCCACGTCGCTGGTCATGTCAACGAGTCCATCATCAATTGGTCTGGTCTGACATAGCCAATCGTGCTTGACTGGCCTGCATGTCCCGTGTTCTCGCTGCGTCTCGCGTAGCCACCCTGCTCGGAGAGTTCGACCGGGCGCCGGCGTACAAGGGGCTGGCCGAGGGCCTTCGGGTGCTGATCACCGACGGCCGCGTCCCGGTCGGCGCCCGGCTGCCGAGCGAGCGCGAGCTCACCGACGCGCTGGCGGTCAGCCGTACGACGGTCACCCGGGCGTACGCCGAGCTCCGCGACCACGGATTCCTGGTCTCGCGACAGGGATCGGGCAGCGTCGCCAGCCTGCCCTCCACTCGAGGACACCGCGGCGACCACCTGCTCCCCCCGGGCGACCTGCCGCTGGACAAGATCGACCTGACCTGCGCTGCGCCGGTCCCCGGCCCGGGCGTGCTGGCCGCCTACGAGAAGGCCACCGCCGAGCTGCCGGCGTACCTCGGGGGCACCGGGTACTACCCCTCCGGGCTGCCGGTGCTGCGTGAGGCGATCGCTGCGTCGTACGGCGCACGAGGGCTGGCCACCCGTCCCGACCAGGTGATGATCGTGACCGGGGCGCTGGCCGGTGTTGCGGTCGCTGCGCGGGCCCTGCTCTCGACCGGTGACCGGGCCCTCGTGGAGAGCCCCACCTACCCCAACGCCATCGCCACCCTCACCCACTCGGGCGCGCGGCTGGTCGGCGTCGACGTGCCTCCGGACGCCGCGGTCACCGGGTCGGACGTCGAGGGACTGACGGCGACCCTGCGCCAGGTGACGCCGCGCGTGGCCTACCTGATCCCCGACTTCCACAACCCGACCGGCGCCCTGATGAGCGATGCCGCGCGCGAGCAGGTGGCCCGGGTGCTCACAAGGACGCGCACGACAGCGGTGATCGACGAGTCGATGGTCGCGCTCGCACTCGACGGACAGGAGCTGCCGGCGCCGTTCGCGTCGTACGCCTCCGACGCGATCAGCGTGGGCAGCCTGAGCAAGCCCTACTGGGGCGGTCTCCGGATCGGCTGGCTGCGCATTCCCGATGGCCGCGTCGACGCGTTCTTCCGGGCCCGGCTCAGCCTCGACCTCGGGGCACCGCTGCTCGAGCAGCTCGTCGCGACCGAGCTGGTGAACGCGGGCAGCGAGCTGCTCGACCACCGGCGCGAGCAGCTGCGGGCCTCGCGCGACGCCGCCCTCGCAGCGGTTGCGGAGCACCTGCCGGACTGGCGGGTCAGCCGGCCAGGTGGCGGGCTCAGCCTCTGGTGCGAGCTGCCGGTCGCGCTGTCCTCGGCGCTGGCAGCCAAGGCGGTCCGCCACGACGTGCTGCTCGCGTCCGGCCCCGCCTTCGCTCCGGAGGGCGGGCTCGACCGCTTCGTCCGGCTGCCGTACACCCAGCCTGCGCATGTTCTCGGCGACGCGATCGCCCGGCTGGGCGAGGCATGGCGGGAGACGCTCGCGGATCCGGGATTCGTCCGCGGGGGTGCACCAACCCTGGTCGCGTGACGCCGCACGCACCTGCGTTCCGACCCGAATTTTCGGAACTTCGTCCGTAATGTCGTGAAAACCGGTTTGCTTGAATCGTGCACACCTCACGAAGGACCCTGTTGCGGACCGGCCTGGTCACCGGGGGCGCCGCCGCCCTGGGCGCTCGCCAGCTCGACACCCGCGCCTCCGCGGCAGCGACTCCGCCCCGCTCGACCCCCTTCAACCTCGGCGTCGCCAGCGGTGACCCGCTGCCGACCAGCGTCGTGATCTGGACGCGGCTGGCCGTGAACCCGCTCGCGGCCAACGGGCTGGGCGGGATGTCGGCCAGCATGCAGTCCGTGCAGTGGCAGGTCGCCACCACCGCCACGTTCGCGAACGTCGTTCGCTCGGGCACCGTGTCGGCCTGGGCCAAGAACGCCCACTCGGTGCACGTCGAGGTGAACGGGCTGCTTCCCGGGCGCGAGTACTTCTACCGCTTCCGGCTCGGCCGGTACCAGTCCCGGATCGGGCGCACCCGGACGGCGCCCGCGGCCGACGCCATGCCGGCGTCTCTCGCGATGTCCTTTCTCTCGTGCGCGGCTTACGAGCGCGGCTGGTTCACCGCCTACCGTCGGCTGGCGGAGGACCAGCCCGACCTGGTGCTGCACCTCGGCGACTTCATGTACGAGTACCCGGCGAACTTCGCTCCGAACGGCGTGCGCGACCATCGCGGCCCGGAGACCGTCACCCTCGCCAACTACCGGCAACGGCACGCCCAGTACCGCACCGACCCGGACCTGAAGGCGGCACTTGCCGTCGCGCCGTGGCTCGTGGTCTTCGACGACCACGAGGTGGACAACAACTGGGCCGACGAGACTCCGGAGAACGCCGCGTCGGTGCCGGGGTTCATGAACCGACGGGCCGCGGCGTTCAAGGCCTACTACGAGAACATGCCGCTGCGTCGCAGCTCGATCCCGAGTGGTCCGGACATGCGGCTGCACCGACGGATCCAGTGGGGGCGGCTGGCCAACCTGCACATGCTCGACACCCGCCAGTACCGGGACGACCAGGCCTGCGGTGACGGCTTGAAGGACTGCGCCGCCGCCGACAACCCGAACCGCTCGCTGCTGGGCACGGCACAGGAGCAGTGGCTCGCCGACGGCTTCGCCAGCAGCCAAGCCACCTGGGACGTGATGGGCCAGCAGGTGTTCTTCAGTCGTCGCGACTCGACCTCGACGCCCGACAACACGGTCTCGATGGATGCGTGGGACGGCTACCGGCCCTCACGCACTCGCGTCACGAATGCCTGGGCGAACGCACAGGTGCGCAACCCGATCGTGCTCACCGGTGACGTGCACGCCCACTGGGCCTCGGACGTGCTCGCGGACTTCAGGACGCCGGGCTCGCCCGTCGTGGGTTCCGAGTTCGTGTGCTCGTCGGTGACCTCCGGTGGCGACGGGTACGACGAGCCGACCGGCCAGCATCCCTGGGCGGCGTACAACCCCAACCTGAAGTTCTGGACCAACCTGCGCGGTTACGTGAACACCCGGATCACCCCGGAGGCGTTCACCGTCGACTTCCGTTGTGTGCCGAGGGTCAGGGTGAAGGGCGCCGCGGCGTTCACCCGCGCGCGCTTCGTCGTGGATGACGGGGTCCGTGGCATGCGGAAGACCTTCAACAACCCGAGCCGCATGGGTGCGGCGATCGCGCCGCGCAGTGACGCCGAGAAGATCCGCGACACCATCAGGTCGGAGAGATGACGCTGGGCCGCTCCGCCGCTCGTGCTACTCCGAGAGGCTGACGCCGCGGACGGTCCCGGCGTCGATCGCGCCGCGGATCTCCTCGAGCACGTCTGCCGGCACCGGGGAGTCCACCGAGAGGGCCACGAGTGCCTGGCCGCCCTTCTCGTTGCGGGAGACCTGCATGCCCGCGATGTTCACGCCTGCGTCCCCGAGGATCTTGCCGACGGTTCCGACCATCCCGGGGCGGTCCTCGTAGGCGAAGAACGCGAGGTGCTCGGTGGGCTCGAGGTCGACCACGTAGTCGTTGACCTCGACCAGGCGCTCGCGCTGGTTGATGCCGATCAGGGTGCCCGAGACCGAGACGCGGGTGCCGTCGGCGAGGGTGCCGCGGATCGTGATCAGGTTGCGGTGGTCGGGGCTCTCCGGATCGGTGACGAGCCGGACCTCGGTGCCCCGCTCGGCGGCGAGCAGCGGCGCGTTCACGTAGGAGACCTGGTCCTCGACGATGTCGGCGAAGACCCCCTTGAGGGCGGCGAGCTCGAGCACCTTCACGTCGTGCTCGATGATCTCGCCGCGGACCTCGACGTCGATCTGCTGGGCGACCTCGCCGGCAAGCGCGGTGAAGATCCGGCCGAGCTTCTCCACGAGTGGGATGCCGGGGCGGACGTCCTCGGCGATGACTCCGCCCTGGACGTTGACGGCGTCGGGCACCAGCTCACCCGAGAGGGCCAGCCTGACCGACCGGGCGACGGCGATGCCGGCCTTCTCCTGCGCCTCGTCGGTCGAGGCGCCGAGGTGGGGCGTGGCCACGACGTTCTCGAGCTCGAACAGGGGCGAGTCGGTGCACGGCTCCTGGGCGAAGACGTCGAGCCCGGCCGCCGCGATCCGGCCCGTCTTGAGGGCGTCGTACAGCGCCTTCTCGTCGACGATCCCGCCACGCGCGGCGTTGACCAGCACCAGCTCGGGCTTCGCGAGCCCGAACTCGTCGGCGCCGATCAGCCCCACCGTCTCCGCGGTCTTGGGCAGGTGGACGCTGATGAAGTCGGACTCGGCCATGAGCTCGGCGAGGCTCACCATCCGCACACCCATCTGGGCGGCGCGGCCGGCCTGGACGTAGGGGTCGTAGGCGATCACGTCCATCCCGAAGGCGGCGAGTCTGTGGGCGACGAGGACCCCGATGCGTCCGAGGCCGACGATGCCGACGGTCTTCTCGTAGAGCTCCACCCCGGTGTACTTGCTCCGCTTCCACTCCCCGCGGGTCAGGGCGGCGTGCGCCGGACTGATGTGGCGTGCCGCGGCCAGCATCAGCGCGACGGCGAGCTCCGCGGCGCTGGTGATGTTCGACGTGGGCGCGTTGACGACGAGTACGCCGCTCTGGGTGGCTGCCTTGACGTCGACGTTGTCCAGCCCCACCCCCGCCCGGGCGACCACCTTGAGGCGCGTGGCCGCCGCAAGGGCTTCCTCGTCGACCTTGGTCGCCGAGCGCACCAGGACGGCATCGGCGTCGACGATGGCGCTGAGCAGCTCGGAGCGGTTGGCGCCGTCACAGTGACGGACGTCGAAGTCCGGGCCGAGGGCCTCGACGGTGGCGGGGCTCAGCTCTTCGGCAATGAGCACGACGGGCCGGGAATCGGAGGAGGTCACGACGTTCCTGACGTTGATGATGAGTCTGCCCGCACGACGCTGTGCCTCCGCCAGCGTAACCGAACCGAGAGTCCCGTCGGTGGCGACGGCGCGACCGTGGGCATCCCGCCGGGGCGCCGCCGCCGGAGGGGCAGCCGGAACAGGCGAAGGGCCCAGCAAGTATGAGTTGCTGGGCCCTTCTGGTTGACCGGAGAACGGTGACCTTCCGATCGATCGCTCTCCACTCCGGTCCCGGTGGCCGTCACCGTGCTCACCGCGACGAGTCGCCCCGTCGTCTGGAGCCTTTGCTTCGAGCGATCCCGCTCTCCCCGAAGGGAGGGCGTGCGAGATTTCTACGCCGGTTCGCCACAGCCCCGCAAGGGGGTTTCGCCAACTATTTCTGCGAAATTCTCGCGTGTCGGCGCGTCGTGCACAGAACCCGGCCGATCTTCCACAGGGTCACCCCCTCGGTCCACAGATGGTTGACCACCCCTGTGGACGGCGGGCGTCAGCCGTCGCAGCCGTCGGGGCCGCAGGACTCCGTCGTCTCGACCCCGGCCACGGTCTGCAGCCGCGGGTGCGCCTCGTTCCAGGCGCGCTCGAGGACCTGGGTGAACACTTCTTCGGGCTGGGCGCCCGAGACGCCGTACTTCCGGTCGACGACGAAGAACGGCACTCCCGTCGCCCCCAGGGCCGCCGCCTCACGGATGTCGTCCTCGACCGCGTCGGCGTACTGCGGGCCGGCGAGAACCGCCTCGACCGTGTCCGGGTCGAGCCCCACCTTCTCCGCCGTACGACGCAACAGGTCATGGTCGGCGACGTTCTCCGCGCGCAGGAAGTACGCCGCTAGCAGCTCCTCCTTGAGGGCCCCCTGGAGCCCGGGTCCACCGGTCTCGAGCGCGAGGTGGAGCAGTCGGTGGGCGTCGACCGTGTTGACCCGCTTGGCCTCGCCCAGGCGGAAGAGCAGCCCCTCCTCTGCGGCCACGGCCTCGGTCCGGTCGACCATCTGCTGGCCGGCCACGGGGCCGCCGCCGTACTTCGAGCCGAGGTGCTCGGCGACCGACTGCTCGGGCACGCGCGGCGCGGCCGGGTCGAGCTGGAAGGAGCGGTAGACGATCTCCACGTCCGCGCTGTTCTCGAAGCGGGACAGGGCTGACTCCAGCCGGCGCTTGCCGATGTAGCACCAGGGACAGACGACGTCGGACCAGATCTCGATCTTCACGTGGGGCAGAACGGTAGTTCGTACCGATCTGTTCCCCGCCGCGCGTGGCAGGCTGCCACCATGGCAGCGCCCTCCGCCGGTGAGATCATCGCCGAGACCGAGCGGCTGGTGATCCGGCCGTGGCGGCTCGAGGAGGCGCCCCGGGTCCTGGACATCCAGAGCCGGATCGAGGTCATCAGGTGGCTCGGCGACGACGAGCCGGTCCCGATGAAGGACCTCGACGAGGCGCGTCGGCGCATCGAGAGCTACCACCAGCGTTCGCAGGAACCGCCGCTCGGGTTCTGGGCGATCGAGGTGCGCGAGACCGGGGTCGTGGCGGGTTCGGTGCTCCTGCTGACCCTGCCGAACGCCGAGGCCGGTGAGGTCGAGATCGGGTGGCACCTGCATCCGGACTCGTGGGCCCGTGGTTACGCGAGCGAGGCCGCCGCCGCTGCGCTGCGCCACGGGTTCGAGGGCGGACTACGCGAGATCTATGCCCTCACCCACACCGACAACTACCCGTCGCAGGGTGTGGCCCGGAAGATCGGGATGGAGGAGCTCGGCGTCATGGAGCGGTGGTACGAGGGGCCGTCTCTGGTGTTCCGGGCGGTTCCACCCGGTTCGTGACCGGGTCTCGTCGGCACCGCCTCAGGGTGACCCCGAGAGAACTCCGGGGGTCGGTCAGGGGTGGGTCCAGCGGGCTCCCCGATGTGGTGAGGGGCCCCGCGCAGCGAGGCTCTCCCCCATGATCACCATCGATTCACTCACGAAGAGGTACGGCACCTTCACCGCCGTCGACGACGTCACCTTCACCGCCGAGGCGGGGCGGGTGACCGGGTTCCTCGGACCCAACGGCGCGGGCAAGTCCACGACCATGCGCGTCATGGTCGGGTTGACTCCCCCGACGTCTGGCTCAGCCCGAATCAACGGCGAGCTGTTCTCCGACCTGCCCAACCCCGGCCTCGAGGTGGGCGTCCTGCTCGACGCGTCCGCGCAGCACGCCGGCCGCACGGGCCGCGAGATCCTCAACATCGCGGCCCGGACGATGGGACTGCCCAGGCACCGGGTGGAGGAGATGCTGGAGCGGGTCAGCCTGACCGACACCGAGGCCGACCGCCGGGTGCGGAACTACTCGCTCGGCATGCGCCAGCGGCTCGGCATCGCGCACGCGCTGCTCGGCGACCCGTCGGTGCTGATCCTCGACGAGCCTGCCAACGGTCTCGACCCGGCCGGCATCCGGTGGATGCGCGACCTGCTCAGGTCGTACGCCGACCAGGGCGGCACCGTGCTCCTGTCCTCGCACCTGCTGCACGAGATCGAGGTCATCGCGGACGACATCGTCGTGATCGGCAACGGCCGCATCGTCGCGCAGGGCACGAAGGCCCACCTGTTGCAGGCCGCCGGGACCGTCGTACGCAGTGCGGCGCCGAGCACGCTCGCGCACGCCCTCGAGCTGGCGGGCATCCCCAGCACCCTCGGCCCGGACGGCGTCGTCCGAACCCAGGCCGACGCGGCGCAGGTCGGTCGGGTCGCCCTGACCGCCGGCGTCGCCCTCACCGAGCTTCGCCCCGCCGACGGCGCGGGCCTGGAGGAGATGTTCCTCGAGCTCACCGCCGAGACACAACGAGAAGGAGCAGCGGCATGACCACCATGACACTGGACAAGGTCCAGCAGACGACACCACGAGTGCAGCACCGGATCCCGGCCACCCGGGTGGTCGGAGTGGAGCTGCGCAAGATGTTCGACACCCGCTCGGGCTTCTGGATGTTGATGAGCATCGCCATCACCGCCACCCTGGCGACCGGCGCCGTGATCCTGTGGGCACCGGACAGCGAGCTCACCTACGACTCGTTCGCCGCCGCGATCGGGTTCCCGATGTCGGTGATCCTGCCGATGGTGGCGATCCTGTCGATCACCAGCGAGTGGACGCAGCGCAATGGGCTGAGCACGTTCACCCTGATCCCGCACCGGGGACGGGTGATCTCCGCCAAGGCCGTCGCCACCGTGATCGTCGGGGTCGGCTCGATGATCGTCGCGATGGCGATCGGTGCGCTCGGCAACATCGTGGGTACGGCGATCACCGGGACTCCCACGGTCTGGGACGACTCGTTCGTGACGCTGTCCCTGATCGTGCTGGGCAACGTCCTCGGCATGATGCTCGGCTTCACCCTCGGCGTCGTGATCCGCAACTCGGCCGGCGCGATCGTCGGGTACTTCGTGGCCACCCTGGTGCTGCCGACGCTGTCCGCCCTGCTCGCCGCCAACGCCGCGTGGTTCCGCGACGCCCAGCCGTGGGTCGACTTCCCCTACGCACGGGGTGCGCTGTTCGAGGGCGGCATGGCCTCGAGCGACTGGGCCCACCTGGCCACGTCCACGGGCATCTGGCTCGTCGTACCGCTCGCTGATCGGGCTGCGGGTGCTGATGCGGTCGGAGGTGAAGTAGGGGCCGCGGTTTCCCGTGTTAACACGTGAAACTGCCACTTCCCACACGTTGCATCGTGTGGGAAGTGGCAGTTTTTCGTGGGAAGCAAGCCCGTCGTACGACGAAAATCGCTTGTCCTGCTCCGGCCGGTCGGTCATCCTTCCCGCGTGGACATCCGCTGACGACTGCACAAGCCACCTCCGAGGTGGTCCACTCGTCATGTCAGGAGCCTCCATGTCCACCACGCTCAGCATCTCCGGCCTCGACGTCCGGTACGGCGCCCGCACCCTCGTCGAGGGCCTCGACCTGGTGCTGCCCTCCGGCGACGTCACCGCTCTCGTCGGGGCGAACGGCTCGGGCAAGTCGAGCCTGATGCGCACGATCGTCGGCGAGCTGCCGATCGAGGCCGGCTCGGTCCGGCTCTCGCCGTCCGACGCCACCATCGGGTGGCTGCCGCAGACACCGCCCGACCCGCAGGAGTCGCTGCTCGCCTACAGCCGGCGGCGCACCGGCGTCGACGAGGCAGACCACGCCCTGCACGACGCGTCGTCGGCGCTGGCGGTCGGGGCACCCGGCGCGGAGGACCGCTACGCACAAGCGCTGGAGCACTGGCTGGCCCTCGGTGGCGCCGACCTCGAGGACCGGCTGCCGCAGGTCGCCGCTCAGGTCGGTCTGGAGGCGCATCCCGACCGGCCGATCGGGACCTTGTCGGGCGGCCAGACGGCACGCGTCGCGCTGGCGTCGATCCTGCTCAGCCGCTACGACGTGCTCCTCCTCGACGAGCCCACGAACAACCTCGACGCCCGCGGACTGGAGCTGATGGCGGAGTTCGTGACGGGTCACGACGGTCCGGTGATGGTCGCCGGGCACGACCGCGCGTTTCTCGACCGGGTCGCGACCAACGTCATCGAGCTCGACCTGGCACAACGACGCGTCGGTCACTACACGGGGCGGCTACGCGGACTTCGTGGCCCAGCGCGACGAGCAGCGCCGGCAGGCACGGGAGGCCTTCGAGGAGTACGCCGACACGCGCGACCGTCTCGTCATCCAGGGCCGGCAGCGGGCCGAGTGGGCCGCGAAGGGACTCCGCAACGTCAAGCGCCGCGACGAGCCGGACAAGAACGTCCGGGAGAAGTTCCGCGCCCGTGCCGACCGGCAGGCGGCTCGCGGCGCCCGGGCCATGCGCGCGGCCGACCGTCTCGAGGAGGTGGACCAGCCGCGCAAGGAGTGGCAGCTCCGCTACAGCCTGGATCGGGGAGACGAGTCCGCGGAGGTCGTCTGGACGCTCGACCAGGTCACCATCGTCCGGGGCGACTTCTCGCTGGGACCGGTCGACCTGACCGTCGAACGCGGCGACCGGCTGCTGGTGACGGGTGACAACGGGACCGGCAAGAGCACGTTGCTCGCGGCGATGCTCGGGACGATTCAGCCGGCGTCCGGCCGGGTGTCGGTGGGGTCGCGGGTGCGGCTCGGGGTGATCGACCAGGACCGCGCCCTGCTCGAGACCGACGCCTCGGTCGTCGACGTGGTGCGGGCCGAGCTCGGCTGGGAGGACCAGGGCGAGGTACGGACCCTGCTCGCGAAGTTCGGGCTCGGTGCCGCGCACGTCGACCGAACAGCGCGGTCGCTGTCGATGGGTGAGCGGACGCGGGCTCTGATGGCGGTGTTCCAGGCCCGGCAGGTGAACGTGCTGGTGCTCGACGAGCCGACCAACCATCTCGACGTACCCGCGATCGAGCAGCTGGAGTCGGCCCTCGCGTCGTACGCCGGGACGCTGGTCGTGGTCAGCCACGACCGTGCGTTCGTGGAGGCGGTCGGGACCGACCGGGTGCTCGAGCTGGGGTAGGTCAGTGCCAGCGGCGATCGACCGGGCGACCGCGCAGACTCCTGGCGGCGAGCACCCCGCCGACGGCGCCGCCGAGGTGGCCCTGCCAGGAAACCGCCTCGTTGGTGGGGACCACACCCAACAGCAAGCCGCCGTAGAACAGGAACACCACCACCCCCAGCGCGATCTGACCCGGGGCACGCGTGTACAGCCCGCGCAGAATCAGGTAGGTCAGCCAGCCGAAGACGACGCCGCTCGCACCGAGCGTCAACGAGCCCGGCGGCGAGATGAGCCAGACCGTCGCACCGGAAACCAGGACGACCCACAGCGTGACCGTGAACCAGCGCCGCCAGCCGTCGAGGAGCACGATCACGCCGAGCAGGAAGAACGGCACCGTGTTGGCGGCGATGTGCTGCCAGCCCCCGTGCAGGAACGGCGCCGTGAAGATGCCGACGAGACCCTCGTCGGTGCGCGGCCGGATCCCGTAGCTGTCGAGGGCGTTCCCGGAGGCCTGGTCGACGGCCTCGAGCAGCCACATCCCGCCGACGAGCACGCCGATGGCGACCGATGCGCCGATGACGCCCATGCGCTGCCGCGTGACCTGAGTGCTCACGGTTTCATTCTCCCGAGGTGACCCAAGCCCGTCGTAGGAGACCGTTGTGTGACGCGTCGGCTACCCCCGCGACGACGTCCCCTCGACGTAGTCGGAGTCGTGGCTCTTGACCCAGGCCATCAGCTTGCGGAGCTCGCGGCCGGTCTTCTCGATCGGGTGCGACTCGGCCTGCTCCCGGAACTTCTTGAACTCCGCTCCGCCGTTGTCCTGGTCGTTGATGAACCGCTCGGCGAAGGAGCCGTTCTTGATGTCCTCGAGGACGCCCTGCATGTTCTGCTTCACGTGCTCGTCGATCACCCGCGGGCCGGAGACGTAGTCGCCGTACTCCGCGGTGTCGGAGACCGACCAGCGCTGCTTGGCGATGCCACCCTCGTACATGAGGTCGACGATCAGCTTCAGCTCGTGGAGGCACTCGAAGTAGGCGACCTCGGGCTGGTAGCCGGCCTCGGTGAGCACCTCGAAGCCGTACTGCACCAGCTGGCTGGCCCCGCCGCACAGGACCGCCTGCTCGCCGAACAGGTCGGTCTCGGTCTCCTCGGTGAAGGTCGTCTTGATGCCGCCGGCGCGCAGGCCCCCGATCGCCTTGGCGTAGGAGAGCGCGAGGTCCCAGGTCTTGCCGGACTCGTCCTTCTCGACGGCCACGAGGACGGGTACGCCGCGACCGTCGACGTACTCACGGCGCACGAGGTGACCCGGCCCCTTGGGCGCGACCATGAACACGTCGACGCCGGCGGGCGGGGTGATGTACCCGAAGCGGATGTTGAAGCCGTGCCCGAAGACGAGGGTGTCACCAGGGGTGATGTTGGGCTCCACCGACTCGGCGTACAGCTTCCGCTGCACGTGGTCGGGCGCGAGGATGACGATGACGTCGGCCTCCTCGACCGCCTCGGCGGGCGTGAGCACGCGCAGCCCCTCGGCCTCGGCCTTCTCGCGGCTCTTCGACCCCTCGGGGAGGCCGATCCGTACGTCGACACCGGAGTCGCGCAGGGACAGCGAGTGCGCGTGTCCCTGGCTGCCGTAGCCGAGCACGGCCACGTTCTTGCCCTGGATCAGGGACAGGTCGGCGTCGTCGTCGTAGAACATCTCAGCCACGGGGGCTCTCCTTCATTTGATTTCGTTGATCTGTACGTCGATGAAGTGGTTTCGAGACGCTCGCTGGCGCTCGCTCCTCAACCACCGAGAGGGTCAGCCGGGGATGGCGTGCGCCGCGGGGACCGGCACGGGGACCGGGCGCAGGGTGCGCTCGGTGATGGATCGGCTGCCGCGGCCGATGGCGACCATGCCGGACTGGACGAGCTCGCGGATGCCGAAGGGCTCCATCACGGCGAGGAAGTCCTTGAGCTTGGCGGCGTTGCCGGTCACCTCGATCGTGACGGCGTCGATGGACACGTCGACGACCTTCGCGCGGAACAGCTGGACGGCGTCGAGCACCTGACCGCGCGAGTCGGTGTCGGCCTTCACCTTGACCAGCAGGAGCTCGCGCTCGATGGCGTCCTTGTCCTCGAGCTCGACGATCTTGATCACCTCGACCAGCTTGTTCAGCTGCTTGGTGACCTGCTCGAGCGGCGAGTCCTCGACGCCGACCACGATCGTCATCCGGGAGATCTCGGGGTGCTCGGTGGGACCCACCGCGAGGGAGTCGATGTTGAAGCCACGCCGGCTGAACAGCCCGGCGATGCGCGGCGAGCACGCCGGGCTTGTTCTCGACCAGCACGCGAGAGGGTGTGAGTACTCATCACGAGATCGTCCTCCTCGAACTCGGGCGCCAGGTCGCGGGCGTACTTGATGTCGTCGTTGGAGGTCCCGGCCGCGACCATCGGCCAGACCATCGCGTCGCGATGGACCCGGAAGTCGACCACGACCGGCACGTCGTTGATCTCCATGGCCTTGTTGATCGTGGCGTCCACGTCGTCAGGGCTCTCGCAGGCCAGCCCGACCGCGCCGTACGCCTCGGCGAGCTTGACGAAGTCGGGCACCCGCTTCGAGTCGAGGTCGGTGCTCGAGTAGCGGCCCTCGTAGAACAGGGTCTGCCACTGCCGGACCATGCCGAGCGACTCGTTGTTGATGATCGCGACCTTGATCGGGATGCCCTCGATGGTGCAGGTGGCGAGCTCCTGGTTGGTCATCTGGAAGCAACCGTCGCCGTCGATCGCCCACACGGTCGTGTCCGGGCACCCCACCTTGGCGCCCATGGCAGCCGGCACCGCGAAGCCCATGGTGCCGAGCCCACCGGAGTTGATCCACGTGTTCGGCTTCTCGTAGCCCACGTAGTGGGTGGCCCACATCTGGTGCTGGCCCACGCCGGCCACGTAGATCGAGTCGGGGCCGGCGATCTTGCCGAGGCGCTGGATGACGTACTGCGGGGCGAGGCCGTCGGCCGGGGCGTCGTACCCCAGCGGGTACTGCTGCTTGACCCCGGCCAGGAACTTCACCCAGCCCTCGTAGTCCCCGGTGTTCCCCTGCTCCTGCTCGGCCAGGAGCGCCACCGTCAGGTCGGCGATCACCTCGCGGCAGTCGCCGACGATCGGCACGTCTGCGACGCGGTTCTTGCCGATCTCGGCGGGATCGATGTCGGCGTGGATCACCTTGGCACCGGGAGCGAACGAGTCGAGGTTGCCGGTGACGCGGTCGTCGAAACGGGCGCCGAGGCTGACGATCAGGTCGCTCTTCTGCAGACCGGCGACGGCGGCCACGGTGCCGTGCATGCCCGGCATGCCGAGGTGCTGGGGATGGCTGTCGGGGAAGGCGCCGCGTGCCATCAGCGTGGTCACCACCGGGATGCCGGTGAGCTCGGCGAGCACCCGCAGCTCCTGGCTGGCGCGGGCGCGGATCACGCCACCACCGACGTAGAGCACCGGGCGGCGCGACTCCAGGAGCAGGCGGGTGGCCTCGCGGATCTGCTTGGAGTGGGGGCGGGTCACCGGTCGGTAGCCGGGCAGGTTCAGCTCGGTCGGCCACTGGAAGGTCGTCTGCGCCTGGAGCGCGGACTTGGCGACGTCGACGAGCACCGGACCGGGGCGACCGGTGGAGGCGATGTAGAACGCCTCAGCGATCACGCGCGGGATCTCGGCGGGATCGGTGACCAGGAAGTTGTGCTTGGTGATCGGCATGGTGATGCCGCGGATGTCCGCCTCCTGGAAGGCGTCGGTGCCGATCGCGGCGGCCGGCACCTGCCCGGTGACGGCGACCAGCGGGACCGAGTCCATGTGGGCGTCGGCGAGCGGAGTGACCAGGTTGGTCGCGCCGGGGCCACTCGTGGCCATGCACACCCCGACCTTGCCGGTGGCCACGGCGTACCCCTGGGCGGCGTGCCCGGCACCCTGCTCGTGGCGCACCAGGATGTGCCGGATCTTGCTGTCGAAGAGGGGGTCGTACGCCGGCAGGATCGCGCCACCCGGGATGCCGAAGATGTTCTCCGCGCCCGCACTCTCGAGGGCCCTGATCAGGCTCTGGGCACCCGTCAGGGTCCCGGCAGCCTCATGGGGCGCCATCGCGGGCCCCTTCACCGCCTTCTGATCCGTCATCTGCTCAACTTCCCTGTCCTGCCATCGTCGGTGGATCGTGCCGTGTCAGCCCAACAAAAAACCCCTCGAGCCGGTCGGCTGACGAGGGGTCGACGCGCGTGCTGCGGCTGAAGCCGTTAGCTCACGCGTCGCGTGCGTACGAGAATCTCGCGGTGTTGCTCGAAACGCTGCATGCGCACAGCATGCCCCTCGCGCGCGACGGCGCTCAACTCAGTCTGCCAGTCGTCCCGAATCCTGGGATCCGGATCCCACATCCTGTCGTGCCGGGACGCGGGCCGCGGGTCAGTCGCGCGACTGCCAGGTGCAGATGCACGACCGGTTGCCGTCGGGGTCCGCCAGCACCCAGAACGCCGGCGCCCGGGAGTCGTCGACCAGCGTCCCACCGGCGTCGATCGCGGCCTGGATCCGCGCCTCGGCCACGTCGTGGGGCACGCTGACGTCGAGGTGCCAGCGCTGCCGGTCGGGGGCGTCGGAGTCGGTCTTCTGGAACCAGACCGCCGGCGTGCGGTCCGCCCCGTCGACCAGGTCGTCGTCCTGCTTCGAGTCGTATCCCAGCAACGCCTGCCAGAACGGCTTGACGGCGTCGTGGTCGGGCGTGTCGAGCGCCAGCTCGAGCACGTCCGGCGCTGCCGCCGTCGCACTGACGCCCGCCTCCTCGGCGAGCTCGCTGATCCTCCGCGCGAGGCGGATGTCGCGGGCCGTGATGGCGCCGACGTCGTGGCTGCTGAGCGAGACCGTGAGGTGCGGGTAGCGCAGGTCGACGTCGGGATGGTGGTTGGCCTCGTCCGCGGCCTCGGCGATCTTGGTGACCAGCGCGGCGCCGGTGTTGAAGTCACCCGTCTGGAAGCGGACGACGATCTTGTCCAGCACCTTGCGCCAGCCCTCGAGGCCCGCGTCGGCGATCTCCTGGCCCCTCAGTGGTGTCTTGTCGTCCGATGTCATCTCTGCTCCTCACTCGTGGTCAGCGGACTGCGCTGCCGCCCCTGGTCGTCGAAGTTCGCCGGGTCGAGCCACGCCTCGAACGCCGCCCGGAGGCGCGGCCACTCGTCGTCGGTGATGGCGAACCAGGCAGTGTCACGGTTGCGTCCCTTGGTGACGACCGCCTGACGGAAGACGCCCTCGAAGGTGAACCCGAGACGGGCCGCAGCCCGCCTGGAGGGCTCGTTGAGGGAGTCACACTTCCATTCGTACCTCCGGACGCCGACAACGTCGAACGCGTGCGCGGCCATCAGGTACATCGCCTCGGTCGCCGCGGTAGTTCGCTGCAGGGCGGCGGAGTAGGTGATGTACCCGACCTCGGCCGTCCCATTGGCGTGGTCGATGCGGAGGTAGGAGGTGATCCCGACCGGTGTGCCGTCGGGCAGCACGACCGCCAGGGCGACCGTGGCCGGCATCGCGCGCAGCTCGCCGACGTACGCCGCGAACGCATCGGGGTCGGCGAAGGGACCGTGGGGCATGTAGGTCCAGACGCTCGGGGGCGAGTCGACGCACAGGGCGGCGTACAGCCCCTCGACGTGGTGGTCGCCCAACGGCTCCAGCCGGACGGTGCGACCCGCGAGCGTGACCGGGCCGAGGTGCGGCCCGGGCGCCCAGTCCACCGGGTCGCCGACGGGCTGCCCGAACTCGTTGAGACGGCTCATTCGGATCAGGCTAGGAGGTGCGCATCTATACCGGGATGGCGAACCCCCGGTCGACGGCGAACACTCGGTACATGGCTGACTCGCACGTCCTCCCGTTCACGAAGCCGCTCGACCGGGCGCACGCGCACGCGCTCGCCTGGCTGGAGAGCCTGGCCGATCGACCGGTGTCCCCGCGGGCCGATGTCGACACCGTCCGCCACGCACTCGGGCAGGCCCTGCCCGACGGGCCGACGCCCCCGGAGGACGTGGTCGACCTCCTGGCGGCCGAGTGTGACCCGGGACTGGTGGCGATGCCTTCGGGACGCTTCTACGGGTTCGTGATCGGCGGCTCCCAGCCTGCTGCCCTTGCCGCGGACTGGCTGGTGAGCGCCTGGGACCAGAACACGGTCCTTCGCAAGGTCACCCCGGGCGTGGCTGCGGCCGAGGAGATCGCTGCCTCCTGGTTCCTCGAGCTGCTCGGACTCCCGTCCGAGTGCGGCGTCGGCTTCGTCACCGGCGCGACGATGGCCAACTTCACGGGTCTCGCTTCGGCACGCGACTCGGTGCTCCGCAAGGCCGGGTGGGACCTCGATCGTGGGCTGGCGGGCTCACCCCCTCTTCGGGTGCTCGCCGGCCGGGAGCGCCATGCGTCGGCCGACCTCGCCGTGCGCTACCTCGGCCTGCCGGCCGCCGAGCTCGTGGACGTCGACGAGGAGGGCCGGATCCGGCCGGACGGCCTCGCCCGTGCCTTCGACGCGTCGGCAGACGACCCGTCCGACCCGTCTGCTGGCCGGCCGACGATCCTGCTGCTGCAGGCCGGCAACGTGCATTCCGGTGCCTGCGACCCGTTCGAGGAGTGCGTCGCCCTCGCCCACGAGCACGGGGCCTGGGTGCACGTGGACGGCGCGTTCGGGCTGTGGGCGGGCGCCTCGCCGTCGTACCGCCACCTGACCGCGGGGGTCGAGCTCGCGGACTCCTGGGCCACGGACGCACACAAGACGCTGAACGTGCCCTACGACTGCGGCATCGTCGCCGTGCGCGACCCCGCGGCACTCAACGCGGCGATGGGAGCGCAGGGCGACTACCTGATCCAGGACGTGGCCGGGGACCCGATGGACCTGGTGCCGGAGATGTCCCGTCGCGGCCGGGGAGTACCCGTCTGGGCGGCGCTGCGCGCCTCCGGCCGTTCCGGCGTCGCCGACATGGTCGACCGGATGTGCCGGCATGCCCGGACGTTCGCCGAGGCCCTCGCCGCGATGCCCGGTGTGGAGGTCCTCAACGAGGTCGTGTTCACCCAGGTGTGCGTCTCCTTCGGCAGTGACGAGCGCACGCTTCGCGTCGTCGACCGGATGCTCGCCGACGGCATCGCTTGGACCAGCGGGTCGCGCTGGCACGACCGCGCGGTGCTACGCATCGCGGTCAGCAATGCCGCGACCACCGACGAGGACGTCCAGCGCACCATCGAAGCCCTGCAGTCAGCAGCACGCGCATGAGGCGCGAGGGCGCGTAGCCTGCGAAAGGAGGAGGAAGAGTGTCCAGGGAATCGGCTCTGCTTCGACTGATCCGCGACTCGGTCGTGGGTGAGGACCACGTCATGCGCACGCCGTACGGCGAACGCCGGGTCACCTACGCCGACTACACCGCCTCCGGTCGCGCGCTGTCCTTCATCGAGGACTTCATCCGTGACGAGGTGCTGCCCAGCTACGCCAACACCCACACCGAGTCGAGCGGCACCGGACTGCAGACGACCCGCCTCCGCGAGGACGCACGCCGGATCATCCACGAGGCCGTCGGCGGGGACGACGACACCGTCGTCGTGTTCGCCGGGTCGGGCATGACCGGTGCGGTGGCGAAGCTGATCGGCGTGATGGGGCTGCGCATCCCGTCAGCCCTCGACGACCGGCACGGGCTGGGCCGACACGTCCCGCCGGCGGAGCGGCCGGTCGTGTTCATCGGGCCCTACGAGCACCACTCCAACGAGCTCCCGTGGCGCGAGTCGATCGCCGACGTCGTGACGATCCCGCAGGACGTCGACGGGCACATCGACCTCGACCGGCTGCGCGAGGCACTCGAGGAGTACGCCGACCGCCCGATGCGGATCGGATCGTTCTCCGCGGCCTCCAACGTGACCGGCATCGTCTCCAACACGGTCGCGATCGCGACGATCCTGCACGAGCACGACGCCTTGTCGTTCTGGGACTTCGCGGCGGCGGCGCCGTACATCGACATCGAGATGTCGCCTGATCCCGAGCGCTTCCCGCTCGCCTACAAGGACGCGCTCTTCCTGTCCCCGCACAAGCTCATCGGCGGACCGTCGACGCCGGGGGTGCTGGTCGCTCGCCGGGAGCTGTTCGCCAACCGCGTGCCCGACGTGCCCGGGGGCGGGACCGTCTCCTACGTCAACGAGACCGAGCACGACTACCTGCCGGACCCCGAGAACCGCGAGGAGGGTGGGACGCCCGCGATCATCGACTCGATCCGGGCCGGCCTGGTCTTCCAGCTCAAGCAGGCGGTGGGGGTGGAGACGATCCGGGCTGCCGAGGAGCGGTTGCTGTCCAGGGCGGTGGCCCGGTGGGACGAGGAACCCGCCATCGAGATCCTCGGCAACCGCGAGTCCGAGCGGCTCTCGATCGTGTCGTTCGTCGTACGGGCGCCGTCGGGTCGGTTCCTCCACCACAACTTCGTGGTCGCGCTGCTCAACGACCTGTTCGGGATCCAGTCGCGGGGCGGCTGCTCGTGTGCGGGCCCGTACGGCCACCGGCTGCTCGGCATCGACATCGACCGCAGCCACGAGTACGAGCGCGAGATCACCGGTGGGTGCGAGGGAATCAAGCCCGGATGGGTGCGGGTGAACTTCAACTACTTCCTCTCCGACACCGTCGCCGACTACGTCATCGAGGCGGTGAGGCTGGTCGCACGGGACGGCTGGCGGCTGCTCGGCGACTACCGGTTCGACACGGCGACCGGCCGGTGGACCCACCGGGAAGGCGTCGTGGAGCCGCCGTTGCGGCTGACCTCGATCACCTACGACGAGCAGGGGATGCATCCGCCGACCTCGCGGCTCGCGGGTGACGAGTCCTTGCTGGAGCAGCACCTGGCGGACGGGGCGAAGATCCTGGCCGACGCTCCCGACCCGGACCTCACTCCCCCGACCTCCGTGAGCGCCGACTTCGAGCACCTGCGGTGGTTCGACCTGCCCGCCTCGGCGGTCGACTGAGCCGAGGTCTGCGGCTGGACGTCATACGTCCTGGTCGCCGCAGCAACCGGAACGTATGACGTCCGGGACGCCTCGCTAGCCTCGAGGACATGCCAGTCGTGAAGATCAACGCCATCTCGGTGCCCGAGCACGCCCACGAGGAGCTGGAGAAGCGGTTCTCCAACCGGGCCCACACCGTGGACGGAACGCCGGGCTTCCTCGGCTTCCAGCTGCTCCGGCCGGTCAAGGGTGAGGAGCGCTACTTCGTGGTCACCCAGTGGGAGGACGAGGAGTCGTTCGCCGCCTGGCGCGACGGACCCGCGATCGAGGCGCACGCCGGCCAGCGGTCCCAGCCGGTGGCCTCGGGTGCGGACCTGCTCGAGTTCGAGGTCGTGATGGACGTGCGGCCCGGCGCCTAACTCAGGGCGGCGCCATCTGGCTCAGGGCAGCACCAGCTGGCCGATCTCACCGGGGTTGACCGCGATCTCCCAGCGGAAGCCGTCGGGATCCGCGAAGTATCCGGTGTAGCCACCCCAGTCGCGCCGCTCCCCACCACTGACCTCCGCGCCGAGAGAGGCAGCCAGGGACAGGATCTCGTCGACCTCGTCCTCGGTGGCCACGTTGTGCGCGAGGGTCATCGGCACGACCCCTTCGCCCCGCCGGATCGGCCCGACCTCGGCCTCGAAACCCTGCTCCGACCACAGCGAGAGCACCAGCTTGTCCCCTGCGCGGATCATCAGCACCTCACCGGGGACGAAGAGCTCGGGGGTCCAGCCGAGGCCGTCGACGTAGAACGCCCGCGTCCGGTCGAGGTCGGCCACCGCAAGAGTCACGAAGCTGATCCGCTGGTCCATGCGATCCACTCAAGCACCGCGCGCCGACAACGTCATCCGGGGTGGTCGCCGTGGCGACCACCCCGGATGACGCCGGGTGGATCAGACCTTGCCGTCGGCCAGCAGCTGGTCGAGCTTGGCGTAGCCGTCGTTCACACCGACCTCCATGCCGCTGGACAGCCACGCGTCGCGGCCCTCGAAGCTGTCGACCAGCGAGGTGGCGACCAGTCGGGTGCGGCCGTCGCCCAGGTCCTCGAAGGAGAGCGTCTCCAGCGCGACGCCGTCGGGGTCGCCCTCGAAGGTGAAGGTCTGCACGAGACGCTCGTCGCCGACCTCGTGGAAGCAGCCGTGGAAGCCGTACTCCTCGCCCTCGTGGATGTTGGTGAAGCGCCAGCTCCCGCCCGTGCGGGCGTCCCAGTGGTCGATCCTGGTCTCGATCTCGTTCGGCCCGACCCACTGCACGAACAGGTCGGGGTCGGTGTGGGCCTTGACGAGCTGCGCGGGGGTGGCGCGGAACTCGCGGGTCATCCGGATCAGCGGCACCGTGGGGTCGGCCTCGATGGTCGTGGTGCCGTCGGCGGTGTTCGTCGTGCTCATGCTGATTCTCCCTCGGTGGTGGTGGTGGTGTCGTCGTTCATGGCGGCCAGCACGGCGTCGAGGCGCTGGTAGCGCTCCTCGGCCTGCTGTCGGTAGCGCTCGATCCACTTCGTCATCAGGTCGAACACCTCCGCCTCGAGATGCACCGGTCGGCGCTGGGCGTCCCTGCCCCGGGTGACCAGGCCGGCACCCTCGAGCACCTTCAGGTGCTTCGAGACGGCCTGCATGCTCACGTCGTACGGCGCGGCCAGCTCGCCGACCGTGGCGTCCGCCTCGCAGAGGCGGGACACCATGTCGCGGCGGGTCGGGTCGGCCAGGGCGGCGAACACCTTGGAGAGCTGATCGGTCATCACGTTCCTCAACTGATTGGTTGAATAAGAGAACTCTGACACGACCACCGGGCGTTGTCAACCGTTTGGTTGAGAAAGATTCGAGGCTGCTCCCCGCAGTAGCCTCGCCGCCATGCCCCTCCTCCCGGTCGGTCCCGCGGTACGCCTCCTCTCGGGTGTGCCCTTGCTGTACCGGGCTGCTCGGGCCGCCGGCGCAGACCGGACGACGGCCGTGCGCGTGCTGGGCGACTCAGCCCTGGTGTTGGTGCGAGCCGCGAGGCACAGCCCCCGGGACTTGCGCGAGCAGAACGCCGTCCGCCACTTCACCTGGCAGGCCTGGCTCACGGCCCGCCACGGGCTCACCCTCGCCCGTGCGGTCGCGACCGCTCAGGAGCGGGGGCGGGAGGCACTTGCCGACTCCGGGGTCGACGGGCGCAACAACGCGTCGGGTCAGGAGTACGGCCTCGCGCACGCACACCATCTCGCTGCACTCGGGCGGCGCGCCGCCGTGACCCACCTGCTCGCCGAGGCCAGGCGCAGGTTCCGCTCCGGCGACCTCAGCACCGAGCCCAGAAGGCGCCGGCGCTAGCCGCAGACGGCCCCGTGGGCGGCGGACTGGACGACCTTGGCGTACTTGCCGAGCACGCCGCGGGTGTACTTCGGGGCGTTCGGGGTCCAGCCGTCCTTGCGGGAGGCGAGCTCGGACTCGTCGATGGCGACGTCGAGGGTGCGGCCCGCCACGTCGAGGGTGATCTGGTCGCCGTCACGCACGAAGGCGATCGGTCCCGCGTCGACGGCCTCCGGGGCAATGTGGCCAACGCACAGGCCGGTCGTGCCTCCCGAGAAGCGGCCGTCGGTGATCAGCAGCACGTCCTTGCCGAGGCCCGCGCCCTTGATCGCGCCGGTGATCGCGAGCATCTCGCGCATGCCCGGACCGCCCTTGGGTCCCTCGTAGCGGATCACCACCACGTCGCCCGCGACGATCTGTTTCGCCTCCAGGGCGTCCATCGCCGCCCGCTCGCCGTCGAAGACGCGCGCGGTGCCGGTGAAGGTCGAGTCGTCGAAGCCGGCCGACTTCACCACGGCACCCTCGGGAGCGAGCGAGCCCTTCAGGATGGTCAGCCCGCCGGTCGCATGGATCGGGGCCTCCATCGAGCGCAGGACCTCACCGTCCAGGCCCGCCGGGGCGAGCGCCTCGAGGTTCTCGCGCATCGTCCTCCCGGTGACCGTCAGGCAGTCGCCGTGCATCAGTCCGGCGTCGAGCAGGGCCTTCATCACGACGGGGATGCCGCCGATCTTGTCGACGTCGTTCATCACGAACCGGCCGAACGGCTTGAGGTCGCCGAGGTGCGGGACCTTGTCGCCGATGCGGTTGAAGTCGTCGATGGTGAGGTCGACCTCCGCCTCGCGGGCGATCGCCAGCAGGTGGAGTACGGCGTTGGTGGACCCGCCGAGCGCCATCACGACAGCGATCGCGTTCTCGAAGGCCTCCATCGTCATGATCTGGCGGGCGGTGATGCCCTGGCGGAGCATCTCGACCACGGCCTCGCCCGAGCGGTGGGCGAACCCGTCGCGGCGACGGTCGACCGCGGGCGGCGCTGCCGAGCCCGGGAGACTCATCCCGAGCGCCTCGGCAACCGCGGCCATCGTGTTGGCGGTGTACATCCCGCCGCAGGCGCCCTCACCGGGACAGATCGCCCGCTCGATCCGGTCGACCTCCTCACGGGTGATGCGGCCGGCCAGGCAGGCCCCGACCGCCTCGAAGGCGTCGATGATCGTGACGTCGTTGCCGTCGACCTGGCCCGGCATGATCGACCCGGCGTACAGGAACACCGAGGCTAGGTCGAGCCGGGCCGCGGCCATCAGCATGCCGGGCAGCGACTTGTCGCAGCCGGCGAGCAGCACGGACCCGTCGAGCCGCTCGGCCATCATCACCGTCTCCACGGAGTCGGCGATGACCTCGCGGGAGACCAGCGAGAAGTGCATGCCCTCGTGGCCCATCGAGATGCCGTCGGAGACCGAGATGGTGCCGAACTCCAGCGGATAGCCGCCGCCCGCGTGCACCCCGTTCTTGACCGCCTTCGCGAGCCGGTCGAGGGAGAGGTTGCAGGGCGTGATCTCGTTCCAGCTCGAGGCGACCCCGATCTGCGGCTTGGCGAAGTCCTCGTCGTCCATGCCCACCGCGCGCAGCATCCCCCGGGCCGCCGCCCTCTCGAGGCCGTCGGTCACGTCGCGCGAACGGGGCTTGATGTCGTGCTCGGTCATGAGCCGAGCGTAGACCGGTGACCGGTGCGCCGATCGCGCCGGACCATCACGCGAGCGGCTGACTCAGCCTCGCGGTCCGGCGGTCGCGGCGAACGGCCGGAGGCTCTTCCCAGTTCTCACAGGCGGATCCCCTTGCGTCCTTCCGGGGTGGCGTACCGCTCGAGGTAGGAGGTCACCAGCACGATGCCCTCCTCGATGAGCTCACGGTCCCCGTCGGCGTCCTCGGCGTACGCGAGCTGGAAGACGCGGTCGCCCACCTCGACGGCCAGCTCGGCCACCTTCGGGCTCAGCTCCTCGAGGGCGAGCCCGGCATCGAGGGCGAAGGCACGCAGGTCCTGGGCAACGCGAGCGTTGTGCTCACGCCCGAACCGGTTCACCGCCTGGTTGGTCCGACCACGCAGATAGATCTCGACGAACGCAGGACGGCGGCGGTAGACGCTGACGAAGGCCATCATCGTGGTGCGCACGAGCGCCGGGACCGAGAGCACCTCCAGCCTCCCGAGATCCGCGGCCACCTGTGCGTCCATCTCCTCCATGTCGCGCTGCGCGAGGGCGAGGAGGACGTCCTCCTTGTCGTTGAAGTACTGGTAGAGCGACGCCACCGGGGCGCCCGCTGCCTCCGCGATGTCGCGGGTCGTCAACGCGTCGACACCACGCTCCGTGACGATCCGCGCCGCCCCGTCCAGGAGGCCCTCCACCAGGCGCCGGCTGCGCTCCTGCCTGGGCGCCCGTCGCTGGGGTGATGTGGTCCAGATCGCATCCACAACGGGCATGGGCCGAGTGTAGTCTTGACCCGAATCTGACACATGTTCAGATATCCGAGGAGCCCCTCATGCCCGCGCCGCCGCTGTCCGCCGGACCCGCTCGACGACCTCGGGTCCATCGCTCCCTGACACTCCTGGTGGTGGCGGTCCTCGCGGTCACCACGTGGGCCGTTGCGACCTGGGAGTCAGCGTCGGCGGCAGACCGGCCCAAGTGGGACACCCGGGTGTTCGCGATGGTCCCCTCACCGGGGTTCCCGGCCTACGTCCACGTCCACACCAACGGTCGGGTCTACGCCGGCAGCTACGTCGACCGCGGCAGCACGGCTCCCTCGAAGGTGTTCGAGTGGAGCGCGACCGGGAAGCTGTTGCGTTCGTGGGTCGTCCCCGGACAGGCGCGCGACCAGGATCACGGCGTGCAGGTCGCCCACCAGACCCGCGACGGGAAGCTGGTCCTGCTCGAGACGTCCACCGCCTCGGTCCTGACCCTGGACCTGAGCACCGGGAGGTTCCAGCGGGTCGTCCGGTTCCCGGCCGGCGCCGTCCCGAACTATGCGACCTGGGGTCCGCGCGGTGCGCTGTTCGTCACCGACTACGCCGAGGGCGTCATCTGGAAGGTGCCGCCCGGCTCGCGGACGCCGAGGCGATGGTTCACCTCGCCCGCGCTCTCCGGCATCGAGTTCGGCACCACCGGCATCCGCTTCCGACCCGGCGCCGGCGACCTGCTGATCACCCAGCAGACGGCGGCCGACGGCGCCTCCGCGCCGACCAACGGACACCTTTACCGGTTGCCGATCAGGTCCGACGGCAGCCCCGGCGAGCTCACCACCCTGTGGACCTCGCGTCCGGGTGACCTGCCGGACGGCTTCGGTATCGGAAGGTCCGGCCACGTGTACGTCGCACTCGCCGGCCTTGCCAACCAGCTGGTGGAGCTGACCGCCTCCGGCACGGAGGTGGCGCGCTTCCCGGAGGTGCCGCTCGCCGGCGAGAACGGCTCGCCGGTGCCGTTCGACACCCCCTGCAACGCGACCTTCCTGGGCACGCGGGTGCTGGTGGCCAACCAGTCGGCCGTCACAGGAGACGCCTCCCACCAGGCGATCCTCGACGTCGAGGTCGGCGAGCCGGGACTGGCGCCCTACCTGCCGACGACCGCGACGTTCTGACGCCCGCTGGCGGGCGCCGGTCCCGGCGGCCCGGACGCCGAGGGGTCAGCGACCGATCGCGCCGCCGAAGGGGTGCGATCCCG
>CAVRQA010000027.1:0-58157 GCA_963723255.1 uncultured Actinomycetota bacterium
TGATCGCCGCCCGGCAGGGTGCGCTCCTCGCTGTGTCCGACTGGAGCGAGCAGGGGCTGGCGGAGACCGTCGACCTGCTCAAGTCCGCGGGCGCGCGTGAGCTGCGCAGCGACTCGTCGACGTCTCCGACCGCGCGGCCGTCGCTGCGCTCGCCGAGGCCGTGGTGCAGCAGTTCGGCCGCGTCAACATGGTCGTCAACAACGCCGGGGTCACCGTGACGGCGAGTTCGAGGAGATGGCCTACGAGGACTTCGACTGGATCGTCGGCGTCAACTTCATGGGTGTGGTCAACAGGACCAGGAGTTCCTGCCGCACCTGATCGCGTCCGGTGACGGTAGCCTGGTCAACATCTCCAGCCTGTTCGGCCTGATCAGCATGCCGGGTCAGACGGCGTACAACGCCACCAAGTACGCCGTCCGTGGGTTCACCGAGGCGCTGCGCGAGGAGATGCTCATCAACGGCCACCACGTCAGCGTCACCTGTGTCGCACCCCGGCGGCATCAAGACGGGCATCGCCCGCAACGGCCGCAAGACCGCGAGCCAGGACGCCGAGGCGATCGACTCCTTCTTCGAGCAGAAGCTCGCGCGGATGACCGCCGAGAAGGCCGCCCAGATCATCATGAAGGGCGCAGTGGCCGGGAAGGCACGCGTGCTGGTCGGCTTCGATGCACACGCCATGCACCACCTCGCGAAGCTGACCGGGTCGCGCTACCAGGACATCGTGGCCCGGCTCGCGCCGAGGACGATGCCTGCCCGGAGAAGCCGACGGCGAACGCCTGACCTCACGGACGATCAGAGACCTGACGGGTCGGCGTTGCCACCACAGATGACGACGCAGACCCGCTCGTCGTCCCCGGGCACGTAGCCGCCGGTCGAAAGCGCGGCGAGCGCCGTCGCTCCGGCGGGCTCCGCGGCGACGCGGGCCTCGCGCCAGAGCCAGCGCCGTGCGTCGGCGATGGCGTCGTCCTCGACGAGCAGCGAGGTCGTGCCGTGCTCGAGCGCGGTCGCCATCGCGATCTCCCCAACCGCGAGGCGCCCAGCGCGTCGGCAGCCACCCCGCCCACCTGGACGTCCACCGGCGCTCCCGCGGCGACGGCGCGGTGCATCGTGGGGCACGCGTCGGCTCCACCGCCACCACCCGGGCCGCCGGGCGGGCCCGGCCAGCCCGCGGGTGACGCCGGCGAACAGGCCGCCGCCGCCCACGGCGAGCAGGACCGTGTCCACGTCGGGCAGCTGCTGGCCGATCTCCACACCGAGGGTGGCCTGGCCGGCGACCGTCCCGAACGAGTCGTAGGCGTGCAGGGCAAGAACATCCGGGCGGTCGGCCGCGTCCCGACTGGCCTCGTGGGCCTCGGCGTAGGTCGCGCCGCCTGCGTTCACCTCCGCACCCAAAGCCGCGATCGCGTCTACCTTCACCGCCGGCGCGGTCTCGGGCACGAAGATCCTCGTCGCGATGCCGAGCCGGTGGCCGACGTGGGCGACGGCGAGGCCGTGGTTCCCGCCCGAAGCGGCGACCAGGGTCGCCGGTCGCTCCGGCGCCGACAGCACGTTGTTGAACGCCCCGCGCACCTTGAACGAGCCGGAGTGCTGGAGCAGCTCGAGCTTGAGGGTGATCGGACGGCCGGCGACCTCCACCTCGAGGACCGGTGTGCGGCGTACCCACGGGGCGACGAGGGCCACCGCCGCGCGGATGTCGTCGTACGTCGGGACGGTGCGGTCGGCCACGCCGCCCAACGTATCCTCGGCCCATGCCCAGCCGGTCCGCGCGCCCCGTGCGCGTCGAGTGCCGCAAGTGGCCCGACGACCCGCACTGGGAGTTCGACGGCGTGAAGCTCGGGCGTGGACGCCCACGGCACCTGGATCGGCATCACCGAGGGCACGCTGCTCGCCAGCCCGGTCCGCGCCTTCCACGCGGCCGCCGACCACGTGACCCTGGTGCCGCACGACGCGTGGTGGCTGGGCACGTTCTACGGCGACGACGCAAGCGGCCGTTCGACATCTACGTCGACATCGCCACGCCCGGCGGTGTGGCACGGCGAGGACCTGGTGCGCGCGGTCGACCTCGACCTGGACGTCATCCAGGGGACGACCGGGCGCGTGTGGGTCGACGACGAGGACGAGTTCGCGGCGCATCGGCTCGCCCTGGGCTACCCCGACGAGGTGACCGAGCAGGCGGTCAGCAGCTGCCAGGAGCGTCCTGAGGTCGCTGACCGACCGGGAGGCGCCGTTCGACGGCGCCCACCGCGACTGGCTGGCGCGGCTCCGCAGCCGCTGACGACGCTTTCGCCTGTCTAGTCCCGTTTGGGTCATTACAGGGCTATTTTCAGCCTTTTTGAGCCTTTCTGGTCTGGCGCGTCCGTTTTGTTACCTACGCTGGAGACTGCTCACCCCCGCCCACGAAAGTCCCCCGAAATGAAGCATGTCTGGGTGCTCGCCGGCCCGCGTCCTGCCCATCGCCAGCCTCGGCGTCAGCACCGTCCCCGCCGGTGCAGCGCCGTCGACCGACCGGGTACCACCCCGAGTCGGCGCTCACCGCCGGATGCCAGCTCGCTCACCGCCTCGATCCCGGGCTCGGTCTCAGCGCTCCCCACGCACGGCTTCTACTGGCAGCTCACCGCTCCTCAGGTGGTCGTCCCCGGAACGGTCCTGGTCCCCCGCGGCGCCCACGAGGGATCGCGAAGGGCACCCGCAGCGACGAGCGAGTTCTTCAAGATCAGCCGCACCGGCAGCAACGACGTGCCCGAGGCCGCCCTGCGCGCCTACCACCACGCCGAGAAGGTGATGGCGACCGCGGACCCCGACTGCCAGATCTCCTGGACGCTGCTCGCGGCGATCGGCCGGGTCGAGTCCAACCACGGTCGGTTCGGCGGCTCCCAGCTCGGGTCCGACGGGGTGTCGCGCCCGGAGATCCGTGGCCCGCAGCTCAACGGCGCGGGCGCCTTCGCGGCGATCCACGACAGCGACAACGGCGCGCTGGACCACGACAAGGCGTGGGACCGCGCCGTCGGGCAGATGCAGTTCCTGCCCGAGACCTGGGCCTGCGGTCGCCCGCGACGGTGACGGCGACGGGAAGAAGAGCCCCCACGACCTCGACGACAGCGCGCTCTCCTCCGCGGTCTACCTGTGCGGCGCCGGCGGCAGCCTCGCCCACCAGGCGGGCATGGCCCGGGCGGCGTTCCGCTACAACCACTCGGACTACTACGTCCAGCTCGTGCTGTCCTTCCAGTCGGCTACCAGACCGGCGTCTTCGCCGTGCCCTCACCTCCGCCCCCGCCGGCAAAGAAGACCGCCCCCGGCGCAAGCCGGCGGCCAAGAAGCACGCGACCCACAAGCCGAAGAAGCACGTCACCGGAAGCCGACAGCCAAGCCATCGACCCCGCCGCGTCCCACGCCGGTGTCGAAGCCGACGCCCAAGCCGGCACCCAAGCCCGCGCCCAAGCCCGAAGCCGACGCCGAAGCCCAGCCCGAGTCCCTCACCGGCGGGCCCCAGCTCACGCAGGCCGACGGCACCTGGAAGGTCTGCGGGCCAGCAGTTCTGCCTCGACGGCACCGCGCTGGACCTCGGACCGCACCACGTGTGGGGCACCAAGGCGGACGCCGACTTCGACGGCGACGGCACCGTCGAGCTGAACGGTCAGGAGTTCGTGGGGCTGGTCGGGAAGCACGTCACGCTGCAGGGCGTGCAGGGCCAGGGTCCGTACGTCGTCTACGTGATCGGCGGGCACGGCTTCCGCAACGCCGACGGGTCCTACGCCTGAGCCCAGGTCGCCGAGCGACCCGGCATCCTGTGCCCGACCGGGGCGCACAGTCCCCTGAGCGTGGAACGATGAGCCCGTGCCCATCGACTTCGCGGACTCTCCGGAGCCGACGCTCGGCGTCGAGTGGGAGTTCGCGCTGGTCGACAAGCAGCTCGCGCGACCTGGTCAACGCGGCCTCCGAGCTGTTCGACCTGGTGTCCGCCCGCCACGGGCCGCAGCCGCGCATCCACAAGGAGCTGCTGCGCAACACCGTCGAGCTGACCACCGGCGTCTGCCGCACCACGGACGAGGCGCTCGCCGAGCTCGCCGACCTGATCGAACTGGTCCGCCCCTCCGCGGACGAGCTCGGCGTCGACCTCTACTCCGCGGGCACGCATCCCTTCGCCGAGTGGTCTCACCAGCTCCTGACGCCGGGCCACCGCTACGAGGAGCTGATCGCGCGGACGCAGTGGTGGGGCCGTCAGATGCTCATCTGGGGCGTCCACGTCCACGTCGGCGTACGCCGCGACCACGTGATCCCGATCGTGTCGAGCCTGCTCAAGTGGTATCCCCACCTCCAGGCGCTCTCGGCCTCCTCCCCCATCTGGGCCGGCACGGACACCGGCTACGCCAGCAACCGGGCGATGATGTTCCAGCAGCTCCCGACGGCCGGGCTGCCCTTCCAGTTCGACACCTGGGCCGACTTCGAGGCCTATGCCGCACGACCTGCTGGTCACCGGGGTGATCGAGGAGATCGACGAGATCCGGTGGGACGTCCGACCCTCCCCGCGGCTCGGCACCGTCGAGGTGCGCGTCTGCGACGGGGTCTCGACCCTCGACGAGATGCGCGCGCTGGTGGCCCTGACCCACTGCCTCGTCGTCGACCTCTCCGAGCGCCTCAGCCGCGGCGAGCAGCTCCCGACGATGCCGCCGTGGCACGTGCAGGAGAACAAGTGGCGCGCCGCCCGCTACGGCCTGGACGCGTGGATCATCCTCGACGAGCACTCCAACGAGTGCCTGATGCAGGACGACCTGCGCGGACCTGCTCGAGCAGCTCGCTCCGGTGGCCGAGCGCCTCGGCTGCGCCGACGACCTGGCCCTGGTCGAGGAGATCCCGCGCCGCGGTGCGTCCTACCAGCGCAGCGCGCGGTGGCGCGAGCGCACCGGCGGCGACCTGGTCGCGGTGGTCGACTCGGTCGTGCGCGAGCTCGCGGCTCCAGCCGCCGTGAGGCTAGGTCGCGAGCGGCGGGATCTGGTCGGTCGCCGCGAGGGGGTCCATGCCCGGTGACGGCGAGCAGGTCGGCGATCAGCGACCGGACCTGGGCGAGCACCACCTCGGCCGACAGGTCGCTGCGAGCGCTCGGCCCGTGACGGTCTCGCGGCCCAGCGCGATCAGCCGGTCGCGCACGGCGGTGGCCGCCGGCCCGCGCCCAGCTCGTCGGCGATCGCGTCGGTGCAGTCGGCGAGCTCGTCGCAGCAGGTCGGCGTACGACGCGGGGATGGGCTCGTCGCGGTAGGCAGGCGACGGCGACCCGGCGTACGAGCACGCGGGTGTTGCGGAGCGCGAAGTCCAGCGGCTCGACGAGCTCGGCCATCGCCCGCACGCGGCCGCGGTGCCGGCGCCGGAAGGGCGAGGAGCGCACGACGGAGAGCCCCTCGTCGGCGGCCGCCCGCAGCTCGCGGACCAGCTCGTCGGTGGAGCGCGCGTCGCTGCAGCACGCTCCAGCGACCGCGTCGACGTCGCCGTCGAGGACGCTCTCGGCGGCGGCCCGCAGCAGCGCCGGAGATCTTGCGGACGATCACGGCGGCCTGCTCACGGGGACGCCGCAGCGGCGCGCGCGGCACGACGGCCGCGGCCACCAGCGCGACGGCGCCACCGATGAGCGCGTCGGTCCAGCGGAGGAACGCGGCGCCCGGTGCCGGCAGCAGCGTCGCTCACGAAGATCGCCTGGATCGCGGCCTGGTTGACGAACAGCACGCCCTGGTCGAGCAGCAGCGCGGTCGTCATCGCCAGCGACGACGATCAGCGCGATCTGCCAGCCGCCCGAGCCCGAGCCAGAGCGGTGATCGAGGTCGCCGACGAGCACGCCGATGGCGACCCCCACGGTGACCTCCGCGACGCGGCGCAGCCGCTGGCCGTAGGAGGTGCCGAGGCTGACGACGGCGGCGATCGGGGCGAAGAACGGCTGTCGGGTGGCCGAGGACGTCGGCGGCGAGGAACCACGCGACCCCGGCGGCGACGGCACACTGACCGACCTGCCACAGCTTGGCGCGCAGCCGCGCCCGCCGCTGCCGCAGCGAGGTGCGGCTGCGCGCCATCGCCAGCTCGAGGTGTGGTGCGGCGGCGGCGCCGTAGCGGGTCAGGTGGCGCGACCTGCGCGGACTCCTCGAGCAGCTCGCTCCGGTGGCCGAGCGCCTGAGGTGTGCCGACGACCTGGCCCTGATCGAGGAGATTCCTCGCCGCGGTGCTTCCTACCAGCGGCAGCGCGCCGTGGCGCAGCGCACCGGGGGTGATCTCGTCGCGGTGGTCGACTCGGTGGTGAACGAGCTCTAGCCGGCTCGGCAGCCTCCGCGAAGGCTAGGTCGCGAGCGGCGGGATCTGGTCGGTCGCCGCCAGCGGGTCCTTGCCGGAGACGGCCAGGAGGCTACTTCTCGAGTGTGGATCCACGGCCGTGCAGCATCGAGAGGATCTGGGTCAGCTGGTTGTCGGTCTTCGCGGTCCTCGAGAACGTCGTCAGCGCCAGCACCGGCTTGAACCGCTGCCGGGCGATCGCCTTGGCGTAGGTGAACTCCTTGAGCCCGTCGGGCCCGTGGATCCGCCCGAAGCCCGAGTCCCCGACTCCGCCGAACGGAAGGGAGGGGATCCCCGCGAAGGTGATCATGCCGTTGACCGCGGTCATCCCCGACCGGATCCGCTCGGCCAGCTCCATCCCGCGCGCCTTCGCGAAGACCGTGGACCCGAGCCCGTAGCGGGTGCCGTTGGCCTTCGCGACCGCCTCGTCCATGTCCCGGACCCGGGTCACGGTCACCGTCGGTCCGAAGGTCTCCTCCTGCACTGCCGTGGAGTCCTCCGGGACGTCGACCAGGATGGTCGGCTGCACGAAGCGCTCCCCCACCGCGCCCGGCCCGCCGAGAACCGCGCGGCCTCCGCGCTCGATCGCGTCGTCGATGTGCGAGCCGATGACACCGATCTGGCTCGGCATCGTGATCGGCCCCATCTTCGTCTCCGGGCTGTCCTCCGCGCGCAGGTCGCGGGCCTTGTCGACCAGGAGGGAGAGGAACTCGTCGTAGACCCTGTCGTGGACGTAGATGCGCTCGACCCCGACGCACGTCTGGCCCGCGTTGGCGCACGCGCCCCACAGCGCGGCGTCTGCAGCCGCCTCGAGGTCGGCGTCCTCGTCGACGAGCACCGCGTCCTTCCCACCCGCCTCGATGACGACCGGGGTCAGCGTCTCGGCGCACGCGGCCATCACCTTCTTGCCGGTCTCCGTCGAGCCGGTGAAGGCCAGCTTGTTCACCCCGGCCCGGCACAGTGCGGCCCCGGTCTCGCCGAGACCGGTCACGACCTGGAACACGGGGTGGTCGGGAACCACCTCGGCGAACGATGCAGCGAGCCACTGGCCCACACCGGGTGTCAGCTCGCTCGGCTTGAACACGACGGCGTTGCCCGCCGCGAGGGCGTAGGCGATCGAGCCCATCGGCGTGAACACCGGGTAGTTCCACGGGCCGATCACGCCGACGACACCGAGCGGGAGGTACTGCACGGTCGCCGCCTGGTTGGCCATCACGAGACCCGAAGGGACGCGGTGGCGGCCGAGCACCTTCTTGGCGTGCTTGGCTGCCCAGTCGATGTGGTCGAGCGCGAGCGCGGCCTCGAGGGTCGCGTCGCTGTGCGGTTTGCCGGTCTCCTGGTGCACGACATCGGCCAGCTGCGCGATCCGGCGGGTGACGACGCCCTTCCACCTGGTGAGCAGCTCCGCGCGCTCGTCGTACGACAGGGACGACCACCAGGCTGCGGCCTCATGCGCACGGTCGACGGTTGCCTGCACCTCCTCCGGCGTGTGCACCGGGTGGGTGCCGACCACGTCGCCGGTGATCGGGCTGAGCGAGTCGAAGGTCTGCCTCGCGGGCTGGGCCTCGGGCTGGGTCTGTGCGTGCGAGTCGGATGAGACGTCGGTGGTCATCGGGAACTCCTGATCAGGTCGGCCGCCTTCTCGGCGACCATGATGGTTGGGGCGTTCGTGTTGCCGCGGGGGACGACGGGCATCACCGAGGCGTCGACCACCCGGAGCCCGGAGACGCCGTTCACGCGGAGCTCCGGGTCGACCACGGCGTCCTGTCCGGTGCCCATCGCGCAGGTCGACACGGGGTGGTAGAGCGTCTGGGTCCAGGTGCGGGCGTGCTCCACGAAGTCCTCGTCACCCGGGTCGTCCGGCAGCTGCCACGGACGGGCGAGATGGCGGGCGAGCGGGCCCTGCTGGCAGATCTCCCAGACCCGCTTCATGCCGGCCACCATGGTGTCGAGGTCGGCGCCGTCGTCGTAGTACGCCGCGTCGATCTCCGGGTGCCAGGCGGGGTCGGAGGACCGCAGGCGCAGCGACCCGCGACTGCGCACGGACACCAGCGTGGGCGCAGCCGTGAACATCCGCTGCGTCGGCTCGTGCAGGCCGTTGTCGTAGAAGCCGGCCGGGGCCACGTGGTACTGCACGTCTGGCGCGTCCAGGTCCTCGCGCGTGCGCACGAATCCGCCGCCCTCCCCCACGTTCGACGTGAGCGGACCGGTACCCCGAGCCTTCCAGCGCAGCAGGTTGCGCACGTTGCTGAACTCGGCGAGATCGGAGATCCCGCGGGTGTACCAGAGCATCGGGATGACCGGGTGGTCCTGCAGCCGCTGACCGACGCCGGGCAGGTCGGCGACCACGTCGATGCCGTGCTCCCGCAGGTGGGCTCCGGGCCCGATGCCGGAGAGCATCAGCAGGTGCGGGCTGTTCACCGCGCCGCCGCACACCAGCACCTCGCGCGTCGCCCGCACCGTGATCTCGCGACCGTGCGCCCGATAGGTGACCCCGACGGCCCGCTCACCCTCGACGACGATGCGGGTGGCGAACGCCCCGGTCTCCACGTCGAGGTTGTCGCGGCCCCGGGCAGGCGTGAGATAGGCGTCGTTCACCGACCAGCGGCGACCCTTGTGGCAGGTCACCTGGTAGAGGCCTGCGCCCTCCTGCTCGGCACCGTTGAAGTCGTCGGTCGGCTTCAGCCCCGAGCTGACGGCGCTCTCCACCCACAGCTGGGTGAGGTCGTGGGTGTAGCGGCGGTCCTCGACGCGCAGCGGTCCGTCGTGTCCGTGGTACGGCGCTCCGAGGCGGGTGTTGCCCTCGGAGCGGACGAAGTACGGCAGCACGTCGTCGTAGCCCCATCCGGTTGCGCCGTACTCGTCACGCCAGGTGTCGTAGTCGGCGGCATTCCCGCGGATGTAGATCATCGCGTTCATCGACGAGCACCCGCCGAGGGCCTTCATCCGCGGCCAGTACGCCCGCCGGCTGTGCAGCTGCTTCTGCTCGGTGGTGGTGTAGTTCCAGTCCCAGCGGGTCTTGAACAGGGCGGGGAACGCGGCCGGGATCGAGATCTCGTCGGCCTCCGCCTCGGGTCCGGCCTCCAGCAGCAGCACCCGCACTCCCGGGTCCTCGCTCAGCCTCGCGGCGAGCACCGCGCCGGCACTCCCGGCCCCCACGATGACGTAGTCGTGTCCGCCAGGTCCGGTGCCTGCCTGAGTCATGCGGCCTCCCGTGCAGCTGCAGTGGTGTCGGGTGCGGCCCTCGGTCGGGGCCCCTGCCGAACCTATACCCGCTGGGAGAGGCGGGTCGGGGTCAGACCATCAGCCCGAGGGGCCGGGGACTGAGGCCGGGAAAGACCTCACCGAGGGGCCGGTCGGGAAAGCGCTTGGCGACGATCTCGCCGAGCACGTCGCGGTAGTCGGTGGTGACCTGCAGGTCGCCAGCGACCAGGCTTCCGTCCGCGAGCCCGGGCCAGGTCCCGTAGTACTGCCCGCCGCGGACGCCCCCGCCCATGACCAGCATCATGTTGCCCCAGCCGTGGTCGAGCCCCTTGTTGCCGTTCTGGGCGACGCGTCGGCCGAACTCGGAGATCGTGGCCAGGGTGACGCGGTCACCGACCGGCCCGAGGTCGGTGAAGAAGGCAGCGACGGAGCTCGCGAACGCGCCCACCATGGCCTGCATCTGTCCGCCGGACTGGTTGCCGTAGTCGGCGTGCATGTCCCAGGACCCGAAGTCGATGCTGATCACCGACGTGCCGACACCGGCCTTGATCAGGTGAGCGGCGTCGCGCAGTGCCTCACCGAGATCGTTCGCTGGCCACTCCGTCGGGTAGACCGCGCCGTTGGCGGGCCTGTAGGGCTTGGACATCGTCGTGGCGAATCCCTGGCTGATCTCTATCGCGGAGTGGGCAGCCTGGCCGAGCGGAGTCGTGTTGTTCGCCCAGGTCTTGCTCTTCGCGCTGTAGCGGCGGGCGGCGAGGCTTCCCGAGAGTCCCGAGAGCTTGAGGCTGCTGAAGCTGTCCGTGGCCAGGGTGGGCGCCGGGCCGGCCAGGAGCGTGGGCGTGAGTGGCGAGCTGAGGTGCACGGCCTCGGTCGGGCCGACGATCCCGCCCGTGCCGATCATCCGGTTCACCCACCCGCGACGCTGCTCGGAGCCCGGGTGGGAGTCCTCGACGATCTCGATGGCCTTGAAGTGCGAGCGGTTGGGCACCTCCATGCCGACCGCGTGGACGGCGGCCATCTTCTGCGCGTTCCACAGGGGCATGAGGGGCGCCATCTGCGGGTGCAGCCCGAACATGGCGTCACCGGCGAGCACGGAGGTCTTGGCCACGGCCAGGGAGGGACGGGCCCGGTAGTAGTCGGGGTCACCGTGCGGCACCACCACGCCGAGGCCGTCGATGCCGCCGCGGAAGCTGAGGACCACCAGCACGTTGCCACCGGTGGCCCCGAACGACGCCTCCATCAACGCGTCGCCGAACAGCTGGGTCGCGACCACGGTGCCGGTCGTGGCGGCCATCCCCTGGAGGAACCTGCGGCGGCTGAGGCGGCTGGCCGCCTCGAACTCCTCGCAGCCGGGGTGGGCAAGGGCGGGGGTCGGTTCCGGGGTCATCTCTGGGTCATCTCTGGGTCACCGTGCTCATCGGGTCATGTGGGTGGGCGAGTCGAGCAGCACCGTGGCCACGTGGGGGAACAGCCACGTGGCCACGGCGTGCCGGCGGGTGATCACCGTCCGGGGAGTCAGACCGGTGGCGACGCACGCCGCCTGGAGGAAACGCGCGGTGGACCTCCGTCCGAGCAGGGACCGGCAGAGGTGGTCGACGTACAGGTCGAAGGTCATCCGCGCCTGCGGGATCCGCGTCCGCCCTGCCCGGTGGGTGACGTCCTTGCTCGGGTAGTAGCCGCCGGAGAGGTTCCAGTGCATCCGGAAGGACCGCAGCATCCGGACGGCGGAGGTCCACTCGGAGTCGGTCTCCGGGGCACCGTCCGGACGCGGCCAGGAGTAGAGGCGGAGCCCGCCGTGGACCCACTGGAGCGAGTTCGCGAACGAGTCGGAGGAGGTCGGCTTCGCCGCGACGGAGCCGAGCACGCGCACGGTGGCCACCAGGTCGTCGATCGGTGTGCTCACCTTGCGCCCGGCCGACCCCCGGAACTCCGGGTGCGCGATCAGCGCCTTGAGCGTGGCCTTGATGTCGGTGCCCGAGGCCAGGAAGACCTGCGCCAGGTGGTCGACCAGCGCCTGCGAGGGCTGGTCGCTGACGAACCGGACGGCGAGCCGGGTGGCCACGGTCCGGGCCGTCGCCGGGTGGTTCGCCAGGTAGCGCAGGTAGGCGTCGGCCGCCGGCCGTCCGTCCGCTGAGCCGTTGGGGTGGCTGAAGTCGAGGACGGTGACGGGCCCGGTGGTGTGGTTGGCCTGGTCGTAGAACGGCTGGTAGGTGCCGCCCCAGTCCACGCTGTACCCCGACAGCAGGACCGCGGAGGCCTTCACCATGTCCTCGGTGTAGCCGGCGCCGGTCCCGACGGTGTGCAGCTCGAGCAGCTCACGCCCCTGGTTCTCGTTGGGGGCGTTCCTGCGCGAGCGCCAGTTGTCCAGGTAGAGCGACATGGCCGGGTGCGTGGCCGTGGCGACCAGCAGGTCCTCGAAGCGCCCCAGCGCGTGCGCCCGGATGGTGGCGTCGTAGTCGAACTGGTGGGTGAAGACCTTGTCCTCGGCGGTGGAGATGTGCAGGTGGTTGCCCCAGAAGTCGACCATCGTCTCGAGCACGCAACGGTTGGAGTGGATCCGCCGCAGGGTCGTCCAGTTCGCGAGGTCGAGCCCGTACTGCCAGGCCTGCTTGCTCCCGTCCGCGTTCGTCGCCGCCTTCTCGGCCGGGGTACGGCGCAGTGCCGGGAACCACGAGTCGATGTTGGCCACGATCGCTGCCTCGGCAACCGTCGACGGCTCCAGCTGACGGTCGAGCCACACGTCGATGCCGACGCGACGGATAGCTGCGAGGGTCGCCTTGGAGTAGCCCGTGCCCAGGCGCTTCATCACGTGGAGCTCGTAGGCGGAGGGAATCGTCGTGGCGGTGTACGCACGCGGTACGTAGCGCGTAGCGCGCGCTGTGATAGTCGCCACCGCCATCGGTCCCGCTCCCCCGTACGCCGGACGCCCTCACGTCCGTTCTGTCCGATTTTCACCTATTTCTCGCGCTGGTGTGGGCGGATCGCCCAAACTCGCGCCCGCGGAGGCCGGGTGGTGATTCGGGGACAAACACGCGAGGCTGTGCACACCTGTGAGAGAGGGAAGCTTGTGCCTGTTCCGATGGACCCGACGTCAGCGGCATTCCTGTTCGCCGAGAACCGGCAGATGCCCATGCACGTGGGTGGTCTGCAGCTCTTCGAGAAGCCCGAGGGTGCTCCCCGCGACTACACCCGCCGGCTCTACGAGCAGTTCTCCCAGGTCGACGAGATGGCCCCGCTGTTCCTGAAGCGACCGACCCGCGGCGTCACCACGGCCGGCCAGTGGGCGTGGACGCAGGACGACGCCTTCGACCTCGAGTACCACTTCCGCCACAGTGCGCTGCCCAAGCCCGGCCGGATCCGGGAGCTGCTGGAGCTGTGCTCCCGGCTGCACAGCACCCGACTCGCACGGGAGCGACCGCTCTGGGAGGCGCACCTGATCGAAGGGCTGCGCGACGGCCGGGTGGCGCTCTACACGAAGATGCACCACTCCCTCGTGGACGGCATCTCGGCCATGCGACTGCTGCAGAGCGTGATGACGACGGACCCCGACAAGCGCGACATGCCGGCGATGTGGGCGGCGCGGCCGAGCAGGAAGACCGAGAAGGCGCAGGACGAAGCCGAGCACAGCCTCGCCGCCGTACCCCTCGACGCGATGCGTACGGCGCTCGGCATCACCGCCGACGCCGCCGGAATGCCGGCGGCCCTGGTCAAGACGCTCAAGCACGGCCTGAAGAACGAGACCTCGGCGCTCTCGCTCTACGCACCACGCACCATGTTCAACACCACCATCACCGGGTCACGGCGTTTCGCGGCCCAGGACTGGCCGATCGAGCGCCTCCGGGCGGTCGGCAAGGCCAGCGGCACCACCCTCAACGACGTCGTGCTCGCCATGTGCTCGGGTGCGATCCGCGCCTACCTGCTCGAGCACGACGCGCTTCCGGAATCCGGGCTGGTGTCGATGGTCCCGGTCGGGCTCAACGCGAAGCAGTCACAGTCGGCCTCCGGTGAGGGCGGCAACGCCGTCGGGGCGGTGATGGTCAAGCTCGGGACGGAGCTCCACGACCCGGCCGACCGGCTCTCCTCGATCCACGCGTCGATGAAGACGGGCAAGGAGGCGCTGGGCTCGATGACGCAGCTGCAGATCATGGCGATGAGCGCCCTGGGGATGGCTCCGTCGATCGTCACCCCGATGCTGCGGCTGCACGGCATCATCCGTCCGCCGTTCAACCTGATCATCAGCAACGTGCCGGGCCCCCGGTCGGTGCAGTACCTCAACGGCGCCAGGATGACCGGCACCTACCCGCTGTCGATCCCGATCAACGGGATGGCGCTGAACATCACCTGCAACAGCTACGCGGACGACATGGGCTTCGGGCTCACCGGCTGCCGCCGGAGCGTGCCGCACCTGCAGCGGCTGCTCACCCACCTCGACGACGAGCTGTCGGCGCTGGAGAAGGCCACCGGGGTGTCCTGAGCCCCGGGGCAGTCGGTCAGTCGCACGCCGCCCGAACGACGGGTCGCCGCTCGCCTTCCAGCAGGTAGACGGCGTTGCCGTCGCACCCGGTCCCGTGCCGGTCGTAGTTCGCGTCGATCGCCCGCCGAAGGTCGTCGGCTCCGGGCGCGTCCCACGCCGTGGGTGGGACCCAGGTCACGAACCACGTCGGCGCGCGGGGCCCGTCAAGGAGGGCGACGAGGTCGGCGTACTCGGGGTCGAGCGTGCGCATCGGCAGGCTCCACAGGTGTGGGTACGGCGAGGGCAGCCCGCTGGCGTACTGGACATCGGCACGACCGCCGAAGACCACCAGTGAGTCGCCGGGGTCGGACGCCGAGTCGATGGCAGCACCCGCAGCCACCTCGGTGTAGGCGATCAGCCCGGCGACTTCCAGGACCCACCACACCACCAGCGACAGCGCCGCCGAGCACACCGCGAGCACCGCCACCGCCCGCATCCTCCGCGCGACTCGGCCGCCCACGTCGATGAGCAGGGCGACGCACAAGGCGGTCACCGGTACGAGTGCGAGGAGGTACGGGCGCCAGTAGTTCCCACCGGCCACCAGACCGGCAACCTGCACGGTCAGGACGGCGCCAGTGGCCACCGCGACCGGCCGGTTGCCCGACCACTGCAGCGGGAAGTGCACGACGAAGCCGCCGAGAATCGCAACGAGCCCGGAGGCCAGGGCGACCAGGAGCAGCAGTGCCAGCCGTGCGAACTGCGCGTCGCTGGGCTCCGCCAGCAGCCCAGCTGCGTCGGACCGGAAGCCGTACACGGTGTACCAGAGCTCGGAGAGCCGGACGCCGGCCGACGCGGTCCACGCAACCGTCGCCAGGACCGGGACCAGCGCTCCGAGCATCACCGCCGACCCCAGCGCCACCAGTCGGTGCCAGGTCACGGGACCCCACCTCCAGGATGCGAGGAACAGTGCCGCCGCGAAGACCAGCCCTCCTGCCAGGCTCTGCTTGAACCCCAGGGCCCCGGCCCCCGCGACGCCGGAGGCGAACGCGAGGCCGACCCGCGGCCAGGGCGGTCCGACGTGCACCGCCTGCAGGGCCCACAGCATCGCGAGCCCCACCAGTGGCAGCGCGAGCACCTCACCCTTCGCCGCCACCGGGTCGATCAGCGGGCTGCAGGTCAGGGCCAGCACGACGACCGCGCTCCAGCGCCCCGCGGTCTCGTCGGCCACCAGGGCTCCGATCCTGGCGGCCAGCAGCACCATCGACGCCGCGGCGAGGGCGCCGAGCAGTCGCAGCGCGAACGGCCCACCCAGCGCGTCGGCGAGGTCGACGAGGGCGATCAGGCTCGGCGGCCGGTCAACGAAGTGCGGCCCGTAGACGCTCTCGGCCGAGGGGTCCCAGGTCCGGGCGACCAGGAACCAGCCGGCCTCGTCGGGCCGCACCGGGCGACCCAGCCCCGGGAGCCGGAGCAGGAACGCCGCAGCAGCGGCGGCGGGCACGGTCCATCGCGAGCCGACGAAGGCAGCGATACCCACACGCCCAGCCTGTCAGGCGGGTGTGATCAGGCAGGAGTGATCAGGCGGCTGACGCGACGACCTCGCCGGTCGCGGCGGGGACGTCGAGAGCCTCGAGCGCGAGCTCCTCGTCGGCCACCTGGTCGCTGACGTCACGCAGCACACCGGACAGCGGCACGTCGAGCGCGTCGCACAGGGCCGCCAGCAGCTCGGAGGACGCCTCCTTCTGGCCGCGCTCGATCTCGGAGATGTAGCCCAGGCTCACCCGGGCCGACGACGAGAGCTCGCGCAAGGTCATGCCCTGGCGCATCCGCTCCGCGCGCAGCACGTCGCCGAGCGATGCGCGGAACAGCAAGGTTCCCTGACCCATGTCGTGCTCCTTCTCCGGTCTGTGCACACAACGCTACCCAACCAGTGGTTCTTCCCGACGGGTGCCCATGCCGGTCACGGGTCGGTGCCGTCGTCGAGGCCCTGTTCGATGGCGTAACGGACCAGCTGGACCCGGTTGTGCAGCTGCAGCTTGCGCAACGTGTTCTGCACGTGGTTCTGGACGGTGCGGTGCGAGAGCACCAGCCGCTCGGCGATCTGCTTGTACGAGAGCCCCTTCGCCACCAGGCGCAGCACCTCGGTCTCACGATCGGTGAGCCGCGGGGTGTCGTCCCTGTCGTCGGAAGGCGCGTCGGAGAGGCGGCGGTACTCCCCCAGCACGAGCCCGGCCAGGCCGGGGGTGAAGACGGTGTCACCCAGGGCGACCCGTCGTACGGCGTCCAGGAGCTCGGCGCGCGAGGCGGACTTCACCAGGTAGCCGGTCGCACCCGCCTTGACCGCTTCGAGGACGTCCTGCTGCTCGCCGCTCGCGGACAGGATCAGCACGCGCACGGCGGGATTCTGCTTGACGACCTCGGCGGTGACGGCCACGCCGTTCGGGGCAGGGATCTGGAGGTCGAGCACCAGGACGTCGGGCCGCGCAGCCGGGAACCGGGTGATCGCCTCGGTCCCGTTGGCGGCAGTCGCGACGACCCGCATCCCGGCCTCCGTGAGGTCGCGCGCCACCCCCTCACGCCACATGGGGTGGTCGTCGACCACCATCACCCGGAGCGGCTCCTCACTCATGCTGCGCACCCTCGTCCTGCCGCCGACCCCGAGCGCCGGTAGCGGCCGCGGCGGTGCACCAACGGCTCCCGCTCCTCGCCGAGGACCACGCCCACGATGCGGGTGACCACCAGGTCCGACCAGCCCACCGTCTCGGCGGACTCCAGCTCGACCGACGCCCAGGACGTCGCCGACACCAGCCGGGGGCCGTGGTCGGTCTGCTCCCACTCGCCCATCCGGAACGCCCCGCCCGGCGCGGGCAGCTGCCCGGCGAACGCCTCGGCCAGGTCGCGGTGCTCCCACTCCAGCAGCTGTACGACGCCCCGGCCCGTCTCGCCCAGCACCTCGCGCAGATCGGAGTCCGGGTCCAGCAGGGCCAGCAGCCGTCCGGGCTCGCCCCCGGCCACCATGACCGACGAGACGGTGAGGCCCGCCCGGCTCTCGGACCCGCTCGTCCAGAGCGTGACCGTCCCCCCGATGCGCCCCCGCAGGCGACGTACCGGGTCGGCCGAGGGGTCGAGGAACGGGTGCTCGGAGTGGATCGTCACGGCCGCACCCGGGCGTCGGAGTCGCTGGGCACGTTCCTGGGCACGGCGAGCTCCCACTCGGTGCCCTCGCCGGCCACCGAACGCAGCGTCGCGGTGCCGCCGAGGTCGCGCATCCGGCCGACGATCGACTGCTGCACACCCAACCTGCCTTCCGCGGCCGACTCCTCCAGCCGGCCTTCGGGGATGCCCGGCCCGTCGTCGCGGACGGAGACCACCCAGCGGTCGTCGAGCTCCTCCAGGAGCACCCACGCCTCCGCGTCAGGACCCACGTGGTGGCGCACGTTGCTCAGGCACGACTCCACCGCGGCGACCACCTCCGCCGCATGCGCCGCAGGAAGGACCACCGGGGTGCCGGGGACGGCCACGTGCACCCGGGGGCTCTGCAGACCGGCGAGCAGCTCGACGAGGTCCTGGTCACCGAGCGGGGCCACCTCCCGGGAGTCCTGCTGGACCAAGGCGCGGAGGCGTGCCTCCTGCTCGCCGGCGAGCAGCCCGAGCTCGACTCCGTCGGGACCGAGCTCCGGGCCACGACGCTGCACCAGCGCGAGCACCTGGAGGACCCCGTCGTGGACCACCCGGGCCAGCCGCTGGCGTTCGGCCGCCGCGGCCGCCGTTCGTTCGGCCCGGTCGCGCTGCCCGGCCATCTGCTGCAGCACCTCGGAGAGGAAACCGACGATCGCCCCGCCGAGGACGAGCAGGAAGATGTTGCCGTAGTCGCCCTGCCGGAACTCCTCGCGGATGACGATGTCCGCGGTCGAGACCGCCACCGCGGCCGCGAGCCCACCGGGCAGGCGCCACACGATCGCCCATGCGAGCACGACCCCCATCACCCAGAACCCAGGGAGGGTGGCGTTGAGCCCCGCACCCTTGACGTACGGCGTGAGGGCGATCGCCGCGACTGCGACGACGAGGTCCGCTACGAGCAGCAACGGGACCCGGCGCGCTGGTGCGGCGTACGCCCAGACGACGAAGGCGGTCCAGAGGACCAGGCAGGCGATGACCAGCGCACCGACGGCAGGGTGGTCGTAGCCGTCGTAGTGCAGGAGATAGAGGACGACTGCGTTGACCAGCACCACCACGCGCAGGATCGCCAACGCCCTCAGCATCGTGTCCTGGACGGGGACGTGCGGCTCCGGGGTGATCCCCCGGCCGGCACGCGGGTGGGGGGCCGTGGCCGCCGGGGTCATCGGGTCAGGAGGCCTTCGTGTCGGGACCGGCCGACGCCTCACCGATGCCGGAGGTCTTGTCGGCCTTCTTCGACTCCTCCTTGGCCGCGGCGGAGTACATGTCGACGTACTCCTGACCGGAGAGCCGCATGATCTCGTACATGATCTCGTCGGTGATCGAACGGAGGATGTAGCGGTCGTTCTCGAGGCCCTCGTAGCGCGAGAAGTCCAGCGGACTGCCGTATCTCACCGTCGGCCTGGTGAAGCTGCCGAACTTCTTGCCGGGCGGGGCGACGACGTCGGTGCCGACCACCGCGACGGGGATCACCGGGACCCCGGTCTCCAGCGCCAGCCGGGCCACGCCGGTCTTGCCCCGGTAGAGCTTGCCGTCGTGGGAGCGGGTGCCCTCGGGATAGATGCCGAAGAGCTCACCGCCGTCGAGGACCCTCTTGGCCGCGGTGAGGGCCCCCTCGGCCGCGGAGGCTCCCGACCGGTCGATCGGGACCTGCCCGGCGCCGGAGAAGAACGTCTTCTGGAACCAGCCCTTGATGCCGGGGGTGTTGAAGTACTCCGCCTTGGCCACGAAGGTGACCCTCCGGGGCAGCGTCAGGGGCATGAACAGCCAGTCCATGTAGGAGAGGTGGTTGCTCGCCAGGATGGCCGGCCCCTCGTCAGGGACATGCTCGGCACCCGACACCCGGGGACGGAAGATGACCCTCAGGAGAGGACCGATGGCGATCCACTTCAAGAACCAGTAGAACACTGAGTCCACCTCCCTCTCACGCACGAACCCTAGATGACTAAGTCCAAGGGGAGCACGCTGCGCCCCACTCATCACGCACGCTGGACTGCGTTCTCGTCAGTCGCCGTGGCTCCGCCACGGCTCCCTCCTCCGCCAAGCCACCACCCCACAGAATCACTCGCTGCGCTCCCGATTCCGCGGGGACCCCGGAAGAGCGAGCGCACGCGCTGAGCGGCGCTCGCTTGCACACCCCTTGGACTTACTCATCTAGCCCGTACCCAGAACCCGTGACACGGACGCGCCCCTAGCCCATGACAGGAACGCGTGACACGATTGCCGCGCCCCTCTCCCACCCCCTCCGAAGCCGCCAGGAGCGTCCACTTGTCCGTCGATCCGCTCGCCGAACCGTTCGTCGCCGACGGGGACGCGGAGTCGCCCCGAGGACGCGTCGGCGTCCTGCTCAGCCACGGCTTCACCGGGTCCCCGGCCTCGATGAAGCCGTGGGCCGAGTACCTCTCGTCCCAGGGGTACGCCGTCTCGGCGCCCCGCCTCCCCGGGCACGGCACCACCTGGCAGGAGTGCAACAAGACCACCTGGGCCGACTGGTACGGCGAGGTCGAGCGCGCCTTCGAGGCACTCGCCAACCAGGTCGACACCGTCGTGGTCTGCGGACTCTCGATGGGCGGCGCCCTGGCGCTGCGCGTCGCGGCCGACCATCCCCAGCGCGTCGCCGGCCTGGTCCTGGTCAATCCGGCGGTGACCACCGAACGCAAGGACGTCAAGCTGCTGCCGGCGCTCAAGCTCGTCATTCCCTCGTTCCCCGGCATCGCCAACGACATCAAGAAGCCCGGGATCGAGGAGCACGGCTACACCAAGACACCGCTGCGCGCGGCGAACTCGATGTTCAAGGGGTTCAAGGCCCTGCGTGCCGACCTGAACCGCGTGGTGTGCCCGGTCCTGATCTTCCGCTCCACCGAGGACCATGTCGTGGACCCCTCGAGCGGGCGCGCCATCCGCGCGGCCGTGGGGTCCGCGGACGTGCGCGAGGAGATGCTGGAGAACAGCTACCACGTCGCCACCCTCGACAACGACGCGCCGCGGATCTTCGAGGGCTCGGTCACCTTCATCGAGCGCGTGGCCGGCGTAGCGGCCGGAAGCTGACCGAGCCGTGAGCACCCCCCACGATCCCGACGACGACCCCACTGCCGGCACCCCGGAGGACGTGTCCGGTGGCGTCTCCGACGACGACGCCGCCTGGCGCGCGATCGTGGAGAACTTCGGGGACCGCCACGACCTCGACGACGCCGACGAACCGGCGCCGGACGTGCCGCCGTCGCCACGTGGCCTGCTCCCGGACGAGCCGCCGCCGACTGCGCCCGAGGACCACTACGTCCCGCCGCCCCCGCCGCCGCTGCCCCGGCCGGCCCCGCCCCGCCTGCTGGCCTGGTTCGGCCTGTTCGGGGTCCCGACCCTGGTGCTGGTCTGCCTCGTGGCGGAGGTGAACCTGCCGACCTGGATGGGTCTGGTGCTGATGGTCTGGTTCGTCGGCGGGTTCGTCTACCTGGTCGCCTCGATGCGGCCCCGCGCCGGCGACGACTACGACGACGGGGCGGTGCTGTAGCCGCCCGACCGGCAGGCTGCACGCTCCTCCCGGCCACCCGACCTCGTCACCGGCGTCGGGCTCGTCCTCGCCCGACTCGCGATGGTGCTCTCCCCCACCGACCGACACGCCCCACGCGTCTGGGTCGCGCCACCGCGCGCGCGAGGTCGGCGACACCCACGACACCGGCGAGCGGGCCCAGCCCGGCGCCGACCAGCCTGGGCAGGTCGCGGTGTCCGGCGCCGACGACACTTTGGGCCAGGGCCTCCCGGGCGGGCTCGAGCAGCAGGTCACCGGCCCCGGAGACGCCGCCACCGACCACCACGAGGGGCGGGTCGAGTGCGGCCACGAGGTTGGCGACCCCGATACCGAGCCAGGACCCCACCTCGGCGTACGCCGCCAGGGCGACGGCGTCACCCGACCGTGCGGCCGTCGTGAGCGCCGGTCCGGAGAGCGTGAGCCCCCCGGCGGACGCAGCATCGGCCAGCGCGCGCCCCGAGCAGTACTGCTCCCAGCAGCCGCGCCGGCCACACTCGCACTCCCGGCCGTCAGGAACCACCTGCATGTGGCCGAACTCCCCCGCCATCCCGTTGGCGCCGCGGATGAGCACCCCGTGGCCGAGCAGGGCTCCGCCGATGCCGGTTCCGAGCGTCACCATCAGCGCGTCTCGTGTCTCCTGAGCGGCGCCGAAGCGAGCCTCTGCCCACAGGGCTGCGTTGGCGTCGTTGTCCACGAGCACGTCGCCGAGCACGCGACCACCGAAGCGCTCCCCCAGCCGGGTCGCCAGCGGCTCGTCGCGCCAGGGCAGGTGGGGGGCGAACCGCACCCGCTCACCCTCGCGGTCCACGAAGCCTGCGGCCGCAACGCCGACGCTCACCCGGCCGTACTGCGCGATGAGCCGGTCGACGACCTCGACGAGGGCGTCCTCCACCTCCGCCGCGGTGGCCCTGTCGAGCCCCGCGCCCGGACCCGGCGTGGTCGTCGCCTCGGTGTCGAGCACCCGACCGGCCTCGTCGACGAGGGCCGCGAGGACCTTCGTCCCACCGATGTCGACACCGATCGCGGGGATCACGAGGGCCACCACTCCGACATCTTCACGGTCACCGGCGTCTCGCCAGGTCGGCCACACCGATCAGCCCGCCGGCGTTGCCCAGCAGCGCCTGACGCACCTCGAGCATCGGCCGGTGGCCACGCCCCGTGAGGTGACGCTCGAAGCTGGCGCGGATCGGGTCGAGGAGCAGGTCACCGGCCTCGCTGACCCCACCACCGATGACGACCACGTTGGGGTCGAGCACGGCGGTCAGCGTCGCCACCCCCTGACCCAACCAGTGGCCGAGCTCCGCGAGGCGGGCGATCGCGAACGGGTCGCCCGCCCGGGCCGCCTCGGTGACCAGTGGACCCGTGATCCTCGTCGGGTCACCTCCGGCCCGGCCGACCAGCTCCTTCGCAGAGTCCGGCTCGGCACCCGCGAGCTCGCGCGAGACCCGCACGAGCGCACTGCCCGACCCGTAGGACTCGAGGCACCCGAGGTTGCCGCACCCACACATGACCCCGCCCGGGACGATCGAGATGTGGCCGACCTCCGCGCCCATGCCGAAACCTCCGCGCACCAGCTCGCCGTCGATCACGATCCCGCCGCCGACACCCGTGCCGACGGTGAGCATCAGGAGGTCCTCGACGTCCTCGCCGGCACCGAAGGTGAACTCCCCCCAGGCTGCGGCGTTCGCGTCGTTCTCGACCACGACGGGCAGATCGAGCTCCTCCTCGAGGAAGCGCTTCAGGGGCTCGTCGCGCCAGGCCAGGTTGGGGGCGAAGACGACCATCGCACGGGCCTTGTCCACGAACCCCGCAGCGGAGACGCCGACCGCCTCGACGGTTTCGGTGCCCGCCAGCGAGCGCACCAGCTCCCCGATGGTGCGCACGATCTCCGGTGGGTTCGTCGCGGGAGACTCGGTGCGTTCGCGTGCCAGTACACGACCGTTCTCGTCCACCAGACCAGCGGCGATCTTGGTACCGCCGACGTCGACCCCGACCGTGAGGCTCACTGTTCGTCGTCCCAGTCCGTGTCGTCGTCGAGGTCGATCTTCTCGACCGGCGAGGACGCGGACTGGCCGTTCGGGTGCGTCGCCAGCAACCCGGCGGCGGCATGCATCAGCGAGCTGGCGGCCACCGACAGATGGGCCCGCACCTCCGGGCTGGTCTGGCGCACGACGTGGATGACCTGGCACACCGGGCAGTAGCGGCAGTCCGCACTCCCCGTCGCGATGTGCTCGTTGACCTCGTGGACCGTCTGGGCGAAGGAGGTCGCGGCACCGGCCGCCGTGCCGGCGTAGTCGGTGCCCTGGTCGCGTGCCCACTCCGACAGCGCGCCGAGCAGCTTTGCAGCTTCCTCGCCCACGCTGCCGACCGGCTCCTGGGGACCGGCGGCGCGCTCGTCGGCACCCGGACCGGGCCGGCCCTCGGGGCCTTCTGCGTCGCTCACGGCTGTTCCTCCTGCTCGAACCGGAACCGTACCTGCAGCGAGCCGTCCTCGACGCGCGCCGCGGACACGGTGTGGCGGCTCAGCGCCGCGGGCAGGGACAGCAGGCGCCGGTAGGACCCCACCGTGACGACCAGCTCGTCACCGTGCCGAGCGAGGTCGACGTCCTGCTTCTGCGCGAACGGCAGTGCGATCCGCAGGACCGCGCCGGTGCTGGTGCGGGTGATGGTCATGGGTCCGTCCCCTCCTTCCGGCACGGCGAGCGGGTCGTGGCCGTCGTACGCCGCCTCGGCGAAGCTCGCGAGCGCAGCCACACCCATCGGCTCGTCGGCGCGGTACCCCGACCGCCAGATGGGCAGGTCGGCGAACGACTGCCGGACCTCGGCCAGGACCGATTTCTGGGCCGTCACCCACCTCTCTCGCCACGCGTCCCCGTCGCCCTCGGGGAACACCCGGTTGGCGATCACACCGTCGACCGTGTAGCCGTAGAGGGACAGGGTGGTCAGCGACCGACGCGCCTCCGCGACCACGACCGCCTCGGGCGTGAGCACGAGCCGCACCGTTGCATCCTTCTCGGTCAGGATCTGCTGGACGTGCTCGAGGTCGGCGTGCAGGCGCTCGACGGCGTCGAAGACGGAGTCCTCGGGCATCGGGACGCCGGCTGCCCTGGTCAGCACCGGGCGCAGTGCCCGGACCACCCGGCGCTGCACGCCGAAGACGCGGGTCATGTACCAGCCGAGCGCCTCGGGCAGGGCGAGCAGCCGCAAGGTCTCGGCGGTCGGGGCGCAGTCGACGATCACCACGTCCCACTCACCGCCGACCACGTGGTTGCGCAGCTCCAGCAGGGCCAGGACCTCCTCGGCGCCCGGGATGACGGTCAGCTCCTCGGCGGTGATCGGGTCGACACCGGCGGCGTCGAGGACCGACATCAGGTAACCCTGGATCTCCCCCCACGAACGCTCGAATCGTCGTTGTGCGTCCACCTGGTGCACCCACAGGTTGGTGTCCACCTCCGTGGGCTCGCTGCCCACGCGCAGCCCGAAGGCGTCGCCGAGGGAGTGGGCCGCGTCCGTGGAGAGCACGAGGGTCCGGTGGCCGGCTCGTGCCGCGAGCGCAGCGGTACCGGCGGCGCTGGTGGTCTTGCCGACCCCACCCTTGCCGGTGAAGAGGATGATGCGAACGGTCACGGTCCAGTTCCCACGGCGCGTCAGCGCAGAGACTCGACGCGCTTCTTCAGCCCCTTGAGCGCGGTGTCGATGATGACCTTCTCGGCCTTGCGCCGCAGCATCCCGATCATCGGGATGCTCAGGTCGACGGACAGTCGGTAGGTGACCTCGGTCCCCGATCCGGACGGGTCCAGCAGGTAGGCACCCTCCATGGCCTTGAGCATCCGGCCCTCGACCAGCTCCCACGTGACGGCGGAGTCACCCTTCCAGACATAGGCCAGGGTGTAGGAGTCCTTGATGGGCGCGGCCTCGAGCTCGAAGTGCACCTGGTCCGCCCGGCCCCCGGTGCCCTCCTCGACCACCTCGGCCTGCTTCATCCCCTGGGCCCACTCGGGGTAGGCGGGGAAGTCGGCGATCACGGCCATCACCTCGGCCGGCGTGGCGTCGATGACGATGCTGGACGTGGTCTGCTCGGCCATGTGTACGGGTCCTGACGTCGTGAGGCGGGGGCGAGGGGGATCCCGGCCGGGTCCCTGCAGGTCGCCCCGGGATGCGGGGCGTCCAAGGCTAGCCCACGGGTAGGTCCACGGATCCCAGTCGTCGCCGAGCGCAGTGCGGGCACACCGGCGAGTAACGTGCACATGCAGTTCAGCCCCGACGAACGGCGAGGAGAGGCCCAGCGTGCGCGAGTACTCCACGGCCCTACAGGTCAGCGTCCCGACCACGGGCAACCTGACCGATGACGTCGTCGCCAACGGGATCGGGCACCCCGAGGCTGTGGTGTTCTCCCGCCGGGGCGGGAGCGCCTGGGCCGAGGTCACCGCAGGGGAGTTCCTGGAGGAGGTCCGTGCGGTGGCGAAGGGTCTCCTCGCTGCCGGGATCGAGGCCGGCGACCGGATCGCCCTCATCTCCCGCACCCGCTACGAGTGGACCCTGCTGGACTACGCCATCTGGTTCGCCGGCGCGGTCACGGTGCCGGTCTACGAGACCTCCAGTCCGGCGCAGATCGAGTGGATCCTCTCCGACTGCGGCGCCCGGGCGGTGTTCGTGGAGACGGCCGAGCACGGATCCCGGGTCAAGGAGGGACGCGACAACCTGCCCGAGCTGCATCACATGTGGTCGATCGAGGGCAACGGCATCGGCGTCCTGATGACCCTCGGGCACGACGTGAGTGACGACCAGCTCGAGCAGCGACGTACCCACGCCGGACCTGGGGACCTCGCCACCCTGATCTACACCTCCGGGACGACCGGGCGCCCCAAGGGCTGCATGCTCACCCACGGGAACTTCATGTTCGAGCTGGCGGTGGCGGTCGACGAGCTCGACGCGCTCTTCGCGCCGTCGGGGAAACCGGGCGACGCCTCGACGCTCCTGTTTCTCCCGCTGGCCCACGTCTTCGCCCGGATCATCCAGGTGGGCTGCGTCAAGGCGCGCGTGCAACTGGGCCACTCGGCCGACATCAAGCACCTGCTCGACGACCTGGAGGAGTTCCGCCCGACGTTCCTGCTGGCCGTCCCCCGCGTCTTCGAGAAGGTCTTCAACACCGCCTCCCAGCGCGCGGTCGCCGACGGGCGCGGCACGATCTTCGACCGCGCCGCGGACGTGGCGATCGCGTGGTCGCGCGGCCTCGAGAACGGTCGCCCCGGTCTCGCCGTACGGGCCCAGCACCGGCTCTTCGACCGGCTGGTCTACGGCAAGCTGCGCGATGCACTCGGCGGCAGGTGCGACTACGCCATCTCGGGCGGTGCGCCCCTCGGTGAGCGGCTCGGCCACTTCTACCGCGGCATCGGTGTCAACGTCCTCGAGGGCTACGGCCTCACCGAGACCACGGCCGCCCTGACCGCCAACCTCCCTGACGCCCAGAAGGTGGGCACGGTCGGTCGGCCGATCCAGGGCACGAGTGTCCGGGTCGCCGACGACGGCGAGCTGCTGTTCCGGGGCGGCCAGGTGTTCGCCGGCTACTGGAACAACGACGACGCGACCGCCGAGGCCAGGGACGCCCAGGGCTGGTTCCACACCGGCGACGTCGGCGAGATCGACGACGAGGGCTTCGTGCGGATCACCGGGCGCAAGAAGGAGATCCTGGTGACCGCCGGGGGCAAGAACGTGGCTCCCGCCGTGCTCGAGGACCGACTGCGGGCGCACCACCTCGTCGACCAGTGCATCGTGGTCGGCGACGGCCAGCCGTTCATCGCCGCCCTCGTCACCCTCGACGAGGAGACGCTGCCCGGGTGGGCCGAGCAGCACGGCAAGTCCAGAGACGTCAGGGACCTCGTCGACGACCACGACCTCCGCACGGAGATCGAGGCCGCGGTGGAGGAGGCCAACAAGGCGGTCTCCAAGGCCGAGTCGATCAGGCGCTTCGCCATCGTGCCGAGTTCCTGGACCGAGGAGGGTGGCCAGCTGACCCCCAGCCTCAAGCTGAAGCGGGGCGTCGTGGTGCGTGAACACCGGGATGACATCGACGCCTTGTACGTCCGTTGAGACCCCATTTGCCCAATTTGTGGACGAGTCTCGAAATTCGCGGACAAAACGGACTCTAGTGCGGCAATCTGTCTCATGCCGTGGAACGCGATGTGTCCCGCGGTGCCACACCGGAGTCGTGAGCTGAACAAAGCCTCGCTCTCCGCCACGGACTAGCAAAGGCAACCGTTCATGAATCGCAGGAAAGTCCTCCTCCTCGTCGCCGCCGTCATCGCCGCGGTCGGCACCCTGCTGGTGTTCCTTTACGTGCGCGGCGCGGATTCCCGCGCGGACCAGCGCTACGACGCGGTTCAGGTCCTTCGGGTCGTCAAGCCGATCGCCGCGGGAGAGACGGTCGAGGCGGCGCAGGCGGCCGGCAAGATCGAGTCGGGCTCGGTGTCGAAGAAGGACCTCCTGCCGGACGCCCTGACGGGGACGGAGCCGGTCGCGGGGAAGATCGCCGTCACCAGCATGTACCCGGGCGAGCAGCTGATCGCCTCGAAGTTCGGCGACGGCCGGCGTCAGCAACGGCCTGGCCATTCCCAAGGGCAAGATCGCGATCTCCGTCAACCTCTCCGACCCCGCCCGCGTCGCCGGGTTCGTGAACCCGGGCGCCAAGGTGGCGATCTTCCTGACGGGGTCCGGCGACAAGGGCGGTTACACCCGCCTCCTGCTCCCCAGCGTGCAGGTGATCGGTGCGGGCACGACGACCGTCGTGTCCACCACGACGACGGACGCCACCGGCGCGCAGGTCGCCGAGCAGCTGCCGAAGACCCTGCTCACTCTGGCCGTCTCGCAGCCCGAGGCAGAGAAGGTGCTCTTCGCCGGCACGAACGGCGAGCTCACCTTCGGCCTGCTCAACGCCGACTCTCAGGTCGCCCCGTCCCAGGGCGTCAGCAGCGTCAACCTGTTCCGCTGACCCTCGGCAGACCCCGGAAGGACCACCCATGCCAATCCTCGTGGAATCCGACACCACCACGGCCGGCGTACTCACCTCGGCGCTGCCGGGAGCGGCTCAGGTCGTCGAACGACCCGACCAGGTCGACATGTGGCTCAACGGTCGCGGTGAGTACGCGCTCGTGATCGGGCCGACACTCGACATGGTCGCGGCGACGGCACTGGCCGACCGGGTCCGTGCCGGGCACCCGGCCGTCACGGTGGTGCTCACGCGACTGGAGCTCGAGCCCCCCGTCTATGCGCAGGCGATGCAGGCGGGTATCGGTGCCGTCGTGGCCGCCGATGACCACGCCGCTCTCGGCAGCGCGGTCACGCGGGCGCGCAGCGCCTGGGAGGCCATCCACGGTCCGACCGCCACGGCCGAGGGAGAGCGGCACGGCCAGGTTCTCACCGTCTTCTCCCCCAAGGGCGGGGTGGGCAAGACGACGATGGCCGTGAACCTGAGCGTCGCCCTGGCCGCCAAGGGTGTCGAGGTCTGCGTGGTCGACCTCGACCTCGCCTTCGGCGACGTCGCGATCACCATGCAGCTGATCCCGGAGCACACCATCACCGAGGCTGCGGCGTCCGAGGAGGACCTCGACTTCCAGCTCCTGCAGAAGCTCCTGACACGTCACCGCAGCGGGCTCACCATCCTCGCCGCACCGACACACCCCGAGGGCCGCGACCTGGTCACGGCATCGCTCGCGCGCCGGGTGATCCAGACGCTCCGTCGTCACTTCGACTTCGTGGTGATCGACACCCCGCCGGGCTTCGACGACCAGGTCCTCGGCGCCTTCGACGAGACCGACGAGTGCGTCATCGTGGCCACCCTCGACGTCCCGACGATCAAGAACACCAAGGTCGCCATCGAGACGCTCGACCTGCTCAACCTGGTGCCTGCCAACCGGCACCTGGTGCTCAACCGGGCCGACGAGGAGGTCGGCCTGTCGCAGGGCAACGTGGAGGACATCCTGGGGATGAAGGTCTCGATCGCGTTGCCGAGCTCCCCCGCCGTGGCCAGTGCGACCAACCACGGCCAGCCCATCGTCCTGTCCAAGCCCGACCACCCGGTGTCGAAGGCCATCACCGGGTTCGCCCACAGGCTCGGAGGCGAGGCCGTGGCGGCGAAGGCCGCGCCGGCCAAGCGTGGCCTGTTCGGCCGCAAGAAGTAGGGCAGGGGAGAAACCGATGAGCAGCCTCAGCGAGCGCCTCGCGGCCCTCAACCGGACGACGACGACCGCCGGCTCCGACGAGGAGCCGGAGGAGGGGACCCCGTCCGCTCCGAGGGGACGAGCCGACGCACCCGCGCCTCCTCCTGCCGCGACGCCGACGCCGACGGAGACGCGCAGGGCGTCGCAGGGGTCCCACGCCGGGAACGCTTCCACGGCACCGGGTTCGGGCAGCTCCGGGCCGGGTCAGCTGCGTGGAGGCTCGTCCGCCGGCTCGACCACCACCACGCCACGCTCGGAGGCCGCGAAGGACCGGTTCGAGGACCTCAAGGAGAGCGTCCACTCGGAGCTCCTGCAGCAGCTTGGCCCCCAGCTGTACGACGCCAACCTCGATGCCGCCGAGCTCGCCACCAAGGTGCGCACCGTGCTCGCCGACGTGCTGGCGGCCACCCACCGTCCACTGACCAGGGCCGACCGGGAGCGCATCACCCAGGACATCGCGGACGACATCCTGGGCTACGGCCCCCTCGAGCCCTACCTGCGCGACGACGACGTGGCCGAGGTGATGGTCAACGGCCCGTTCGACATCTGGCTCGAGCGCAAGGGTAAGCTGACCAAGGTCGACGGCCAGTTCAAGGACGAGGCCCACCTCCGCCGCACGATCGACAAGATCGTCTCCAGGATCGGTCGGCGCGTCGACGAGTCCTCGCCCATGGTCGACGCTCGCCTGCCCGACGGGAGCCGTGTCAACGCCGTCGTCCCGCCCCTGGCGATCGACGGCAGCACGCTCACGATCCGGAAGTTCTCCGCCGACCCGCTCACCGTCAACGACCTGATCAGGTTCGGCTCGCTGAGCGAGCGCACCGCCGACTTCCTCGACGCCTGCGTGCGCGGGCGTCTCAACGTGGTCGTCTCCGGGGGCACCGGCGCCGGCAAGACCACCACGCTGAACGTGTTGTCGTCGTTCATCCCGTCGGACGAGCGCATCGTCACCATCGAGGACGCGGCCGAGCTCCAGCTCAAGCAGGACCACGTGGTCCGGCTCGAGTCCCGGCCCGCCAACATCGAGGGCAAGGGCGCAGTCACCATCCGCGACCTGGTCCGCAACTCGCTGCGCATGCGCCCCGATCGCATCGTCGTCGGCGAGGTCCGTGACGCCTCGGCCCTCGACATGCTCCAGGCGATGAACACCGGTCACGACGGATCCATCTGCACGGTGCACTCCAACGGCCCCCGCGACACCTGCTCACGCCTGGAGACACTGGTGCTGATGGCCGGCATGGACCTGCCGGTGCGCGCCATCCGTGAGCAGGTTGCGTCCGCGGTGGACCTGATCGTGCACCAGGCCCGCCTCAAGGACGGCACCCGCCGGATCACCCATGTCACCGAGGTCGAACGGATGGAAGGTGACGTCATCACGCTGCAGGACATCTTCCTGTACGACAACACCGCCGGCTTCGACTCCGAGGGCCGGTCCCTCGGCAGCCTGAAGGCGACGGGCCTGCGGCCCAAGTTCCTGGAGAAGATGCAGCACAACAACGTGCTCGTCGATCCCCGGACCTTCGCCACCATGGACTTCCGGTGACACGAGGCGTACGCCGACTGGCGCGCGCGCTCGTCGGACTGCTCCTGGGACTGCTGTCATTCGGTCTCCTCCTCGGCTCACCGGCCCAGGCCGCGGACGGCGACGCCGTCATCGACCACGCCCAGCCGACGAAGGATGCCGTACGCCTCCTGGTGTCGGTTCCCGGCGCCGACGCCATCGACTACGGCAACGTCAAGGTCAGGATCGACAACGCCGACGTCAACGCGGAAGCGGCGGCCGCCTCGGAGAGCGCCGACGTACGCCGGACCGCGATCCTGACGATCGACACCAGCAACAGCATGGCCGGCCAGCGGATCGCCGAGGCCAAGAGGGCGGCCCTTGCCTACCTGTCCACGGTCCCTGACAACGTCAAGGTCGGCGTCGTCACGTTCGACAACACCGTCGAGGAGCGGGTGGCGCCCACCCTCGACCGGGCAGCGGCAGAGCGGGCCGTCAACGGGCTGACGCTGAGGCGCAGCACTGCGCTCTACGACGGAGTCATCGGCGCGCTCAAGGCAGCCGGTCCTGGTGGGGTGAACGCCGGTCAGCGCAAGCTCCTCATCCTGTCCGACGGCAAGGACACCACCAACACGAACCTCGGGGACGTCCTCACCGAGGTCAAGAGCTCCGGCGCGACCGTCGACGTGGTTTCGCTTCAGCAGGGCGACGAGGCCAACCAGCCGCTCAACGCCATCGCCAGCGCGGGCGAGGGCACCATGCTCACCGCGGCGGACCCCGCCGCACTCACCGCCGCGTTCCAGCGTGAGGCCGACGCCCTCGCGCGCCAGATCCTGGTGACCGCGGCGGTTCCCGACGGGCTCGACAGCACCAGCTCGAACGTGGAGGTGAGCGTTCCGACCGCCGCGGAGACGTACACCACCGCGGCCTACGTGCCGGTGCGCACCGCCGCCGACCTCAGGGCGGAGGAGGCCGCGGCCGCCGCGCCCCGGCCGGTGCGGGCGAGTCCGTTCGAGATCTCGAGGAACATGGTGCTCGCGGGCGTCGGCGCCATCGGAGTGGGTCTCCTGGGCGTGATCGTGGTCCTGGCCGTCGGAGGCAGGAAGCCGGACGCGAACTACACCCTGTCCGAGCACATGCAGGCGTACGGCGCCATGGCCGGCCCCGGACAGGCGGCGTCCGCGCGGTGACGACGCTCCCCCGACCGCCCTGGCGGGACAGGCTCGCCACGCGGCCGAGAAGGCGCTGGCCAACAACAAGAACCTCGAAGCGCGCATCGCCACCGCCCTGGAGGCAGCGGGCCTCGACCTGCGTCCGGCCGAGTGGCTGCTCATGCGCGCCGGGGTGGCTGTCGGTGGAGCGCTGGTGGGACTCCTCATCGGCGCCGGCAGCATCTTCCTCGGCATCCTGACCTTCCTGGTGGCGCTCATCGGCCCGCCCGTCTACCTGCGCATCAAGCGCAGCCGACGACTCAAGGCGTTCGGCACCGGGCTCGCCGACACCCTGCAGCTGATGTCGGGGAGCCTGTCCGCGGGCCTGTCGCTGGCGCAGTCGATCGACACGATCGTGCGCGAGGGCACCGAACCCATCTCGACCGAGTTCCGGCGGGTGGTGATCGAGACCCGCCTCGGTGTCCCGCTCGAGGACTCGCTGGAGAGTGTGGCCGAGCGGATGCAGAGCAGGGACTTCGAGTGGGTCGTGATGGCGATCCGGATCCAGCGCGAGGTCGGCGGCAACCTCGCCGAGCTCCTGCTGACCGTGGCCGCCACGCTGCGGGAGCGGGAATACCTGCGGCGCCACGTCCGCGCGCTGTCGGCCGAGGGCCGCCTCTCCTGCTACGTCCTGGGAGGTCTACCACCGGGCTTCCTGGCCTACCTGGCCATCTCCAAGCCGGACTACGTCGAGCCGATGTACACGACGCCGATCGGCTGGATCCTCGTCGCTGTGATGGCCGTCCTCCTCGGTGTCGGCATCCTGTGGATGTCCAAGGTCGCGAAGGTGGATGTGTGATGGACCCGGTCCTGCTCGTCGCATTCGGCCTGATCTTCATGGCGTTGCTCCTGGTCTTCGGCGCGGTCGGAGGCATCTTCAAGGAGCAGGCCGGTGTCAACCGCTCGATCGCCGTCCTCGAGGCGCTGACCGCGGCACCCGAGGAGATGAAGGGCGAGCTGGACGCGAGCTTCGGCGAACGGGTGCTGTTCCCGCTGCTGGCACGCACCCAGCGCATGGGCCGACGACTCACGCCGGAGGACGCCAGCGAGCGCATCCGGGAGAAGCTCGAGCTCGCCGGCAACCCGCGCGGCTGGACCGTCGAGCGGGTGATGGCGGGCAAGGTCGTGGGGTTCGGCGTGGCGCTGGTCGTGTCGCTCGTGCTCGCGATGTTGATGGGCGTGGGCTTCCTGCCGACGCTCGGCATCGTCGTGCTCGCCTCCCTGGCCGGCTACAACGCGCCCAACATGTACCTCTACCAGCAGACCTACGACCGTGCCGACAAGCTGCAGCGCGCGCTGCCCGACGCGATCGACCTCCTGACCATCTCCGTCGAGTCCGGGCTCGGCTTCGACGCCGCCTGCGCCCAGGTGGCTCGCAACACCGACGGCCCGCTCGCCGACGAGTTCGCCCGCCTGCTCCAGGAGATGCAGATCGGGCGCGGCCGCGCCGAGGCGCTCCGCTCTCTCGGAGAGCGGACCAACCTCCCGGACCTGCGCTCGTTCGTCAGCGCCATGGTCCAGGCAGACTCGTTCGGCATCCCGGTGGGACAGGTGCTGCGCGTCCAGTCCTCCGAGATCCGGATCAAGCGCCGCCAGTGGGCCGAGGAGCAGGCCCAGAAGGTGCCGGTGAAGATCCTGGTCCCGCTGATCTTCTGCATCCTCCCGTGTCTGTTCGTCGCAGTGCTCGGACCGGCGGGGATCTCGATCATGGACAGCTTCTCGGGCAAACTCTGAGCGTGACCGATGTCGGCCGGGTCGCCCTAGCGGCCCGAGTGTTCACCGTTGCCGCCCTCACCTCGCTCGCCGCGGTGGCGGGCCAGCGGTACCTCGAGGGCACCCTGCTGGTGTTCCTGACGGCCGCCGTGGCACAGGCGGCCGCGATGTCCCACCGGGTCCCCGAGTCCGTGGTGGCCCTCGTCGAGGGCGGGGCGGTCGCTGTCCTCACCGTGTTCGCGTACCCGGATCAGGCCACCGTCGCGCCGTACCTGGTCATCCCTGCGCTCATCGCCGCCGTGGACCGCGGCCGGGCAGGGTTGGCACGCGTCATCGTCACCGAAGCCGCACTCCTGCTGGTGGTGTGGACCGTCGTCGCCCAGCGCTGGGACCGCGAGTTCGCGGCAAGTGCCCTGACGTGGCTGATCACCGCGGTCGGGATCGGCATGATGGGCCTCGCCCTGCGGCGAGCCGTGAGCGTCACCGACGCCGACGCCTCCTACCGCAGCGCAGTCGGGCTGATCCGCCGGCTCGAAGCCCTCTCGGGCAAGCTCAGCGGTGGCCTGGACGCCGTCGGCATCGCCGAGCAGATCATGGCCGAGGCCGACACCTTCGTGCCCACACGCAGCGCCGGCCTGTTCGTCAGGTCGGTCAGCGGCGCGATCGCCCCGCTCCGCTACTCCGCCGGGACGCTGCCGGGAGCGATGTCCTGGGCCGAAGAGCTCTCCGAGCGGTGCTGGGAGTACGGCGCGATGATGCTGCGCGAGCGACACGTCGCCATTCCGCTCGTCGCCAACGAAGAGCTGATTGCCATTCTCGTCCTCGACGCGGTGCGGCCGGTCGACTCGAACGCAGCCCTCGACCTGCGCCGGCGCCTGGCCCGGCACGCCGTCCAGCTCCAGGCCGCGCTGCTGTTCGGGCGGGTCCGCGACACGGCAACCAGCGAGGAGCGCCAGCGCATCGCGAGGGAGGTCCACGACGGCGTGGCCCAGGACGTCGCCTCGCTGGGCTACCTCGTGGACAACCTCGCCGCCGGCTCCACCAGCCCGGCCCAGCAGGCGCAGATCGGCGAGCTTCGCCAGGAGGTGACGCGCGTCGTCACCGAGCTGCGGCACTCGATCTTCGACCTGCGGCACGAGCTCGCCGCCGGTGCCGGCCTCGGCGAGAGCCTCTCGGCGTACGCCAACCAGGTGAGCGCGACCTCCCCGATGAGAGTGCACGTGACCCTGGACGAGAAGGGTCCCCGGCTGCCCGCGGACGTCGAGTACGAGCTGCTCCGGATCGCGCAGGAAGCGATGGCCAACGCCCGCAAGCACTCCGGCGCGTCCAACCTCTGGCTGCGCTGCACCATCCGGTCGCCGCACGCCGAGATCGAGGTACGGGACGACGGCACCAACCCGCACACGCCCCGGAGCGACTCCCAGGGGGTCAAGATCATGCGGGAACGCTCGCGGAGCATCGGCGCCGAGCTGGAGGTCACCGAGCCGAGCAGCGCGCGCCCCGGCACCCGCGTGACGGTGCGCGTCGGCGCACCCACCCACGAGACGACGGGCTAGCCTGCCGGAGGAGGCCGGGTCCGACATCCCGGGAACCCATGACGACCGTCCTGCTCATCGACGACCACGAGCTGATCCGCCAGGGCCTCGCTGGCGCCTTCTCCCAGGCCGAGGGCTTCGAGGTCGCCGGGCAGGCGGGCTCGATCGCTGAGGGGATGGCGCTCGCCCAGGAGCTGGGCCCGGACGTCGTCGTCACCGACGTACGCCTTCCCGACGGCTCCGGTCTCGACGTCGTACGCAGCCTGCGCAAGGAGGATCGGCAGGTCGGCCTCGTGGTCCTGACCATGTACGCCGGCGACGAGCAGCTGTTCGCCGCCATGGACGCCGGCGCCTCCGCCTTCGTGGGGAAGGACGCGCCGACCTCCACCGTCATCAGTGCCGCACGCCACGCCTCGGTCTCGCCGCTGACCTTCACCTGCGCCGGACTGGGCGAGGCCATGGTGCGCCGGATGAGCTCGGGCGCCCCGCGCCTGTCCGACCGTGAGCGACAGGTGCTGGACCTGCTCGCCGAGGGGCTGGGCGTGAGCGCCATCGCCGCACGCCTCTACCTGAGCGAGTCGACTGCCAAGAGCCACATCGGGCGGATCTACGAGAAGCTCGGCGCCGCCAACCGCGCCCAGGCGCTGGTCACGGCGATGCGCCTGGGCCTCATCTCCTCCGCCACGCCGCCGGCCTGAGGGCCGCCCTGGGACGTTTGAGACCGGCCCGTCTCGCTTCCTGAGATGCCGGGATCCGACCCCGAATATTGCCCTGCTCCACACATTCCTCTGTGCATTGATCCCGCGGGCCACGGCGTAGTCCGAACGGACTATGTAACAAACCACCCAAAAGGTTCAGAGAGTTCAAACCGGACGTCTAATGTCCTATTCTGTCCATTTTTGCCATACTTTCTTTGTGGCCCCTTGGTCACGCACCTGTCAGAAACACACCACGTTCCCGAGGGAAGGAACATCATGCTCGAGTTCATTCGCACCATCACCAGCCGCCGGGACGAGGAAGGCGCGTCCGCCGTTGAGTACGGCCTGCTCGTCGCCGGCATCGCCGCGCTGATCGTGGCCATCGTCTTCCTGTTCGGCGGCGTCATCCAGGACGCCTTCTCCGAGACCTGCGGCGCTGTGTCCAGCGGTGGCACCTCCGGCGCCAGCTGCGGCTGACCCAGCCAGTAGACGGACGGGCGGGTCACGTTCTCGAACTGACCCGGACCGTCCGTCTCCGGCGATGCCGCCGGCGTCACCATCTGGTGCTGCCGGCGCTACCGAAGGGGTACAGCATGTTGTCGCTGAGCGCACGGACCATGCGGCGCAGACCTGAGGACGGCGGTTCGGCCGTCGAGTACGGGCTCCTGGTCTCGGGCATCGCGGGGCTGATCGCCGCCATCGTGTTCCTGTTCGGAGATGCCGTCGGCGCGCTCTTCGACGACACCTGCGCCGAGATCAGCGCTGGCGGCTCCGGCCACGTGAGTGTTACCTGCTGAGTCTTCCCGGAACGACCTGCGCTACCACGGGTGCAGGTGTGATCGATGGCTCCCGCGGGCGCGCCCGAGCAACGCGCCCGCACTACCGGGGGGTGGTGAGCCACCGACACGGTCGCGTCCGGCCCCGCCACCTTGGCTGGGCCGGACGCTCACCATGTCTCGAGGCCTCCTACCGCTCGCGGTCCAGCGCCCGGGCGATCCCGATCCGCTGCAGGATCGTCGGGTGGGAGCCGAACCAGAACTGGCTCAGCCACGGCGGGTCGTCGTCGCTCAGGGAGCGAGTGGCGAGCTGGACCTGCGTCCGTTCGAAGCCGCGATGGTCACCGGTGGCCTCGAGCGAGGCCCGGTCGGCCCGGGCCTCCACCGCACGACTGATCGTGTTCTCGATCGGGTTCGCGAACAGTGACCCCACCGCGGCGATGGCCAGGAGCAGTGCCACGACCTCCGGCTGCCCGGCGTCCGTGACGCCGGCGCGATCCAGCAGCCGTCGACGCGACAGCAGCAGGCCGAGCAACCCACTGCCGAGCACCACCCCCGTGGCCCCCAGCACGGTCCCCTTCAGGACGTCGTGATGACGTGCATGCCCGAGCTCGTGCGCAACCACCACCAGGGCCTCGCGCTCGGGGACGTCCTCCACGAGGTTGTCGTACAGCACGATCCGCTTGGTGCTGCCGAATCCGGAGACATACGCGTTCAGCGTGGTCGTACGCCGCGATGCGTCGGCCACGAGCACGTCGGAGACTGGGACCTGCTCCTTCTCGGCGAGCGCGAGGACCTTCGTGCGCAGCTCACCCTGGGGCAGCGAGGTGAAGCGGTTGAACAGGGGCTCGACCACGACGGGGTAGACCCATGACCCGAGCACGGTGAGCAGTGCCCCCGCGATTGCGGCCCAGAGCGGCCATCGCCGTGGTGACCGCCGCGCCGAGACCAGCACGACCAGCACGGTGATGCCCGCGAACACCCACGAGACCGCCAGCGACGTGACCTGGTCGCGCAGCCAGCCGCCCAGCGACTGCTCGGTCAGCCCGTACTCGAGGGCATTGCTCCGGGCCAGCAGGGCGAACGGTGCCGTGGCCAGCTCTCCGACGAGGAGCAGCGCCAGCGTGCCGAGCAGTGCCTTGACCCACCACGGCCCCGGAATGAGGCGCACGAGCCTGGCACCGAGATGCGTCAGCCCGAGCGCCAGCGCGACGGCGAGCGAGACCGCCAGGGAGGCCCAGCCGAGGTGACGCTGCATCGAGGCGTAGGTCTCGCCGCGTCTCAGCTGCGCCGCGGAGAAGACCTCACTCCCCCGCACCTCGACGAGGTGACCACCCGGCACCCACGACCACGGGACCAGGAGCGCGCACAGCACCCCGAACACCAGGGCAGACACGCCGACCATCCACAGGCACAGCCTCGTGCTTGGCCCGGGCACCGACGTCACACCCCTCAGCCTGCCACCCCTGCCAGGCGGGCCAGGTCGTCACGCCACCGGGACACGAACTGTCCCTGCGAGGTGCCGAGCACGGTGCGGAACGCCGTCTGGGTGGAGGCACCGCCGTCGACCGTCCGGTAGAAGCGCACCAGCGCCCGGGCGCCGTACTCCTGCGCGAGGAACCGGCAGGCCAGCCAGGCCTCCTCATAGGTCGCACCCAGCCCGTTGGCCGAGGGATCGAGGTCCCGGCTGCTCGGCAGGCCTCGGGGCAGCCCCTCCTTGCGGATGCGCGCGAGGATCTGTCGGGCCGCCAGCTGGACCGGCACGCCTGCGTGGTCGAGCGCCACGAAGTCGGCGAACCCCTCCAGCAGCCAGGTGGGCATCGTGGCGAAGGGCGCGTCGGTGGCGACGTGGGTGGTCTCGTGGCTCATCACGACCTGGGCTCCGCGCGGCTTGAGTCGGCTGAAGACCTGAGGGTTCACGAAGACGCGGACGGGGGCGTCCGGCGCGAGCGACCCGTCGGCCGACGTGGTCACGGCGGCGATGTTGTCGTACTGGCCGGCCTCGGCCTCCACGGCCGCGTCCAGCCCTTCGCGGGAGGCGGGGACCTCGACCAGCAGGCGCCCCGACCAGTCCGGCAGCACGCGCGACACCTGCTGGACGGCGCGCGTGGCCAGCGCGGGGTAGCGTCCCGGCGAGTCCGAAGCCACGGCCACCATCGTCCGCGGCGTGCGTACGACGCTGAGCCGGTCGGCGAGCCACGGCGGGGTGCGCTCGTCCGCGCCTCCGAACGACGCGATCCCGACCCTGTCGCCGGAGGGGACGAACACCACGCCGGTCTCGAAGCGGGCCGGCGCCTCGTCGAAGCCCTCGTAGCGGTACGTCAGCTGGACGGTGCCGCGCCAGGCGTCCGGTCCGAGCTCGGTCTGCTCCCGCTGGTCGAGCGGTGTCCCCTCGTCGACGTAACGCAGCGACAGATCTCCGATGCGCAGGTCTGCGGCGTTGTCGTAGACCCACCCGAGCAGGTCCTGCGAACCGCTCGCGGCCGTGGCCACGGCGTCATCCCGTGCTCCGCCCTGGATCGCGCCGACGAGCTCGTCGAGTGACTCCTGCGCCTTCTCGGCCCGCTGCGACGACGTGTTCTCACTGGCACGCGGTGGGGTGATCTCGACGTCGTCGTCACACGCCGTCAGTCCCAGCAGGGCGAGGACAAGGGTCAGGACAAGCAGGAAGCCGCCCGCCCCGGAGGGACGAGCGGCTCTGCTGCGCCGGGGGTCAGCCGCCAGGACGCACGGCACCGGAGTACGGCATGTCATGCAGACCGGAGATCTGGACTCCGGAGCCCGGGTTGAGCGCATTCACGATCTGCCCGTTGCCGATGTAGATACCGACATGGCTGATCGGGCTGTAGTAGAAGACCAGGTCACCGGGCTGAAGCTCGCTCTCGGAGATTTGCGGACCTGAACTGTACTGCGCCGAGGAGCTGTGCGGCAGGCTGACGCCGGCCTGGCTCCACGCTGCCATGGTCAGACCCGAGCAGTCGAACGAATCCGGCCCGGCGGCACCGTAGACGTAGGCCTTGCCGACCTGTGCCTTCGCGTACGCGACGGCGGGACCGCCGAGCGCGGCCATCCGCTTCTCCTCGAGATCCGCGAGCACGGCCGACGCGTCGGCCTCGCGGGCGCTCGCCTTCTCGGCCTTGACGCGCAGCGGCTTCTCCGCGGCGGCCAGCTTGGTGATCCGGTCGCGCAGCGCGGCACGGCGATCGCTCAGCCGCTCGATCTTCATGTTCGAGCGAGCCATGGCGTCACCACGGGCGCCGGTGTTCTCGCTCACCACGGTGGCGTTGGTGAGCATGACCTCGGAGGTCTTGACCAGCTTGGTGTCGAGCGGGCCGGTCGGCGTGGCGGCACCGGCCGTCCCGTCGTAGTCGTCGTCGCTGTACTCGTCGACGACCGTGCTGGCCACCTGGGCGCGAAGGCTGCTCAGCAGCCGCTGCTGACGGTGCAGCTGGGCAGTGAACTTGCGCTTCTTGGTGCGCGCATCGTCGAGCGATGCCGCAACCTTGTCGTGGCGCTGCTCGGCGGTGTCGGCCTTCTGGGACAGTCGGTCGACTCGGGCCTGTGCGGCGTCGATGTCTTGGGTTTCAGGGGCTGCAGTGGCGGGGCTCATCGTGAGTCCGAGACTCATCGTGGTGAGAACTCCGGTGACTGCTGCAGCCGCGCGGGCATGGTGGCGTTTCCGGCCGTCGAACACGAGCGGTCGGTCTCCTCTTTGTCTCGACGCCTACCAGGTGAGCTGACGGATTCGGGCCCAAAGAACGCCCTACCAGCGTGATCCGCCACGGTCGGTGGCAGGTCCCGCCGGATTCACCCCAAGGAACGTGGGTCCCCGGCTCCGGTACAGATGTCTCCCCCGAGGGCACCTGTTCCAGACTCGGCGCTGCCCCTGAGCCCGCCCGGTCGGCGTGCTGGTGCAGGGGCACTAGGTCCGTCACCCTAGGAAAGATCGGTGGCGCCACCAAACGCCTGGCGCGTTCACAGGGTGTGTTCTCGGCCACGTAGCGCCGCACGAGCACCACGCGACCACACCAGCCACACGCCGGCATCAGCCTGCACGACGGAGCGCGAGGCGCGCGGTCAGGCCGACTCCACCTCCGGACCGGAGAGCGGCGTCACCATCCGCAGCGGTGGCACCAGGCCCGACTCCGCGAGCACCTCCAGGGCCTGCTGTTCCTCGCTGTCGAGACTGAGCTCGGGTGGCGGACCGAGCAGGACCGTCACCACGCAGTCATGACACGCGAGCCCGCGAACCAGGCAGCTGTCGCAGTCGATGCGCACGCTCATCGTCGTTCTCCTCATCCATGCCGGGGAAGCTGGTACTGGTCACTCCACCAGCGACCACCGACAGTTCTCGCGAAAGGGTCCCGACATCCGGCGCGCCGGACGAGCCTGCGCGGTTTTGTCGGTCCGGCTCCCTAGCGTCGTCGGCGTGAGCAGGTGGTCCGCGCAGATGAGCTTCGACGAGCTCGGGCGTCCCCTGCGCGACGTGACCTTCTGTGTCGTCGACCTCGAGACGACCGGTGGCTCGGCCCAGGCGGGTTCGATGATCACCGAGATCGGCGCCGTCAAGGTGCGCGGCGGCGAGCTGCTCGGCGAGTTCCAGACGTTGGTCAACCCCCACACCTCCATCCCGCCGTTCATCGCCGTGCTGACCGGCATCACGAACTCGATGGTGGCCTCCTCGCCGCCGATCGAGTCGGCGCTGCCGGCGTTCCTCGAGTTCGCGCAGGGCAGTGTCCTCGTGGCCCACAACGCCCCGTTCGACGTGGGCTTCCTCAAGCACTTCGCGGAGAAGCAGGGTCGTCCCTGGCCCGGTTTCGAGGTGCTCGACACCGCCCGGCTCGCCCGCCGCGTGGTGACCCGGGACGACGCACCCAACTGCAAGCTCAGCTCCCTGGCATTGGCGTTCGGCTCCAGCACCACCCCCAACCACCGGGCCCTGTCCGACGCCCGCGCCACGGTCGACGTCCTGCACGGGCTGATGGAGCGGCTCGGTGGGCTGGGAGTGCACACGCTCGAAGAGCTGCAGACCTTCAGCTCGCGCGTCAGTCCCGCCGTACGCCGCAAGCGCCATCTCGCCGAGCACCTGCCGCACTCCCCCGGCGTCTACCTCTTCCGGGACGAGCAGCAGCGGGTGCTCTACGTCGGCACCAGCCGCGACCTGCGCACGCGCGTGCGCTCCTACTTCACCGCGTCGGAGACCCGCTCGCGGATGGGCGAGATGGTCAACCTCGCTGCGTCGGTGACCGGCATCGAGTGCGCGACCCCGCTCGAAGCCAGGGTGCGTGAGCTGCGGCTGATCGCGGCGCACAAGCCGCGCTACAACCGGCGCAGTCGCCACCCGGAGAAGATGCACTGGCTCAAGCTGACCGTGGAGCCGTGGCCGCGCCTGTCCCTCGTCCGCAAGGTTGCCGAGGACGGTGCGGACTACCTCGGCCCGTTCGCGTCCCGGCGCACCGCTGAGAAGTGCCTGGCCGCGCTGCACGAGACCTTCCCGATCCGGCAGTGCAGCGACCGGCTGCCGATCACGTCGCTGAGGTCACCGTGCGTGCTCGCCGAGATGGGGCGGTGCCTGTCTCCGTGCGACGGCAGCGTCCCGGTCGATCGCTACGCGGCTCTGGTCGCCGAGGTGCGCGACAGCCTGCTCCACCAGGCCGACGACGTCGTCCGGGCGCTCACCGCGCGGATGAACAGGTTGTCCGCCGACGAACGGTTCGAGGAGGCCGCAGTGCATCGCGAGCGGCTGTCCGCGTTCGTGCGCGCGGCCTCGCGCACTCAGCGGCTGGGCGCGCTGTCCTCGTGCGCCGAGCTGGTGGCCGCCCGTCGTGAGGACAACCGTCGCTGGGCGGTTCACGTCGTACGACACGGACGCCTCGCTGCCTCGGGAGTGATCCCGTCCGACGCGCACGCCGGTGTCTGGGTCAAGCAGCTGCGGGAGTCGGCGGAGGCCGTCGCGCCCGGACCGGGACCGACACCCGCAGCCAGCGCCGAGGAGTCCGAGCAGATCCTGCGCTGGCTGGAGCAACCCGGGGTCCGGCTCGTGCACGTGGAGGGCGAGTGGGCGTGCCCCGTCCGCGGGGCGAGCCGGCACCTCGCGGTCCACGACGCGGTCGAGCAGTCGCGCACCTCGCTGGTGCCCTTCGACGAGAGGCGTTCCCTGACCACGGTCCACCGGCCCTGAGGGTGGTCGCACCACGCCGGCGGATGGTCGGTCGACACCCGGTGATGGGCGAACCCCGAGGGGATACCTTGACCCCATGATCACCGCCATCGTCTTCGTCAAGGCCGACGTCGCCCGCATCCCCGAGGTGGCGGAGGCGATCGCCGCACTGGAGGGCATCAGCGAGGTCTACAGCGTGACCGGTCAGATCGACCTGATCGCGCTCGTGCGGGTCAGCAACCACGACGACGTGGCACGAGTCGTGGCCGACGCCGTCAACAAGGTCCCCGGGGTCATGGAGACCGAGACCCACATCGCGTTCCGGACCTACTCCCAGCACGACCTGGAGTCCGCCTTCTCCCTCGGTCTCGACTGAGCGCGTCGCGCCGATGGACCCGTTGCTTCCTGCCGTTCCCCTCACGCGGCCGACGACGGACGAGCGCGAGCTCGACGCGGTGGCCGCGGTCCTCGAGTCGGGCTGGCTCGCCGGTCAGGGACCGCGCGGGACCGAGCTCGAACGGGCCTTCTCCGAGCTGAGCGGTCGTGCCCACGCGGTCGCGGTCAACAACTGCACGGCCGGCCTGCACCTGTCCCTCGCGGCACTCGGGGTCGGTCCGGGCGATGAGGTGCTGGTGGCGGACTACACCTTCCCGGCCACCGGACACGCCGTTCTCTACTGCGGCGCCACTCCACGTTTCGTCGACGTTCGGCCCGACACGGGCACGATCGACGTCGACTGCGTCGCCGAGCGGATCACCCCGCACACCCGCGGAATCATCGGCGTCGACGCTCTCGGTGTCCCGGCGGACTGGGGGGCCCTGGAGTCAGTGGCGAGCGCCCACGGCCTCTTTCTCCTCGAGGACGCCGCCTGCTCGGTGGGCGGCACGTTCGACGGCAGGCCATGTGGTGCCTTCGGCGACGTGGCCGTCTTCTCGCTGCACGCACGCAAGGGCATCACCTCCGGCGAGGGCGGCGTGGTGGTGACCGACGACGCCGGGGTCGCCGAGCGGGTCCGGCGCACGTCGTGCTTCGGGATGCGAAGCGCCTACGCCCGACAGCGGCCCGGCCGGCTGGAGATCCCGGAGTTCGACCAGGTCGGCTACAACTACAAGCTCTCCGACGTGCTGGCGGCGATCGCCCTCGTCCAGCTCGACAAGCTCGACGACTTCCTGGCGCGAAGGCGGGCGCTGGCCGATCGCTACGCCACCCTGCTGGCCGACGTGGGCGGAGTGCGCGCGCCGGAGGTCCCCGGTGACCGCGAACCCACCTGGCAGACCTACGCCGTCACCGTTGACGACCACGTCGACCGCGACACGGTTGTGCTCGGACTGCGCGCCCACGGCATCGGCTCGACGATCGGCACCTACGCCCTGCACCGCGAGGCGGTGTACGACGCCCCCGCTGACTGCCCGCGATCGGACGCGCTGTTCCGGCGCCACCTCGCCCTGCCGATGTACGCCGACCTCACCGACACCGACCAGGACCGTGTCGTCGCCGCCCTGCGCGAGGTGCTCACGACGTCCGGTTGATCTCCCCCGTGCTCGGGTCCACGGTGCCCACCACCCGGGCCGGCACTCCAGTCGCGCACGTCCCGTCGGGCACGTCGCTGGTCACGACCGAGCCGGCCCCGATCACGCACCGGCTGCCGATCGTCACGCCCATCAGCACGACGCTGTTGGCACCGATGAAGGTGTAGTCACCGATCGTCACCGGCGCACGCTCGGTGTCCACCGCGCGGCCGGTGACGCACCGTGCCACGGTCGAGTGGGTGTAGACCTGCACGCCGGCGGCCAGGTCGCACCCGCGTCCGATCACCAGGCCACCAGAGCCGTCGAGCAGGCAGAACGGGCCGACCCAGGTGCCCTCGCCGACCACGGGATCGCCGACCACCCAGGCCAGCGGGTTCCCCAGGTTCGCGGGAACCCGGCCGGGGTCCGGCGTACCCGTCGTCAAAGCCGCTGGTCCTCGAGGGTGCGCTTGTGCCAGTCCAGGACGGAGGCGATGCCCTCCTCCAGGTCTACCTGCGGCCGCCAGCCGAGTACTTCCTCGATCCGCTCGGTCGAGGCCTCGCGCCGGGTGACGAGCACCTCGCGGGGCCGGTAGACCGGCTGCACGTCGATGCCGAGCGACCGCACGAGCAGCTCCGCCAGCTCGGAGATGGAGGTCTGCCTGCCGGTGCCGACGTTGAGCACCTCCCCGGTGGCGTCCGAGTCCACGGCCATGCCCACGGACCGGGCGACGTCGCGGACGTGCACGAAGTCCATCGACTGGTCGCCGCGGCCGTCGATCACGGGCGCGTCACCGGCAGCGAGCCGGTTGAGGAAGGTGACCACCACAGAGGTGTAGTAGGCGTCGGTCGGTTGCCCGGGGCCGTAGACGTTGAAGAACCTCAGGCCCAGCCAGGAGAGCTTGGCGCGGCGCGCGTAGAAGTCGAGCATCTGCTCGCCCGCCAGCTTGGCCACGCAGTACGGCGTGATCGGCGCGAGCTTGTCGTCCTCGCGCATGGGCAGCTGCGTCGGGTTGCCGTACACCGACGCGGAGGACGCGTAGACGATGCGCCGGACCGACGCACGCGAGGCCGCGTCGAGCACGTTCTGGGTGCCCATCAGGTTGACGTCCAGGCTCTCGGTGGGGTCCGCGATGCTCTTGTTCATGCAGACCGCGGCCAGGTGCACGACTGCTTCGACGCCGTGGGTCGCGCTCTCCACCATGTGCGCGTAGCGGATGTCGCCCTCGACCACCTCGACGCCGTCCAGCGCCGCGAGCTCCGAGGCCGTGGCCGGGTCGCACCGGTAGCGGTTGTCGAGCACGCGCACCTGCCAGCCCCGCTCGCGCAGGTCGCGTACGACGTGAGACCCGATGTAGCCCAGACCGCCGGTGACCAGCACCGTGCTTCGACGTGTCCTCATCGATGCTCCCGATCCCCCGTGCCGACCATCCGCCGACTGTGCGTCACCCTCACCCCACGTACGACGTAGAGCGGTCGGCGTCGCGTCTCCTCGACTGCGCGCCACAGGTACTCTCCCATGACGCCGATCACCATGAGCTGGATTCCGCCAAGGACGAGGACGACGACGAGGACGGTCGGCCAGCCTGAAGGAGTGGCCACGCCGAGCATGGAGCGGACCATGATGGCGGCTGCGTAGACGAGACCCACAGCCGCCACTCCGAGCCCCGTGAAGGTGCAGGCGCGCAGGGGCATGGACGAGAACTGGACGAGCGAGTCGACCGCGAGCTTGACCATCTTGCGGCGGGTCCAGCGGGTCTCACCGTGCTGTCGCGGCAGCTGGTCGTAGAGCACGCGCGTCTGGTGGAAACCGAGCCAGGCCACCAGCGCCATCACGTTGCGGTTGCTCTCCTCGAGCCGGTTCAGCTCGTCGAGGACGGCGCGGTCGACCAGCATCCCCGAAGGACCCTCGGGCGGATAGTCGGCCAGGTCGGCGTACCTCGTGAACAGGTAGGAGAACAGCTTCGAGGGGAGCTCCGAGCGCCAGGAGCGGACCCGCGTCCGGCGTACGCCCCAGACGACGTCGGAACCCTGCTCCCAGTTCCTCAGGAACTCGGTGATCAGCTCCGGCGGTTCCTGGATGTCGGCACCGAGCACGATCGCGCAGTCTCCGGACGAGCGACGCAGGCCGGCGGTGATCGCCTGGTGCGAGCCGAAGCTGCGAGAGAGCTGTACGACGGTGACCGGCACTTCCACCGGTGCATCGGCGATCGCACGATCAGCGGTGCCGTCCGAGGAGCCGTCGTCGACCAGCACCAGCTCGAAGTCGTACGCCGGGTGCGCTTCGCCGAGCTCGACCATCCGGGCCAGCACGGCCGGGACGTTGTCGAGCTCGTTCAGTGCCGGGACGACGATGGAGACGAGGCGTCCTCGTCCGTCGTGCATGACTGGCTCGGTCATGGTCGGGTCCTCTCCTCTTCAGCGATCGGGACGTAGACCCGCAGTCGCGGCTCTCCGTGGTCGACCGTCCCCAGCTCGTAGTCGCGCGACAGTGAGAGGCCGCAGGCACGCAGGGCGTCCTGGTCGACCGCACCGGGAGCGTGGTCGTAGATCACGACCGGAAGCGCGCCTCCCCATGGTTGCGGCCCGGTGCAGACGCTCCCGATGCCGGCGGCGGTGCGATCACCGTCGATGCGCGAGTACCACGCCTCTCCCACCGATCGGCCGTCCAGCAGCAGGACCATTCCGGCCATCTCGTCGAAGGCCATCACCGGGTCGCCCGTACGGTGCTCGCCTGCTGCGGCTCGAACGTCCTTGAACCGGGCCGCCGTCTCGGGGTCGACGCGCACCTGTGCCAACGCACCGGCTCCACCGACCGTGCTGGTCGCCTCGGACCAGGCGGCGGTCCGGTACGGGTGTCGGACCAGTCCGTCGGCACCGGTCGTGGCCGCGACGAGGACCGCACAGCCCGTTGCCGAGACAGCGAGTGCCTGCGCCACCGGTCGCGGGCCGGACGCGGTGCACGCCGCCACCATCAAGGCGACCCAACAGGGGAATCCGTTCACCGCGAGGTAGGCGAGAGGGTTCCCGGTGCCCAGGGCCTGGACCGCGGGCAGGAGGACCAGCATGGTCACGACGGCGAGATCCGCAGCGCGTCCAGGTCGCGCACTCGCCACCGGCCGACCGGGTGTCCGGCGACCGGTCCATCGGCCGACGGAGCTGGCCACGACCACCACGAGGGCCAGGGCGATGAGCTGGGGGACGTACGTCGGGATGCCCTGGATGCCTCCACCCGGCAGGCCCCACGACCCCGGGTTGGCGGCGACCAACGCCGCGACGGGACCGAGGACGACCAGGGGAAGCCCTGCTGCCGCGAACCTCGTCCGACGGAGCAGGACGCCCAGGCCGGCGATGAGCAGGGCGAGCGCGGCGAGCACCAACGCCTCCGCACCCATCGAGAACGTGGTGCGCAGGTACATGCCGATCAGCGTCAGCGGTGAGTTCGTGCTGGCCGCCACCAGCCGGTTGACCTCCGCCATCTCCGAGGCGAGTGGCCGGAGCGGCTGCACGAACGCGTTGACCAGGAGCAGGCACACCGCCACGCTGCCGATGGCCGTGACGACGTAGCGCAGCCACCCGCGTGCGCCGAGCGAACGCAGCGCCACGACGCCCACGATCAGCAGGAACAGCATGATCAGACCTGCCGAGGCCCACTTGGCGAGGACCAGCGCGACGACCGGCGGACCGGCGCAGGCGGCGGCGAGCACGGGCAGTCGGTTCTCGGCGACGACGGCGCGCATGGACCACAGCAGCAACGAGACCAGCAGCAGCGAGGTCAGCAGGGCCACGTCGTTGTAGCCGGGGCTCAGCGGGAGCCAGCCGTACATGACACCGGCGGAGGCGAGGATGGTGAGCGCTCCCGCCAGCTCCCACCCGCGTGAGGCAGGCGCCTCCGGCCGTCGGGTGCGCAGCCACGACATGAACGCCCAGCCGAAGGCCAGGTGCACGAGCACGACACTCACCAGTCGTACGACGCGCAGGCCGGCAATGCTCCACCCGAGGAGCTCGAAGACCGGCCCGTAGAGGTACTGCACCCCGGTGAAGACGCGCGGTGTGGAGTCCCACCAGCGGTAGGACAGGACGTAGAAGCCCTCATCGGTGACGTCGAAGCCGCGACCCGCCATCATCAGCGCGGCGACCACCCAGACGGAGGTCGCGAGCACCGCTGCCGCGACGGCCCAGAGCCAGGCACCTCGACTCCCGGGACCCCGACTCCCAAGGCCCCGGCGACGGCTCTCCGGGGATCCCGACGTCATGAAACGAGGCTAAGGGTCGGTATCCCCCTTTCGCAGGGGTATTGACCCTATTGCCCCTATTCGAGGCTGAGCCTCTCAATTCGGACCCAATAGCCTATTTCGTTCCCTATCCTCGTGACAGGCGGGAGGAGGCCACGGTGTACAGGGATTTGTGTGTCGCTGTCGTTGTGCCGGCGCACAACGAGGAGCTCCTGGTGGGCACCGTCGTCAAGACGGCACCAGAGCTCGTCGACCACATCATCGTCGTCGACGACGCCAGCTCTGACTGCACCTCCGAGGTCGCGCGGGCCATCGGGGACCCTCGGACCGAGGTGCATCGACTGCCGGAGAACCAGGGCGTGGGCGGCGCCATCGTCCACGGCCACAAACGTGCGCTCGAGCTGGGCTGCGACGTCTCGGTCGTGATGGCCGGTGACGCCCAGATGGATCCGCAGTACCTGCCTGCACTGCTCGACCCGATCGCCGAGGGCGAGGCCGGCTTCACCAAGGCGAACCGGTTCTACGGCGAGGGCTCGTTCGACGGCATGCCTCGCCACCGGGTGGTCGGCAACATCGGCATGTCGTTCCTGACCAAGGCAGCGTCCGGTTACTGGGGACTCTTCGACCCGCAGAACGGTTACACGGCCATCCACCGCACCGCACTCGAACGGCTGCAGCTGGACCGGATCGCGAAGCGCTACGAGTTCGAGAACGACCTGCTGATCCGGCTGAACGTACTTCGGGTGCCGGCTCGCGACGTCCCCATCCCGGCCGTGTACGGCACCGAGGTCTCCGGGATGAGGCTGAGCCGGGTCGCGCCGCGCCTGCTCCGCATGCTCTGGCGAGGCTTCTGGCACCGGATGTGGTGGAAGTACGTCCTGCAGTCGTTCTCGGCGGTGGCCCTGATGTTCTTCACCGGCTTGTTCCTGCTGCTCGTCGGCCTCGGCTTCAGCGTGTTCGTCGCTGGTCAACACCCTCGGCCCGCCGGTGGCCAGCCCCGGCACCGTCCTGCTGGCAGTCGCGCCCCTGCTCAGCGGTCTGCACTTCCTGGTCTCGGCGATGCAGCTCGACATCCAGGAAGGCAACAGATGAGCGCCTCCTCCCTGAGGCTCAGGGAGCGCAGCGCGACGTCCCCGACCACGCCACGCCAGCCCGGGTCACGGGTGCCCCGCGGCGTGCTGATCGGTGTCTGCCTGCTCTACACGGTGTGGATCTTCGTCCTGCCCCCCTTCGCCGGAAGCGACGAGTTCGACCACTCCTACCGCGCCTCGGCCGCAGCCCAGGGCCAGTGGCTGATCGAACCGACGGCGGCCACCCGGGGCACGGGAGCGTGGCTGGACGGTCCCCGACGACATCGTCAAGGCAGCACACCCCGAGTGCACGGACCTGCAGCTACACGACCGACGCGGACTGCGTGGGTACGCCGCTGGGCGACGGGACCACGCGCATCGCCAGCGGCGCAGGCAGGTACCACCCGCTCTTCTACGCGGTCATCGGAACCGTCGCGAAGCCGTTCGACGGAGCCACCGCGCTGATCGTCATGCGGTTCGCGACCGCCATGCTGTCCGCCGGGTTCCTCTGGCTTGCCCTGGCCGCTGTCGGGACCTGGGCGCGTACCCGATGGCCCTACATGGCCGTGGCCCTCGCGTGCACTCCGGTCGCGATCTACAGCTCGGCCATCGCCGCCCCGAACGGCGTGGAGATGATGGCGGGACTCGCGCTGTGGACCTCCTTGATCGGGCTGGCCCACCCCGACGCCCAGGCGGTACGCCGACTGGCCGTCACGGCCGGGATCGCCGGCGCCACGCTCGCGACCCTGCGACCGCTGGGACCACTGTGGGCCCTGCTCGTGCTGTTCACGGTGCTGGTCGCCGTACGACCTCCGGCGGTGCACGTCCGCGCCCTGCTGCGACGTGCCGACGTGCTCGTGGCCGCCGGGCTGGTGTTCCTCAGCGCTGTGCAGAGCCTCGTCTGGGTCATGGCCGTGGACGCCCTCGAGATCGGCGCACGAGAAGCACCTGGAGAGCTCGCTCGCGCTACAAGGTGTCTGTCTCCGCGAAGCAGATACCGGCCTGGATCCTGCAGGCGATCGGCGCGTTCCCGCTCCGCAACGACCCGGCGCCACCGGTGGTGTACGCCTGCTACCTGCTCCTGTTCGGGGCCGCCCTCGTCCTCGGGTGGCGATGCGCCGACAGGCGGATCCGCCTGTCGATCGCCTTCGTCGTCGCCGTGGCGCTGCTGTTTCCGTACATCTCGACGGTTGCCTCCTTCGACCAGTACCGCGCGGCGTGGCAGGGCCGCTACGGCCTGCCCCTCACCATCGGACTCGTGGTGCTTGCGGCGCTGAGCCTCGACCGGTCCGGCAGGCCCGTGCGCGGGTCCGTGCGCCTGGTGGGCCTCCTTCTCTTCGTGGCCGCCCAGGCCGTGAGCCCCGTCGGCACCTTGCTGCTGGAGATGCGGCAGAGCCCCCAGATGGGCAGCGCGGCCTGGTGGCAGCCGACGCCGGTGTTGGCGGCCGTCGTGGCTGCGGCCGGCGCGGCGCTGATGTGGTGGAGCGCGGCGAGCAAGCCGCGGACCGAGCACGATGTGTCCACCTGAGGACGACGGCGACGGTGGCTCCCGACGCCACCATCGGCGCCGGGACCCGGATCTGGGGGCTGGCGCAGGTCCGCGAAGGCGCGGTCGTCGGCGCCGAGTGCATCATCGGCCGCGGTGCGTACATCGGCGCCGGAGTGCGCCTGGGCTCACCGGGTGAAGGTCCAGAACCTCGCGCAGGTCTACGAGCCCGCAACGGTCGAGGACGGCGTCTTCATCGGGCCGGGCGCGGTGCTCACGAACGACCAGTACCCACGCGCGATCCGACCCGATGGCGAGCTGTCGCCGGGCCACGGACTGGGAGCCCGTGGGGGTCGTCCTGCGGACGGGTGCCTCGATCGGCGCCCGGGCCGTCTGCGTCGCCCCGGTGGAAGTCGGCCGCTGGGCGATGGTGGCCGCCGGTGCCGTGGTCGTGCACGACGTCCCCGACTTCGCCCTCGTGGCCGGGAACCCGGCACGTCGGATCGGGTGGGTCGGACCGGCCGGGAGGCGGCTCAGCGACGCAGGCGAGGGACGTTGGCGATGCCCGGTCACCGGCGAGTTGTTCACGGAGACCGAGGGTCGCCTGCGCGAGGCTGGGGACCATGACTGAGAACGCGGCGGACCGGGTCACCGCTGTGCGCGTCCTCGTCGGCGACGAGGAGACCGCGGCCGTGAACCGGGTCCTGCGCAGCGGACGGCTGGTGCAGGGCCAGGAGGTGGCCGCCTTCGAGGCGGAGTTCGCAGCCCTGGTCGGCGGTCGGACCTGCGTCGCCGTGAACTCCGGCACCAGCGCCCTCCACCTCGGGACTGCTGGCGGCCGGGATCGGTCCGGGTGACGAGGTCATCGTCCCCTCGTTCACGTTCGCAGCGACTGCGAACGCGGTCGCGATGGCCGGTGCCACACCGGTGTTCGCCGACATCGAACCGGACACGTTCTGCCTCGACCCGGACGCGGTGTCCGCGGCCGTCACCTCGCGCACCGCGGCCGTTCTGCCGGTGCACCTCTACGGCCACCCCGCTCCCTGGGACGGGCTGTCGGACCTGGCCGAGCGACACGGCCTGCTCCTTCTCGAGGACGCCGCGCAGGCCCACGGTGCGTCGTACGACGGGATCCCGGTGGGCGCCCTGGGCGACATCGCTGCGTTCAGCTTCTACGCCACCAAGAACATGACGACCGGCGAGGGCGGCATGGTCGTCTGCCGGGACGAGGACACCGCCCGCCGCGTGCGGCTGCTGCGCAACCAGGGCATGGAGCAGCGCTACCGCAACGAGATCGCGGGTCTGAACAACCGGATGACCGACCTGGCGGCCGCCATCGGCCGCGTGCAGCTGCGGCGGCTGCCCGAGCTGGAACGCGCGAACGCAGGACCGTCGCCGCGGCGTACGACGAGCAGCTGGTCGGCGTGGTCACCCCGACCACAGCCCCCAAGGCCGAGTCGGTGTGGCACCAGTACACCGTCCGCTCCACCGACCGCGACGCGCTGGCGGCCCGACTCGACTCGCGGGGCGTCGACAGCGCGGTCTACTACCCGGTGCCGACCCACCGGCTCCCGGCGTACGACCTGGACGTGGAGCTGCCCGAGACCGAGCGGGCCGCCCGTGAGGTGCTGTCACTGCCGATCCGACCCGGACTCACCCCTCACGAGGTGGAGCGCGTCGTGGCGGCCGTCAACGAAGGGGTCGAGCCGTGGCTGACCTCCGCGCGGGACTCGTGGGCTTCGGGCAGATGGGTCGTCACCACGCGCGCGTGCTCAACTCGCTCAGTGGTGTCGAGCTGGTCGGCATCGCCGACCCCGAGCCCCGCCCCGACCGGTCCAGCCAGCACTTCTCGTTCGTCGCGACGGTCGACGAGCTCGTGTCCCGCGGGCTCGACCTCGCCGTCGTGAGCGTGCCGACCACAGCCCACGAGGAGGTCGCGGTGCAGCTGGCCGAGGCCGGTGTGCATGTCCTCATCGAGAAGCCCGTCGCGCCGGACGCGCCGGCCGCGCGCCGCATCGCCGAGGCGTTCGTCTCCCGCGGCCTGGTCTCCTGCGTCGGTCACATCGAGCGCTACAACCCGGCCCTCCAGGAGATGCGCAGACGACTGGCCAACGGCGAGCTCGGCGCGATCTACCAGATCGCCACCCGGCGGCAGGGCCCGTTCCCGGAGCGGATCGCCGACGTGGGCGTCGTGCTCGACCTGGCGACCCACGACGTCGACCTCACCGCGTGGGTGGCCAAGCGTCCCTACGCCACCCTCTCCGCCCGCACCGCCTACCGCTCCGGACGAGAGCACGAGGACCTCGTCGCCGCCGTCGGATCCCTGTCCGACGGGACGGTCGTCAACCACCTCGTCAACTGGCTCTCCCCGCTCAAGGAGCGGGTCACGGTCGTGACCGGCGAACGCGGGACCCTGGTCGCCGACACCATCGCCGCCGACCTGACGTTCTTCTCCAACGGCCTCGCTCCGGTCTCCTGGGACACCATGGCGTCGTTCCGCGGCGTGGTCCAGGGAGACGTCATCCGCTACGCCATCCCCAAGCGCGAGCCCCTGCTGGTGGAGCTCGAGGCCTTCCGTGACGCGGTGCTGGGCCTGGACCGTCGCATCGTCACGATCGAGGACGCGACCCACACCGTCGAGGTCGCCGAGGCGATGCTCCGCGCCGCCGACAGCGGCGAGACGCAGTCACCCATGGCGACGCACAGGCGCAGATAGCCTGCGGGATGTCCTGGCTCGACCTGGTCGGCTGGTGCGGGTCGGCGCTGCTGATCTTCTCGGTGATGCAGGCACGCGTCCTGCGCTTCCGCGTCCTCAACCTCTTCGCCTGCGTCGTCCTCACCGGCGTTCAACGCTGCGCTCGAGATCTGGCCGATGGTCGCGATGAACGTCGCGCTGTGCCTGATCAACCTCTGGCACATCCGCGCCCTCGTGGGCGCGCGCCACGACGAGGAGTCCTTCGACGTGCTCGAGGTCGGCCCCGACGACGAGTACCTGCGCCACGTGCTGCGCGTCCACGCCGCCGACATCCTCAAGTTCCAGCCCGACCTCGTCTGGGACGGTGCGGCCGCAGGCCGCCTGGCCTTCCTGGTGCAGCGGGGCGACGAGACGGTCGGCGTGGTGCTGGTCCACGACGAGGGCGACGGTGTGGCGCGGGTGCAGCTGGACTACGTCACCCCGCGCTACCGCGACTTCTCGCCCGGCGAGTTCGTGTGGCGCCGAAGCGGGGTGCTCCGGGAGCGCGGCTTCGAGCGGGTGGTGACGCCGGCCCGCATGGTCGGCGCCTACTACGGCCGCCTGGGGTTCCGCCGCGACGCGGACACCGGGTCCTGGTCGCTGGACCTCTGAGCTCAGCGGGTCGCGGCCACCCAGCGCTCGAGGGTCGCCTCGGCGGCCCCCGAGTCGACCGCCTCGGTGGCCCGCGCGATGCCGTCCGCGAGGCGCTCCTCGAGTGAGCCCGGGCTCGGCTGCGTGCACGGCGAGCGCCGCCCCCGCGTTCAGCAGCACCGCGTCGCGCACCGGGTCCTGCCTCGCCGCCGAGCACGCCGGCGTACGACCTCGGCGTTGTACGCCGCATCCTGCCCGCGCAGTCCCTCGGCGGTCCCCTGCGGGATGCCGAGCGCGGCGGGGTCGAGGGTGTGCTCGTCGACCTCGCCGCCGCTGACCACCCAGACGCTCGAGGTCGTGGTCGTGGTCAGCTCGTCGAGCCCGTCGTCGCCGCGGAAGACCCAGGCGTCGACTCCGCGCCGGGCGAAGACACCGGCCATCACCGGCGCCATCCGACGGTCGGCGCAGCCGATCGCCTGCGCCGCGGGCTTCGCCGGGTTGGCGATCGGACCGAGGAAGTTGAAGCTCGTGCCCACGCCGAGCTCGCTGCGGGCGCTCGCGGCGTGCCGCAGCGCGGGGTGGAACGCCGCGGCGAAGCAGAAGGTGATGCCGGCCTCGGCGGCGACCCGTCCGACGTCCGCGGCCGGCAGGTCGAGCCGGATGCCGAGCAGCTCGAGCACGTCGGCGCTGCCGGCCTTGGAGGAGGCGGACCGGTTGCCGTGCTTGACGACGGTGACGCCGGCGCCGGCCGCGACGATCGCGGCCATCGTCGAGATGTTCACCGAGAAGGACCGGTCACCGCCGGTGCCGACCACGTCGAGCACGCGTCCCTCGACGGAGAGCGGGGTGGCCGCGGCGTACATCGCCTCGACCAGGCCCTCCATCTCGTCGATGGTCTCGCCCTTGGCGCGCAGCGCGACCGCGAAGCCGGCGATCTGCGCGGGGCTGGCCTCGCCGGCGAGGATCTGGCCCATCGCCCACGCGGTCTGCTCCGCGCTCGAGGTCGTGCGCGGCGATCAGCGACCCGAGCACCTCGGGCCACGTGGTCCCGCTCACCGGCCGCGCTAGGCCTGGGCGGGGACCCGCGAGCGCAGCAGCCGGATCGACGGCCTCGGCGAGCTCGATCGGGTCCAGCGGGTGCGGGACGGCGGCGTCGGCGCGCGACCAGGTCGCCAGCCAGTTGTCCTGGACCCGCCCGGTCAGCACCAGGACCGGCGGGCAGCGGTAGATCTCGTCCTTGAGCTGGCGGGCGATGCCCATGCCGCCCGGCGGGCACCGCCTCGCCGTCGAGGATCGCCAGGTCGATGCCCCCGGCGTCCATCTGCTGGATGACGACGGGCTCGGTGGCCACCTCGACGTACTCGAGCTCGGGGAGGTCCGGGTGCGGCCGACGGCCCAGCGCCAGGATCACCTGCTCGCGGGTGTCGACGTCGTCGCTGTAGACGAGCACCTTGAGGGAGTCCGGTCTGGTCGGTCACGCGGCCGATGCTACCGGTTGGCCGGGGTCTCTCCGGTGCTGGTCGAGGTGCTGCCAGGGGTTCCGGCGGCGCCCCGAGGGGTCGTGGCTGCGTCGCCGGAGGCCGCCTTCCGCGAGCCCGTTCCAGCCGGTCCAGCCGGCGGTCCTCGCGCCGCGCCTCCGCCATCGAGGCGCGGACCCACTGGGCGAAGAGCACCGCGCGAGCAGCAGGGCGACCAGGTCGCCGGCGCCCCAGAGGATCCCGCCGGCCAGGTGCTGGTCGTCGTGGGGGTCGGGCAGCCACGGCATGCGTGCTGTGCAGCGAGGGGTACCAGTCGCCGCCGATCAGCCGGCCTGGCCCATGATCGTGACGCCCAGGAAGGCGTGGAACGGCAGCGTCAGGAACAGCAGCAGCAGCCGGAACGGGTGGCTGACCCGGCCCGGGACCGGGTCGACGCCCACGAGCGGCGTGAAGAACAGCGCTCCCACCACGACGAGGTGCACGTGCATCAGCTCGTGCAGGCAGGTCCGACTGCAGGGTGGCGTCGTACCAGCCGGTGAAGTAGAGCGCCCACGGGCTCACGACGTAGAGCAGCAGCGTGAGCGGCGGCGAAGGTCAGCACCCGCGCCACCCGCGAGTGCAGCACCGCCAGCAGCCAGCGCCCGCGGCCGCTGCGGCAGGGTGCGCAGCGCCAGCGTCACCGGGGCGCCGAGCGCGCAGAACAGCGGCACCGCCATCGACAGGATCATGTGCTGGACCATGTGCACGCTCAGCAGCATGGTGTCGTACGCCGCGAGGCCGGAGCTCGTGGCGAAGAAGAACGACCCCATCCCGCCGACCACGAAGGCCAGCGTCCGGCCGACCGGCCAGTGGTCGCCGCGGTCGCGCAGCCGCCACACGCCGTACAGGTAGAGCCCGCCGGCCCAGACCAGCAGCACGAACAGAACCGGCGAGAGTCCCCACTCGGTGAAGACCGCCGAGGGCGAGAAGGGCGGCACGACCGCAAGGTTAGATCGGGACAACACGCCGAAACACCGGGGGTAGGGATGCCTCTCGGACGAGTGAGGCAATAATGACCGCGTGGCGACACAGCAACGGCTATCCCGGCATCCCGGCTGCACGGGCACCACGACCGTCCGAGCATGGTCAGCGTGGGCACCATCGTCTGGCTCTCCAGCGAGCTGATGTTCTTCGCCGCGCTGTTCGCCGCCTACTTCACGATCCGCGCGGTCAGCCCCGAGCTGTGGGCCCAGGAGACCGAGAAGCTCAACGTCCCGTTCTCCTCGGTGAACACCATCGATCCTGGTGCTGTCCTCGGTGACCTGCCAGCTCGGCGTCTTCGCGGCCGAGGACGGCGCAGGTCGGCCGCACCGGCAAGGCTCTACCAGGTCAAGCAGTGGGGCCTGCGCGAGTGGTTCGTGCTCACCTACATCATGGGCGCGATCTTCATCGGCGGTCAGGCCTTCGAGTACGCCGAGCTGGTCCACGAGGGCGTCACGATCCCCTCCTCGGCCTACGGCACGGTCTTCTACCTCGCCACCGGCTTCCACGGCCTCCACGTCACCGGCGGCCTGGTCGCCTTCCTGTTCGTGCTCGGGCCGCACCTTCGTCGCCCGCAAGTTCACCCACGAGCAGGCCGTGACCGCCATCGTCGTGTCCTACTACTGGCACTTCGTCGACGTGGTCTGGATCGGCCTGTTCGCCACCGTCTACCTCATCAAGTAGCACTGACCCGAAAGGACGCACTGGTGCGACTCACACGAGATCTTTCGCCGGATCGCCGGCCGTCTCTCCGCCGGGCGCCGCAGCCGCGCTCGCGGCCCCGCTCGTGCTGCTCCTCGCGCTGCTCGTGACCGGCGGCATGTACGCCGCCCTCGCCCCCGCCACCGCGCAGACCAGACTCGCCGACGAGGACATCGTGGCCAAGGGCCGCGCCCTGTTCCTGGTCGGCTGCGCCTCCTGCCACGGCAAGAACGCCGAGGGCATCCACACCGAGAAGGGCGGCCAGTACGGCCCGCCGCTGGTCGGCGTCGGCGCCGCCGCCGTCGACTTCCAGGTCGGCACCGGCCGGATGCCGATGGCCCAGCCCGGCACCCAGGCCCTGCGCAAGGCCCCGGTCTACAACGACGAGGAGATCGAGGCGCTGGCGGCGTACGTCGCCTCCCTCGGTCCCGGTCCCGACGTCCCCGCGCGAGTCGGACTACGACGTCGTCCGACGTCGACAACGAGGACATCGTCCGCGGCGGCGAGTTCTTCCGCACCAACTGCACGGCCTGCCACAACTTCGCCGGCGCCGGCGGCGCGCTCCCCCGCGGCCGGTTCGCCCCGACGCTGCACGGGGTCTCCGAGAAGCACATGTACGAGGCGATGCTGACCGGCCCGCAGCAGATGCCGGTCTTCTCCGACGAGGTGCTCACCCCCGAGGACAAGCGCCAGATCATCGCCTACCTGAAGAAGAACGAGGAGACCCCGGCGTACGGCGGCTTCACGCTCGGCTCGCTCGGCCCGGTCTCCGAGGGCCTCTTCGCCTGGCTCGTCGGCATCGGCGGCCTGGTCGGCGGCCGTCTGGATCGGCGCCACGGCTCCCGCTCGAGGAGGAAGA
>CAVRQA010000028.1:0-42614 GCA_963723255.1 uncultured Actinomycetota bacterium
ATCGGTCGGCTGCTGCTGGACTCGAAGGCGATCTTCGAGGACCAGCTCGAGGCCGTGGAGGCCACCAGCCAGTCCAAGGGCTACGACTACACCGACCTCGCGCTGCTGACCGACGGGTTGCGCTCCGAGCGCGAGCAGGGCATCACCATCGATGTGGCCTACCGCTACTTCGCGACGCCCAGCCGCAAGTTCATCATCGCGGACACCCCGGGCCACGTGCAGTACACGCGCAACATGGTCACCGGCGCCTCGACGGCCGACCTGGGCCTGGTGCTCGTGGACGCCCGTCAGGGCCTCACCGAGCAGTCGCGGCGGCACGCCGTGATCCTCTCGATGCTGCGGGTCCCCCACCTGGTCCTCGCGATCAACAAGATGGACCTCGTCGACTACGACCAGGCGACCTACGATCGGATCCACAAGGAGTTCACCTCCTTCGCGACCAAGCTCAACATCCCCGACCTCGAGGTCATCCCGATCTCGGCCCTCAAGGGCGACAACGTCGTCACGCGCTCCGAGAACATGCCCTGGTACAACGGCTCGTCGCTGATGCACCACCTGGAGAACATCCACGTCGCCTCCGACCGAGACCTGGTCGACACGCGGCTTCCGGTGCAGTACGTCGTGCGTCCCAAGTCCGACCAGTTCCACGACTACCGCGGGTACGCCGGCCAGGTGGCCGGTGGGGTGCTCAAGCCCGGCGACGAGGTCGTCGTACTGCCGAGCGGCCTCACCAGCAAGATCGCCGGCATCGACCTGTTCGACCAGGAGCTCGACGAGGCCTTCCCGCCGATGTCGGTGACCGTCCGCCTCGAGGACGACGTCGACGTCAGCCGCGGTGACATGATCGCGCGGGTCAAGAACGCGCCGACACCCAGCCAGGACATCGACGCGATGATCTGCTGGATGACGAACGAGCCCTTGCGTCCGCGCCAGAAGCTCGCGATCAAGCACACCACCCGCATGGGTCGGACCCTGATCAAGGACATCCAGTACCGCCTCGACGTGAACACGCTGCACCGCGACCAGGACACCAAGGAGCTCGGGCTCAACGAGATCGGGCGGGTCCAGCTCCGGACGACCGTCCCGCTGCTGTGCGACCCGTACCACAAGAACCGGACCACCGGCTCGTTCATCCTGATCGACGAGGCGACCGGCGTCACCGTGGGCGCCGGGATGATCAACAGCGGCAGCTGACGACCGGGGCGCCGCGGCAGAGTCAGCTGCTGCGCCCGTAGTCGTCCTCGTACCTCGAGATGTCGTCCTCGCCGGTGTAGGCGCCGAGCTGGACCTCCACGATCACCAGCTCCTCGTCGCCGTCGTTCCCGAGCCGGTGGTGCGCTCCGCGCGGCACGTCGATCGACTCGCCCTGGCGCACGGAGCGGAGGGAGTCGTCGACCTCGCACGTGGCGACGCCCTGGATCACCACCCAGTGCTCGGACCGGTGCGCATGGCTCTGCAGCGAGAGGCGGCATCCGGGCTTCACGTGGATGCGCTTGATCTTGTACCCGTCGGAGACGTCGATGACGTGCCACGAACCCCACGGGCGCTGCTCGGAGTCCAGGCTCATGGCGTCAAGGTAACGGGGGTCGGGTGACCCCAGCACGACGGGCCTGGCGCTGAGACGGTCGTGCGCGGGCCGCTAGCGCTTGGTCTTGACGTACGGCGTGAACGCCTGGTTGCCCCAGCCCACGGCGTTCTGGGCGCGTACGCCGACCCGCACGGTCGTGTTCTTGGGCAGCCCGGTGAGCGTCGCCTTGAAGGTGCCGGACCCACGGTCAGCGTCTTGGTGCCGCTGAGCAGCTGGTAGCCGGTGATCGGCGAACCGCCGTTGCTGGTCGGTGCCTTCCAGGTCACGGTGACGCTGCCCGAGCCCACGGCCGTCGAGGTGATGATCGGGGGCGACGGCACCGTGGCCGGGACGACGGGCGGTGCGGCGACGGCCTGCGAGTTCCCGTCGGGCGACGTGGTGCGACCGAGTAGGTGTAGCTGGTGCCGTTGGTCAGGCCGGTGTCCTGAAGGACCGGGCCGTGGCGGGGAGCGTGAGGTCTGGCCCGGCTGGCGGGTGACCTCGAAGCCGGTGACGTCGGCCTGCGGTGGCCGGCAGCTGCCAGGTGACCGTGGCGGACGCGTTGCCGGCCGTGGCGGTGACCGACTCCGGCGCGGGCGCCGGGATCGGGTCGATGGTGATGGCCGTGACCGAGCCGTCCATCTGGAGCGGCAGCGAGCTCCCCTGCGTCTGGGTGACCGGCGCCGTGCCCTCCGAGGGGCGGTAGACCGAGAGGTTCATGCCCTTCGCGAGCTGCAGGGTCACGTTGGTCGGGGTGACGGGCTGGGGGGTCTGGGTGACCGGGTCGTAGATCGAGACGTCCCGCCACAGCAGCAGCACGTACTGGCCGTTGCGCTTCTGGGTGAGGACGTACTTCCCGTCGCTCGGGTAGCCGGTGACCTTGACCGGGAGCGGCGCGGGCGTGAACGCCGGGCCCGGGTCGTCGAGCAGACCGAGCAGGTTCTTCATCGCGGTGTACGCCGGCTTCGGGCTCAGGTCGCGTCGCAGCAGGCCGAAGTGGGCCTCGGGGTTGGTGAGACCCGGGTCGTCGAACTCGTCGATCAGCTCGTAGGTGTAGACCCGCTTCTCGCCGCGCAGGTAGTGCTCGAGCAGCACCCGCGGGGTGTAGACCCCCGCCACGTCCTCCGGCACCGGGCGGTGACCGTTGGTCGTGTTCAGGGCGTTGTGGTAGCCGGACTCGGTGGTGACCAGCGGCTTGGTGGGGATCGATGCCGCGGATCGCGGTGGTGATCTGGCTGATCTCGTTGGAGGGCTTGTAGCCGCCGGGGTACATGTGCCCGTTGGCGTAGTCGGCGTACTGCGACATGTCGCCGGCCGTCACGTAGTTCCACTTGAACGCCAGCGCCGGGGCGAGCACGGGCAGGTCGGCGGTCGCCGGGTTGGCCTTGGCCGCCTCGTAGAGCTCCTGCTGCCGGGTCGCCAGGTCGGCGGCCCAGGTGAGGGATCCGCCGGAGAACAGGTCCCACTCGTTGCTGCCCTCGACGCTCTCCACCGAGCCGGGCGGGAGCTGGGTGGCGACGGTGTCGACGTAGGCCGCCGCACTGTCCGGGCTCGAGGGGTTGCCCATGATCAGGTTGAACTTGATGCCCCGGTCCGAGACGGTCTTGATCCCGGCGTACTGGCGCGGGTTGTTCATGTAGAGGTCGTCGCGCACGTGCCGGACGCCGAGGTCGCTGAGCGCGTTCGCGACGGCGGTGGCGTCGGGGTACGGCGTGTCCAGGAACGCCAGGTGGATGCCGACGCCGTAGCTGTCGACGAGCGAGTCGGCCTGGACCGCGGCGAGGGGGGCGATGTCCGCGGCGGTCGCGGGCGACTCGTCGCGGAGGGGTCAGGAGGGCAGCCGAGATCAGCCCGAGACTCAGGCCAGCAGCGGCAAGGATTCGTCGCATGTTCAAAGGATGAGCCTTATTGTCCGGTTTCAATCACGAATGCGCTCTTGTCTCGACACGTGGGAGTTCCTGGTAGACCGGGATTAGACCGGCCTAACCCCCGACTTTGTGAATCGTTGAGTCTCGATTAGGGGGTGACAAGTGGGGTCGCAGACCGGTCGGTTCGACTACCTCGACGGCATCCGTGCGCTCGCGATCGGGGCCGTGCTCTCGCTGCACTGGCTCTCCTGGTACTCCCCGTTCTTCCACGGCGGGTCCATCGGCGTCGACGTCTTCTTCGTCCTCAGCGGCTTCATCATCACCACGATGCTGTGGCGCTCGAGGGTCCCCACGAGCCTCGCCGCGGGCTGGTGGGCCTTCGTCCGGCGGCGGGTCCTCCGGCTCTACCCGGCGCTCCTGGGACTGGTGGTGGTCGGCGTGGTCCTCTACGCCGTGGTCCCGTCGGCCCCCCTCGGCCCGGGCGAGGTGGCGCGGCGCGGCGTGCTCGTGCTCAGCCAGGCCTCCGCGCTCTGGGCTGCCGACCAGAGCGGCAGCTTCTGGCTCCCGGGCCTGCAGCCGTTCGGCCAGACCTGGTCGCTGGCCATCGAGTGGTACTTCTACCTGCTGTGGCCGCTCGTGGTCCTCGCCGCCCGGTCGCGCGGTGTCGGCGCCCGGCGGCTCGCGGTCGCGAGCGTCGGCACGGCCGCGGGGCTGTACCTGCTCTCCCTGCCGCTGAGCGACTTCTGGTTCTACTTCGGCCCCACGGCCCGCTTCGCCGAGCTGCTCGCCGGTGGCGCGCTGGCGCTGTGGTTCCTGGCCCGCGAGGCTCCCGCGCCGCCGTGGCGGCACGCCACCCGGCGTCGGTCGCCGCGGTGGCGGCCATCGGCGCCATCACGCTGTTCGCGCCCGCCGCCCACAGCCCGCTCTACCGGTACGTCGAGATCCCGGTGACCGTGCTCGCCACCGTGGTGCTCATCGTCGCCGGCTACAGCAGTGCCGCCGGCCCGGTGCACCGCCTGCTCGGACACCGGTGGCTCGCCACGGTGGGCCGCTGCAGCTACAGCCTCTACCTGTGGCACATCGTCCCGATGCTGCTGCTCGAGGACTCCGACGCCCTGCCCAAGCCAGTGCTCGGGCTGATCGCCGTGACCGCGACCGTCGTGCTGACCGTGCTCAGCTACCGCCTGCTGGAGCGGCCGTTCCTGCGCCCGCGCAGCGACGTGCTCCGCCCGGCGCGGCCGCGCGGAGTTCGACAAGCTCACGCTGACGGCCGGATGGTTTCGACAAGCTCAACCACCGGTGGTTGAGCTTGTCGAAACCTGTCGAAGCGCCAGCACTCCCTGGTCCTCGAGCGCGGTGAGCAGGTCGTCGGCCGCGGTCCGGCTGGGGTTCAGCCCGATCCGGCTCGCCGCGTCCGCCCTGAGCGCTCGCCGAGCCGGCCGGCGGAGTCGAGGTCGGCGAGGAACGCCCCGAACGGGTGGTCGTCGCCCACGACCTCGCCGGGCACCCAGTCGAGGACGTCGGCCGGCACCAGCGCGCGGGTGTAGGAGTCCCGGTCGGGGACCAGGAACGCCATCGGCCGGTCGAGGAGCAGGTAGTCGACCCAGACGCTGGAGTAGTCGGTGACCAGCCCGCGCGAGCGCCGAGCACCGCGTAGAGACTGACGCCGCGCCCACGAGGTCCTCGTCGGTGATCGTGACGGCGCCGTCCCGGAGCCGCTGCTCGGCGTCCATCGGGTGCGGCTTGATGACGAGCTGGATGCCGCGCTCCCGCAGGCCCTCGAGCAGGACGTCGAGCTCGGCCGGCCCGTGGCGCCCGCGGGATCCGTCGTCTCGGACTGCTTCCGCATCGCCCCGACCGCCCTGGTCCGCCGGAAGGTCGGCATCCACACCACGAAGGGGCCGGTGATGCCCAGCCCGGCCAGGCGGTCGGGGTCGGCCGGACGCCAGAACTGGTCGGTGCGCGGGTTGCCGGTCACGATCAGCCGTTCGTCGGGGACGTCGAAGGCCGCGGCCTGGTGGCCGGAGAAGAGCTGGGTGCTGCCGACGAAGTAGGTGCTGGCGATGAGCCCGCCCACGCCGTTGTCGGGCCGGACGTCCTTGGGGCCGTCGCCGTGCCAGAGGTTCACGATCGGCTTGCTGCGGACGGGCCGGGGGCTGCCGTAGAGGCCGTGGGTGAAGAACACCGCCTCGGCGCGCAGGTACGCGAGCAGCCCGCGCAGGCTGGCCTTCTGGCACCAGCACCATGCCCTCGTCGGCCAGGGCGAGCACCTCGGCGGGCGCGACGCCGGCCTCGCGGAGCCAGACGACCCGACCGTCGTACCGCTTCAGCAGGGCGCGAGCGACCTCGAGCCCGTTGCCCTCGGTCTCCGGGAAGACCGAGACCACGACCGACCGGTCCTGCGGGAAGCCCCGGGACAGCAGCCCGAGGGTGACGCGCAGGACCGCCAGGACCGTGGTGAGGGCGAGGCCGCGGAGGCGGTCCGTCATGGGGCATCGACGGGCGCGGGCTGCTCCTCCACCGTCGGCGCGACGTCGTGGAAGCGCGCGATCGTGACGCTCGCGACGTAGCCCGCGATCCCGCCCACGAGGTGCCCGATGCCCCACGCGGCCGCGACCCACACGGTGCCGTGCGAGGCCAGCAGCGCGGCGAGGACCAGCATCACCGCGGTGCTGAGCACCTGGACGCCGATCATCGCCGCCAGGTGGCGGCCAGCCGCAGCCGGATCGCCCCCCAGTAGTTGAAGGCGGCGCCCACCGTGGCGAACGCCAGCACCCGCAGCGTCCAGGTGCCCTCGCTGACGTAGTGGTCGCCGAAGATCATCAGGAAGTACGGCGCCAGCACGAACATCACGACCGCACCGGCCAGCGAGCACACCAGCAGCGTCAGCCCGCCCTTGCGCACCACGTGGTGGCGACCGCCGGCGCGCCCGCTCGCCCTCGGCGTACGTCGCGTTGGCCACCGCCAGGATGACCGCGTTCAGCAGGGTCACGATCTGGAAGCTGATGAAGTACGCCGCTCCGCGCCGCCGAGCCGAGCGCGTTGATCACCAGGAGCGGGAAGACGAGCAGCGGAAACACCGTCAGCACGTAGGTCACGTAGCCCGCCCCCGCGAAGTGACGGGCGTCGCGGAGCTCGCGCGACGGGGAGAACGTCTTGCGACCGGGCACGTGCCGGAAGATCACCCACAGGCTGGCCAGCCGCACACAGCGCGGTCGCCCCGCCGACGGAGCCGTAGAGCCCCATGGCGCCGGCGCCGGCGAGCAGGAACGGCAGCACGCACTTGGCCACGCCGAGCAGGATCCCGTTGAGGCGCAGGTAGTCCCGGACCCGGTTGATGGCCAGGAAGACGCTGTCGGTCAGCACGTTGAGCGCCGTGGCGCCCACGAGCACGCAGTAGATCGCGATCGTCACCGGGGAGCCGAGCACCTCGGTGAGTCGCGGCGAGGTGACCGGCAGCAGCAGGCAGTAGACGAGGGCGAAGGTGACTCCGGCGCCGACGACGAGCAGCGACGCGGTGGCGACGTCGGCGGCCTTGTGGCTGCTGGTCGGCATCGTCTTGAGCAGCGCGATGTTCAGGCCCAGCTGGGCGAACAGCGCCAGCGAGTCGGCTGCCGCGACCAGCGGGCCGGCCAGCCCGACGTCCTCCGGGGTCGCGAGCCGCGCGGCGATCACCCAGAACAGCGCGCCGCCGCCGGCCATCAGCACCGTGGTGGGGAAGATCAGCGCGGAGTTCGCCAGCAGCGGGTCCGACCGGGCGGCCCGCAGCCTGCGCGATCACGGCAGGCGTCATCGGTAGATCCTGCTCCGCGGCGAGCTGTAGACGAGGTCGAGCCGGTGGGCCAGCTTCCTGCTCCGGGTAGACGTAGTTGATCAGGTCGCCGGTGTAGAAGACCGTCGAGCGTCCCTTCTCGAGGATCTGCGCGTCGACGTACACGAACGCGTCCTTGGTGAGCAGCGTCGGGTACAGCCGGTCCGCGACCGGCGCCGCGTTGTCGCTCGCCGCGAGCATCTTCACGGTGACGTTGCGGTTGGCGATGATCTTCGAGCGTCCATGCGGTTGCGGCGTCGGTCGCCGCGAGCCAGGCGATGGCCTGCGCCTCGGAGTCGGAGCTGTAGAAGCGGTCGTAGTAGGCGCCGGAGTTGCTCAGGGCGAGCCGCTCCTGCTGGCCACCGAGCAGCGCGGGCAGCACGCCGCTCAGGATGAGCAGCAGAACGACGGGCACGACGGCCACGACGTCGCCGCCCGGGAGCCCAGCGTGTCTCAGCACCATCCACAGGCCGGCCGCCATCACCGGCGCGACCACCAGCAGCGTCTGCTGGAAGGCCCGCAGCACGCCGTAGTCGACCGACAGGTTGGGCACCAGCACGATCAGGCCGAGCGCCGCCACCGCGCCGAGGGAGAGGAAGGCGACCTCGCGCGGCGGCCGGGGCAGCGTCACCCGTGCCGCGCCGGCGCCACACCAGCCAGACCAGCCCGAGCAGCAGGAAGACCTGCATCAGCACGGCACAGGCGACCCTGGCCGCCGAGTTCACCTTCGCGGGGTCGATGCCCACCTTGTCGAGCAGCTCGCCGAGCGCGGTCGGCGGCGCCTTGCTGGCCGGCACGATCTCCGGACGGAGCTCGGCCGGGCCGGGCTTCCGGATCAGCAGGTCGCGTCGCGGAATGCTCTCGTTGCGGTAGGTCATCGTCTCGCCGACGAAGCTGTTCAGCCGCTCGCGCGGTGTCGAGGTGTCGTTCGGCGAACAGGCGGTAGGAGGTGTCCGAGGAGCTGGGCGCGTCCTCGCCCTTCCCGGTGATCGCGTCGATCGTCTCCTTGACCACGGCCGACGCGTGGCCGCCGGTGTGGGTGACCGGACCGGCCCACAGGAAGCTCGCCGCAAGGAGGAACACCACGACAGGGGGTTGAGCAGCACCATGCCGAAGGCGCCACGGAACGCAGTGCGAGCGGTGCCCTCGTCGTGGCGGAACCGGTGCCGCAGGACCTGCAGCACGATCATGGCGACCAGCGCGAACACCAGCGCCATCAGCATCACGTAGGTCGTGGAGTAGTGCGAGAGGACGACACCCACGCCGAAGACTGCCACCAGCGGGAGTCGCCACCTCGCCGGGCCGGTCGGTCGCCGCCAGCAGCATCAGCGCGAGGAAGAAGAAGGCCATCTCCTGGCGCACCAGGTAGGGCATGTCGGTGAAGAAGGTCGGGAAGGCGAGCGTGAACGCCGTGGCGACCAGCGCCAGCCGCCGGGACAGGAAGCGCCGGGAGTAGAGGAACGTCAGCACCGGGACCACCGCGAAGACCAGCTGCAGCAGGACCTTGAAGACGAGCTCACCGGAGAGGCCGGTGGTCTGGGCGAGCACCGTCGGCAGGATGTTCACGCTCAGGCAGGCGTTGTAGGCGTTCTCGAGCGCGCCCATCTGCCAGTGCTGGTCGCCGTTGGTGAGCTTGAAGGCGAGGAACTCGGCCTGGATGTCGTGCCCGGTGATGGACCAGCCGCGCAGCGAGGTCGCGAGCAGCAGGCTCGTCGACACCAGGGCCAGGGTGCGTGCGTCGCGTCCGAGCGTGCCTTCGCGACGCAGCATCAGCGCGAGCAGGGCAGCCGCGGCCACGGCCTGGCCCGCGAGGGCGACCCCGCCGCTCGCTCCGTTGTTGAGGCGTACGGCGCCGAGCACGGCCAGCACCAGCGCCCCGACGGCCAGCGCCTGGGCGAGCTCGAAGCGGGCGTCGAGCACGCGACGCCAGACCAGCGGCCAGCGAGACCGACCCGAAGAGCGGGACGTCCGGGCGCCAGGCCAGCAGCCCGAGGTCGAGCAGCACCCAGGTGCCGGCCAGCACGCCCGGCTGGAGCGGGTGGTCGACCCCGACGACAGGGAGCAGCACGTTGAGCAGCGAGCCCGCCGACGATCAACGCCAGCAGGCTGGCCCCGAAGGCGTAGCAGAGCCGCGCGAGCGAGGTGTCGCTGAGGACGCCCGCACGGCGGTGGAGCACGAGCGTCGGGCAGCGCCGAGGAGCAGGACGAGGGCGAGCAGCGGGTCGCAGCACCGGGAGGTCGAGGTCGAGAGCCGACGACGACGCCTGCCAGGACGACGGGACACGGCCGGCCAGAACTGCCGGACCCTCGCTGCGTCATCGGCCGAGCTCCGGAGCGCGCGTCGTCCACCGACTCCGGAAGCGGGAACCCGACGAGTCGATTGCGCGCGGCGAACTCAGACATGGCTCTCCTCGACCGAGCCCCACCGGGACAACGGCAGGTCGGTGTGTCTCCGGCCACTGGACGATCACGCGCTCGTGCCTGGCGAGCATCTCCTCGAGCAGTGACCTCGGTGAGTCGAAGTCCTTGGGGTCGAGGGCTCGTGGATGCGGACGAACGGGCCCCGGTCGTCGTCCTCCGAGGTCATCACCACGACGGGTGATCCGGCGTCGGCGGCGATCCGGGCGGCTCCGAACGAGCCCCTCACGTCGCGGCCGGCGAAGCGGACCGGCGTACGGCCCGGGACGTCGGAGGCGATGGCGACGACCTCGCCCTGGTTGAGCAGGTCGATGATTCCCTGCGGTCCCGATCTCGGCGCTGACGGCCGTCGCCGCCGCCCATCCGCGCCACCCGCATGTGCTGCTTGAGCCAGCGCGGGCGCGTCCTCGCGCACCATGTAGGGGTAGACGAGCATGTGGCAGGGGACGCCGAGCCGCCCCAACGAGCCAGCGGCACCGTCGTAGCTGCCGTGGTGCATGAAGTTGAGGATCACGCCGCGGCCTCGGTCGCGCGCGCGCGCGCAGGTGCTCGATGCCCTCGACGCGCAGGCGCGTGACCAGCTCGGGGTGCCAGCGCACCTCGCCGCGCCAGACCTGGTTGCGCACGTACGCCCGCGCCGCAGCCGTCGAGGTCCGCCTCGGGCCGCGTCTGCTCGAGCAGGAAGCGCATCTGGTCACGGGCGTCCTCGCGCACCGACGGCCTCGACCAGGCGATCAGGAAGCGCACGCCGACGACCACCGGGAGCAGGGCATCGAGGAACGCGGCGCCGGGTCGACTCGACGATGTCGGCCAGGAGTGTCTTCACGCTGCCACCCTTCTGCGGCCCGGACGGGCCGCCTCCTCGAGCACGCGGATCGTGCGGTCCTCCTGGCGGCTCCAGTCCCAGCGCGCCTGCGCCGCCTGCCGCCCGGCGGAGCCCAGGGCCGCGGCGCGGGCCGGGTCGGTCGAGCACGGCGGCCGAGGCCTCGGCCAGGGACGGCGGCGTCGCCCGGCGGGACGAGCAAGCCGTCGACCTGGTCGCGGATCACGAACGGGATGCCGCCGACGGCCGACCCGACGACCGGGCAGCCACTGGCCATCGCCTCGACCAGCGTCATCCCGAACGACTCGGACTCGGTCAGCGACGGCAGCACGGTCACGCCCGCCCGCCGGTAGAAGCGCGGCAGCTCGCCGTGGCGACACTGCCGTGCCAGTCGATGCAGTCGGCCACGCCGAGCCGCTCGGCGCGGAGCCTGCAGCGCCGAGACGTCGTCGCCGTCGCCGACGACGTCGAGCCGGACGTCGGGCACGAGTCTCCCGCAGCCGCACCAGCGACTCCACCAGCACGTGGAGGCCCTTCCAGCGCGACGTGCGCTCCACCCGGCCGACGTAGAGGACCCGCTGGTCGCGCGCGTCCGCCGTCGCGGGCGGGGTGAACACCGTGCAGTCCACGCCCGGCGGCACCAGCTGGGCGCGGCCGGTCGCGTGGGCCTTCGACACCGGTGAGACGGCGATCAGGTCGGCGCACCGGTCGAAGACGCGCGGGAGCACGTGGCGCTCGTAGGCGCGCAGCAGTACGTCGACCGGGTGGTCCCCCTTGACCAGCGAGCCCGCGTGGTAGGTCATCACCACGGGGACCGGCGACCGGAGCGCGGCGACGTCGGCCAGGCCGGGGACCGGGGCATGGGCGTTCACGACGTCCACGTCGAGCCGGGTCGAGCAGCCGGCGGACCTGCGCCCACCAGAGCGGGTTCACCGGGGTGTTCGACAGGGTCAGCCAGGTGCCGAGCCGGATCACGGGGATCCCCTCGTAGCTCTCGTGCCGGGTCCGGAGGGACGTGCCGGTCGTGATGACCGTGACGTCGTACGAGCCGGATCGGCAGCGCGCGGCGACCCCGCCGACGTAGTTCTCGAGCCCTCCGACGTCGGGTGGGAACCGGGGGGTGACCAGGGCGACCTTCAGCGGTCCGCCGGAGGGGATCGAGTGCGCGGTCACGGCCGCCGCCCCGGGCAGTGCGCGCGCAGCTGCTGGCCGAACGCGGGCAGGCTGACCGAGACGGTGTAGCCCCGGCGGGGCCGGGCGAACGACTTCCTCACCTCGAAGGCCGCTCCCGGCGTGACCCGTGCCGAGCCGGCCCTGCGCAGCGTGCGCTTGCCCTTCGCGGCGGGGTCGAGCGACACGCGGTAGGCCACTGCCTGCCGCTCCTCGAGGTGGCTCGCGATGACGAACCTGACCCGTGCCGCCTTGCCCTTCCGCGCGCAGACGGCCTGCCCGTTCGGGCCGGCGGACCGGGCGAAGTACAGCTCCACGTAGGACTGCGACTGGCGGCTGGTCGACAGCGCGACCTCGTCGCGGAACGCCGGGCGAGACGAGTGCGGCCAGCACGACCAGGGCGACCAGCAGACCGGTCACGGGCAGCACCCGCTGGAACCAGCGTGGCGCCGGCGGTGCGTCCTGCTCCGGTGCGGTCTCGTCAGGGCTGCTCACGGCGTCCTCGTCAGGGTGGTGCGCGACCCCGCGCGCCGAATCGCGCCTGGGTCGGTCGGTCTGGGCATGCAGACAACGCAGTCGAGCGGCAGAAGGTTACGAATCCGGCACGCCACGGCGCCGCGCAGGTAGACCGGCATACTGCGGGTGCACGAGACCACCGACCACGGACGACAGACCAGGACCCACGTGAGCCAGCCGCGAGCCACCTCTCCGGGCCGGGTGCTGCACGTCGCCCACTACTGCCGCCCGCACATCGGCGGGCTCGAGACGGTCGTCGCCGCCGAGACCCGGGGTCTGGCCGCACGCGGGTGGGACGTCTCCCTCCTCAGCAGCGCCTGGGGAGCTCCGGCCGGGGTGCGCTCCGAGGATGGTGTCCGCACGGTCCGGGTGCGGGCCTGGAGCGGGCTCGAGCCGCAGGTTCGGGGTGCCGTTCCCGGTGTTCTCGCCGTGGCTGCTGTTCGCGCTCTGGCGCGAGGTCAGGCGGGCGGACATCGTGCACGTCCACGACCCGCTCTACCTGACCAGCTGGGTCGCCGCGTTCTGGTGCCTGCTGCTCCGGACGCCGTACGTCGTCCACCGGCACGTGGGTTTCGTGCACCACTCCTCGGTCGTCGTACGCATCGTGCAGCGGCTCGTCCTCGGCACCGTCGCTCGACAGGTGCTGCGCGGCGCGGCGGCGATCCTGCCGATCGACGAGTTCATCGCGAGCGGCACCCGCGCCACGATGCCGGCGGCCGACGCAGGATCGAGGTGCTCGGCAACGGTGTCGACACCGCGCGGTTCCGTCCGGCACAGCCCGACGAGCGACGCCGGATCAGGCAGGAGCTCGGCCTCCCGCTGGACCTGCCGCTCGCACTGTTCGTCGGACGGTTCGTGCCGAAGAAGGGGTTCGCCCACGTCGCCGCAGCCGCCAGTGACGGCTACGGCTTGGTCTTCGTCGGCGGCGATCGTCCCTCCGGGCTGGACGACCGCCGCCTGCACTTCCTGGGCGCCGTGCCGGCCGACGACATGCCTCGCGTCTACCGCGTGCGCCGACGTCATGGTGGTGGCCTCGGTCGGAGAATGCCCGCTCACCGTGCTGGAGGCGATGAGCAGCGGGCTGCCGGTCGTGGCCAACGAGGACCCCGCGCTGCACTCGCCCTGGACCGCGGGGCCGGGGGTGCGGTTCGTCGACATGGCCGCGGGCGACCTCCGCGGCGCCCTCGAGCGACTGGTCGCCGACCCGACTCGCTCTGGAGCGCATGGGCGAGGACGGGCACACGTTCGTGGCGAAGGCCTTCTCGTGGGACGCCCACGTGGACCGGCTCGAGTCCGTGTACGCATCAATTCGAGCCTGAGGTACACCCTCGCGTCACTTAAGTGAGACCCGGAGTTCAGTATTCGGACACCCGGAACCGACTCGTAACCAAGCATCTGTTTGGCCGTTTTGCGTAGCAGTGACGCCAGCCCCGGCGTCGCTGCCGACCGTGGGGGTTGAGCAGATGTCCCTGGCCACGCAGTACCGCATCGCCGCCATCGTGCCGTGTCACAACGAGGAGGCGGCGGTCGCCAAGGTGGTCTCGGACCTCCAGGCCAGCGTCCCGGGGATGACCGTCTACGTCTACGACAACTGCAGCACCGACCGGACCGTGGAGCGCGCCTTCGGCGCCGGAGCGGTGGTCTGCTCGGAGCCGCTCAAGGGCAAGGGCAACGTCGTACGCCGAGCCTTCGCCGACATCGACGCCGACATCTACCTGCTGATCGACGGTGACGACACCTACGACGCAGCGGCAGCACCCCGGATGATCGAGAAGCTCGTCGAGGAGAACCTCGACCACGTCGTCGGCGTACGCCGCGAGGTCGAGGGCTGCCGCAACGGCACGGCCTACCGCCCGGCCCACGCCACCGGCAACCGGGTGCTGAACCAGATCGTGTCGCGCATCTTCGGCGACAGCATGGGCGACATGCTCAGCGGCTACCGGGTGTTCTCCCGCCGCTTCGTCAAGAGCTTCCCGGCGGTGTCCCGCGAGTTCGAGATCGAGACCGAGCTGACCGTGCACTCGCTCGCGCTGCGCATCCCGTCCACCTCGGTGACGGTGGACTTCCGCGACCGGGCCGAGGGCAGCGAGTCGAAGCTCCGCACCTACCGCGACGGCTGGCGCATCCTGAACAAGATCCTGAGCCTGACCCGGCACGAGCGCCCGATGTACTTCTTCGGCCTGCTGGCCGCGCTCTTCGGGCTCGTCTCCGTCGCGCTGGCCACGCCCGTGGTCGTCCAGTACCTGCAGACCGGCATGGTGCCGCGCATGCCGACGCTCTTCGTCGCGTCGTTCCTGCTCGTCATCAGCTGCCTCGGCCTGATGGCGGGCCTGGTGCTCGACGGGATCCGCAAGTCGCGGCACGAGTCGTCCCGGCTCTCCTACATGCGCTACCCGGCCGTCAGGGACACCTACGTCCTCGACCCGACGCACGGACGCCCGGCCCGCATGCAGTCGGTGCGCCCCACCGTCGCTGCCAGGCCGGCCGCCGAGGCCTCCTAGGAGCGCAGCCCTCGCGGCCTCACTCCGAGGCGAGCATGGTCGCGCCGAGGCCGACCATCATCACCCCGCCGGTGGCGCCGAGCGTGTCCAGCCGATGAGGCTTGCGCGCGAACCAGTCGCGGGCCCGCGACGCCGCGAGCGCCCACAGGCTGTCCGAGCAGATCGCCATCGCGCCGAAGACCAGCCCCAGCACGGTCATCTGCAGGCCGACGTGCCCGGAGCCGGCGTCGACGAACTGCGGCAGGAAGGCGACGAAGAAGACGAGTGTCTTGGGGTTGGTCAGCCCGACGATGAGGCCGGTGCGCAGTGCTCGAACGGGCGATCGACGTCCGCGCGCGGTCGCCGGCGGCTGTGCCCAGCGCGGCGCGGGCGTCCGCCCGGTGACGGATGGCCTGGACGCCCAGCCAGATGACGTACGACGCCCCGATCACCTTCACCACGGCGTACGCCGCAGAGCTGGCCGTGACCACCGCGGCGAGCCCGACCGCGATCAGCACCACCTGCACCACCAGGCCGATCCCGTTGCCGACGACCGAGAGCAGCGCCTCGCGCCGCCCGACGGTCAGCGCCCGGCCGATGGTGAACAGCAGGCTCGGACCCGGGACCTGGATGAAGAGGATGGACGCCACGACGAAGGCGAGCCACTGGCTGGTGGTGGGCACCGGCCCAGTCTCTCAGGGGTCGCCCCGCCGCACCGGGTTTGCTGCGAGCCCTCTGGATGGTGTAGTCGCCTGCGCCTAGCCCTGGTCGACCCTGTCGAACAGGTCTAGCGCAGCGGACGCACGTGCAGGCCGACCTCGGGATCGACCACGACCTCCTGGCCGGCGGGCATCCCGTCGGCCAGCAGATCGGCGTCGACCGCGACGTTGCGCTTGATCAGCGCCAGGGCGATCGGGCCCGCCTCGTAGTGCCGGGCCGAGCTGCCGACGAAGCCGACCTCCTTGCCTTCGCCGGTCGGGCCTGTCGGGACCAGCACCGGAGCACCGCGCGCGGGCAACCGGTTGTCGGAGCCGTCGAGGTGGAGCAGGGTCAGGCGACGCGGCGGACGGCCCAGCGTGTGCACGCGGGCCACGGTCTCCTGGCCGCGGTAGCAGCCCTTGTCGAGGTGGACGGCCGACGGGATCCAGCCGACCTCGTTGGGGATGGTGCGGTGGTCGGTGTCCTGGCCGAACCGGGGCTCACCGCGCGCGATCCGCAGCGCCTCGAAGGCCCACATGCCGCACGCGGGGCCGGCCGCCTCGGCGTACTTCTCCAGGTCGGCGCGGGGGAAGACGTCGTACTTCCCGTCGCCGAGGGTTGAGCTTGTCGGGACCCGGGCCTCGGGCGACCCCGGGCGCCAGGCCACGGCGAGCTCCTCGGTGAGGTCCTCGACCTCGACGCGCGTCATGAACCGCATCCGGTCCAGCCATGCTGCGAGCGGGGCTGCCTCCCCCGGCTCGACATGGGCGGTGAAGGCCTCGCCGTCGTCGACGCCGTACATCGCGTGCTCGACGTGGCCGTTGGGCGAGAGCACCAACGCCGCGGTGGGGACCCCGGGCTCGAGCGACTCGAGGTGCTGGGTGGTCAGCGAGTGCAGCCAGGCCAGGCGGTCAGGCCCGCTGACCCGGACGACGCCGCGGTGGGACAGGTCGACGAAGCCGTCGCCGGCCACGAGCGTGCGCTGCTCGCCGTTGAACGACCCGTAGTGCGCGGCCACGGGAGCATCGACCCCGTCGCCGCCGACCGCTCCGGGCAGGCCCAGCAGGGGGCTCGGGGTGGGGCTGGTCTCGGTGTCCATCACGCCATTCTCTCGCACCGCGCCAACCCACGTCGTGGTGGCCGAAGGGGGAGGACCCGGATCAGGCCCTCCCCCTTCGTCCTTGTGCGATGGAGCGCGTCAGCGGGGCCACTTCAGCGGCGTGAGCCGGTCGCCCCTACGGACTTCCTACCTCGTCCGGATGCTGGCCAAAACCCATTGTCCGGAAGATGGCTCCTCGGGGCGTCAATTCTCCGCGCAGTCGGCGCAGGTGCCGAAGACCGTGAGGTGGCCGTAGTCGGGGCTGAACCCGTGCCGAGCGGCCAGCTCCCCGAGTGCCTGCTCGATGTCCGGGCGGTCGATGCTGATCACCGTGCGGCAGCTGCGGCAGACCAGGTGTGCGTGCTCGTGCCCGGAGGCGGAGTGGTACGTCGGCGCGCGGTCGGTGAGGTGTGCGTGCCGGATCAGCCCGAGCTCGTTGAGCAGCTCGAGGGTCCGGTAAACCGTCGAGAGGTTGATCGACTGCGAGTGGGTCCGCACCTCGGCGAACACCTCGTCGGGGGTGGCGTGCCCCAGCTTCTCCACCGCCGCCAGGACCAGCTCCCGTTGCGGGGTCAGCCGGTGACCGCTGGCCCGGAGACGCTCCTGCCAGTCCTCGGTGGTCGAGCCGTCCGCGGTGGTCGAGCTGTCGCCGGTGGTTGAGCCTGTCGAAACCACTACTGCCTCGTGAGCTGGGCGTGCGTGTGCGGCTGGAGCGGCTGGCCCATGGCCTGCATGTCGAAGGCGTAGAGCAGGTCGCCGTTGACATAGCCGTAGAGACGCTTGCCGCCGACGTACTCCTTGGCGGTCGCGGTGCGTACGACGGCGTCGGTGGTGATCTCGAAGCGGGGCTGGTCGGCGTGGATCTCGCCGTACCACGTCTCGACGAAGCCGGTGTTGTGCGCCAGCACGACCTCGAGGGTGCCGTCCTCCTGCGGCCGGATGAAGCCCGTCTCCTGCGCGGCCTCGCGGACGTGGTTGCCCTGGTCGTCGACGATCCACGCGCGGGCCAGGTAGTGGATGAACGGCCGGCCGTCCTGCTGGAAGATCAGCTCCTGGCCGAACTGGAACGGCTCGATCGTGGGGTACTCCCCGTGCCCGTTGCCCGCCCACGTGCCCAGCAACCACGCGAGCCGCGCGCAGTTGGGGTGGATGTTGTCGGGGATCTCGAAGGGCATGCGGGTCAACGCTCCTGGTTGTCGGTCGGGTCCATGTTCCTCCTCATGCGGCGCAGGGTGACCAGCGCGACCACACCGACGCCCAGCACGGTCACGGCCACCACCACGACGAAGAAGGCTTCCATGCTGGGAGTCTAGGGTCGGAGGCCGGTGGTTGAGCTTGTCGAAACCACTACCGTCGGACCCATGCGCAGACTCCTGATCAAGTGCACCACCGGTGCGGAACAGCCCGAGCGGTGCAACCAGGCCTTCACCGTCGCCGCCTCCGGTGTCGCCGCCGGCGCCGAGGTGTCGTTGTGGCTGACCGGGGAGGCCGCCTGGTTCGGCGTACCGGGGCGGGCCGAGGAGTTCGAGCTCGAGCTGGCCACGCCGCTTGACGAGCTGCGCGACATCGTCGTGTCCGGCGGCTCCCTCACCGTGTGCAGCCAGTGCGCCCAGCGGCGCGGCATCGTCGAGGGCGACCTGGTCGAGGGCGCCCACATCGCCGGCGCGGCCGCCTTCACCGAGCAGGCCCTCGCCGACGACGTCCAGGCCCTCGTCTACTAGTAGCAAGCCGCAACCCTCCGCTGGTTGAGCTTGTCGAAACCATCACCGCTGGTCGAGCGTGTCGAAACCCCTACCGGGCATACGGATACGCGCGCTCGACCGTGCCGTCGATGGTCGTGGCGAGGTAGCCGGACTCCTGGAACCGGTTGATCACGTGGATGTCGACGCTCGGCGCCGCGTCGATCCTGGGGATGAACCGGATGATGACGTAGGCCTGCGTCGGGCTCTCGACGTTCAGCGTCCTCCGGGCGCGCGCGATGTTGCGCACCAGCGCAGGTACGTCGAGCCGGTTCGTGTCCACCGCGGCCGATCCGGGGAAGGTCGCCCGGACGCCGCCGAAGCTGGTCCACCCCGAGTCGTCGCGGAAGAGCCAGCCTGACTGCCGAGCCCTGCCGGGGACGGGCACGTTCACGATGGCGTAGTCGTCATAGAGCGTCAGGTCCATGACCAGGCTGGTGTGGAACTTCCGCCGATAGAGGGCGAGGAACTCACTGATGCCCGACCCGCTCAACTCGTAGCCGGAATCCGGGGACGGGGTGTCGGGGTCGTCGGGCGACACCGGCTGGCCGGGAGCAGGCGCCGCCGGGGCTTCGGTCGACCCGTCGCCGGATGACGTGGACAGTCGGTAGCCCACGAAGGCCACGACCGCACCGACTAGGACCACCAGCGCGACGACCACACCGAGGATGGCGACGAGTCGTCCCGGGCTGCCAACCGCCGTCACATCTACGGAACGCTTGACGGACTTCGGCTCGAACGTGCCGTACGGCGCGCCCGGCACCCCGCCGGCCGGACTGGAGGCAGGCAGGGCCGCCTCGAGCTGATCCAGGTCGCGTGACATCAGGTCGAGCTCAGCCATGCTCTGGGCGGAGCTCACGTTCCCGAGCCGGATGTCGCGGTCGGCAGCGCCGATCCGACCCTCGTCGTACGCCCGCTTGATCCGCGTGGCCACCCGCTCGCGGTCACGGTCCGCGGGTGGTCGCTGAAGGTCGTCCACGCGAGAACACTAGAGCGTCACGGACATGAGGATCAGCCGATCAGTGGAGGGTTGTCGGCGCCTGGTGCCGGGAGATCTCCACTGATCCAGCGATAGCGTCCCCTCCATGGGAGACCTGCTGATCACCGTTGCGCCGACGGGAGCCGAGACCACCAAGCTCGACTGCCCGCAGCTGCCGACGACCCTGGACGAGCTGGTCGAAACCGCGGTCCGGTGCGAGGCCGCCGGTGCCGCGATGGTGCACGTGCACATCCGCGACGACGAGCACCGGCCAACCCTCGACGGTCAACGCCTCGAGGACACCGTCTCGGCGCTTCGGGAGAGCACCGACCTCGTCGTACAGCTCTCCACCGGTGGTTCCGTGCACGACCCGCTCGACGACCGGCTCAGGGTGCTCGACGCCCGGCCGGACTCGTGCAGCCTGACGATGGGCACGACCAACTTCGGCGACGACGTGTTCCTGAACCCCTGGCCGTTCGTCTGCGACCTCTATCAGCTCAGCCAGGAGCGCGAGGTCGTTCCGGAGTTCGAGCTGTTCGACCTCGGCCAGGCGGCGGCCTTGCGCCGATTGCTGGCGACCTACGGCCTGCCGTACGGCGGCAAGGTGCATGTCGACCTCGTGATGGGGGTGCCCGGCGGCATGCCGGGGACGACGGATGCACTCGTCGCAGCGGTCGCGGCACTGCCGGAGGAGACGACCAGCTGGTCGGCCACCGGGATCGGCCGCTCGACCCTCGCGGTGGCGCTGGCTGCCCTGTCCAAGGGCGGTCACCTGCGTGTGGGCATGGAGGACGTCCTCACGCTGGCGCGCGGGGTACCGGTCGAGCACAACGAGCAGCTCGTCAGCCGGGCGGCCGAGCTGGGGCGCCTGGCCCAGCGCACACCGATGACGCCCGCTGAGGCACGCACGCTGCTCGGGATGGGGTGACTGGCGGGTGCGCGCAGTCCTCCAGCGAGCCACGTCGGCGTCGGTCACCGTGGATGACGAGGTGGTGGCGCGGATCGACGAGCCGGGCCTGGTCGTCCTCCTGGGCGTGACGCACGACGACGGACCCGACCAGGTGGCCTGGATGGTGCGCAAGATCCGGGACCTTCGGATCATGCGCGAGGAGAAGTCGGTCGCGGACCTCGGGGCACCGGTGCTCGTGGTCAGCCAGTTCACGCTGTACGGCGACGCCCGCAAGGGCCGTCGGCCGACCTGGCAGGCGGCGGCACCCGGCGAGGTGTCCGAACCGCTCTACGAGGCGGTGTGCGCCGGCTTGACCGAGGCCGGAACCCACGTCGAGAAAGGGGTCTTCGGCGCCCAGATGGCGGTGCAGCTGACCAACGACGGACCCATCACGATGGTCCTCGACTCCGCGGGCTAATCAGCGCGACCGAGCTGGATCTCGCTGATCGCCGTGGTGTTGCGGGGTCCCTTCTTCACGGCGAGGATCTCGAGCACCACCTTGTCGGTCTCGGTCCTCGGCACCCGCAACAAGCGGAGGCTCCGGTCGCTCGGCTTGGCCTTCATCTTCTGCACCACCACGGTGTCACCGATGGTCCAGCGCACGCGCTTGACCCGGTTGTTCTCGGCGTAGCGGTCGGCACCGCTCGCCTCGTCGGTCTTGGCGTACCCGGGGATCAGGCCCACCTCGCCGATCGCCACGTCGTCCGGCAGCCTCAGCCTGATCTTCTCGCCGACGGCGGTGCCGTCACAGCGCCAGGTCGTGTCGGCGACGCCGTCGGTGAGGTTCGCGGCGGCGTAGCTGATCTCCTCGCCGGCGGCGTCCAGACCGGGCGGTGAGGTGCACGAAGCCTTGGCCTTGACGTCCCGAACCGGCTTGACCTTGCCGTCCCAGGCGCCCTCTCCGGGTGCCTGCGTCGAGACCGGCTGGCGGGCGTCACCGGCGCCCCTCTCGCTCAGCACCACGCCGGGGTCCGAGCTCGAGTCGGCGTCGTCGTTCACCTTGCCCGCGAACGAGCGGCCCACGGCGTACGCGCCCAGGATCAGCAGCAGGGCCAGCAACGTGAGCAGCAGGGGCACGAACCAGGGCGAGTCCGTGAGCTTCTCGACGGCCGTCGGTTCCCCGTCGTACGACTCCGTGCGGTGGGTGCCGACGACGAGCCGGCCGCGTCGCTCCGGCAGATCGTCGCCGACGCCTGGCTCCTCCTCCCACTCGGCGCTGTGCTGCCGTCCCTCGCTCTGCGCCGCGAGAGCACGCTCGTACGCCGCCCGATAGGCGGCGGCGAACTCCTCGGGCACCTCGGGGGGCAACGAGCCCGGCGGGGTCTGATCAGGCACGGCTTCGAGCCTACCGAGGGTCTTCGGTGTCGTGGGCCGGCACCAGCCAGGAGCCCACCACCGCGCCGACGACGGCGCCGGTGCCGTTGGCGACGATGTCGCTGAAGCTGGCGGAGCGATCCGGGAGCAACATCCCCTGGAGCAGCTCGACCGCGATCGCACCAGCGAACCCACACGCGGCCCAGTGCCACCAGCGAAGCCGCGGCCACACCATCGAGCCGAGGAGGACGAGCGGAGCGATGATGACGACGTTCATGAGCACCTCGACGCGCGTGAAGGTGACCCAGGCGTCAGGCAGCACCAGCTGGAGCACGTGTGCCAGGTCGACGACCAGGGAGGACTGCACCTCCGAGGTCGGCGAGAAGAGCACCACGGCGAGGACGAGCGCGTAGGACACCAAGAGGGGGCGGGATCGCTGTGCGATCCACGCCCCCTTCGGCGCGTGTCGTTTCGGCAACCTCAACCACCGACCTCGGGGTCGATCGCTCCCGGTAGCTCGACCACCCTTCAGACGGAGACGGCGACTTCCTGGATCGCGCCGATCTCCGCGGTCACCTTGGTGTCCACGGGCTCGATCCGGGGCGCGAGCGTCCGAAGCGTCCACTCACCGGGACCCGCGAAGAAGCGGAAGTGACCGGTGGCCGAGGTCGGCACCTCGGCGGTGAACTCACCGGTCCGGTCGAGCAACCTCACGTAGGCGTTGCCCACCGGATCGCTGCCGTGCACGACCTGACCCTGGATGATCGCCTCCTTGGCGACGTCGATCCCGTCCAGCGAGAGGCCGCCTTCGGTGGCTCCGCACATCAGGCTTCACCCGCCTCGTCGCCGAGGGCCACCGGCACACCGACCAGGGAGCCGTACTCGGTCCAGGAGCCGTCGTAGTTCTTGACGTTCTCCTGGCCCAGCAGCTCCTTGATGACGAACCACGTGTGGCTCGAGCGCTCCCCGATGCGGCAGTACGCGATGGTGTCCTTGCTCCAGTCCACGCCGGCCTCGGTGTAGATGTCCTTCAGCTCGTCGTCGGAGCGGAAGGTGCCGTCGTCGTTGGCTGCCTTGCTCCACGGCACGTTGGCCGCAGTGGGGATGTGGCCGGCGCGCTGCGCCTGCTCCTGCGGGAGGTGGGCCGGCGCGAGCAGACGCCCGGCGTACTCGTCGGGGCTGCGCACGTCGACGAGGTTCTTCACGCCGATCGCCTCGACGGTCTCGTCGCGGAACGCGCGGATCGAGGTGTCCTGCTCCTGAGCGGTGTAGGAGGTCTTCTCACGGTCGGGGAGCTCGTCGGTCAGCTGACGGCTGTCGAGCTCCCACTTCTTGCGGCCACCGTCGAGCAGCTTGACGTCGCCGTGGCCGTAGAGCGTGAAGTACCAGTACGCGTAGGCGGCGAACCAGTTGTTGTTGCCGCCGTAGAGCACGACGGTGTGGTCGTTGCTCACGCCCCGGTCGGAGAGCAGTGCCTCGAACTGCTCCTTGTTGACGAAGTCACGGCGGACCTGGTCCTGGAGGTCGGTGGTCCAGTCGAGCTTGATGGCCCCCCGGATGTGGCCCTTGTCGTAGGAGGTGGTGTCCTCGTCGACCTCGACCAGCACGATGCTGGGGTCGTCGAGGTGCTCCTCCACCCAGTCAGCGGTGACCAGTGCGGTTTCGCGGCTCATGGCGTTCCTCTTCTTCCTTTGTTCGGGTCTGGGGTTGGTGGGGATGGTGGGTCAGGCGTTGGTGTGGACGGGTGTGGTGCGCGATGGTGCGAAGCGACGGATGAGCAGGTACATCTCGCAGCCCAGGCAGAAGCCGAAGACCGCGTTGAGCAGCGCCGCAGCGAGGGCGAACCCGGTGGCGATCGCGCCCACGAGGGTCGCCCCGGAGAGGTAACCGACCAGGCCGACCATCGCGAAGACCAGACCGACTCCCTGCGCGAAGCGTGGGGGCTGCGGGTCCTCCAGATGGGCGGGGGCCGCGAGACGCGGCCGCACCAGGGTCTTGAACAGGTACGCCGCCGGGGTGCGCTGGACCCCGAGGGCCACCGCCGTCGCGAACAGCGCCGTCTGGACGGCGAGGAGCACGATGCCGACGGTGTCGGGTGCCGTGATCAGCGTCAGCGCCAGCACGACACTGGTGAGCATCGCGTTGAACTGCGGACCCCGAGGGTCGATCCGGTCCGGACGCGCCGCCGCGCTCGGCCCGTTCGATCCGCTGGATGTGGTCATGGCTCTCCTTGGTGTCCTCGAAGTGCTGCCCCGGCTGTGGCGCGGGCGTCCGCCGCTTCCCGTCTTCGGTCGACCGAGTCGGTGGACCAGGAGGAAGGTGATCGAGGGCGGAACGTCAGGACATTCGACACAGTGACGAGCGCACGCGGCAGTGGTCCACTGCGCGGCGACGGGTCAGCAAGGTCGAGCTCATGGGGGAAGCGTAGGCAGCGGGCACGAGGGGTCCTAAAGGGCGTCTCACCATTCGAACTCTGAGTCCATATCGCGGACCACGGGGTCTCGGGTTAGGCTCCGCCGGGTGAAGACAGCGTTCATCACCGGGGTGACCGGCCAGGACGGCTCCTACCTGGCGGAGTTGCTGCTCGACAAGGGGTACGACGTCCACGGGCTCGTGCGCCGCTCCTCCATGCTGAACCGCACCCGCATCGACCACCTGCATCACCACGAGCGGCTGCACCTCCACTACGGCGACCTCACCGACGGGGTCAGCCTGGTCAACCTGGTGCGCGACATCGAGCCCGACGAGGTCTACAACCTCGGCGCGATGAGCCACGTCAAGGTCTCCTTCGAGATGCCCGACTACACGGCCTCCACCAACGCCATCGGCACCCTGCGCCTGCTCGAGGCGATCCGCGCCGCCGGGCTCGACTGCCGCTTCTACCAGGCCTCCACGTCCGAGATGTTCGGCTCGACCGAAGCCGCCTCAGGACGAGGACTCCAAGTTCCACCCCCGCTCCCCCTACGGAGCCTCGAAGCTCCAGGCCCACTGGGTCACGGTCAACTACCGCGAGGCCTACGGGCTCTTCGCAGTCTCCGGGATCCTGTTCAACCACGAGTCGCCCCGCCGCGGCGAGAACTTCGTCACCCGCAAGATCACCAAGGCCGTCGCCGCGATCAGCGCCGGCATCGAGGACCACGTCTCGCTGGGCAACCTCGATGCGGTGCGCGACTGGGGCTTCGCACCGGAGTACGTCGAGGGCATGTGGCGGATGCTCCAGCAGGACGAGCCGGACGACTTCGTCCTGGCCACGGGAGAAGGCCGCTCCGTCAGGGAGTTCTGCGAGGCGGCGTTCGCGCACGCGGGCCTCGACTGGGAGGAACACGTGCGGTTCGACGAGAACTTCACCCGACCGGCCGAGGTCGACGCGCTGATCGGCAACGCGTCCAAGGCACACCGGGAGCTCGGCTGGAAGGCCCACACGACTGCCCTGGACCTCGCCCGGCTCATGGTCGACGCCGACCGCGAGGAGATCGATCGGTTCCTGGGCCGTTAGGCATCCGGCGCCAGCAGGCTGATCGCGGCCAACACCTGCTGCCTGGTCGGTGCCCCGGTCGCGCGGGTCACCTCCTCGCCGTGCTCGCCCAGGACGATGGTCGTCGGGGTGCGCAGGATCCCGAGGCGGCGTACGACGTCGAGGTGGTGCTCCGCGTCGACCTCGATGTGCGCGACTCCGGGTGAGCTCGCTGCCACGTCGCCGAGCGTCCGTCGAGTCGCCCGGCACGGAGCGCAGAAGGCGGAGGAGAACTGCAGCAGCGTCGCGTGCTCGCCGAGGTCGTCCGCCCACGGGGTGCCGTCGAGCAGCGACTCGTGAGCAGGGTCCTCAGCAGCGGGTGCGGAACCGGCGGACTCGGCCCCGTGGACCCGGTGGGTCCCACGGAAGCGCCCGTCGGTCAGGGCGCGGAGTGCGCCGAAGACCAGCGCAGCGCCGACCGCGACGAGAAGGACGAGGACTCCTGTGCTCACGAGATGTCCAACGACGAATCGGGCGAAAGGCTTCCCCTGTCCTTCGGTGGTTGAGGAGCGAGCGCCAGCGAGCGTCTCGAAACCACCTGATCCAGTGGTTTCGAGACGGTTGCTGCGCAACCTCCTCAACCACCGGGGTCAGTCAGGTCAGCCACCCGCGAAGGGCGGGAGGAACTCCACCGTGGAGCCCGGCTCGACCATGACCGAGCCTGGATCGTCGGTCGTGACGGGGCGGTCACCGACCATCATCGAGCAGCAGGAGAGCACCTGCGCGAAGCGCGGGGAGTCCGCGTGGGCAGCGCGGGCACGCTCGACCAGGTCGGCCAGCGGTGTGGGACCGGTCACGTCCAAGGCGTCGGAATCGGTGCCCGCAGCGGCCCTGGCGGAGGCCCAGTAGCGCAGCGTGACGCAGCCAACGCTCGTCTTCTGGTCCGATGAGGCGCTCACGTTGGATATCCTGCCCCATCGGAGAAGGGCGGCCACCAGCAAGGGCGGTGGTGGTTACGACAGGCTCGACCACCGTATGACTGGAGGTGCCATGGGCACCGTGCTGCTGCTCACCAAGGCATTGCAGCCCTCCGCTGAGGTCCTCCCCGGGCTGGCGCTGCTCACCCACCAGGTGAAGATCCTGCCCGCTGAGGGAAGCGCCCTGCTCGAGGCTCCCGACCACGACCTGCTCATGGTCGACGGGCGCCGGGAGCTGGCCCAGGCTCGTGACCTGTGTCGGCTGATCCGCACCACCGGGTCCGACCAGCCGGTGCTCCTCATCGTCACCGAGGGGGGACTGGCCGTCGTCGCCGCCGACTGGGGGATGGACGACGTCATCCTCGAGACCGCCGGACCGGCCGAGATCGATGCCCGCATCCGGGTCGCGATCGGCAGGCTGGCCGCACGCAACACCGAGTCCGACCAGGACGCCCACATCATCCGCTCCGGCGAGGTGGTGGTGGACGAGGCGACGTACACCGCGAAGCTCAGCGGCCGGGTGCTCGACCTCACCTTCAAGGAGTTCGAGCTGCTCAAGTACCTCGCCCAGCACCCCGGACGCGTCTTCACGCGCGACCAGCTGCTGCAGGAGGTCTGGGGCTACGACTACTTCGGGGGCACCCGCACCGTCGACGTGCACGTACGCCGTCTCCGGGCCAAGCTCGGGACCGACAACGAGGCGCTGATCGGCACCGTGCGCAACGTGGGCTACCGGTTCGTGCTCCCGCCTCGTGACCAGGCGGCCCCGACGGTCGGCGAGCCCGCGGCGGACGAGCAGGCCGAGGAGTCGTCCGACGACGCCCCCTCCGGCTCGACCTCGCGGTCCAGGTCCCGCTGACGCCAGCGGCCCGTCGTGGCATAGCCTCCTGACATGGTGCAGATCGACCGGATCAGTGCGGAGGACTTCGACTGGTCGGCCGAGGAAGGCCCGGCCGCAGAGGTACGCCGCGTCGCGCGCGCCTCGACCGCCAACGACGGGGCCACCACCCTCAACGAGCAGGCGCTCCTGCAGCTGAAGAACCGTGGCCTGCGCGACGCCGACCTCTGGGTCGGCGGGGGCGGTTTCGCCCTGCGTCACGGGGACATCCTCGACCTCGCCGTCCATCCGGAGTCACGTGGACAGGGAGTCGGCACGGCCCTGGCGACCGAAGCGCTGCCGGCCGGTCACAAGGTCGAGGCCTGGTCGCACTGCGACCACCCCGGGGCCGCCCGGATCGCCGAGCGGTTCGGGATCCCTCGCGAGCGCGAGCTGAAGATCATGCGACAGGTCCCTGCTCGACGACCTCGGCCCGGTCGGGGCGCCCGATGGCGTCCTGATCCGCGGCTTCGAGCCCAGCGACGAACCGGCACTGCTGGAGGTGAACGCCCACGCGTTCGCCCACCACCCCGAGCAGGGCCACATGACGCACGAGGACTTCCGCGAGCGCACCAGCGAGCCGTGGTTCGATCCGGAGGGGCTGCTGCTCGCCGTACCGGACGGGGCAGGCGGATCGCAGAACGAGCCGCCCATCCTCGGCTTCCACTGGACCAAGGTGCACAGCGACGAGGACCCGCCCTACGGCGAGGTCTACGTGGTCGCGGTCAATCCGAAGGCGGCCGGTCGCGGGCTCGGCACCGTGCTCACCGTCGCCGGCCTGCAGCACCTCAAGGACCAGGGTCTCGAGTCCGTGCTGCTCTACGTCGACGGCGACAACGACCCCGCCATCGCGGTGTACGCCGGCCAGGGCTTCGACGTCGAGCGCACCGAGGTGCAGTACCGGGGCACCTCGAACGGCGGGCCGACACCCGGCTGAGCACTCGGTCGACTCAGGGCCCGCCGATTGGTTTCGACAAGCTCAACCAGCGGTGGTTGAGCCTGTCGAAACCTAGGCCATCGCGAGGCGCAGGCGGTCGGCGATCTCGCGGTTGTGCGCCAGCGCCTCGCGACCTACGCCGACCAGGTGCAGGAAGCCGTGGATCATCGAGGGGTACCGCACCGAGGTCACCTCGACGCCGTTGTCCGCGAGCAGCGCCGCCAGCGCCTCGCCCTCGTCGCGCAGGGGGTCGTAGCCGGCGGTGACCACGTGGGCCGGGGCGAGGCCGGCCGGGAACTCCAGTCGGCGTACGCCTGAGGCGTCAGGGTGTCCCTTGTCGGCCTCCGGTGCGAAGTACGCCTCCTCGGCACCGGTCATGAACCGCTCGGTCAGGACGTACCCCTCGCCGAACAGTCCGGCGGCTCTCGGTGCGTTCGACGAAGTCAGCGCCGGGATAGATGAGCAGCTGGAAGGCCATCGGCAGCCCCTTCTCGGCGGCCCAGACGGCAGTCGACAGCGACAGCGCCCCGCCTGCCGAGTCGCCACCCACGGCCAGCCGGGCAGGATCGGCGTTGACGTCGTCGGCGTGGTCGACCAGCCATCGGTACGCCGCCTGGCAGTCCTCGACGGCCGCAGGGAACTTGTGCTCGGGGGCGAGCCGGTAGTCGATCGCGAGCAGCTGTACGCCGGAGCTCTCGGCCAGGAACCGGCAGGCAGGATCGTGGCTCTCGAGGTCGCCGTACATCCAGCCGCCGCCGTGGATGTAGAGCATCGTCGGCGCCGGGTCGGCTCCCGTGCGCTCCGTCGGGATGTAGAGCCGCGCACGCAACGGCCCCTCGGCGCCGTCGACCTCGAGGTCGCGCAGCGCGCCGATCGGCTGTCGCCCACCCACCAGCAGCTGCTGGCGCCGCAGCTCGTGACGCGCGCGGACCAACGGCAGGGTCTCGGCCGCGGGCACCCTGGCCAGCTGCTTGAGCCGGAGCATGCAGCTGCAGCTCGGGCGAGAGCTCCTGCCCGTCGACGACGACCGGTCTGCGGTTGAGGGCGCGCTGGACCCGCTCCGGAAGGTTCATCGCTGCCCGGAGGAGCGCGGACTCGAGACGAAATCGCAAGGAAGGCATGGGGGACAAACTACGTCGACCGCTGTTCACCTTGCAGTGTCAGACTTCACGCATGAGCGAGAGCTTCCAGTCCGCGGTCGGCTCGGACACCGAGGAGGGTCCACTGGACCCGAGTCTGCGCGTGGTCCCGGCAGACATCTTCGACGTCGACCCGCCCTACGACCCGGAAGAGGTCGAGTTCGCGCCCGGCGAGTTCGAGGACCGGTTCCTCGACCGCGAGCTCTCGTGGCTCCGCTTCAACCAGCGCGTGCTCGAGCTGGCGGAGGACGAGGACCTGCCGCTGCTGGAACGGACGCGCTTCCTGGCGATCTTCGCGAGCAACCTGGACGAGTTCTTCATGGTGCGGGTCGCCGGCCTCAAGCGCCGCATCGCCGCAGGGGTCGCGGTGCGCGCAGCGTCCGGCCTGATGCCGCGCGAGGTGCTGGAGCAGATCTGGCGAGAGACCGACGAGCTCGCCTCGCGTCAGGCCAACGTCTTCCGCAAGGACATCGTGCCGGCGCTGGCCAACGAGGGCATCGAGCTGGTCCGCTGGGACGACCTCGACCGCGAGGAGCAGAAGCTCTGCAAGAAGCTCTTCAAGGAGCGCGTGTTCCCCGTGCTCACGCCGCTGGCGGTCGACCCGGCGCACCCCTTCCCCTACATCTCCGGCCTCTCGCTCAATCTCGCCGTGCTGGTGCGCAACCCGAAGACCGACAAGGAGCACTTCGCGCGAGTCAAGGTGCCGCCGATCTTCAGCCGCTTCGTGCCGCTGGGAAACCAGCGGTTCGTGCCGCTCGAGGACGTCATCGGTGAGCACCTCAAGCGACTGTTCCCCGGCATGGACGTGCTCAGCGTCAACACGTTCCGCGTCACCCGCAACGAGGACCTCGAGGTCGAGGAGGACGACGCCGAGAACCTGCTCAAGGCACTGGAGAAGGAGCTGCTGCGTCGCCGGTTCGGTCCGCCGGTGCGCCTCGAGGTCGAGGAGGACATCGACGACCACGTCCTCGAGCTGCTCACCAGCGAGCTCGGGGTCAGCGCCGCCGAGGTGTTCCGGCTCCCCGGCCCGCTCGACCTGCGCGGGTCTGCACGACATCGCCGATCTGGACCGCGAGGAGCTGAAGTACCCCGCGTTCATCCCGACCACGCACTCGCACCTGGCCCCGGTCGAGTCCGCGTCGCCGGTCGACGTGTTCAAGGCGCTGCAGCGGGGCGACGTACTCCTGCACCACCCGTACGACTCGTTCAGCACCTCGGTGCAGCGCTTCATCGAGCAGGCCGCCGCCGACCCGCACGTGCTCGCGATCAAGCAGACGCTCTACCGGACCTCCGGTGACTCACCGATCATCGACGCGCTCGTGGACGCGGCCGAGGCCGGCAAGCAGGTGCTCGTGATCGTCGAGATCAAGGCTCGCTTCGACGAGCAGGCCAACATCCGCTGGGCTCGCAAGCTCGAGCACGCCGGTTGCCACGTCGTCTACGGGCTGGTCGGCCTCAAGACGCACTGCAAGCTGTCGATGGTGGTGCGCGACGAGCCCGAGGGCATCCGCCGCTACACCCACATCGGCACCGGGAACTACAACCCGAAGACCGCCCGGCTCTACGAGGACTTCGGGCTGCTCACCACCGACGAGGCCATCGGCGAGGACGTCGCGCACCTGTTCAACAACCTCAGCGGCTACTCGCGCAACGCGTCGTACGCCGAGCTGCTGGTCGCTCCCGACTCGGTGCGCACCGGGCTCGCTGACGCCATCCGCGCCGAGATCGCACACCACAAGGCGGGTCGGCCGGCGCGGATCCGGATCAAGGCCAACTCGATCGTCGACGAGGCGCTCATCGACGAGCTCTACATGGCCTCGCGCGCCGGCGTGCCCATCGAGCTGCTGATCCGCGGGATCTGCGCCGTGCGCCCCGGCGTACCCGAGCTGTCCGAGACCATCCGGGTTCGCTCGATCCTCGGCCGCTACCTCGAGCACAGCCGGATCATGTACTTCGAGAACGGCGGCGAGCCGGTCGCGTGGATCGGCTCCGCCGACCTGATGCACCGCAACCTCGACCGCCGCGTCGAGGTCCTGGTCAAGCTGCCGTCCGAGGCCGAGGTGAAGGAGGTCTCCGACCTGCTCGACCTCGCCTTCGACGAGCACACCGCCGGCTGGGAGCTCGACTCCGACGGCACCTGGACCAAGGCCACCTCCCCCGACGACGAGCCCCTGCGCAACCTCCAGGAGCAGCTCATCTCCACCCACCGCCGCCGCCGGACCCGCCTCGGCAGCTGAGCCGCCGGACGGTCGAGGCCGCCGAGGCCTCCATCGGGACATGGAGTCTCCGGCGCCTGGTGCCGGAAAGACTCCACTGTTCGGTGGTCGACTGCCGTTGCCTGCCGTACGACGACCACGCTCGACCAGCGAGCCCGCAGGTTCAGCAGGTGGCGAAGACGACGGGGCCGTCGTAGAGGGCGGAGAGGACGAAGCCGATCGGCTGGCGGGGCTCGAGATCGAGGATGACGTCGCTGTCGCTGGCTCTCGACTCGGTCAGCTCGAAGTCGTCGGCGAAGGAGATGCCCCGGCCAGGAGCGTCGCCGACCGCGAGCTCCGCGCGTGGCCGGAGGTTCTCCTCGGCTCGTTCGGAGTCCTCGAAGTGCGCGACGACGCGCAGGGTCCGGTCGGGGCGCATCGCCATCGCCAGTCCCGCCAGCGGCGTGACGCCACCGGCGTCGCGCACGAGCCGTCTCGGCCTCCTGCTGGTCGTTCTGGTCGGCCCGTGACATCGCGAGGTCCTCGCAGGCGAAGTCACCGGTCCAGAACATGGCGTTGGCGGGATCGCCCAGCGTGTCCGCCACGTCGGTGACGCCGGACCGGGAGGCCGCCGACTCACCCTCCCCGGAGGCGACCTTCGCCGCGGTCGCTGCGTAGTCGGCGGTGTCGCTGGTGACCACCAGACCCCTGGTCCTCCAGCAGCGCGACGTACTGGACCTCGGGGCTGAGCGTGCCGTCGAGCGAGGCGACCAGGTCGGCGCCCCCCTCCCAGACCCCGTCGTCGTCCTTCGGCTTCGTGTAGCCGTCGGTACGCAGGTTGTCGGCGAGCACGTCGAAGTCGGTGCCGTCGGCCACCTTCACGACCATGGCTGCGCCCTGCGTGCCCTGGGCGAACGCCTCCCACTGCGCGTTGACCGGTCCGAAGCCGAACAGCTTGTGCATGGCCACGGCCGCGGAGTCGACGCTCGAGGCGGCCGTGAAGTCGCGGTCGTAGGCCTTCGTCACGAAGTCGTCGATCCTGCCGCTGGAGGGATCGTCACCGAGCTCGGCGTTCACCTCGCGGCGTACGACGCCCCAGTCGGTGAACCCGATGCGCTTGGCGCCGGCCGGGACCGCATGCAGTGCCTGCTCGACGTGGACTGCGATCGAGCCTCTTCCAGATGACCACGCCCGCCACCAGCAGGCCGGCCACGAGCACGAGCGCAAGACCGAGGACGAGGAACCTGCGCACGGGCCCGAGAGTAGCCTCCCGCTCCCGGCGCCGAGCGTGTGAGGATGAGCGCCATGGCAGCCCCCAAGCCGGCGAGCGGTCCTGATGTCGTCGCTGCGGGGGCCGTGGTCACCCGCAAGGGCCCCCAGGGTCGTGAGGTGCTGCTCGTGCACCGACCGAAGTACGACGACTGGTCGTTCCCCAAGGGCAAGCAGGATCCCGGCGAGCACGTGACCTCCACCGCCGTCCGCGAGGTGCTCGAGGAGACCGGCGTGGAGATCCGGCTCGGTCGGCCGCTGCTGCCCGCAGCTCTACCCGGTGAGCGGAGGACGAGCCAAGAAGGTGCACTACTGGGTCGGGCACGTGGTCGGGGACGACGACGTGTCGGGATACCAGGTCAACGAGGAGGTCGACGAGCTCGGCTGGTTCGACCTCGACTCGGCCAAGAAGCGGCTGACCTACCTCGACGACATCGACCTGCTCGAGCAGTTCCGGGCCGAGCCGAGGAAGACGGCGGCCCTGATCGTCGTACGGCACGCCAAGGCGGTCAAGCGCGGCACCTGGGACGGCCCGGACCCGGTGCGCCCGCTGGCACCCGAGGGCGAGGAGCAGGCGCGGGCGCTGTCACCGCTCCTGCACGCGTTCGGCGTCTCGCGGGTGCTCACCTCCTCGAGCACGCGCTGCGTGCAGACCGTCGAGCCGTTCGCCGCCGAGCACGTCGTGACGCTGGAGGAGGTCGTCGAGCTCTCCGAGGAGGAGTACGACGAGGCGAGCGCTCGCCGCTTCCTCGACACCTTGATGGCGGCTCCCGGATCGAGCGTGCTGTGCAGCCACCGGCCCGTGCTCCCGGAGCTGTTCGGGCTGCTGGGAGTCGACGAGGAGCCCCTCTCCCCGGGCGAGCTGGTGGTCTGCCACCACCGCAAGGGCCGACTGGTCGCCACGGAGCGCCACCACCCCGCTCTGAACGCGGCCAGAACGCCCTGACCTGCGGCTGTTCAGATGACTGGACACCCGGCGCCCGCCTCGAGACGGCCGACAGCGTCGTTGTCCGGGCAGCCACCGTTCACCTCTCGTTCACCTACGGCGAGCGTGCCCAGTCACTTCCGATTCCTACGTTGACGACGTCATCACAACCACAGACATCAGGAGAAACGAAGTGAAGCGCACTTCCATCCGCTGGGCCGCCCTGCCCGGCGCTGCCGTGCTTGCCGTCACCCTCGCTGCCTGCGGATCCGGCGCCGACGCCGGCTCCGGTTCCGGCGGCGACAGGCGGGGCCTCCGGCTCCGTCGCCGTCGACGGCTCGTCCACTGTCTTCCCCATGAGCAACGCCGCCTACGAGCTCCTCAGCGAGGAGAACCCGGACATCAAGGTCACCGTCGGTTCCTCCGGCACCGGTGGCGGCTTCGAGAAGTTCTGCGCCGGCGAGACCGACATCTCCGACGCCTCACGACCGATCAAGGACGACGAAGAGGTGCCGGTCTGCAAGGAGAACGGCGTCGAGTACACCGAGCTCCAGGTCGCGACCGACGCACTGACCGTCGTCGTGAACAAGGACCTCGAGGGCGTCGACTGCCTCACCACGGACCAGCTGGTCAAGCTGTGGGCTCCGGGCTCCAAGATCAACAACTGGAAGCAGCTCGACCCGAGCTTCCCGGACCAGAAGATCTCGCTGTTCGGCCCCGGCACCGACTCCGGGACCTACGACTACATGGCCGCCGACGTGATCGGTGACGAGTCCGAGAAGACTCGCGACGACTACGAGGCCAGCGAGGACGACAACGTGCTCGTCCAGGGCGTCGAGGGAACCGAAGGCGGCACCGGCTACTTCGGCTACACCTACTACGAGGAGAACGCCGACAAGCTCAAGGCCGTCGCCATCGACGACGGCAACGGCTGCGTCGAAGCCCTCGGCCGAGACGGCCCAGGCCGGCGAGTACACCCCGCTCTCCCGCCCGCTGTTCATCTACGTGAGCAACAAGGCGTACGGCGAGAACGAGGCGGTCAAGGAGTACACGGACTTCTACATCGAGAACCTCGAGAAGATCGCAACTGCCGCGAAGTTCATCCCCCTCAACGACGAGGACTACGGGAAGACCAAGTCTGCTCTCGAGTCCATCAGCTGACTCGCAGACCAGTCGGAGCAACGAGCTCGCATGAGTGACGCGCAACGCGCCGCGTCAGGCCCGCCCCCCGGGGCGGGCCTGACCCGCGCGCCCATCGACCTGGCTCGCGCGCCGTCGCCCGGCGGAGTCGGTGATCCGCAAGGTGCTCCAGGTCTCGGCCATGCTCTCGGTGCTGATCACCTTCGGCATCATCGCGGCACTCATCGAGCCGGTGCTCCACTTCTTCCGGCAGGTGTCCCTCGGGCGACTTCTTCAGCACCGAGGGGACCTACGCCGTACTCCCGCTCATCGCGGGCACGGTGATGACCACGTTGGTGGCCCTGATCGTGGCCGTGCCGCTCGGGCTCGGAGCGGCGATGTATCTCTCCGAGTACGCCGGCAAGCGCGCCCGCAAGATCCTCAAGCCCACCCTCGAGCTGCTGGCCGGAGTGCCGTCCGTGGTCTACGGGTTCTTCGCGCTGTCGTTCGTGACGCCGACGCTGCTCCAGGACATCCTCAACCTCGAGGTCAACTTCACGAACGCACTCGCCGCCGGACTCGTCCTCGGCGTGATGATCATCCCCACCATCGCCTCGCTGTCCGAGGACGCCCTGTCCGCCGTGCCCCAGGCGATGCGCCAGGGCTCGCTCGCAATGGGCGCGAACCGGATGCAGACCACCCTCCGCGTCGTACTGCCCGCCGCCTTGTCGGGTGTCGCGGCAGCCGTGGTGCTCGGCCTGTCCCGCGCCGTGGGCGAGACCATGATCGTGGCGCTGGCCGCCGGCGCCCGCAAGAACCTCTCGTTCGATCCACGCGAGGGCATGCAGACGATGACCGGGTTCATCGCCCAGACCGCCGGCGGCGAGAGCCCCGTGGGATCGGTCGACTACAACATGCTGTTCGCGGTCGGGCTGCTCCTCTTCCTGATCACGCTGGTGATCAACGCGATCAGCATCAGCATCGTCCGTCGCTACAGGCAGGCCTACTGATGTCGTCATCCACCCTCGAGTACACCCGCGAGTCCGTTCAGGCGGCGGTCTCCACGGGCCGCAGCCGGGACCACAACACCGCGCTCGCTCGTCTTCCTGGTGCTGCTCTGGTTCTCCCTGTTCTTCGGTGTCATGGTCCTGCTGGTCCTGATCGTCGACACCGTGATCGAGGGGTCTCCCCGCTTCGACCTCCCCTTGTTGAACAGGTACGACTCGACGCTGTTCCCCGAGCGGACCGGGTTCCGCGCCGGCATCCTCGGCACGGTGTGGTTGATGTTCACGACCGCCCTCATGGCGGTACCGCTCGGCATCGCAGCGGCGCTCTACCTCGAGGAGTTCGCCGACAACACCCGTTGGTACAACCGGATGATCGAGGTGAACCTCCAGAACCTGGCGGCCGTCCCCTCGATCGTCTACGGCCTGCTCGCCGTCGCGGTCATGGCCCTGATCGGCTTCGAGCGCAAGGGCATCGTCCTCGGCGGCGCCGTCGCCCTCGGCGCTGCTCATCCTGCCGATCATCATCATCACGACGCGCGAGGCCGTGCGTGCCGTTCCGAACGAGATCCGGTTCGGCTCACTGGCGCTCGGCGCAACGCTCTGGCAGACGACGTGGAAACAGACCCTGCCGTCCTCGATTCCCGGCATCGCCACCGGCACGATCCTCGGGCTGTCCCGGGCCATCGGTGAGGCCGCTCCGCTCCTGCTGCTCGGAATCGCCGGCGCGGTCCGGTTCGATCCCACCGGGGTGCTCAGCCCGATCACGGCGCTGCCGATCCAGATCTACTCGATGACCTCGCAGTCCCAAGAGGCCTTCCAGCAGGCGGCCGCTGCTGCCATCGTGGTGCTGCTGGTGCTGGTCCTGATGCTCAACGCCCTGGCCATCTTCATCCGCAACAAGTTCCAACGAGAGTGGTGAGTCCCATCGCGACCCGACCGGCAACCTTCAAGTCATCCGACAGCTTCGGCGGAAGTCTGGACAACTACATGAGCAGCATCGTGGACGTGCAGTCGCACGCCGAACGCGCACTCCCTCCGGTGCCCGAGGCCCCGATCATGGAGACCCGCGGCCTCAACGTCTTCTACGGCGACTTCCACGCCGTGCACGACGTCGACCTCACCTTCGGTCGCAACGAGATCACGGCGCTCATCGGTCCGTCCGGATGTGGGAAGTCCACGGTGCTGCGCTGCCTGAACCGGATGAACGACCTGGTGAGTGGTTGCCGGGTCGAGGGGTCGGTCCAGTACCACGAGGTGGACATCTACGGGAAGAACGTCGATCCCATCGAGGTACGCCGCCACATCGGCATGGTCTTCCAGAAGCCGAACCCCTTCCCCAAGTCGATCTACGACAACATCGCCTACGGCCCCAAGGTCATCGGCATGAAGGTCGACGACATGGACGCCCACGTCGAGGAGGCGCTGCGGGACGCGGCCCTGTGGGACGAGGTCAAGGACAAGCTGAAGCAGTCGGCGTACGGGCTCTCCGGCGGCCAGCAGCAGCGCCTGTGCATCGCCCGGACGATCGCCACCCGGCCGGACATCATCTTGATGGACGAGCCGTGCTCGGCGCTGGACCCGATCGCCACGTCGCGCATCGAGGACCTGATGACCCAGCTGCGCGACACCTACACGATCATCATCGTCACCCACAACATGCAGCAGGCCGCACGAGTCTCCGATCGGACCGCGTTCTTCACCGCCAAGCCCGACGAGACGACCGGCAACCGCACCGGCCTGCTCGTCGAGTACGACCTCACCAAGCAGATCTTCAACCGGCCGCGGGACGAGCGGACCGAGGCCTACATCTCCGGCCGCTTCGGCTGACCCGTTCCTCGGCGGTCGTGGGCTGGTAAGTGCCGGGCGCCCCGGACATGCGAATCGCTGGACTTCGCCTGTGGCGGTGAGTGCGCGTCGTCGCGTCTCCTCCAGCTGACATTCGCATGTTGCCAGCGTGCCGCGATCGACGCTGCGCCACTCCCGTCCACAGGCTGGCTGCTACGCTCACCCCGTCCACAGCCCGAGTCCGACAGCTCGCAAGCCCGCTGCACTCGGGCGGCCGCGCACGGTCGGTCGATGGATCTGATCAGCCAGGTGACCCTGCTGGGCGGCGCGTCTGACCGAGCGACGCTGGTGAGACTGCGCGGCCGCGCGGAGGTGGATGCCGCCCTGCGCGGACGGGACTCTGGTCGGAACGGCCCGCGGGCGTTACTCGCTGACGACCAGTCGAGAGTTCGTACGTCGAGCCAACGCAGTCGCCGGGGTCCTGTCACACCGAAGTGCCGCGCAGTACTGGGGATGGGCGCAGAAGGCCGTCCCCACGAAGGCCGAGGTCACCGTTCCCGCGCACGCGCCGGCTCCGTGGCGCCGCGCGCCGGCTCGTCCTCCCGCACTGGGCCGACCTCCCCGCTGACGACGTCATCGGGATGGTCACCTCACCGCCGGCGCACCCTGGTGGACTGCATGCGCAACCTGCCGCTCGACGAGTCGTTGCCGATCGTGAACAGCGCGATCAGGGCCGACGACTTCACCCAGGACGAGGTGACGATCATCGCTCACGCAACACGGGGGCGCGGCCGCGCGAGGATCTGCGCGGTGGCCGACGTGGCCACTGGGCAGGCGGCCAACCCGTTCGAATCGGTGCTCCACTCGCAGGCGCTGCTCGTGCCGGGGTTGAGCGTGATACCCCAGCTCGAGATTCCGGTGCCCGGCACGTCCACGCTCCTGCATCCAGATCTGGGCGACCCTCTGCTGCCGGATCGCCCTCGAGGCGGAGGGTTTCGAGTGGCACGGCAATCCTGCCCAGCTGACTCGCGACTGCCGGCGCTACAACGTGCTCGCTCCAGCTGGGGTGGCAGGTGATCCGCTTCAGCTGGTGGATGGTGATGCTCGACCCGGCATACGTCCACCGGACCCTGTTGGCAGCCGTCGCCTCGCACACCAACATGCGAATGTCGCGTCAGTGACGGTTGAGCACCCCACACAGCTGCTCGAGCAACATTCGCATGTCCGGCGCCCGTCCCCCAGCACTACCCCGCACCCCTCCCCAGCGTCCTAGGTTGGCGAGCAACCAGCCGAACGGGAGGCACATCATGGGGATCCTCAGCGACATCCGAGTGCGGCAGCCGGCCAAGGGAGACCTGGTCGGGAGACGGTTCACGGTCTCGGGGATCGGGACCGGCTTCGAGGGAACGATCGGGATGCGGGTGCTGAACCGCGCGGGCAAGGTGATCGCCACGGGTTTCGCCACGAGCACCGGAGGGATGGCCCTGATCGGGGAGTACAGCACCACGCTCAAGGTCAAGAAGCCGCCACGAGCGGGGACCCGGGTCACGCTGCAGGTCTTCGGCGACAACCCGGGGCCGGGGCCGGGGCCGGGAAGCGACCTGCGCGAGGTCGAGGTGATCATGTTCCCCGACCTGATCGGCTACCTGTTCTACCGGGTCGAGAAGGGTGACACGCTGACCGGCATCGCCCGCAAGGCGCGCGACTTCGGCAAGACGACGGTGGCGCAGATCGTGGCGGCGAACCCCCGGATCGAGGATCCGGACCTCATCCAGACCGGCTGGAAGCTGCGGATCCCGATCAGCAGCTAGCTCGAGCGAAGTCGAGCGCGCTCAGCGGCATCTGGAAGACGAACTTCAGCAGGAAGCTAGACCAGCGCCGCGATGGTGCCGGCCGCGGGGAAGGTGAGGATCCAGGCGACCACGATCGACCGCGCGACGCCCCACCGTACGGCGGACAGCCGCTTCGACCGCGCCCACGCCCATGACCGCAGTGGTGATCGTGTGGGTGGTCGAGATCGGCGCCTCGAAGACGTACGCCGTCGTGTAGAGCACGCCCGCCGCCACCGACTCGGCCGCGAACCCCTGGGGCGGGTCGAGGTGGATGATCCGCCGGCCCAGCGTCCGCATGATCCGCCAACCACCGGAGTAGGTGCCCAGCGAGATGGCCGACGCGGCGGCGACGATCACCCACAGCGGCAGGGGGTCACCCGCAGCGACGTACCCGCCGGAGAGCAGCGCCAGGAAGATGACGCCCATCGTCTTCTGGGCGTCCTGGAGGCCGTGGCCGAGCGCCATCGCGGCAGCCGAGACGGTCTGGGCCAGGCGGAACCCCTGCCCGACCTTGCTGGGTGACTTGCGGCGGAAGATCCACATGATCGCGAGCATCATCGCGAACCCCAGCGAGAAGGCGACCAGCGGCGAGAGCACCATCGGGATCGCCACCTTTTCGACCACCGTGGCCCAGTTGACGAAGACCCCGGCGGCGATCGCGGAGCCGACGAGCCCGCCGATCAACGCGTGCGAGGACGACGACGGCAGGCCGAAGTACCAGGTGATCAGGTTCCATGTGATCGCCCCGACCAGCCCGGCCATGACGATCACCAGCCCGTGGCTGCCCGTGCCCGGGTCGATCGTCTCGCTGACCGTGTGTGCGACCTTCTGCCCGAGGAAGGCACCGACGAAGTTCATCACCGCCGCCATGATCAGGGCCACCCGTGGGGTCAGGGCCCGGGTCGAGACCGAGGTGGCGATGGCGTTCGCCGCGTCATGGAAGCCGTTGGTGTAGTCGAAGATCAGGGCAACCGCGACCACGGCGACGATGATCGCAACGTCCACCGGTCAGGACTCCTTGGCGTGGATCTGCTCCACGATGTTGGCCACCTTCTCGAAGGCGTCCACAGCGTGCTCCAGGGAGTCCACGATGTCCTTGAGCTTGAGGACCTCGAGCGCCTCGTACTGGCCGCTGAACAGCTTGGCGAGGATCCGCCGGTAGCTCTTGTCCCCGGCGTTCTCGAGCCGATTGATCTCGATCCAGTACTCGTCGAGGCCGTTCATCGACCGGAGGTGCGGCATCGCCTCGGCGGTCAGCTCCGCACACCTCTGGAGTACGTCGACCTGCTCGGCCAGCTCGCCGGGAAGCGCCACGACCTCGTAGAGCATGGTGAGGTCGACCGCCTCCTCCATGTAGTCCATGACGTCGTCGAGGCCCGAGGCGAGCGCGTAGATGTCCTCACGGTCGAACGGCGTCACGAACGTCGAGTTCACCCGCTTGGCGATCTCGTGGGTCGTCTCGTCGGCCTCGTGCTCGGCATCACGCATCCGCTTGGCGATGTCGTTCAGGTCCGCCGACTCGCCCAGCATCTCCGCCAGGATGTCGGCGCCCTCGACCAGGCGGGTGGCCGACTCGGTGAGCAATTCGTAGAAGACGTTGTCCACAGGCTTGAAGCGCAGGGCCACCATGAACTCCTGATGAGGAGGGCAAGAACGAACCACATGCTAGGTCCTGTGCTGCTCACACGTGCAACTCGCCCCGGTTGAAATACCCCCTAGGGGTATGTAGCCTCTCCGCCATGGACATGCCCGGCTACCACGACCACAAGGCCGACTATCTCAAGCGGCTGCGACGCATCGAGGGGCAGGTCCGCGGCCTGCAGCGGATGGTCGACGAGGACGCCTACTGCATCGACATCCTCACCCAGGTCTCCGCGGTCAAGAGCGCCCTGCAGAGCGTCTCGGTCGGCCTGGTCGAGGACCACCTCGGCCACTGCGTGCAGGATGCGGTCGCCGGCGCGGCCACCGGTGACGACGACGGCCGCGCGCGTGCCGAGGAGAAGGTCGCCGAGGCCAGCGCGGCCATCACCCGCCTGCTCAAGAGCTGAGCACGGACAACCGAAGGAGATCGATGAGCACCACGTACGACGTCAGCGGCATGACGTGCGGCCACTGTGCCCACGCCGTCTCGACCGAGGTCGAGACCATCACCGGCGTCACCGGCGTGACGGTGGACGTCGCGACCGGCACGGTCACTGTCGAGGGCGAGGGCTTCACCGACGACGCAGGTGGCCGCTGCCGTCGACGAGGCCGGCTACGCACTGGCCTGACTCCGGAGAGGCTCAGACATCCCGTGACCGAGACACAGACACGCTCCGTCGACCTGCTCGTCGGCGGGATGACGTGTGCCTCCTGCGTCGCGCGCGTGGAGAAGAAGCTGAACCGGCTCGAGGGCGTCGAGGCGAGCGTCAACCTCGCCACGGCCTCGGCGCGGGTCCGGTTCGACCCCGGGCTGGTCGACGAGCACACGCTCGTGGAGACCGTCGAGCGCACCGGCTACACGGCCTCGCTCCCCTCCACGGACGAGGACGACGTCGCGACCGAGGAGGCCACCTACGCCCGCAGCCTGCTGCGCCGGTTGCTGCTCGCCGCGCCGCTGACGGTGATCGTCCTCGTGCTCGCGATGGCACCGGGAGTTCCGCGACTGCCGTGGGTGCAGCTCGTCCTGACCCTCCCCGTCGTGCTGTACGCCGGGTGGCCGTTCCACCGCGCCGCGGCGGTCAACGCGCGCCGTCTCGCCTCGACGATGGACACCCTCGTCTCGCTGGGCACGCTCGTCGCGCTGGCCTGGTCGGTGTTCCAGCTGCTCGAGGGCGGCATGCACCTCTACTTCGAGGTGGCCGCGACCGTCACGACGTTCCTGCTGCTGGGCCGCTACCTCGAGGCACGCGCGAAGTCGCGCGCGGGTTCCGCACTGCACGCCCTGCTCGAGCTGGGCGCCAAGCGGGCGACCGTGCTGGAGGCCGGCATCGAGCGGGAGGTCGACGTCGCGGCCCTGCGCCCGGGGATGCGCATGCTCGTCCGCCCGGGCGCGCAGGTCCCGACGGACGGCGTCGTGGTCGAGGGTGCCAGCGCTGTCGACGAGTCGATGGTCACCGGCGAGAGCCTGCCGGTCGAGAAGGCCGCCGGCGACGAGGTCGTCGGCGGCACCCTCAATGCCGACGGCCGACTGGTCGTCGAGGTGACGCGCATCGGTCGCGACACGCTGCTGGCCCGCATCCGCCAGTCCGTCGTGGACGCCCAGGCGGGGAAGGCCCCGATCCAGCGACTGGCCGACCAGATCTCCGCCGTGTTCGTCCCTGTCGTGCTGGTCATCGCGGCGCTCACCTTCGTCGGCTGGCTGCTGACCGGGTCCTCCACCGACGCCGCGATGACCGCGGCGGTGTCCGTGCTGGTGATCGCCTGTCCCTGTGCCCTGGGACTCGCGACGCCCACCGCCCTGCTCGTGGGCACCGGCCGGGCGGCCCAGCTCGGCATCGTGATCCGGGGGGCCGAGGTCCTGGAGTCCTCGCGCGCGATCACCACCGTCGTGCTCGACAAGACCGGCACCCTCACCACCGGCGTGATGCAGGTGCACGAGACCGCCGGTGACCCCGAGGCCGTCCGGCTGGCGGCGGCGCTCGAGGCCTCCAGTGAGCACCCGGTCGCCCGCGCCATCGCCGCGCA